>JAUNUI010000039.1 GCA_030538255.1 Pelistega sp. | reverse complement strand
TCACCTGAGGATCGGGCAATGGCTGTGGTTCATCCACTGGATCAGGCTCTTTATCCAAGACTGGCTAGGGCTCGGGTTCAACTACGGGTTCGGGCTCGGGTTCAGGTTCGGGTTCAACTACGGGCTCAGGCTCAACCACTGGCTCAGGCTCAGTTGGTGCTTCGACCTCTTGAACATCCGTCGCTCCTGGCAACTCTTCAGTCTGCTCACCCTTAGGCGGCTCAGCAATCGGCTCCTCAATCAAAGAGACATACACCGCCTCTTGTTCAATCGCCACCTTAGCGGGTTCAAGCTGCACTGTACTCAGATAGCCTAAGCTTGACACGACAGCCGCAGCACAACAGGCCGCGATAATACGAAAGCTGACAGGGGTTTGACTCACTTGGTATAAAGTTCTATACATAAACTACACGTGAGTCCAACGACGTAATAAATTGTGATAAATACCCGATAAACTAACAACTCGAGGATGGTCTGGAACGCTCATTGATAATTCCTGAATGGACTGATCTAATTCGAATAACATGGCCCGTTGTGCATCTTCACGCACGAGGCTCTGCAACCAAAAAAAACAACTAATACGTGCACCACGAGTAACTGGCTGTACCTTATGGATGCTGGTTGAAGGGTATAGGACTAAATGACCTGCAGGTAGTTTAACCGATTGTTGCCCGTACACATCATCAATAATTAACTCACCTCCTTGATATTCATCAGGGTTTGTTAAGAATAATGTACCTGAAACATCGGTTCTTACGCGCTCCCCCGTCTGTGCATTAAACCGTACCGCACCATCCACATGAAACCCATATTCTCCCCCACCTTCGTATTTATTAAAAAGTGGTGGGTAAAATTTATAGGGCAAGGCCGCTGAAGTAAATACATTATTCTGGACTAGATGACTAATAATAACTTGCCCAAGTTCAAGAGCTAAGGGATCGTCTTCGGCGATTTGTTGATTCGTTTTCACCTTAAGTGCTTGATGACCCGCCGTTTGCCGGCCATCAACCCAGTTAGCCGCTACTAAGCGTTGACGCATAGTTTGCACTTGCTCTGGACTTAAAATATCAGAAATATGTAAAAGCACGACTGCAGCCCTCTGACTAAAAATTCAATATATATCTTGTGCAAACCTTGAGGAATCCTCTGCAAAAAACAGAGGTAAATCCGCTGCGAAACCCTAGGAAAATCCTCAACCAAAAACTCGCTCAACGCTGCGCAAAAAACTTAGCAAAAAAAGCACTGTCTCCTCTCCCTAAAGACAGTGCAAATCAAATCAATTAGAAACGAATATCGGTAGCAAGAATAAAGGTACGCCCTTCACCTGGAACACCATAGCGTTGGAAACCATCACTAGAGGTGGTCAAGCGTGACAAGTATTTCTTATCAAAGATATTGTTCACATTCAAACGAATATCTACATTCTTATTTACGCGATAATTAATCGCCGCATTCGCCACCCAATACGATGGTGCTTGCTTAGTAATATCATGACCCCCATAATTAGCACCTTCGCTAACATTACCACGACCGAATTGACGCTTACCGATATACTGCGCACCTAGGCTGAGATCTAAGTCTTCAGTAGGTGAGTAAGTAGTCCATAAGTTGAAGGTATACTTAGGAACGTTCTTCAAGCGACCGCCCACTTGCAGTGGATTCTCTTGATCTTCAATAATCTTGCCATGTAGGTAACTAAACCCCGCATAAGCTGACCAACGTTCAGTGATATTGCCCGACGCCGTTAATTCAAAACCACGTACGCGATCCTTGCCGGCATATTGTGTGGTCTGTAGCGTTTCAGCATCGACATCGGTCGGATTCGATTTCTCAGTTTGGAAAATCGCCGCAGTTAAGGCTAAATTATTATCAAACAGATCCCACTTCGTTCCCAACTCCCAGGTTGATGCTTTACCCGGTGAATACTCTGAATTGCCTGAGCCACCGCCACTGCGCGAAGCCATGGCGGCAATCGATGGTTGCTTAGCTTGGCTATAGGATAAATAAATAGAGCCATTCGCGGCAGGCTTGTAAACAATGCCTAAGCGACCAGACCATAAATTATCTTTATAGCGTTGTGGCAACTTGCTACCATCCTCATCAAACCATTTACCGCGATAGTGGTCAAAGCGTAAACCACCCGCAATCTCCCACTGCTCATTCAGCTTGATGCTGTCATAGGCGAATACACCAATATTCTGTACTTCCGCACCACTCTTAGTTGTTGAGGTATTGGTGTGCACCGGACCACTCCAATATTCACTCGGTGAGCGCACATCAATCACCTCGCGGCCCGCAGAGGAGTCAGGCACCGTCACTGAATATGGTTTGCGGCGATAGCTCTCTTCGTAGAGATCAAGACCAAGCACCAAGCTATGCTCTAAAGAACCTGTTTTGAAGTCTAGATTTAAAGTACTCTGGTTAGAGATAATCTTGCCTTCATAGCGATTAGTATTATTCGGTAAGCGTGCAGCAGCAAAATAACCTGATGGATAATTCTCCGCAAAGCTATTCGTGCGACGACCTGAATACCCCCAGTAATCGCTATTATTATAGTTGCCTGGTTGGTAACCTGGTTTGGTCGCCTTATTGGCATTTAACAGACGCCCCCCTGAAGCAAAGCTAGTAAAGCGCTGGGTCTTACCCCATGAGGTTATATTTTTAAAGCGCGCCTGCTCAGAGAAATCATGTTCAACTTTTAAAGATAAGCGTTGAGTCTTGGTTTCTTCTGTATCGAAGTTTTTATAACCGCCCCAGAAATCCCAGTCCACACCATCCATACGCTTACCCGTTAGGGTTGAGACAGGTAGGCCAAAATCAGGAATATTCTCATCTTTCTGATAAAAATACGATAAGGTCGCACGTGTCGGTGTACCTAAACCAATACTAATCGACGGTGCAATCCCCCAACGCTCCATCTCGGTCGGCCCACGGCCCGCAACACCATTTTTATGGCCCATAGCATTGAGACGAATAGCCACGGTATCGCTCAGTTGGCGATTCATATCTAGGGTCGCGCGACGATAGTCATCCGTGCCGACTCCTAAACTTATCTCATTCGCGTTGCCCAAATGGGGGGCTTTACTGACTAAATTCACGCCTCCGCCAAAAGAGCCCACTCCAGACTCGAATGAACCCGTGCCCTTATAAACATCCACGTTCTCTAAGTTAAAGGTATCGGTTCGTGTAGTTAAGGCCGAATCACGCACTTCATCGACCGTTACGGCTTGTTCTGCCTGCATACCGCGAATCGTGAACATATCACCCCAACCAGCACCGCCCTCACCTGATGAGAACGTAACCCCAGGCACATTACGCAATACTTGCTCCAAAGTTTGCGCATTCTGCTCTTTCAGCACTTCACTAGGAATCACTTGAATGGACTGCGGCGTGTCCACTAATGGGCGGGTAAACTTATTGGTCGAGGCATAATCTTGCTTAATACTTGTTGTTTGTGCACTAATCGCCTCTAAAGTTGCCACTTCTTCCGTGCCTTGTGCAATCACTGGTGTCACCACCAAAGCACTGACCGCGACGGCGACATTCGGCATCCATTGCGGTGCCAAGGTCGAACCACCTAACTTCTTGTTTGCTATCATTCCCTGTTTTCCTTCCCTGAATACAATCTCTTAATAAGAAGCCAAATGATAACCATTATCATTTACTATTGCAACAAGGAATTTATTTATTAAATTTATGGTTTCAAACAAGACATATGAGCACCACGAATACGCCCAACAAAGTACTCGCTACTTGTTTAGGCACATTTTTAAGCATAAAAACACAGACTTACTTACATAAAATTCCAAGACTTTACATTTTGAAATGTCAAAAAAACATTCTGAGAGGTCATAAAAACAACACTTATCTGATGGTTTTATTGATACAAAAAAACAACAGATTAAGGCAGTATTACTGACACCAAAAAACAACAGTTTTGGGGATTTTCAGTGCTTTGGGTGAATATGAAGCTCATGAGACAGGACGAATTTTTAGTGGTTTACGCCATTTAAATCCGCTTGAAAGTAGTAGAACAGCTTGAAAATAAGCATAAAAAAACCGCTTATCGCATAGTGCGATAAACGGCTCGACTAATTTTTTAAGTTAAAAAATTAGTTTTTTGCAGTAACTTCTTTAGCTTGTGGGCCTTTTTGGCCTTCAGCTACAACAAAGGTTACTTCTTGGTTTTCTTGCAATGATTTATAACCACTACCAACGATGTCAGTGTGATGTACGAACAAGTCTTTACCGCCGTTAGCTGGCTTGATGAAACCAAAGCCTTTTTCGTTATTAAACCATTTTACGATGCCAGATTCTGTTGACATATATTTACTCTCTTACTTACAAAATAAAAAGGATCTTAAAAATCCCAACGAACAAGACCCCCAAGAGAAAACACCACAACGATATATACCAGCTAGAAAACTGCATCAGGCCAAACTACTTGAAAATCTATGCCCACTATGCGCCCTATTCCACGTAAAGTCAATATAAGTTTTACCCTAAGATAGAAAGAATGTGCGACAGGACAAAACTTAGCACATCTAAAGTGCGGTTTGTCATACGCTTGTAAAAATTCTTTGTTCTAGATTTTTGAGACTCTACGCTTTTGGGACTCTATGACTTTCGGAACTAAGGTAAGCGCAATAAATCATCTGTAAGCAAAATAAATCACCCGCAATAAATCACCCACGATGATGCACTAACACTAATGCACCCACGATAATGCACCAATTTTGTGCTTAGTTGAAAACTACCCCAAATTTTGATTGCACTAAAGTTGTGCTTTATATACGTTAAGCGACTTTTGCCGTATCCAATAAGCCCTTTTACGGCAAATTAAGGCCTGAGACCTTGAATAAGTGCGATTATTCAAATTTTCTATGCTTCTCTTAGCTAAATAGCGCGAGAAACACACTGTAAAAAATGTTTTTCAAAAAAATTCTCCGCAAAAAAAGCCCTATTTTTAATAATTGGCACGGGTTTTGCTAAAGACCCACTGCAAGCAATCAGTTTGTGCATTTTCGAATTATTGAGCGATCCAGACGGAGGAAAATCGTGAAACTCTTAACCGCCATTATTAAACCTTTTAAGTTAGAAGACGTACGCACTGCCTTAGCCGATATTGGTATTCAAGGCTTAACCATTACGGAGGTCAAGGGTTTTGGACGCCAAAAAGGCCATACCGAACTCTATCGTGGTGCTGAATACTCTATCGACTTCCTGCCGAAAGTCAAACTAGAAGCCGCCATCAGCGACAGCATGGTTGAGCAAGCGATCGAAGTGATCTGCCAGTCAGGCTCCACAGGGAAAATTGGTGACGGCAAAATCTTCATCACCTCGATTGAGCAAGTGGTACGTATTCGCACGGGTGAAACTGGTGAGTCTGCTCTCTAGGCTACACCGCGTATGGACATAATATATTCTTAAGGAAATCAAAATGAACAGTGCAGATTTAGTATGGGTCAGTGTCTCAACGATCCTCGTCTTATTAATGGTGGTCCCAGGTGTCGCTCTTTTCTACGGTGGCTTAGTACGTAGCAAGAACGTCTTATCTGTATTAAGCCAAGTCTTAGGGGTTTTCGCCTTAGTCTTAATTCTCTGGTTTGCTTATGGTTACTCGCTCGCGTTTACCGAGGGCTCAAGTGTCATTGGCGGTCTTGGCCGTGCCTTCTTCTCTGGTATGTATGATATTCCCAATGATACTTTCGAATTAGCCGGCAGTATTCCTGAGCTGACTTTTGCCTCGTTTCAGTCGACTTTTGCAGGGATTACATGCGCACTGATCGTCGGTGGTTTTGCAGAACGGATTAAATTTAAAGCCGTACTTATCTTCATTGTCATCTGGCTCACCTTCTCGTACTTGCCAGTTGCACATATGATTTGGGCATCGGATGGCTACTTATTTGGTGAGGCTTTGGACTTTGCTGGTGGTACTGTGGTGCATATTAATGCCGGTGTTGCTGCGCTCGTCGCTGCCTATGTGGTTGGCCCTCGTCTTGGTTACGGTCATGAACCTATGCAACCGCACAACTTGCCGATGACCATGATTGGTGCTTGCCTATTATGGGTGGGTTGGTTCGGTTTTAATGCGGGTTCTTCTCTAGGTGCGAATACCGCTGCTGCGCTTGCCTTCTACAACACCATTATTGCCACAGCAGGCGCGATTATTTCCTGGATTGTACTAGAAGCTATCTTTAAAGGTAAAGCCTCTCTATTAGGTGGTGCCTCAGGTGCTGTCGCTGGTTTAGTTGGTATTACTCCTGCTGCAGGTTTGGTAGGTCCCGTAGGTGCGCTGATTATTGGTATTGTTACCGCTGCCTTCTGCTTATGGGGTGTAAATGGTATTAAACGCCTACTTAAAGCCGATGATTCGCTTGATGTGTTCGGTATCCATGGCATAGGTGGTATTGTGGGCGGTATCTTAACCGGTATCTTTAATGCGAAACCGCTAGGTGGCCCAGGTCTTGAAAGCTTGGCTGACATTCCTCTGCAATTGTGGTATCAAATTGAGGGCATGCTCATTGCTGCGGTATTAAGTGCGGTAGTCACTGTGATTGGTCTAAAAATTGCAGGTGCACTATCAGGTGGTCTGCGTGTTGAACGTGACGCTGAGCGTGAAGGCCTTGACATTACGACTCATGGTGAGCGTGCATATCACCGTTAATCTAAACAATGTTTAATAAAACAATGATTTAGTAAAGCAAAGAAACTGGGCTTGGTCTTAAAAACCAAGTCCTTTTTCTTATTTTTTCTTAAAAAACAATCCCTTACGAACTATAGGGTTAAGCCATAATAACCCTATTTTTTGACAAAAGACAAAGTATTTTTACAAAAGTCTGATTACAATAAACGGTCGTAAACCATTATTAGATGAATTTTGCATGCACAATCCTTATGCTCCCCTTCGTATTAAAAACCGTGAATTACTACCTATTGTCCAGGGGGGAATGGGTGTCGGTATTTCCGCATCAAGTCTAGCGAGTGCCGTTGCCCGCGAGAATGCTTGGGGCACAATTGCAAGTATTGACTTACGTCACTTACATCCTGACTTACTAGAAGAATCAAAAAAAGCCAAAATCGAATCAGAATACAATCGCTTAAACCTCATCGCCTTAGACCGTGAAATTAAACAAGCTTTAGCCCTAGCAGAAGGACGTGGCATGATTGCCGTGAACGTCATGAAAGCCGTTAAAGACTACGAAGCGATGATCAAACAATCCTGCGAATCAGGTGCTCAAGCCATTGTGATGGGTGCTGGATTGCCTTTAGAGTTACCAGAAATTACCCAAGACCATCCTGATGTAGCCTTAATCCCTATTCTTTCAGAGTCTCGTGGTATTAATATTGTGCTCAAGCGCTGGATGAAGAAGAATCGTCTGCCTGACGCCATCGTCATTGAGCATCCAAGTCACGCTGGTGGTCACTTAGGAGCTCCTGCAATGACCGACCTCTCCAACGAGCGCTTTAGTTTCCGCCGTGTGATTGAGGAAACCATGCAAGTCTTTAAACAGCTAGGCTTAGAAGGTGAGAAAATTCCATTGATTCTTGCTGGTGGCATGGCCAACTTTAAGAAAATCCAAACAGCTATTAAGGATTGGGGGGCTTCTGCCGCTCAAATTGGTACTGCTTTCGCTGTCACTCAAGAAGGTGACGCGCATATGAACTTTAAGAAAGTCTTATCTGAGGCGAAAGAAGAGGATATCGTTGAATTCATGTCGGTAGCTGGCCTGCCTGCACGTGGTGTTCTCACTCCGTACCTCAAGAAATATCTCCACAATGAAGCCAAGTTACAAGGCTCTGCGAAAGCCGATCCACGCCGCTGCGTACAGGCTATGAACTGTTTAAGTGTCTGCGGTTTACGTGATGGCATCAGTAAGATTGGCCAATTTTGTATTGACCAACGTTTAACCGACGCCTTTAATGGTGATGTACGCAAGGGATTATTCTTCCGTGGCAAAGAGCCCTTACCGTTCGGCGAGCAAATTCGTAGCGTATACGAAACCATTAACTATCTACTGAACGGCAAGGCACCAAACGCTAGTCTTTAATTATTGCTCTTTTAACAATTGCTTCACTTAAAACCAGCTTCGTGCTGGTTTTTATTTTGCCTAAATATCTGGCTTTATCATAATCAGGATGATTTTATACAAAAATTCAGTATATAACTTACCCCTTGACACAAAGAATTTACATTTCTTAATGAATTATGTTAAGTATTTACAAACGTTCTCACTTATACTAAGGTTATATTGTCAAACTCGACAGAATATATACACAGGGAGCTATTAGTAGTTCTATTCGTTATGGATACGTTCTCATCATTTGAAACTACGCTGCCGTTTGATATAGGCGATCGGCAGCAACAGTATCAATTTATTTTAGAATCTATTTCGAGTTTTAATTTTAGCAATTACATTTTCTATTATAAAAACTTGAACTCGAAAGATCAGTATTACGGCATTAGTAATCTAGAGCTGCAAGAGAACGGCTTGCCCATATTCTTTAGTTTAGACACTCCTTCCTTATCCCTTGAGTCCATGCAAGACCAACTGGTCTACACAAAACCCACGATCTTAATCTGGAATACACAAACATGGCGTTCAGATAAGGACTTGATGTATCTCTTAGAATCGTATCCGACGATGTTTGGCGTTACGGTCCCCATTTTAACGCCTGATAACGCCGTTCGCGGATCAATCTCATTTTTACGTGATTATGTTGTCACGGTTCCTGAACTCTTAGAACGTGTCTTCGACTTCAAACAGATGCTGTTTGCTACCCAATATGCTTTAGACAAAGAAATGTCGAGCGTATTGAACCAACTTACACAAGTCAAAGATATCTATCTTAACCAACGGCAAGTGGAAATTTTACGTCTCTTAGCGAATGGTCTGGCAACCGAAGAAGTCGCCCAAGCCCTTGATATTCAATTAAGCACGGTTAACTATCATCTACGGACGATTTACCAAGCAACGAATACCAATAACCGGACCACGGCTGTTTATCGCGCATTGAAAGCGGGTATTATTGACTAATGTAGAATCACTCTACTTCTGATGCAGTCATATCTCAGCGAGCAACGCAGCAGTGACCCATGCTTATTTCAACAAGCATAGCACCAGTGTTCAGAAAAATCTCTATGAGCACGGCACCAATGCTCAGTGACTATCTCAACGAGCACGCCAACTGCGTTCCGTGCTATCGTTATGCGCAGTGAACGAACTTGTCATTTGCTCGTGCCCGTGCATCTCCCCCCCTTTTATCATGTATTAGCTTTATAATGATAGGTTTCATTGGCTACGAATTATTGAGCCTAAAAATCCACTTTCTGACAGAAAATCATGCTTGAACAATATCAACCACAAGTTGTCGAAAAGAACGTACAACAACAATGGAATGACGGCGACGTCTATCGTGTAACAGAGTTTGCCAAAGACAAGAATGGCAAGGACAAACCTAAGTATTATGCCTGCTCTATGCTGCCCTACCCAAGTGGTAAACTGCATATGGGCCATGTGCGTAATTACACGATTAACGATATGCTCACTCGACAATTGCGTATGAAGGGCTATAACGTCCTGATGCCAATGGGTTGGGATGCTTTCGGCATGCCTGCGGAGAATGCGGCAATCAAGTCTAAAGTGCCACCAGCAGAATGGACCTATGCCAATATTAGCTACATGAAAAAGCAATTGCAGGCCATGGGCTTTGCCATTGACTGGTCACGCGAGTTAGCCGCTTGCGATCCTGAGTACTATCGTTGGAACCAGTGGATGTTCTTAAAGATGCTGGAAAAAGGCATTGCCTATCGCAAAACCCAAGTAGTTAACTGGGACCCAGTTGATAACACCGTATTGGCCAACGAACAAGTGGTTGACGGCCGTGGCTGGCGCTCTGGCGCATTGGTTGAAAAACGCGAAATTCCTGGCTACTACTTACGCATTAGCGATTACGCTGAAGAGTTGCTTGACTGCGTGAAGAGCCTAGATGGCTGGCCTGAGCGCGTACGTGTCATGCAAGAGAATTGGATTGGCAAAAGCGAAGGTGTCCGCTTTGCCTTTACCCATGACATTAAAGACAGTGTGACGGGTGAACTGATTCAAGACGGCCGTATGTATGTCTTTACCACGCGTCCTGATACGATTATGGGTGTTACCTTCTGCGCGGTAGCGCCTGAACACCCACTCGCCACTGAAGCCGCACGCCATAACCCAGCTTTGGCAACATTTATTGAACAAGCTAAGCTTGGCGGCACGACAGAATTGGAGATGGCCACCAAGGAGAAGGAAGGCATTGCCACTGGACTCTTTGTCACGCATCCGATTACGGGTGAACAGGTGGAAGTCTGGGTGGGTAACTATGTTCTCATGAGCTATGGCGATGGTGCCGTGATGGGTGTGCCAGCACATGATGAGCGCGACTTTGCTTTCGCCAATAAATATCAATTACCAATTAAACAAGTGATTGATGTGGATGGTCAAGCCTATTCAACAAAAGAATGGCAAGAATGGTATGCCGATAAGCAACGTGGTACCTGCATTAACTCAGCACAATTTGATGGTTTAAACTACAAACAAGCGGTTGATGCGGTCGCTCAAGTACTCAACGATACAGGCCTAGGTGAGAAACAAACCACTTGGCGCTTACGCGACTGGGGTATCTCACGCCAACGCTATTGGGGTACGCCAATCCCAATTATTCACTGTGATTCTTGTGGTGCTGTACCTGTGCCTGAGAAAGACCTACCGGTTGTCTTACCTGAACACTTAATTCCAGATGGTTCAGGTAATCCACTTAACAAGTGTGAAGAATTCCTACGTTGCGCTTGTCCAAGTTGTGGTAAGCCTGCGCGTCGCGAAACTGACACCATGGATACTTTTGTCGATTCTTCTTGGTATTTCATGCGCTATACCTCTCCAGGCAATGATCAAGCCATGTTTGATGAGCGCAATGATTACTGGATGCCGATGGACCAATATATCGGTGGTATTGAGCATGCTGTTATGCACTTACTCTATGCTCGTTTTTGGTCTAAGGTTTCACGTGATTTAGGTCTGGTGAAATTTGATGAGCCGTTCACCAATTTATTAACGCAAGGAATGGTGCTAAATCATATTTATTCACGTCGCACTGAGCGCGGTGGTATTGAGTACTTCTGGCCTGAACGCGTTGAGAATATTTATGGCGACAAGGGTCAGATTATCGGTGCGCGCAATCTAGATGATGGCTCGATGGTGGACTATGGTGGTATCGGCACCATGTCCAAATCGAAGAATAACGGCGTTGACCCACAGTCACTAATCGATAGTATGGGTGCTGACACCGCGCGCTTATTTGTGATGTTCGCTAGCCCACCAGAGCAAACTCTTGAATGGTCAAGCACTGGTGTTGATGGCTCAAACCGCTTCTTGCGTCGCCTCTGGGCTATGTGCTTTAACCATAAAGAAACTATTGCACGTGCTACCAGCACTTCAGTTGACTTTAGCCAAGCGCCTAAAGAAATCAAACAACTACGACTCACGGCTTATCAATTATTGCGCCAAGCCAATTATGACTATGAGCGTATGCAATATAACACCGTCGTTTCAGCCAATATGAAACTACTGAATGCGATTGAGGATGCCAAGTTTGAACCTTCTGAGCAGGCCGACGCAGCGATTAAAGAAGCGATCAGTCTATTGCTACGCATGATCTATCCAGCCGTACCTCATATTACTTATCAATTATGGCAAGACCTAGGTTTTGCTAATGAGTTCGGTAATTTGTTAGATGCGGCTTGGCCAGAGCTCGATGAGCAAGCCTTGATTGCGGATGAAATCGAGATGATGTTGCAAATCAACGGCAAGTTACGTGGTTCTATCATGATTCCAAATGGCGCAGAAAAATCTGAAATCGAAGCTCTCGCACAGGCACATCCTTCGTTAGAGAAATTCCTTGAAGGTCGTCCGCCTAAGCGCATTATTATTGTGCCAGGTAAATTAGTGAATATTGTTGGTTAAGACCCATTATTGATTGGCACGATAAGTGCTATGAGTAGCATAAACACCGTAAACACGCTTAGAGCGAGTCAATGCGGTGTAAGTGCTTAAGCAAATTAAGGATTAAGATGATGCAAACCACCACTTCAGCACTGACTTCACGCCGACTCCTCGTTGGGCTCTTGTTATTGTGTTTGCTCATCAGCGCTTGTGGTTTCAAGATGCGTGGTCAAGCGCCTTTGCCTTTTGAAACCTTGTATACCAATGTTTCACGAAATTCCGCCTTCGGTATTCAAATCTATCGCCTGTTGAAGGCTAGCTCACCGAATACGACCATGGTCGATTCCGCTGCTCAAGCACAAGTCCGCTTAAATCAGCAAGCCTTTAGCCGCACGCGTAGTGATGTGTCCTTAGACTACGAAGGTAAGGTTGAAGAATACGAATTGGGCTTAGTCTTTATTTTTAATATGACCGATGCCAAGGGCAATGTGCTGATTCCCACGACACGCCTTAGCGCTACCCGCTTAATGCCCTATAGTGAAGATGATGCCGCGGCGAAAGCAGCCGAGATGCAATTGCTCTATAGCGATATGGAAAAAAGCATCGCTGACCGCTTATACCGTCGTGTTATTTCGGAAGATGCGATTGAGCGCTATAAGCAATTTAACCCGCAATAAATTGCCGATTTCAACGATTCTTTGATAAGCAAGCACTATGGCCGCGAATTTTAAATACGATGCATTTGCCAAAATGATGCAAACTCATCCCGACCGCTTAGAAAACTTCTACTGCGTCACCGGGGATGAGTTGCTTTTGCGCAATGAAACTATCGATTTAATTCGTCAACGTTGTCGTGATAAGCTGTATAACGAGCGCATCAGCTTAGTGTTGGAGGCTAATGGTCCGTGGGAGAAAATTCAAGAAAGCCTGCAAAATACGTCCTTATTTGCCGATCTAAAGATTCTTGAAATTACCCTGCCTGGCGGCAAACCTGGGCGTCAAGGTGGCCCTGCCCTCATCCAATTAGCAGAACAACTCAAGGGCAATGCCATTGATGATGTTTGCGTTATTCTGAGCTTACCCAAACTTGATAAAGCGACGCAAAATACTAAATGGGCTAAAGCAATTTGGGACAGTGCAGTCCTAATTGATACCCCAACCATTGCTCGAGAGCAATTGCCCGCTTGGATTAAGCAGCGCTTAGCTGCACAGAAACAGCGAGTTGACGATGAAACTCTCGCCATGATTGTGGATAAGGTTGAGGGCAATTTATTTGCCGCGCATCAGGAAATCCTTAAATTGGGTTTAATGTATCCTGAAGGCTTTATTGAGGCGCAAGCAATCCATCAAGCTGTACATGATGTTGCACGCTATGATGTCTTCCAGCTGACGAATGCCGTCCTAGCAGGTGATGCTAAGCGTGCCGTGCGAATTCTCGCAGGTCTACAAAACGAAGGTGAGCCGTTCGTTTTAGTTTTAGCCTTAATAACACGTGAAATTCGCACTTTGTACACCTTAGCCATAGCGCGCCAGCAAGGACGTGAAATTAGCACCTTATTTAGAGGTCTTGGTGTATTTGGTCCACGCGAACGCCTAGTTCAAGCAAGTTTGGAACGATTGCAGTTCAAACAATTAATCGGTTTGGTGCAACATGCTAGCGATATTGATCGTCTCTTCAAGGGATTTCCTGTCAATGGTCGACTAATCGATGCCTGGCAAGAATTGCAACGCTTAGTTATAAAAATTGCACAACCCAATGCCTTATAAACTTATGCCATCAAAGCGAGCTAAATCACCATCAATTTAGCCAAATCGTACACAAAGCTAGCTAAACCGCTAAGCCACGTGCCGATTCTCTTGATAGCCAAGACGAAAGTCTTATAATGATTTAATACCTTGATAACGTAGAATTTAAGTAGAGCCAATATGATGAGCGATTCTGTCGAACACATGATGCAAACCTTGGGACAACAAGCACGTGCAGCTGCGAAACTCATGCGCAGCGCAAGTCAAACCCAAAAAATTCAAGCCTTGCATTTTATTGCTGACGCGATTGAAAGCAATGCGGCGATGCTCAAAGCTGAGAACGCTAAGGATCTAGAGCAAGCTAAGCTGAATGGACTAGAGCCTGCATTATTAGATCGTTTAACCCTATCCGACAAAGCTATTGCTACAATGGTCACAGGCTTGCGTCAGATTGCGGCACTTGAAGATCCAGTCGGCGCCTTAGGTCCAACGCGCATCTTACCGAATGGTATGCGTATCAGCAAAATGACGGTCCCCTTGGGAGTCATTGGTATCATCTATGAATCGCGTCCGAATGTCACTATTGACGCCGCTGCTTTATGTTTGAAAGCAGGTAATGCCACGATTTTACGCGGAGGCAGTGAGGCCTTTTATTCCAATCAAGCCTTAGCGAGCTTAATTCAAAGTGCTTTAAAGCATGCAGACTTACCGGAACATGCCGTACAAGTAGTACCGACTAAAGACCGCGCCGCCGTCGGTCAATTAGTGCGCTTGACGGACTATGTGGATGTGATTATTCCACGTGGTGGCAAGGGATTGATTCAACGCCTTAAAGCTGAGGCTACCGTGCCAATGATTATGCATCTGGACGGCATCTGTCATATGTATCTTGACCTAAGTGCTAAAACTGAGATGGCACTTTCTTTAGCTGTCCACGCTAAGACTTATCGCTACGGCATCTGTGGTGCTTTAGAAACCTTATTGGTGCATCAAGATCGCGCACAAGAGTTGCTCCCATTATTAGCCGCTGAGTTTGCCAAGAAAGACGTTGAGCTACGTGGCTGCGAGCTCACTTGCGCCATTTTACCGAATATTGTAGCCGCCACTGCCGAAGACTGGGATACGGAATACCTTGCCCCTATTCTCGCTATTCGCGTCGTAGACTCACTTGAGCAAGCGATGGAACATATTGAGCAGCATAGTTCAGGCCATACCGAATCGATTGTGACAGAAGATATGAATAATGCCCGTCAATTCCAATTACAGGTAGACTCTGCTGGCGTGTACGTGAATTTACCGACTAACTTCTCTGATGGTTTTGAATATGGTTTAGGTGCTGAAATTGGTATCTCCACTAATCGCTTGCATGCACGCGGTCCGGTTGGTGTTGAAGGTCTCACCACCTACAAATGGGTACTTAATGGCGAAGGTCAATTACGCAAGTAAACCCTAAAACTGTTTATATTGCTTGATGGGCAGCGAGTGCATTGCACAAAGCGTTAATCGGAACACAAACACGTATTGCCGCACGCGTCCTAATAGCCAATAGTTAGGGTACAAACAAAAAGGAACTGTTCTTTTATGATGTATTTATGGCTGAAAATTCTACATATTGTTTTTGTGGTGTCCTGGTTCGCTGGACTCTTTTATCTGCCGCGCATTTTTGTTAACCTCGCCGCCAACCAAGACAAACCTGAAATTTATGCTTACTTGCTCGGCATGTCACATCGCTTATTGCGCTTTATGACCATTATTGCCGTACCCGCTGTGGTCTTTGGTCTATGGATTATGTGGCAATTCGGGATTGGGCTTGATGGCTCTGGCTGGCTTCACGCGAAGTTACTCTTTGTCGCCTTCATCATGCTCTTTCATTTCACCTGTTATCGTGTCCATCAGAGCTTTGTGGCTCAGCGTAATATCCGTTCTCATGTCTATTTCCGTTGGTTTAATGAAATTCCATTATTCCTCTTATTGGCGGTTGTAGCGCTTGTGATCCTTAAACCCTTCTAAGACGAAAAATGACTGAAGAAAGCCCTCGCAAAAAACTCTCCATTTCTAGTGTTCGCCGCTCAGAGTCTAGCTCTAGCACAGACAAAGAACGCATTCGAACAGGTGCGCGTGCACGTGCTGTAGCCATTAATCGTCTCCAAGCGCCAAGAGAAGAGCCTGACAAGCAAGAACGTCGCTCAGAACGCAACGTCGATGAACGTCGTGGTCCACGTGGTGATAGACCTGAACGCAGCTTCGATGAACGTCGTAGCCCGCGCTCTGAGCGACCTGCGCGAAGAGAGCGGGAGCGCCGTTGTGCTCGCGGAGAGC
>JAUNUI010000038.1 GCA_030538255.1 Pelistega sp. | reverse complement strand
GAACATCGCTAACCACCGTAGGAATCTCCTGCATTCATGCAGGGGAGGATGTCAATTCGCGACTAGCCGAGTTAATCGACTTGGCCTTTTAAATCAATTAATCTCATTAACCCGATTAACCCCTTAGACAAGAGCAAGAGTTCACCATGAGTTCGCCCACGCATCATTCACATGATTCTCACGCCCATGAGCACACACCAAGCCCAAGTGAAGTTAAGCAAGGCCTGGCCGATGCGGTTGCTTTATGCGAGTCGCGTGGCACACGCCTCACTCCCATTCGAGCGCAAGTATTAGAGCTGATGCTAAAGAGCGGACGTAGCCTTAAGGCCTATGAACTGCTTGAGCAGATGCAAGTGGTGCACCCAAACTCCAAACCGGCGACAATTTATCGCGCCCTCGACTTTCTGGCCGAGCAAGGTCTTATCCATCGCCTTGATGCCATTAACGGTTGGACGGCTTGTCAGCACATCCACAGTCACCATCATGATTTACTGATCGTTTGCACTGTATGTGGCATGTTTAAGGAATTAAGCGCACCGCATATTAGCCAAGAGTTACGCGAACTTCTGGCGACTGTCGGTTTTTCGCCAAACGCCCCCGAAACGGAAATTCGCGCCACTTGTGATACCTGCCGCCAACAATCTAGCGACAAGTAGCCCCCCTATTTAGCGATAAAGTGAATAATTTCCTGATATCGCCAAATTTATCATTCACTTTAAGAATTCTGTCACATGCTTATGCGATAGTGTGTGACTATTTTATCCACTTCGGAATCTCTCGCCCTTGCTTTTTTGTAATTTATCACCATATGCATTGCCAGAATCGCAAAGCTATGATGTAATCAGTGGTTAGTCTTTTTTATGTATTTGCTTAATCAAGCATCTTACTGCCGTCTGAATGCGGTGAAAAACACAAGGCGCAATACTACAATACGTAAATAGATTTTATTACTAGCAATATTTAGGGTACAAGCAATGACAGCAGAAAAAATGGTTCCCGTGACAGTCTTAACTGGCTTTTTGGGCGCAGGCAAAACAACCTTACTCAATCGCATCCTGAATGAGTACCATGGGCGTCGAATTGCCGTCATCGAGAATGAGTTCGGGCCCGAGAGCATTGATAATGAATTACTCGTCCAAGATAAAGACGAAGAAATTATCGAACTCAATAATGGTTGCGTCTGCTGCACAGTTCGCGGAGACTTGCAACGCACACTGTTAAGCTTGAAAGAGCGTCGCGAGCGTGGCGAACTGAACTTTGAGCGTGTCATGATCGAAACCACAGGCGTAGCTAACCCTGGCCCTGTCTGCCAAACCTTCTTCATTGATGAAGAAGTCGCCTCTTACTTTATGTTGGATGCGGTGATCACTGTGGTCGATGCTAAGCACGGCATGGAGACTCTGAACACCCAGCCGGAAGCGCAGCAACAAGTGGGCTTTGCTGACCGCCTCTTAATTTCGAAATCTGATTTAGTCACTGAATCTGAGCTTCAAGCACTGCGTTCACGCTTGATTCGCATGAATCCTCGCGCTCAAATTATGCCAGTGAACTTTGGTGAAGTTGACCTAAACAGCATTATTGATATTACGGGCTTTAATTTGAACGCTGTACTTGATATTAATCCTGAGTTCTTGCAAGGTGACGATCATCATCACGATCACAACCATGATCATGATCACGGTCATGACTGCGATGCTAGCTGCGACGACCCAAGCCATCACCACCATCATGGCCACGCGCATCATGATGACGAAATTGGCGCCTTCTTATTTGCCTCTGACCGCCCTTTCGACCCGGTAAAACTGGATGATTTCTTAGGGGGTTTAGTGCAAGTGTATGGTCCTGACCTCTATCGTTACAAGGGTATCCTCTACATTAAGGGTGCTCCAGTGCGCTACTTACTGCAAGGGGTGCATATGATTCTCGGCACCAATCCAGGAAAACCATGGTCAGCGAAAGAGAAGAAACAAAACAAGATCGTCTTTATCGGCAGAAAATTACCGGAAGAGATTTTTAGAGAAGGTTTAAATCAATGTCTGGCATAATGTCCAGCTTGTAGTTTGGAATTTGTAATTTGTAGTTCTTAGTTTGTAATACCCAGTATAGGCACATAGCTTTCTTAAGATACACTTATATGAATAGTTTAAGAGCCAGCCGCCTATACGCTTAAATACAATAGCCTAAAAGGAGCAAGTGTAAAATGGCCAAAACCGCAAAAAAAGTAAGCAACAAGGTTGCCGATGATGTTTTGTTAACGGAAGAGCAATTGCTCGCGATGACCGAAGACGATTACATGAACGATGCGCAATTGGCATTTTTTAAGGCACGTCTGAAAGCACTCGAGAGCGACATTCTCAACAAAGCTGACAAGACAACTGAAAATCTGCGTGAAACTCAGTTTGTGCCTGACCCAGCCGACCGCGCAACGATTGAAGAAGAGCATGCTTTAGAGCTGCGCACCCGTGACCGTGAACGTAAACTACTTAAGAAAGTGCAGCAGTCTCTGCAATTGATTGAGTCCAAGGAATACGGTTGGTGCGAAGAAACAGGTGAGCCCATTGGTCTAGGTCGTCTTTTAGCGCGCCCTACTGCCAGCCTCTCACTTGAAGCTCAAGAGCGTCGCGAAAAGCGCCAGAAACTCTACGGCGATTAATTTCTCTCCGCGTTGAGATGAGCCCCCTTAGCTAAGAAACACAAGCTTAAGCGCCTCTTATACTGGATAGCGATTAATTTTCGCAAGTATCCCTTGAAAAACCTTCCTTTGCCCTCCATCTACTGGCAAAACAAAGGAAGGTTTTTATGGAACAATATCACGCAACCACCATCGTATGTGTCCGACGTGGTGATCAAGTCGCTTTAGGCGGCGATGGACAAGTAACGCTTGGCAATATCGTTGTCAAGGGTACGGCACGCAAAATTCGTCGCCTCTATCACGACAAAGTCTTAGCAGGCTTTGCGGGCGCAACTGCTGACGCATTTACCCTTCAAGAACGCTTCGAAGCCAAACTCGAAAAACACCAAGGTCATCTATTACGTGCGGCCGTTGAATTAACACGCGACTGGCGCACTGACCGCGTCTTACGCCGCCTTGAGGCCATGTTGATTGTGGCGGATAAAGAGCATACCTTAATCCTCACGGGTAACGGCGACGTACTCGAGCCTGAACATGGCATTGCCGCTATCGGCTCAGGTGGCGCATATGCACAATCAGCTGCACAAGCCCTGATTTACAATACCGACCTCCCTCCTGCAGACATCGTCAAGAAGTCCTTAGAAATTGCGGGCGAGGTATGTATTTACACCAATCAAAACCACATCATTGAAACACTGTAATTAGGAAGACAATATGACAATCAGTGTAATGACACCCAAAGAAATCGTCTCTGAACTTGATAAGAATATCGTTGGCCAGAATAAGGCTAAGAAATCTGTTGCGGTCGCACTTCGTAACCGCTGGCGCCGTCAGCAAGTCGCTGAACCACTACGCAATGAAATTCATCCTAAAAACATTATGATGATTGGCCCTACCGGCGTCGGCAAGACCGAGATTGCGCGTCGTCTCGCCAAATTAGCGAATGCGCCTTTCATCAAGGTCGAAGCCACTAAATTTACTGAAGTCGGCTATGTAGGTCGTGACGTCGATACAATTATTCGTGATCTAGTTGACGTCTCTGTTAAGCAAACTCGCGAAGTCGCAATGCGACGCGTGCGCACACAAGCGGAAGATGCGGCCGAAGATCGCATCCTTGACGCCTTAATCACCCCTTCTCGTGACGCCCATGGTGAGCCGATCCGCGAAGAAAGCTCAGCACGCCAAACTTTCCGCAAGCGCCTACGCGAAGGTCAGATTGATCATCTTGAAATTGAGATTGAAGTACAACAAGCTGCGCCTACCATGGACATTATCGGTATGCCTGGCATGGAAGAGATGACCGAGCAATTGCGTGGTATGTTTGCTGGCCTCGGCCGCGAACAGAAAAAGAGCAAGAAGATGACTGTGGCGAATGCCTTCAAACTCTTAATTGAGGAAGAAGCCGCCAAGCGCGTGAACGAAGAAGAAATTCGTAACGAAGCGGTACTGAATGCCGAGCAGAACGGTATCGTTTTCTTAGATGAAATCGATAAGATCGCCTCACGCTCCGATGGCGGCAATGCCGACGTATCACGCCAAGGCGTACAGCGCGACCTCTTGCCACTGGTTGAAGGCACGACGGTGAATACCAAATATGGCATTATTAAAACTGACCATATCCTGTTTATTGCCTCAGGCGCCTTCCACCTCTCACGCCCATCAGACTTAATTCCAGAGCTACAAGGACGCTTCCCAATTCGCGTCGAATTAGAGGCCTTAAGTACCGAAGACTTTATCCGGATTCTAAATGAGACCGATGCCTCACTCACCAAGCAATACACGGCGCTAATGGCGACTGAGAATGTAGAGCTTGAGTTTACCGATGAGGGCTTACACCGCTTAGCTGAGCTGGCTTTCGAAGTGAATGAGCGCACCGAGAATATTGGTGCTCGTCGCCTATACACCGTGATGGAGAAACTGCTTGAAGACCTCGCCTTCGACGCCTCCGCACAAAGTGGTCTCAAAGTATGTATTAATGCCGATTACGTGAATAGCAAACTCGAAGAAGCAGCGAAGAGCCCAGACTTATCGCGTTACGTACTGTAAGCACCTATTTAACCTATGTCCTTAGTGGCATAGGTTTTTCTTGTGCTTTATTTTTTATGCGCCTTATTTTTTTATGGCGTTTTATTTTTTATAAGCGGCACATAGATTCCATCGTATATATGTGCCCGCCCTTATCTCAAGCCCCTCTTATCTCAAGCCATCTTGATATCAGCCTTAGCCGCAAGACTGTGGTATAAATACACTATACAAATTACTCCGATTTATTAAGAAATCACCACAAAAATCCGAGTAAAGGCGTATAGATTACTAAGCTATTGTATGGAATAGCACGTTAATAATACGTTTGCGCAGTTTATTTCAATGAGTAGTCACGTCCTTCTGCGACTAAGGGTTTCTACCAGTTTTGTTTTCCTTAAGTCCCTCTTAAAAAAAATACGAAGACCCAATCTAAAGATTAGGCTAGACTTCTGAGTGTTCTTATTTTGGACATTGATGGCATACGTTAAATAAGATAACAAGCCAATATAAAACTCGTTTGTAAATGATCCGATACTTTGGAGACACAATGAAAAAATCATTTTTGAAAGCCTTTACCCTTGTTGCTGCCTTAGGCGTGATGAGTAGCCACGCGATTGCCCAATCTCCTGTGGTGATTAAATTTGCCCACGTAGTGGCAGAAGATACCCCTAAGGGCCAAGGCGCCCTTTTATTCAAGAAAATGGCGGAAGAACGCTTCCCTGGTCGAGTCAGCGTTGAGGTCTATCCTAACTCTTCACTGTACGGTGATGGTAAGGAAATGGAAGCCCTACTCTTGAATAACGTCCAGATGTTAGCCCCTTCATTGGCTAAGTTTGATAAATATGCCAAGCCAATTCAGCTATTCGACCTACCTTTCTTATTTGACGATATTAAGGCCGTTGAACGCTTTGAAGAAAGCCCTGAAGGCAAGAGCTTACTGACGAGCATGTCAGATAAGGGCCTCACGGGTATCGCGTATTGGAACAACGACATGAAACATTTGTCATCCAACAAAGCCTTACGTGTGCCAAAAGACGCTCGTGGTCAAAAGTTCCGCGTGCAAAACTCTGATGTATTAGACGCTCAGTTCAAACAAATTAATGCAGTTCCACGTAAGATGTCTTTCGCCGAGGTTTACCAAGGTCTGCAGACCGGTGTGGTGAATGGTTCTGAGAACACCTACTCGAATATTTTCTCGCAGAAAGTACATGAAGTGCAGAAATACATCACGGAATCTAATCATGGTCTAATCGCCTATATGGTTGTAGTGAATACCAAGTTCTGGAACGACTTACCTGAAGATATTCGTACGGGTTTAGATGAAGTGATGGTTGAAGTGACTAAAGAAGTGAATCGCCACTCTTTAGAGCTTAACCAAAGCGACAAGCAGAAGATTCTTGACGCGAAAACCACCGAAATTATCACCTTAACGCCTGAAGAACACGCTGAATGGCGTGAAGCGATGAAGCCCGTCTGGAAGAAATTCGAGAATGAGATCGGTGCCGACTTAATTGAAGCCGCCCTTAAAGCTAATAATCCCTAAGTAAAAAAACTTACCCCGCCCTTGAGCATACGAATACACCAGTTTTCCATAGGAAAATTCGCGCTCAAGGGTCTAGGGGCAAGATATAACAACAAATTGGTTTCTATAGGCTCTGTCAAGCGCTGACTCAACACTTATTCCAACAAGACACACATAAGCGCCATATACATCGCTGAGTCTATGTACTGTCTAGGCTCTTCACCTAACACGACTCTGGCCGATGTTATCAAGCCTCAGAGACCAAGCAGCTGCAATTATTTTTAAACCACATGAGGTGCTCGTATGAAAACCCTAGAAAAAATCTGGGCGCAACTCGAGGAAATCTTAGTGATTATTTCCCTCTCCGTCATGACATTGGTGACATTTGTCTATGTATTGGTAAATAACCTCTACGATCCTTTCTTTAGTCTCGCCGACAGCTTTCCAAGCATGGCTTCATTCTTCGAGAGTCTGGCCATGTTTTGCATGACCATGGCACAAGAAATGACATGGAGTAATGCCGTGACTAAAGCCTGCTTTGGTGTGCTAATTTTCCTTGGTACATCGTATGGCGTGCGTACAGCTGGCCATATCGGTATTGATGCGCTCGTTAAGCGCTTTGGTCATGCCACGCAACGTAAAGTGAGCATCGTTGCATGTCTCTTCTGCTTACTATATGCCGTGATTATCTTTATCGCTAGCTACGACTGGGTCAAAGCCATGTTCATTGCTGACGTTGGCGCTGAAGACTTACATGCCTTTGGTATTAAAGTCTGGCACATCGGTGCTATTGTTCCCATTGCTTTTGTCCTGATTTTTTTCCGCTTTTTGGAAATTTTCATGCGTTTAATCGCTGGCAAACAAACTGATCTTGGCTTGGCTGACGAAGCTGGCGATGCCGTTAAATTACAAGATCACCAAGAGTAAGGGAGCCCACGAACATGTCTATTATCTTTTTATTTGCCTCCCTCTTCTTCTTCATGCTTATTGGCGTGCCAATTGCAGTGTCTCTAGGTCTGGCTGGTTCCTTGGTTATTATGTTTTTCAGCCAAGACTCAATTAGTTCAGTCGCGGTTAAACTCTTTGAAACCTCAGAGCACTACACCTTATTAGCCATTCCTTTCTTCTTACTGGCTGGCTCCTTCATGACGACTGGTGGTGTTGCGCGTCGCTTAATCGACTTTGCCAATGCTTGCGTGGGTCATGTACGTGGTGGTCTTGCCATTGCCTCAGTTTTATCGTGCATGCTTTTTGCTGCTCTTTCAGGCTCTAGCCCAGCAACCGTGGCGGCCGTGGGCTCGATTGCGATTGCCGGTATGGTGCGCTCAGGCTACCCGATTGAGTTTGGTACAGGGATTATTTGTAATGCAGGTACCCTAGGCATCCTGATTCCGCCATCCGTGGTGATGGTGGTGTACGCCGCCGCAACAGAACAATCTGTTGGACGCCTGTTTATGGCTGGTGTCGTACCAGGTCTGTTATTAGGCCTGATCTTAATGGTGACCATCTATATTATTGCGATTAAGAAGAACTTACCTGCGATGCCACGTGCTTCGGTCGGTGAATGGTTCCGTGCCGCTCGTGAAGCGATGTGGGGCTTGATTTTGATGGTGATTATTCTCGGTGGTATTTATTCAGGTGCGTTCACGCCTACTGAAGCCGCTGCTGTTGCCGCCTTCTATTCATTCATCGTCGCAGTTTTCATCTATAAAGACATCAAATTACGTGAATGCCCTAAAGTTATTTTAGAAGCGGGCAAACTCAGTATTATGCTGATGTTTATTATTGCCAACGCGATGTTATTTGCACACGTCTTAACCACCGAGCAAATTCCTCAGCAGCTAACCGCCATTGTGGCCGCCATGGAATTAACTCCATGGCAATTCTTGATTATTGTGAACTTGGTCTTATTAGTGGCGGGTGCCTTTATGGAACCTTCAGCGATTATTTTGATTCTTGTGCCAATTCTCTTCCCAATTGCGATGCACTTAGGCATTGATCCCATTCACTTAGGGATAATCATGGTGGTGAATATGGAGATTGGTCTACTGACCCCTCCGGTCGGCCTGAACTTATTCGTGGCCTCAGCGATTACCAAGTTACCTCTGGTGAAGGTTATCCGCGCCACTATGCCTTGGTTAAGCATTATGCTTTTATTCCTCATCCTTATCACGTACGTACCATCGATTTCATTGGCACTGCCTGATTGGATTGGACAGAACTAAGATTCAAGTTGCACACCCCCCTCGCTAGCGTGAGGGGGAACATGCAATATATACAAAGATACAAAGCAATTGTTTTATTTGATTGTTTTACTTTAATCCCTTCATCGATGAGGGGATTTTTTGTGGGCGCTTGAGTTGGGTAAGACAGCCTGAGCTGAGCAAGACTTTTAATTATTGCTCAGAGTCCGCACACGTAAGGAGATTCGTCAATAGGCTTAGGTCGCTCTTCATTCGTGTACGCTCAGTCCGCATGAGTAAGGAGATTGGGGGGGTTGAAGCACCAAGCCGTTAGAGCCTCTGAACCCGTTCTTCTAAGGAGATTTTCATTTGGAAGTGCTATTTGGAAGTACTATTTGGGAGTGCTTAAACTCAAGTTTCTAGACCCCACAAACAGACCAACACTTAAGGCTGAATATGTATCTTAGCATTCGGAATGACGGCCGCATACAACTCATCCATCTCTTCATTCGTCACGGCAATGCACCCATTAGTCCAATCAAATAAGCGATGTAGCGTACCCATATTGAGCATGCGATTGGGTAGACCATGGATTTTAATATCGCCTCCTGCTGATTTACCCTGCTGCGCGGCATACGCTCTATCCACAGTATTCGGGTAGGAGACACCTAGATTTTTATGATAAGCACTATGTGGATTACGATCATTAATCGTGTACCAGCCTTCAGGAGTCTTGCCATCACCTTCGAACTGCTTATGTCCCTGGGGTGTGAAACCTAAGGCAATCGTATAGGTCTTCACCAGCTCACCCTGATAATAAGCCTGCATCTCTCTTCGCTCTTTATGCACAACCAGCGTATCAATCTGCGCCTGCCCGCTAATAGGAGCACTTGCTTGATACGTCTGGCCAACAGCATATACCGAGCCCGCCAGTGCGCCTATGGTCATAATGGAAAGTGTAAAGCGATGCAGTAAACGTGGCATAAACTATCCTTAACGAGATATTTGAGTGTCCAAACTCACTTCTGAGTGTCCAAACTCACTTCTTGCACAAGTGACAAAAACCGCCTTATGAAGCCATAGCCTGCACCAATGGCCCAGACAAATATTAGACTCAGCTTATGTAGCCATATTCTGCACGAGTGACCTAGACAAGCATTAGATTCCGCTTTATGAAGCCATAGTCTGCACGAAGCAAACATTAGATCAGCTTTACACGGCTTCTCAACGTGGCTTATTTGGCCTTAATTTCAAGAATAATATACTGATTATTCTCGTGCTTAGCGGTAAAATTCACCTGATCGCCCGCATTCACCTGTTGTAATAAGGCGGGGGCAATATTGTAAACCAAGGTCATCGCTGGCAACTTTAGGTCCGAAATGGCGCCATGCTTGATGGCAATTTTCCCCTTAGCAGCATCAATGCGACGCACCTCACCTGAGGCCTTCGCTTGCTCCTGCGCTTGGGCCAAAGACACTAAGCCTAAACCAGTGACTAAGGCAATTAAGGCTGCGCCCATACGCTTTTTCATATTGATATCCTCTTACTTCTAGCATGTTCATCTATACGCTTATCGTACACAATATTCGCTATGAAGATAAGTATTCTATAGTATCAAGTGGTGAAAAAGTATTTCAAGCGATTTTGTCTGCGGCTTAAGGCCCCTCTCACGAAAACAAAACAGACACATGCAACAAAACTCATGTAAAATAAAGTTAAGCAATGCCTAACGTGAAATGGAGATTTAAATATTATGGCGAAGACAATTTTAGTTCCTTATGATTCATCCGATAACGCTAAGAAAGCGCTTAAATGGGCCGTGGATTTTGCCAAGCTTACTGGTCTACGCCTACAAGTGATGAATATTCAGCCTAGCTTTAGAACCGTACACGCCAAGGCTTTTTTCAATCGTGGTGATGTCGAAGAGTATCAAACTCAACTATTCAAGGAAGCCACTGAAGGTGTTGATACCATGCTGAACGAGACTGGCGTGCCTTATGAATTAAGCATGGGTGCGGGTGATCCGAAAGAATGCCTAATCGACTTCGTGCTCCAAAGCAAAACCACTGAGAACCCAGTTGAATTGATTGTGATGGGTTCACGTGGTACTAACCCATTCTTTGGTGGTGTATTAGGTAGCGTAAGCTATGCCATGATTAACGCTGGCGTATGCCCAGTGACCATCATCCCACAGATGAAAGAGCACGATCAATAAGCGATAGACACAATTATTCAGCATAGCTAGATGTCGAATCGTTTAAGTCAGATTGTCACCAAGACTGGAGATCAAGGTTCAACCAGTTTAGGTGACGGTCAACGCATAGCCAAGTCTCATCCACGCATCCACTCCTTAGGTAGCGTGGATGAGCTCAATAGTGCCGTGGGCTTATTACTCTGTTGTCCCATGCGCGATGAGCTTATACAAGAATTACAGTTTATTCAACACCGTCTCTTCGATGTCGGCGCCGAGATTTGCATTCCAGGCTATACCTGCCTTACACAAGCGCATTTAGAGCACCTTGAAGCCTATATTAGCGAGCAACTTGAGACCTTACCCGAGCTTAAAGAGTTCATCCTGCCTGGCGGCACTGAAGCAGCCGCACGCGCCCATATCTGTCGCAGCACAGCACGCCGTGCAGAACGTGATCTATTCACCTTGAATGAAGCTGAAGCCGTGAATGATTACTGCCTGCAATTCCTCAATCGACTATCCGACTACTTTTTCGTACTCGCTCGTACATTGAATAAAGAAGCAGGTTTAAGTGATATCTTCTGGAAAAAAGATCACTAGTTAGATGCGTAGAGTCTTAGTAGATTCCTAAGAAATAGATTCCTAAGAAGAGAATTCGTCCGAAGCATTAAATCGTGCTTGAAAAATCGAGCAGAAATGAAAAAGGCCTACGCTGAAAACAGTCGTAGACCTTTAAATTTTGGTGCCGGCTACAAGAGTCGAACTCGTGACCTTCTGATTACAAATCAGCTGCTCTACCAACTGAGCTAAGCCGGCTTAAGAATTAAATTATATACAGGTTTTAGAGATTTGCAAAATTATTATGCCGATTAGTGACCACTTCGTTGCAACTTTGCTACACGTTTAGGTCATAAGGTATTTCAGCAGCAAGAATTAAGGTATTCCGTCATCAGTAATTCTATGAATGCTTACTCTGATTTTGCATGCTCACCATGACCTACCTTGATAAATGGCTAATGACACGCTGGGCTTCCTCATACGACACTAGAAAAAAGAGCAAAGCATTGACAGACCTTCAATGCAAGGCCTTCAGTTAAAAAACAGAGTCGATTAAAGACCTTCGAAAAGAGAGATATAAAACAATTTAATCTTCAACCAACTTAAAGCGTGCGCGTGCCTCTTGTTTAGCTTGCTCAGAATCTTGCTTAGCACCAGAGATTGAGCCGCTGGTATAGCTGTTCCCGCTGACTGTGGTCGAAGCACGCTCATCACTTGAGCCATCAGAACCCTCGAAGGATTCCTCATATAGATCATCATGAGTGGCCTGTAAATCATGGCGCTCTTCATCACTTAGCGATGTCACCTCAAACCCCATGCCTTCTTGGGTTTCACGCGTGTAGAGCGCGCCGATACGCGCTACAGGGACAGCAACAAGCTGCGATACACCACTAAAGCGCGCTGTAAACTGAACCCACTCATTATCCATCGTAAGATTCTTCGTTGCATTCGGACCAATATTCAGAATAATGGTTCCATCTTTAACGAACTGCATAGGAACCCGACACTGCTCATCAACCTCAACCAAGATGTGAGGAGTATAGTCTTGATCTACGCACCATTCATATAAAGCCCGAATTAAATACGGTTTAGTGCTAGGAGGTAACATCATTGTTCCTTGTAAAAAGCAAGACGGCTTAACGGTCTGGTATAAACCAAATCGTTAAGCCGACAAAATAATAACGCTATTATTATTAATAAGACACTCAAAACAGTTTAACTGAGTGCATATACCGCAAAAACTTACGTTACACGATAGAGATTCTGTTCTACCTTGCATCGACTTAACGACGCATCACCTTTTCAGAAGGCGTGAGCGCTTCAATAAAAGCAGGACGCGAGAAAATACGCTCTGCATATTTCTGAATCGCGGCGGCACTCTTAGGCAACTCAATATCATAGTGGTCTAAGCGCCATAACAATGGAGCAATGGCCACATCTAACATCGTGAACTCATCACCCATGATAAAGCGGTTTTTCGCCATAAGCGAAGCGATTTGAGAAAGACGATCACGAATCGTTGTACGCGCACGATTCAGCAAAGCATCATCGCCACGCTTAGAGCGGTCCTCTAAGATTGAGACATAGACGAAGATCTCTTTCTCGAAGTTATGCAAGAACAGACGTGCACGTGCACGCATGATTGGATCTGCTGGCATCAATTGAGGATGTGGAAAGCGCTCATCAATATATTCGTTGATGATGTTAGATTCATAAAGAATTAAATCACGCTCAACCAGAATCGGCACTGTGCCATAAGGATTCATTAAAGAAATATCTTCTGGCTTATTAAATAGATCAATATCTTTAATTTCAAAATCCATGCCCTTCTCATAGAGCACGAAACGACAACGTTGCGAGAACGGACACGTTGTACCAGAGTAAAGCACCATCATAGTGTGCTGCCCCCATAAAAGAAAATAATAAAGGCCAGCGCCTATAAAGCACTGACCCAAAAAAGGTCTTACCCTATTTTACCTTATTTGACTAGATGATTTCTAGCTCTCTTGGTAAATGTATGAGTTTGCTTGGGTTTTGTGAGCTTAGTAAAAACTCAACCTTGGGTAAAAACCGCCCCCGAAGGGGCGGCTGTTAGGTTTAGATTAATGGAATAGCATTAGATTACGGCAATCCCTTGTTGGATATAGACCAAGTGTTCGCTTGCCGAGTCCGAAGAGTGCTTGTACACATCGTAGGTGACAGCACCTTCAGTGATCGGGCCTGCTTGCTTGGACCAGGATTGGCCGAGGCCGTCGCCCAGGTTGGTCGAGCCAAATACATCGTTATCACCCAAGTCGACCTTGTCATTGTTGCTACCCAAGATACGAACGATACCATTATTACCAGCCTTCAATCTGTCGTATGCCAGATCCAACTGAACGCGACCATCCAGGTGAATTTCCTCGAAACCACTGATTGAACGGATGTTCACAGCGATTTCGCTAGTCGTACCGCCAGTGATATGAAGCTGGTCATAACCTGTGCCACCATTCACTTTGGACGCGAGGTAGGTCTGAATATTGGAAACGATCAGGATATCATCGCCGGCACCCAAATCCACATAACCAGCAGTAACGTTATCACCAATGGCCCCCTTGAATTCGACCACATCGTTACCAGAGCCTGTTTTCAACTCAGAGTTGGCGTTCATACCTTCGGCAACGGTCACCTTGTTATTGCCATCGCCCAAGTCGATGGTAGCTTTTGCCCCACCGATATAACCGCCAATAGTCAAGATATCGTCGCCTGCACCACCGTAAATTTGGGCATTATCCACATAACTGCCAATAGAAACATGGTTGGTGTCTGTTGACAAGTCTGTATTGTTGTCATTGCCTAAACTGAGGCTAGATTCCTTGCTATAGGTAGCAAGGTATTCTGCCGGCATGGCTCTTCCGCTTCCAAGATCAAGCAGGCCTTGGAGCTCCGCTCTAACGGCAAACGTATCAGAACCACTGCCTAGGTAAATCTTCGAAGCAGCCGCAACACCTGCGCCATCCGCAGTTGCTTGATATTGCAATTTACCCTCAGCATCATACATCACATTACCTAGCGCATCACGCTTAGGTTCATAACCAACCAATACAGTATCATCGCCAGATTCCGCAAAAATAAAAGCATCGCCGGAGACGTAGCCGCCAACTGTGTACTCATCATCGCCTTCACCCAAGTAAACTCGAGTCAGTGCGATTTGATTACCTCTAATGTAGAGCTTATCATTGCCCTGCGCCAAATCGACGGTATTGATGTAATTTATTCCATCGGTATATCCGCGATCGCCACTTCCAGCCGTACCGTTGCCACCGCTCTGTGGACTGCCGTCACTAGAAATATTCCCATATGTCCCGACACTCTGACCGTTAGGGTAGTATCCAATGTAAATATTGTCATCATAGTTTGACGTCAATACCCCACCATGATTTTGGAACAAGGCCTGACCATTATAAGCATCAGCCGTGATTTCAGCAGGATTTGGCCCCACTCTCAAACTCATGTCCCCAGTCAGGTTTTTCATACTTTGTGGGCTGCTGTTGATAATGATACCTGTTGCAACCTCTTCACCTGTCTTGACTGTGGCTTTTTGTGGATCAGCCGAAACTGTGGCGACAACCTCTTCATGCGGCTCAACCCAGAAAGTACTACCATTGGTCTCCATTATCGGATCAACCGTAAAGCTTGCTACTAACTGACCTTTCGGAATTGTCAAGGTAATCGTATCACCTGTAACAATCGTGCCATCAGCCAGCTTGGCCACGTAGTCAGCGCCAACTTGACCAGGTACAGTTGCCTCCCCACTCAGTTTCACTTGAACGACGGTATCCAGATCTGGATTGACTTTGTTCAAGGTGACTGTGTACGTCAATACGGAACCTGGCTCCGAGTTATTTTCACGCTGTGATGGAATACCGTTAAGATTTGTCTCAGGTGAGCTCACGCTAATAGCAACTTCTGACAGCGAAGTGTCGTTGATACTGGTCGTAGCGGTTTGACCACCAAGTGTCATACCCAGTGTTTCAGCACCCGATTCAGTCAGTTTGTCGGCCTCGACTGGATAGCTGATGGTGAAACTGTCCACTCCAACTGGAATCACCAAATTACCATCCCCATCAACCGTCACTCCATGACTGTACGTTGGCGTGCCGTAGTCTAGATCCTTGGTGGCGGTACCGCTCAAGGTTGGCGCGGCCATAGTCCCACCTGGATGTCCAGTTTTCAACGAAACCGTGAACACGGCGAGCTGTCCTTCGTCAACATTAGTTGGTGTGGTCAGGCCTGTCACTTCTAACGGCGGAACTGTGTTCACCGACAAAGTCACGGTATTGTCTGTATCAGCCCCATCATTGTTGATGTTACCAGCGGTATCGCTGAATTTACCACTTTCCACCTTGATCACAGCATCATCTGTGCTGTTAGGAGTAGGGGTAAAGGTCGCTTCGTAGGTGAAGTCATTTATCTTCGTCAGGGCACCCAACGTACCGCCGCTCACATCTACTTTAACATCCGTAAAGTCCGCGCTAGGCTCGGATAGCGTAAAGGTAAGGATAGCTGTCTTGCCTTGTGTCAAGGTATCAGTCGTGTTGCTGGTGATGGCGATCGTAGGCGGAGTCTTGTCCACGGTAATGTTATTCAGACTGCTCTGACCTTCGTTGCCTGCATCGTCCTTGCTGACGACAGTCACGCTTTGATATACGCCTTCTGGCAGCGTATAGACACCAAACTTATCTGGCTCAAGGGTGAGCGCTGTATTATCAGCGCGCACAGCCGTCACGCTCTGGATGGCACCATCAGGATCGATAACCAAGGCGCCATTGCTGGTCACGCCATCATTGCTGCCTGTATCCTCGACCAGATTGATACTCGGTTGAGGCTCAAGCGTATCAATCAGCTGGCTATGGCTAGCTTCTGGCGTACCAACGCCTACCGCATTGCTTGCCGCATTTTCCCTGACCTTTAGTATCACGGATGCACCAATGTCTGAATTTGGCACCACTACCACTGAGTATGTTCCATCGTCGTTGACTGTGAAGCTCGTGATCGTACCATTTTGAACAGTCAGATCATCTTGTGCCAAGCCAGTCACTGCCTCACTTGGTGTCAGCGTGAAGGTGATTGACTGGTTAGTCGGTACGTCATCCGGCTTGTCGTCCGTGATGGTGATGGTTGGTCGCGTTTGGTCGATCGTGTAGAGCTTCGTGCCCGTCACATCGCCCGTGTTGCCAGCCGCATCCGTTGCTGCCACCTTCACGTCCACCGTCTTGTCCGCATCAGCCAGCAGCTCGCTGCCAGGTACGTCCACCGTGAATGTGCCTCCATCTGCCACCGTCGTCGTGTAGTCCTTGCCGTTGACCGTCACGGTTACGGCATCGCCTACGGTGAACTCGCCTGTGACCTTGCCGGTTACAGGGATCGTGGTGTTGACTTCTGCTGAACTTAGCGTGTTGTCGGGAGTGATATCATCCAGTGTCACGGATGTGGTTGTTGCATTCGGCGGCGTGGTGTCGATAGTGGCCGTGTCGGTCGCCTTCGGACCCACATTGTCGGCCGCGTCCTTGATCGTCACAT
>JAUNUI010000013.1 GCA_030538255.1 Pelistega sp. | reverse complement strand
TTAGCTTCACGCATTTCCAGGACCGTTTCAATGTGTGTTCTACGGACGCTTACGTACCGTAAGCGTCCGGTGGCAGCATTGTCGTATCCATATAAAATGCATAAGGGCATTAACTTCACGCATCGCCAGAGAGCCGTCTCAAGCGGTGTTCTACGCACGCTTACATCCCCCCTTTCAAAATGCACTCTACGCACGCTTACAGCCCCTTTCAAAATGCGCTCTAGCGACGCTTTGATTCGCCCCTTTCAAATTTCTTAAACCACTCTTAGGCAAAATTTATTGCTCGAAAACACCTATGGATTTAGCATTAAAAAAAGGTTATTTTTCTTCTTGTTTAAGAATAATATAGGTGGCTACTTTATGCATGGCATAAAGTTAGATGGGCTTGGCTTTTAAGAGATGCTGAATTTATCGCCAAGTACTCACCTAATCCTTAATAATTTCGACTAATAAATCTACGGAGAAATCAGCATTATGAAATTTTTTAAATTAAGTGTAGCCACTTTAGCGCTTGCTGCAGCGACAAACTCATTTGCACAAGACTACCCAAAACATGCGATTACTTTAGTGGTTCCTTATACAGCTGGTGGCCCAACTGACGTGGTGGCTCGTAGCTTAGGCGCAGAACTTGGCAAGATCCTTAATCAGCCTGTGGTTGTTGAAAACAAGACTGGTGCAGGTGGCACGATCGCCCCAACCTATGTATCAACATCTAAGCCTGATGGTTACACATTCCTGATTCACCATAATGGCATGGCAACAGCAACCGCCCTCTATGACAACCTAAAATACGATCCTGTTAATGGTTTTGAACATGTGGGTGAAGTGGTAGACGTGCCCATGACACTATTAGGTCGCTCTGACTTAGAGCCGAATACATTTGCTGAATTTGTTGAATATGCTAAGCAGAACGCCGACAAAATCAACCTAGCGAATGCAGGTATTGGTGCTGTTTCTCAATTATGTGGCTCTATGCTACAACACGCTTTAGGCCTAGAGTTCACGACAGTTCCCTACCAAGGTGCGGGTCCTGCTATGTCAGCACTTATCGCCAAGCAAGTTGATGTATTATGTGACCAAACAACCGGCACTATCCCACAGATCGAAGGTAAAACCGTTAAATTATATGGTGTAACCACGCTTAATCGCATTCAAAAATTACCGAATGCACCAACGCTTGACGAGCAAGGTCTCAAGGGTTTTGAGGTGAAAGTATGGCACGGTATTTACGCACCTAAGGGCACACCGAAAGAAGTCATCACTACGTTCAACTCAGCCTTGAAGCAAGCAGTGAAGACTGAAGCCTTCCAAAACAAGATGGCAGAACTCGGTGCTGAAGTGGTTAGCGAAGATCGCATTTCACCTGAATCACACAAAGCATGGCTTGAGAAAGAAATTGCTAAGTGGACACCTGTGTTGAAAGCGGCAGGCATGAAAGTTAACTAATTTTCTGTCTTAGCTCTCTCGTATTCTCTCTTGAATACTGAATACGACATAATCCTGATATAGCCCTCAAAATTTGAGGGCTTTTATCTGGACTCAGCGCATATTCTCGTCCCTCCTAATGAACTAGGAATAATGAGCCTTTAACTTGGCTTTCATCTGGACTCACCCTCTATTCCCTCGTCCTTCAAAGCTAGGTACGCATCAAACAGTTAATACCTATGCATATCATAGACTGATGATATAGACACCCGCTCAACCCATCTAAACCCACCATAGGCGCATAATTAAGTATATGCAGCACAACCTATTACCTGTTTGTTTAAAAGCCCATAATGGCTCTCTCAGGGCCCCGTATAAGGCTCAGGCCGTAAACTAAACCAAGTTGAATGACTTTGGCCAGCGGCAATATCTAGCCCACCAATCACATCAGAGGTATAGCGCGCGCGTAGATTAAAACTGTCGGTCACATTGGCAAATGGTTCCGCACAAAACCAGGGCTGATTAGCAGGCGCGTACAAGACAAAAAAGTCCTGTGGTGCACTGGCTTGCAGCACTAATGATTCCCCCTGCGCTAGCCAGCTAATCCGCGCCTCATGCTGCCAAGCGACAAATACTGTATCGTGTTCCTCAGCCTGCACCCGTAAACCCTCTGCTAGCTTGGGCTGCGCAGGGTGATCAATGAGCGCTATCGGCATCACCTCGTGATCGCCCTGCCATGCTTGACCAACTTGCGCTTGAACCAGTGTATCCGCATCACATGGATAAAAAGGGTGGTGACCAAAACCAAAAGGCATGCTCTCAGAACCTGTATTACAGACACGCAAATCGATGCGCAATTCTTGGGGACTTAAACGAATAGTTTGCTCTAGGGTAAAGCTAAACGGCCACTCCTTACTTGCTTGATGCGTAAAATAAAGTCTTGCATAGGCACAGCGAGATTCATTTTTAGTATCGTTACGCGCAGCATTATTTTCAAGTGAGGCATTCTGATTGTGCATAACCTTATATTTAAGCTCAGCATCCTGACTATGCATAATATTATTTTCAGGCTCAGCACCCTGGCTATGCCTCGTATCATTCCTGAGTGTAGCGTCATCATCACCGCTCGCGTCATGGTTTAGCTGATACTCGCCTAATAGCCAAGCCTTATCCCTAGTAAAACCATGCATGCTATGCGGCTGAGTAGGATCTTGACTCGGGTAATGAATCTCACGCCCTTGATATTCAAAGCGACCATTACGGATACGCCCTGCCCAAGGCGCCATCAGAAAGCTCGCCATCTCACTAATTGTCCCTGCAGCAATGGCTTGCGCTGTTGTGGGACGTAAATAATCAAAGCGCTTACCCGCCTCATCTACTCGATAAAAAGCAGTGATCGCAGCGCCTATCTCGGGGGCTATTTCGACGTAGAGATCTCCACATTGCAACTGTAAGACTCTGGTTTGGTTTGATACTTGCATGATGCATGCCTTGGCTTATGTACTGTGTTGATACGAGAGCTTTAAATACGGGTTTATTAAAAAATAAGGTACCGCAACAACGAATTAGCACCTACATGAAGTTTTATCGTGTTCTGCTTTTAGAGATTGCTACTGATAAGTTCTGCTTAGGGAGATTATTGCGGTGCTAGTAGCTGTTGCTCTCTCTGACGCCAAGCCTGAAGCCAGCCTAAGCCCTCGCGCGTATGTCCTTGCGGATTATATTCGCAAGCAATCCAACCTTGATAATCTAGCTGCAGCAATTGCTCAAAGATGTACACATAGTTAAGCTCGCCCGTATCTGGTTCATGCCGCTCTGGTGCCCCTGCTATCTGAATATGTCCTACGCATCCGCTCGGTAAATACTCGGCAAGTTTAGTCGCCACATTGCCTTCCGTGCGCTGGCAATGAAAGAGATCCATCTGCACTTTGATATTCTCACGCTGCAAAAGATCTACGACCTGATGCGCCTGAGCCTGCGTTCGCAAAAAGTACCCTGGCATATTAAGCGGATTAATGGGTTCCAGTAGAATAGTCACGCCTGCACCCGCTGCTAAATCAGCCGCCTTAGCTACCGTATCCAAGTATTGCGCTTGCAGAAGCTCGAACTCAACATCGTCAGCTGGAATACCCGCCATCAGATGTATGTGTTGAGTGCCCAAGACAAGCGCATAGTCCAGTGCCTTTTTCACACCATCCAAGCACTCTATCTGACGGCCCGGTAAGCAAGCAAGCCCTCGCTCACCCGCTACCCAATCACCCGCTGGGGTGTTAAATAAGACTTGCTGCAAGTCATAAGCCTGTAATTCTGCTTTAAGGCGCTGCGCTGGCTCAACATAAGGGAATAGGCACTCCACCCCCTTAAAGCCATCCTGTGCTGCTTGAGCAAAGCGTTCGATAAATAGCCATTCGGTGTATAGCATTGAGAGATTGGCAGCGAATTTCAGCATTCTACGCATTCCAAGTAAACATCTTGCCTGGATTCATAATATTCTGCGGGTCAAAAACTTGCTTAATACGACGCATCAAATCAATCATATCTTCACCATGCTCTTCACGCAGGAATCCCATCTTATGTAGACCAATACCATGCTCACCTGTACAAGAGCCCTCAAGCGCAATGGCACGCTGTACTAGGCGCTGATTCAAGGCTTCAGCCTGCTCGCGCTCACTTTCGCTTTCTGGGTCAATCATCATCAAGACATGGAAATTACCATCACCCACGTGGCCTAAGATAGTCCAAGGTACTGGTAAATTGGCTAAGTCATCCGAGGTTTCTTTCACACATTGCGCTAAATTTGAAATCGGCACACAGACATCGGTCGTAATACTACGTGAACCAGGACGTAATTGCAGACTCGCAAAATACGCATTATGTCGTGCGGTCCAGAGACGATTACGCTCCTCTGGCTGGCTCGCCCACTCAAAATCTGAGCCATTATTCTCTTGGCTAATTTCCTTAATCAGCTCAATTTGCTCTTGAATCCCGGTGCTTGAACCATGAAACTCAAATAATAAAAGTGGACTTTCTTTTAAGGTTAAATTACTATATTTATTAACCGCACGTACCGAGTTAGCATCAAGGAATTCGACACGACCAATATTCGCACCACATTGTTTGATCTGTACCGTGCAATTCACCGCATCTTCCATTGTCGGAAATGCACAAATCGCTGCCGTAATAAACTCAGGAATGGGGTATACACGTACCGTAATTTCTACAATAACCCCTAAGGTGCCTTCACTACCAATAAATAAGCGCGTCATATCGTAACCTGCCGAACTCTTCATAGCGTGGCTACTGGTACGAATTAACTTACCATCTGGGGTCACGACTTTCAATGACACAATATTCTCACGCATGGTGGCATACTTCACCGCATTCGTGCCCGAAGCACGAGTGCTGGCCATACCTCCGATAGAGGCATTCGCACCAGGGTCGATCGGGAAGAATAAACCTGTATCCTTAATCTCATCATTTAATTGCTTTCTCAATACACCGGGCTCAACCGTTACGGTAAAGTCCTGAGCATTCACGCTTAAGACCTTATTCATTTCGCTTAAGTCTAAACTAATACCACCTTCGATGGGCAGCACATGGCCCTCAATCGAAGAACCGACGCCAAAAGGAATCAGTGGCACATTATGCTCGCGACACAGATTCACCACAGCAATCACATCCTCAATCGTATGCGCATAAATCACCGCATCAGGCAGCACCTTATCATAAGCGGACTCATCCACGCCATGGTGTTCACGCACCGATTCAGAGGTAATAAAACGCTCTGCAAATTTCTCTTTAAAAGCGGCCCTTGCCTGCTCAGTTACTTGTCTTTTCATGCTCATTCTTCCTTTTTGTATGCTATTTGCGCTTGCTTTACTCAGCTTTTCGTCATCTTTCGCCAGTAAGCGAATTCGATCAAGCTCTAGACGGCTTCACACAATACCAAGGTATTGGCTCTGCCCTTAATATTTCACGCTCTCAGAATAAAGCTGTTCTTTCTTACCGCAAGCCTATCAATCATTTTGCTTTAAAACGGCACTATCTTTTTAATCCACCACACGCCCAGCATTCTGACGATTATCAGGATTAAGCACTTGACGAATAGTTTGCATCAGTGCAATTTGCTCTGGGCTACGGCTATAGTGTAAGAACGGTTTTTTAATGCGACCAATCCCATGTTCTGCTGTAATATTGCCGTTGTACTTGGCACAAATCTGATAAACCAGCTCTTCTACGGGCAAGAGTTCATCCTCTTGCAGCAGGCCCGTTGTCAGGTGTAAATTACCATCACCCAAATGACCAAATAATTGATTCGTTGCATGCGGGAATTGCGCCTTAATCTCAGCCAACATATGCTCAATAAAAGCCTGCATATCCTTTAATGGCATACCAATATCAAAGGCGACAAACGGCTTCACCGCATGCATCACCTCACTACTTGAGTCACGCATCTTCCATAGGACAGCAGCCTGATCGAGTGTCTGTGGGATAATGACGTCTTGCAATAAGCCACTTTCTAAGCTTTGTTCTAAAAACTCATTGAGATTATCCTTCAATGAGGGTCTTTCAGCACCCTCAACCTCAAGCAAAACATAGATCGGATATTGACCAGCAAAAGGCACCGCTTGACCGCAGGCCTGAGCGGCTGGAATCATATAGTTATCCCACATCACTTCGAAGCTTGCTAGCTCAGCTAAACTTGCCCGCGCTTGCTTAAGCAATTTAGTTACTGAAGCCAAGCCATCCAAGGCCACTAAGGCCGTATGACGCGCCTGTGGCGCAGGAAATAAGCGAAGACTGACACGCGTGATGATACCGAAGCGACCTTCAGTGCCAATAAACAGATGCTTTAAATCCAAGCCTGTATTGTTTTTTAGTACACGATTTAACATATTTAAGCACGTACCGTCAGGCAAGACCACTTCAAGACCGAGCACTAACTCACGTGTCGTGCCATAACGAAAGACCTTATTACCACCGGCATTGGTCGCTACATTCCCGCCAATATGGCAAGAGCCACGGGCGCCTAAATCCAGTGGGAAATACCACCCCTGCTCAGCAACCGCTTCATGCAAGCTTTCTAATACTACACCCGCTTGCACAATCGCTGTACCGCCCACGGTATCAATCTCTTCAATCTGATTTAGGCGCTCCATATTGATCACCACATCCCCTGAATCAGGGCGAGCACCACCGGCCAGACCTGTCAGGCCACCTTGCACGGTATACGATAAATCACACTCAGCACAAGCCTTAACCACACGCACAACTTCCTCAACCGTCACAGGACGCACGACAATGCTTGGTAATGCCGCTTCATAGCCGCTACTATCGGTACTGTATTTTTCTAATTGATCCGCATCTTGGATAATGGATATGCCCGCGATTAAATCGGCAAAACGAGTCTGTGTCATGGCTAATCTTCTATTACTTTATTCAATAAAAACAATATCTGATTTTAAACCATCTGATTAGACTAAGCAGCTTGTTAGGCAATTAGACTATTGATTATGCAAGTACGCTGAAGGATGCTAATGACTGGACCTACGCCATATGTATAGACTGAAATAGGTAGGCTAGCACCCCTGGGTCTGCTCCAGGAACAGCGTTATTGATGCCTATATGGCGCATACAGCGCTTGCGAAAGACAAGCCTAGACGAGAGTTTAAGCAATTTGTAAACGCGAACAATGCTTAAAAATCGTCGCCGCAACACTATGGGCAACCACTCCTGAAGTTTTTGGATTCGTCGCTGATGGCAAGTTGGTTAATTCCACTCGCATACTACCCAGACTACTTTTTACCTCAATCAGATGCTGATTCTTCTGGATCTGAGGGTCAGCCACCACGCGCACTTGCGTCTTGTCCATACCCAAGCCAGCTATGGCTAAAGTAGCGGCAACATTCAGATTCTTAGGGTATTTAAGCGCCGCTTCCTGAGCGTCGCCTTGGTATAAGACATAGCTCTCTTGTAACGTCGCAGGATCGACGCCAAGTGCATCTAACTCTTGCATCCAAGCTTGCACTGGCTTACGCGACTCATAAATCACTTGCGCATCAGGAATACGCTTAATCGCCTGCACATAGTCTAAACCCGCCACAGCACCTGATGGGATAATTAATTTTGCATTCCCTAGCGTAGCCGCCGCTAACATCTTCTCGCGTTCAGCTTGATCGGCGAGCGCACCCACAGAACTGACGACAAAAGGGAAACCATATTTCATACTAGGTGCCGCATAGGTCCAAACCGCTTCCTGGCTCGCCACTTCGACCACGATATCGGGTTTACAGGCCAACATCTTATGAAAGCTAAACATGGGCATAACATAGTTAGGCAAATTGTCTAAAGCTTTGGAGCCATCACGCAAGAGGACCAGCTGCACACAGGGGAAGTCGACTTCTTCCTGCATAATCCGAGCCACCTCTTGGCCAATTGAACCAAAACCAATATAGGCAATTTTGTACGTCATTTTCCTTTCCTACTCTTTATTACGATGCACCATTGTTAAACTGGATAAATCTACTGAATGTTATTAATGAAACTGAGCTTTGTAGGCTCTAAAATCTTATGGCTATTTTGTATAAGCACAGTAAAGACGACATTCAAATGAATGTTTTAGCGTCACATTAAGCTATTCTTATTGCGCAAATAGTGCACCGCAATATTTGATATAGACCACAGTATATTATCAATTTTGCTGTACGTCTTTATTTATTGCCAAATTCTATATTTCGCTTATTTTTCAACTACGTATATCCGTATAATCATAAAAAAGGGAGAGTTTTATGCACTTCAAGAGATATTTACCAAACCTCAAGGCTGGTATTGCGAGCCTTACACTCATATTGAGTAGCTTGTCCATCGCAGGAGCTGAACAAAGCGAAAACAGCAAGACCAAAGAAAGCACTCGTCAAATTGCGGTAGCGGCAAGCTCCGCGAATAACTCATTAACTGATAAACACAGCAATAATTCCACAGCAGAAAACCCCAGCAATAATGCCGCAGCGCGCCAATGGCCGCCCGCGACGGCAAGTCGAAGCTATGCACAAAATTATAAAGATCTGGCCTTAATTCAATGCATCGGAACCGCTTATAAAGACCACCCCGAAGTAGCAAAGGATATTGGTGCCTCAGCATCAGTTGTCTTTGCTTGGAGTGACTACGATCTTGAAGAAAGCACCGGTAAAGTGCCCGAGTTGGTTGAACAGTATCTCGCACGCCACTACGAGCTAAAACCCGATAGAATTAGTGAGCGCGCTAGCATGCCACGCGCAGACCTGATGAAATGCCTTGATATGTACCATGGGCCTGAACTAGAAACCTTCATCAAATTATATGTGCCTCATCCAGAGCGTAGTTTTGAAGATGATAATCCTGAGCTGTACAATCAATAGGCACACATATTTATACAAAGTTATGCAAAGGGAACTTACCTAATGCTTGTATAACTGCACGCTGTAACACAGCTAGCACCCTCGAACAAGGAGAACTCACGTTATGTCTCTTATGCAATCCACCCACGAACTTCTACTTTCTTTAGGCATTAAACAAGATGCATTTATAGGCGGCAGTCTTCCTGTCTATTCACCTATTGACGGTTCGCATATTGCCGACGTGCATGAGCATTCACAGGATGAGATACAAGAAGCGTTGCAACAAGCTCAGGCTGCTTATTTGGCTTGGCGCACGGTTCCTGCCCCCAAACGAGGTGAGTTAATTCGATTACTCGGTGATGAATTACGTACTCATAAAGAGGCACTAGGAAAGCTCGTCTCAATTGAAGCCGGCAAAATCATCTCTGAAGGTTTAGGTGAAGTACAGGAAATGATCGATATCTGTGATTTTGCTGTTGGGCTCTCACGCCAGTTATACGGCCTTACCATTGCTTCAGAACGCCCTGGGCATAGGATGATGGAAACATGGCATCCCTTAGGTGTGGTTGGTGTCATTACGGCTTTTAACTTCCCCGTTGCGGTATGGTCTTGGAATACAGCATTGGCGCTCGTATGCGGTAATGCCGTTATCTGGAAGCCATCCGAAAAATGCCCCTTAACCGCATTAGCGACACAAGCTATTTTTCAAAAGGCCCTAGCGCGCTTTGGTGAGGCCCCTGAAGGACTTGCACAATTACTAATTGGTCAAAGAACTGTCGGTGAAGCCTTGGTCGATAGTCCAGTAGTCAGCTTAGTCTCAGCCACTGGCTCTACTCGCATGGGTCGTGAAGTAGGTCCCCGCGTAGCCGCCCGATTTGGTCGTAGCCTACTTGAACTCGGTGGTAATAATGCAATTATTGTCTGTGAATCAGCCGATTTAGCTATGGCCGTACGCGGTATTGTATTCGGCGCGATTGGTACGGTAGGGCAACGTTGTACCTCCACCCGTCGACTCATTGTGCACCAATCACGCATCGATGAATTATTAAGCGCTCTTAAGAAAGCCTATCAATCAGTAAAGATTGGTAACCCTCTTGAAGAGAGTACTTTACTAGGGCCATTAATTGATCAAGCTTCATTTGACGCTATGCAAGAAGCCTTAGACCAAGCAAAGCAGCAAGGCGGTCATATGATTACAGGAGGTCAACGTGCTTTGCAAGAGCACTATCCTGAGGCATATTATGTGGAACCCGCCATTGTAGCTATGTCAGCGCAAACTGCCATTGTCAAACATGAAACCTTTGCACCTATCCTCTATGTAATGAGCTATGATACATTCGATGAGGCCATCAGCATGCACAACGATGTGCCACAAGGCTTATCATCGGCAATTTTCACCACGAACCTACTTGAAGCAGAAACATTCCTGTCTGCTGCAGGTTCCGATTGTGGTATCGCCAATGTGAATATCGGCACTTCTGGTGCTGAGATAGGTGGCGCTTTTGGTGGCGAGAAAGAAACGGGCGGTGGGCGTGAATCTGGTTCAGATGCCTGGAAAGTCTATATGCGCCGCGCTACCAATACGATTAATTATTCGAAAGAATTACCCTTGGCGCAAGGCGTAAAATTTGGTGAGGAATAAGTCTCTGCTCAATAGCATACTGATTTCCTTGATGAAGACAATTCACTCATATTTCTAGGGCCACCTTAATATTGCTCTACGGACGCTTATTTACCATCCACTCAAAATTAAGAACCATGAAACGCAAAAAAGCCACCCTTTAACAGGTGGCTTTCTTGTGCTAAACGAGTAAACTAATTAATTAGATTACGCGAACAGCTTCAATCAGACGTACAACGTTCCACGATTTAGAGCGTGAAATTGGACGGCCTTCTGCGATTTCCACAGTGTCGCCTTCGTTGTATTGATTGTTTTCATCATGCGCTTTGTACTTGTTAGTACGGATCATGATTTTGCCATAAAGAGGATGCTTAACGCGACGCTCAACTTGAACGACGACAGTTTTATCCATCTTGTTGCTAACCACTTTACCGATTAACGTACGTTGGCGTTTTTCGACTTGAGTTTCGCTCATATTACTTTCCTGCCTTCTCGGTCATAACAGTGCGTACACGTGCAATGTCGCGACGTACTTTGCCTAATTGGCTTGTGTTAGAAAGTTGTTGTGTCGCACGTTGCATACGCAAGTTAAATTGTGCTCTCAACAAGCTCTCGAGCTCTTTATTTAGCTCGGTGGCGTCTTTTGAACGTAGTTCACTAGCTTTCATAAAGATCTCCTTAAGAACCTAAGTGACGAGTTACGAACGTCGTCGAAATAGGCAGCTTAGCGGCAGCAAGACGGAATGCTTCACGGGCTAGCTCTTCGCTTACACCGTCCATTTCGTACAATACTTTACCTGGTTGAATTTCAGCGACCCAGAACTCTGGATTACCTTTACCTTTACCCATACGAACTTCAGCAGGTTTCTGTGAAATTGGTTTGTCTGGGAAGATACGAATCCAAATACGGCCACCACGTTTAATATGACGAGTCATGGCACGACGCGCTGCTTCAATTTGACGTGCTGTCAAACGGCCGCGGTCAGTTGCTTTAAGACCGAAATCGCCAAAGTTTACGTTAGTACCGCGAGTTGCTAGACCAGTGTTACGGCCTTTGTGCTCCTTGCGGAATTTTCTACGTGCTGGTGATAACATAATTATTCTCCTTCTGCTGCCGGTGCTGCATCAGCAGGTTTGCGGCGGCCACGAGCTGGACGACGTTGATCGGTACGATCACCGCGTGGGCGACGAGTACGACGCTCTTCTTCACGTGGAGCAGCAACTTCTGCAGGCATTTCGCCGTTAGGCAATAAATCACCTTTGTAAACCCAAACTTTGATACCAATGATACCGTAAGTTGTGTGGGCTTCAGATGTTGCATAATCGATGATGGCACGTAGTGTATGTAGAGGCACACGACCTTCACGATACCACTCTGTACGTGCAATTTCGATACCGTTCAAACGACCAGAAGATTGAATCTTGATACCTTGTGCACCTAAACGCATTGCATTTTGCATAGCGCGTTTCATGGCACGACGGAACATGATACGTTTTTCTAGTTGTTGAGCAATCGAATCAGCGATTAATTGAGCATCAACTTCAGGTTTACGGATTTCTTCGATGTTCACATGAACAGGCACACCCATTAGGCGTTGCAAGTCATTTTTCAATGCATCGATGTCATCACCACCTTTACCGATGATCACGCCTGGACGAGCTGAGAAAATCGTAATACGAGCATTCTTAGCTGGACGCTCAATAAGAACGCGACCGACTGAAGCAGCTTTAAGTTTACGCTTTAAGTACTCACGTACACGAACGTCTTCCGCTAACATTGTGCCGAAGTTATCGCCTTCAGCATACCAACGAGAATTCCAGTTACGTGTTACTGCGAGACGGAACCCTGTAGGGTGAATTTTCTGACCCATTATGACTCCTTAAGCGCCGACTTTAACCACAATGTGGCAAGTCTGCTTCTCAATACGGTTACCGCGGCCTTTAGCGCGTGCGGAGAATCGCTTCATTGACTGAGCTTTGTCTACATAAATTGTAGTCACTTTTAACTCGTCAATATCAGCACCATCATTGTGCTCAGCGTTAGCAATTGCTGACTCTAAAGCTTTCTTGATGATACCAGCGGCTTTTTTCTGTGTGAATGTAAGGATATTCAAAGCTTGAACCACTGACTTACCACGGATCATGTCCGCAACAAGACGTGTCTTCTGAGCTGAAATATGTACACCACGAATTACGGCTGTAGTTTCCATCGCTTACCTCTTAGACTTCTTATCCGCAGCGTGACCCTTGTATGTACGGGTATGCGCGAATTCGCCTAGCTTGTGACCAACCATATTTTCGTTAACATAAACAGGTACGTGTTGACGACCGTTATGTACTGCGATTGTCATTCCGATAAAATCAGGAAGGATGGTTGAACGACGCGACCAAGTTTTGATCGGCTTTTTATCTTTTCCTTCAACGGCCGCCTCAACCTTTTTCATAAGGTGAGCATCGACGAAAGGACCTTTTTTAATTGAACGTGACATAGTATATTACCGTCCCTTATTTACGCTTACGACGTGAGACAATCATATTGTCTGTACGCTTGTTACGACGGGTTTTGTAACCTTTAGCAGGTGTACCCCATGGGCTCACAGGTTCACGTGCTTCACCAGTACGGCCTTCACCACCACCGTGTGGGTGATCTACCGGGTTCATGGCAACACCACGAACTGTCGGACGAATACCGCGCCAGCGAACTGCACCGGCTTTACCGATTTGACGTAAACTGTGCTCTTCGTTGCTGACTTCACCGATTGTTGCACGGCAGTCAATATGAACTAAGCGAACTTCGCCAGAACGTAAACGAATTTGAGCGTAAGTACCTTCACGTGCCATTAAAACTGCTGATGTACCTGCAGAGCGAGCGATTTGCGCGCCTTTGCCTGGTTGCATCTCAACGCAGTGGATAGTTGCACCGATAGGAATATTACGGATTGGCATTGTGTTACCTGGTTTAATAGGTACTTCTTTGCCAGAAATCACTGTTGCACCCACTTCTAAGTTACGTGGAGCAATGATGTAACGACGCTCACCGTCAGCGTAGCAAACTAATGCAATACGTGCTGTACGGTTAGGATCGTATTCAATGCGCTCAACTTTAGCAGCGATATCATCTTTATTGCGACGGAAGTCAACAATACGGTAGTGTGATTTATGACCACCACCACGATGGCGCACAGTAATGTGACCGTTATTATTACGACCAGAACCACGTTTTTGTGGCTCTACAAGAGCTGCGTATGGAGCGCCTTTATGCAAACCTGGTGTTACCACCTTAAGCATGCCACGACGACCAGCAGACGTTGGTTTTGTTTTAACTAATGCCATCTTAGTTCACCTCCGAAAAGTCAAGCTCTTGACCTTTTTTCAGAGAAACGTAAGCGATACGGTTGGCACGACGACGACCAACAAAACGACCTGTACGCTTAACTTTACCCTTGCGGTTTAGAACCGAGACAGAGTCAACTTCTACTTTAAAAAGCATTTCTACAGCAGCTTTAACTTCTGGTTTAGTTGCATCAGGAGCCACACGCAAAGCGATTTGTGGTTTCGCACCAGATTCAGCAATAAATGTTGCCTTCTCTGTGATGACTGGAGCCAGAATTACTTGCAATAAACGTTCTGCTTTCATCCTAAGATCTCCTCAAATTGAGCGATAGCCGCTTTCGTGATCAACACTTTTTTGTAGTGGACCAATGAAAGAGGATCTGCATAACGTGGCTCAACCACAGCTACGTGCGGTAGGTTACGAGTAGCCAAGTAGGTGTTCTCGTCAACTGCATCAGTAATCACTAATACAGAATCTAAACCCATCTCTTTTAGCTTAGTTGCAGCCAATTTTGTTTTAGGTGTATCAAATGTGAAAGAATCCACAACAGCGATACGGCCTTCACGCGCCAATTGTGACAAGATAGAACGGATACCAGCACGGTACATTTTCTTGTTCACTTTATGGCTGAAATTCTCATCAGGAGAACTTGGGAAAGCACGACCACCTCCACGCCAGATTGGCGAAGATGTCATACCAGCACGGGCACGGCCTGTGCCTTTTTGGCGCCATGGCTTTTTAGTGCTGTGCTTAACAGTTGCACGATCTTTCTGAGCACGGTTACCGCTACGCGCGTTAGCTTGATAAGCTACTACGATTTGGTGAACCAATGCTTCGTTAAATTCGCGACCAAAGATTGTGTCTGGAGCAGTAACGGTTGCTTCAGATTGACCTTGTTCATTTAGGAGCTTAAGTTCCATTATTTGGCTCCTTTAGCAGACATTTTGATAGCCGGTAGCACAACGATGTCCGAGTTTTTGTGGCCAGGAACAGCGCCCTTAACCAACAATAAACCACGTTCAGCATCGACACGAACGATATCAAGATTTTGAACTGTACGAGTTACATCACCCATGTGGCCAGCCATACGCTTACCTGGGAAAACACGACCCGGGTCTTGCGCTTGACCGATAGAGCCAGGCACGCGGTGAGAGATCGAGTTACCGTGAGAACGGCGGTGACCATTAAAGTTATGACGCTTAATAGTACCTGCAAAACCCTTACCGATTGTTGTACCTTGTACATCAACCTTTTGGCCAGCTTCAAATACGCTTTCAACAGATACAACTGTACCTGGCGTAAATTCAGCCGCTTTACTTGGGTCTAAACGGAACTCTTTCAGGATGGAACCGGCTTCAACGCCAGCTTTGGCATAGTGACCAGCTTCAGGCTTAGTCACACGAGTTGCACGGCGAGTACCGTAAGCAACTTGTACTGCTGCATAGCCATCAGTTTCTAGAGACTTAACTTGAGTAACGCGGTTGTTAGATACGTCAAGGACTGTTACTGGGATAGACTCGCCTTCCTCAGTAAAAATACGCATCATGCCAACTTTGCGACCAACTAGCCCCAACCGATGAGCGGCAGGTGTAGGTGTCGTATTCGACATCGTTTTCTCCATACCCTGGCTACGATTGGCCAGGCCTAAAAATTAAATTTTTGTGATGCACTTATTGTGGTGTGAAATATACTGCACGATTAACTGAATATTAATCTATTCAACGCCTCTTACAGCAGCATTCCAAGTGCAATAAGCACACTAACCTAATGGTTAGCCTGCTAATTTAACACTTTCCACTAAGAAATTCAAGATGTTTTTATTTAAGTTGTTGTAAAAACAATGATTTTTTCTTTTTTGGCCTAATTTAAGCATTCACTTTTCCTTGTGACCTGTCATAAACTAAGATCAGGTATCAACACGCCCCGCCCTGCAAGCGCTGAAAAGCCACGCGTGCCGCAGCCAGATCCCAAGCCGCCGTACCGACGGTCTTAAACAGAATTGGCGTACCCTCTTCTTGACCATGCCGAATGCTATGCGCCAAGGTCTGCACTTGTGACCAATCCTTGCCTGCTTGAATAAAATCACCCGCCTCATGTTTGGCACCGACAATATCATCGACGAAACAGCGACTTGCCAGGACAGTTTCTGGGGCAATTTCGCACATATGCGGACGATACGCACCCACCGCAACGATAAGTCGCTCCACTTTCGCTGGAAGATGGTAAATCGGGGCAAGCGCCGTGGTTAAGGTGATTAAGACATCGAACTCACCTGGCAGTTTATCAATATCAATCGCCTCCATACTAATGCTAAGATCTTGATAGCGCTGACACACCGCTTGCGCCTTAGTCAAGGACGCGCTACGTGCTGCAATGTACAGATGCACCCCTGGAAATATCTCATTAATCGCCTCAATATGCGCTTGTGCCTGACCGCCAGCACCGATCATCACTATCGTTTTAGGTGCACGTGGTAAATATTGCTGCACTCCTAAAATACTCATCGCAGCCGTGCGACGCGCAGTCACCGTAGGACCATCAAGAACACAAACGACTTGTCCAGTACGGCTATCCATGACGGAGACAATTCCCTGAATCGTCGCTCGCTCTTGCGAGGGATTATCAGGCAATAAAGAAATCAGCTTATGCACACAAATATCACGTGCCGTTGAAGGCATCGATAACAACACACCCTCTCGTGCATCGGGGATGGTTAAAGCTTGACGATCGGGACTTTGAATAATGCCATCCGCATATTCAAGCACCACGTCTTTTAAGGTTGCTGTTAAATCAGTGAAATTAATTAATTGCGCGGTTTCTTGCGCATTATAAAAAGCGATTGCCATGTATTCTGTACTCCTGTGTTCGCCATCTGGCTGTTATCATTCTTGGATACAAGATTATTATCATCCTGTATTTACTATCATCTTCATGCCCATACCATCACTACCGACTCGTACCGAGTATGAGCGTAGCCGTGCATTATTAACATTTTCATGTCCATACCATCACGATCACAACCATTTAAACCTGAATCTGACGCAATTGTTTACGGATAATCTTGCCTGTGGTTGTCATCGGCAGCTCATCAACGAAATGCACCGCTCGCGGATACTCATGCGCTGCCACTCGTTCTCGCACATGATCTTGAATTTCTTGCTTAAGCGCATCGCTACCCTCAAGCCCCTCATGCAAAATAACAAATGCCGTCACTATTTCGGTACGTTCCTCATCAGGCACACCCACCACCGCCACCATACTCACTGCAGGGTGACTCAAGATACAATCCTCAATAGGGCCCGGGCCAATCCGATAACCCGCGCTAGTAATCACATCATCATCACGCCCGACAAAGGTGAAATACCCTTCTTCATCCCGCATCCCCATATCTCCTGTCAGCAAGTACTCACCCACAAACTTCTCTTGCGTCGCTTGCGGATTCGCCCAATAGTTGAGGAACATCACAGGGTCTGGCGCACGCACGGCGATATGCCCTTCATGACCAGGTGCTTGGATCTCACCTTGTAGATTAATAATTTCTACCTGATGACCAGGCACCGCCTTACCCATTGCCCCAGGCTTAGGCGCAAACAAGACAGAGCAAGAGGAAACCAACATATTGCATTCAGTCTGCCCATAAAACTCATTAATCAGCAAACCGAAGTTGCGCTGTCCCCAATCCAGTAACTCAGCCCCTAACGACTCGCCGCCACTGGCCACACTGCGCAAGGCGAGCTGCCAACGCTCAGGAATTCTCTCTTGTTTGCGTAACATCTTCAGAGCAGTTGGGGGTAAAAAGACATTGGTAACTTGGTGGCGCTGCATAAGGTCAAAAGCCGCCTCAGCCGAAAACTTACTAAAGCGACACGCCACCACCACCATGCCATGGTGCCAGGCTGGCATCAGCACATCAAAAAGCCCACCAATCCAAGCCCAGTCAGCGGGCGTCCACATCACCCTATTTTTTCCAGGGAAATAATTATGTGACATCTCCACACCTGGTAGGTGCCCAAGCAGAACGCGATGCGCATGCAAAGCGCCCTTAGGTTTGCCCGTGGTACCTGAAGTATAAATAATGACAGCAGGATCATCGGCTAGGGTGTTGAGCGGCTCAAATTCCGTACTTTGTCCGTCTAGCTCATTCCAAAATGAGAATAGTTTTACATTGGAACTGATACTATTGGTATTGGCGCCTTGACTTGTAACAGCAGCTAGGCTTGAGTTTAAACCCAGGCTTGGATTTGTGTTTGAGTCTTGCTCTGAATGTGACTTTAAAGCTTGCGTCTCAATAAACTGTACGTCTTGTGGCCAGGTCAAATCACTATCTACATTAAAAATACTCTCTAAGTTTAATGGGCATTCCGGCATAGCCGCAATCTTCCCAATACCTTCATTATTGGTGATTAAGACCTTAGCCCCTGAATTATCCAAGCGATAATGCAAGGCATCGATACCAAACAGAGAGAATAATGGAATCGCAATCGCCCCTATTTTATAAATCGCAATATGCGCAATCGCTGTTTCGACACCTTGGCCTAAAAGGATACCCACGCGGTCACCAGGAAGCAAGCCCGCTTTTTGCAAACTATTCGCCAATTGATTGGATTTATTCTTTAGATCATCAAAAGTATAGGTTTGAATATTATTAGGAGCTTTCTCATCAATCAGCGCTAAGCGCCCACTGCCATCAGCCCACTTATCGCAGACATCGACACCAATATTGTAATAAGGAGGGACCCTCCACGCAAAGTTAGCGTATTTTTCTTGAGCGGTATTTACCGAATCGAACGACATCTAAAATCTCCTCTAGAGCCCTTATACCTGGCGCTCTTATATCTACTGCCCTTCTATCTGGCACCCTCATAGCTAGAGCTTTTATACCCTTCTATCTAGTATCCTTATGCCTTATGTCTAGAGCCCTCAGTCTATCACCTTCATAGCTAGAGCACTTATAAGCAACCAACACTTCGCAGCCACTTCACGGGTCCATTTATTTATCTTATTTAATGCTCAAGAAATTATAGCGAATAGTCCTTAGCTCCACCTTGCAGGGAATCCCTAAGAGTCTTGGCTTCACTTGCTAGCCACTAGTCCTAACTTAATGATAATCGAGCTTATACAAGCTATAGTATCTTCACTTGGCTCCACTTGTCCTGACTTAAGGCCTCAGGTAGCGAGAATTGGAATGGCTTGAATACTCCACCCTTAGAGAGCGCAAGCTCTTACAATGATGACTCTCCCGCGTCATTACTCAGTCCTTGTAGTCGCTCAGTCTGACAATGCAACTCAAGATCCATAGGCACCTGTAAGTCCTTGCTGGTTTTAGCCGATAGCTCCCTAAAGCGCTCCACCTTGCTCGTCAAGCCTTGTTGACCGGCAAAACTCGTCACTGTGCTATTGTATTGCTTGCTTGCTGTATTTAAGGTATTGCCCAACTTGCTCAGGTGCTCGGCTACTCTTGCCACTTGATTATAAATATCCAGCGCTTTATCCCCTAAAGCCAAAGCCTGTTGATTACTGTTGGCCATCATCCATAAATAGGCAATGGTACGCAAAGTTGGCATTAAGGTGGTGTGAGATACTAGCACAATCCCCTTACTATAAGCCTCTTGGAAGAGTTTGGGGTCTTGCTTAAGGGCCTCAATATAAGCCGCCTCAAGTGGCATAAACATAAAGACAAAGCCCGGAGAATTTAAACCCACCAGACGACTATAGTCTTTACTCGCAAGATCATGGATATGTTGGCGCACGGCCTTAATATGCTGCTGCAGATAATTCTGCACCAGATTGGGATCGGTTTGGTTTTGCGCCTCCTGGTACGCGTTTAAAGAAACTTTACTATCGATAATCAGATGCTTGTCTTCAGGCAATACTAGCACCACATCAGGCAGATACAACTTACCTTGCTCATCTTTATACGAGGGTTGTACATAATAGTGTTGATCACGCAGTAGCCCCGCCTGCTCTAAGGCAAGCTCTAATTGCATTTCACCCCAATTACCGAGGGTTTTCTTATCTCCTTTCAGCGCACGCGCCAAGGACTGTGCCTCACTGCTCATCTTAATGCCCATATCCATTACATGCTGAATATGTTGCTTTAACATCTGCTGCCCTTCTCGTGACTGATCATGCACCTCATTCACACGCCGTTGGAAGCCCTCCAGTTGCTCCTTTAAGGGCTGCATTAGTTGCCCCATCTGCTGCTGATTATCTTGGCTAAAAAGCTGGATCTTCTCTTGCATAATGCGATTGGCCAAGCTTTCAAACTCGGCACTCAGCTGTTGGCGCGACTGATCAAACTGTGCTTTCATCTCGTCTAACTGTTGCGCTTTCTGACTGGTTTGTAGACTTAGACGCAGATTATCTTGACCCAATTCACTTAATTGCTGGCGCAAATTACGCTCACTATCCTGCGCTTCATATAATTGTGCTTGTTGCTCATCAAGCTGCTGGCGCACGAATGAATAGCTCGCATTTAAAGCCGCATAGCGTTGCTCTAACTCATCACTTTTTTCATCGAGTTGCGCATAATTATCTTGCAATTCACTATACAGCCCCTGTAGATGCAATTCATCGTCTTGCTTATCCGCCAGTCGCTCTTCTAAAACAGCTAGCTTGGTTAATAAGCGACTCTTATGACGACTCTGGATGAAGAGCCAAACCACACAAATTAACAGCGCAGCTAAAGCGAGCAGCAAATAGATATCCGCCTGTAAAAACCACTGCTGAACTTGTCTTATGGCCTCCAATCGGCACTCCTTGATAGTTAAAGATGCCAGTAAAGTGTACTTTTAAATAGCTTAAAAAGCTAGCCGAGAAGACATTTGCCTAGGCAATTGCTTCAAATCTTTTCAAATGCAGAGTAAAAGACAAACTCCGACACAACTCTTGCTAATCACTAACAGCTATTTCTGGTATTTCTTGCGATGATACTCCTAAGAAAAATTGTTAAGTTAATTATCATCAAGCGTATTTTATTAGGAGCGCTGCCATGAACATCACAAAAATCACACGTATCGGTCTTATTTCTATTTCCGCCCTTATCTTTGCTGGCTGTGCGCATAATAGCGCACGTGATAATGCCACTGTAGTCGGTGCTGGCCTAGGTGGACTTGCAGGTGCTGCCGTATCTGATGCCGATCCATTAGTCACTGTGGGTGGTGCGGCGATTGGTGGCTTATTAGGCAATCAAATTTATCGCAATGATGATCGTCGCTACAATGACCGCCGTTATGATGACCGCCGTTATGATGATCGCCGAACAAGCTATAAACGCAAAGGCGATCGCAGTTATCGCGGCAAGGGCGCCTATAAGCGCAGCTATAACAATGCACGTTATAACCGCTATCGTTAATTCAGGCTATAATGCTCTGTATAGATTGTTGTGAACAAAAAAACTTATGATTCAGGCTTAAATTAAGCAATTATTAAAACTTAAAACTATATGACTCAAAAATATACATATAGTTAAGCTATAGTTAAGTGAATGGCATTCTTTGCTAGCTAACATTAAGCTTATTCAACAAGTCAATGTTCTAGTGTATTAAGCCACTATCACATTATTCACATCTCAACAAAACACCCAAAAGTTAAACACATTATGTTGAGCTTTTGGGTTTTATTATGGAGCCCATTATGACTTACCCAGCCTGCCCGCAATGCCAATCAGAACTTACTTACCACGATGGCATTCAGTTTGTTTGTCCTGAATGCGCGCATGAATGGCTTGAGCAAGATGCCACTGAGGCCGATGATAGCTTAAGCGTCAATGATGCCCATGGCACCCCACTAGCCGATGGGGATAGCGTAGTCTTGATTAAAGACCTTAAAGTAAAAGGCAGCTCAATGGTTATCAAACAAGGCACCAAAGTCAAAAGCATCCGCCTACAAGAAGGCGATCACAATATTGCCTGTAAGATTGATGGTAGCAATATGGACCTGAAATCTGAATTTGTGAAGAAAGCCTAAACATAGATCTCGCTACCCCCTAATAACATAGGGGGTTACTTAGATTGATAAGCTTTGCAGCAAGCACACTCTCTTTTGATTTATTGATAGCACGCCCACCAGGCACTAGTGCCGCTCCTCAAGCTGGTAGCAAGCACTATCAGTGGTTAAATACGAGCTCACAGTATGCTACCAATCACTCACAGCATGCTGAAGACTATTGATACTGACTAATCTCAATGAGATTGCCATCGGGGTCACGTACATACAGCGAATTAATCGGCCCCATGGCGCCTGTTCTTTGCACAGGTCCCTCAATAATAGCAACACCTGCTTGTACTAGCTCTTGCGCTACTTGCTCTAATGGCGTGCTGCTAATAAAACATAAATCTGCGCTACCGCACATGACTTGCTGAGCCTTAGGCTCAAACTCCTGACCCTTAATATGCAGATTGATTTTCTGTTGGCCATATTGCAGAGCATATCTCCCTTGTCCAAAGGTAATAGCTTGCATACCTAAGACATCCACATAAAATGCTAAGGTTTTCTGCAAATCCTGTACGGTAAGCACCAAATGATCTAAGCGTTCAATTTGCATCTTTTCTCCTCTTGAGATCCTCCCCGCCTTGATCGACAGGGGTTTACAACGAGCTCTGATAAAATTGGCTAGTCCATCATAAGACAGACTAGCCAATTTATGCATTATGCTGCAATAAGCAATTACATAAGATTAGAACGCTGGTACCACGGCACCTTTGTATTTATCCGCAATGAATTTCTTCACTTCTTCTGTTTGCAAGGCTTTGATTAAGGCCTTAACAGGTGCTGATTCGGCTTTCTCTGTGATGGTGGCTACACCGTTAGCATAAGGAGACTCTGCGTCTTCAATAAACAATGCCTCTTCAACTGGATTTAAACCAGCTTCTAAAGCATAGTTCGAGTTAATCAAGGCTACATCAACGTCATCCAATACGCGTGGTAAGGTTGCTGCCTCTAGTTCTTTAAATTTAAATTTCTTAGGATTCTCAACAACATCACGTGCTGTGGCTAATAGATCGGTCGGATCTTTAAGTTTTAGCAGACCTTGCTTTTGGATTAATAATAAAGCACGTGCGCCATTGGAAGGGTCGTTAGGGATGGCAATAGTTGCACCCTCTGGAATATCAGCAACACTCTTAACTTTCTTAGAGTAGGCACCGAAAGGCTCAACGTGAACAAAGCCCACATGCACTAAATCCGTACGATGCTCTTTATTAAAGCTATCTAGGTAAGGTTTGTGTTGGAAGAAGTTCGCATCAATAGCTTTATCAGCCACTTGTTGGTTAGGTTGAACATAGTCAGTGAAGACTTTAATATCCAAATCCACGCCCTCTTTCGCAAGCGTAGGCTTCACAAATTCTAAAATCTCAGCATGCGGCACTGGTGTCGCTGCAATGCTTAATTTAGTTTGTGCTTGAGCCGATGTACTCAAAGCAAAAACACCTGCGGCTAAGGCAAAAGCGCCAAAAACTTGTTTTAATTTCATAATAAGCTCCAAGAAAAAATCTATTTACGAGTAAATTTAGCCACTAAATAATCACCGAACATCTGAATCAGCTGTACCAGCACAATCAGAATAAGAACGGTAATAATCATAACATCACTTTGATAGCGCTGATAGCCAAAGCGAATCGCGATATCGCCTAGACCACCGCCACCAATCACACCTGACATAGCGGTATAACCCACTAAGGCAATAGCCGTCACCACAATCGCACTAATAATCCCAGTCAAGGATTCTGGCAATAAGGCCCACATCACTGTTTGGCGTGGCGTAGCACCCATAGCTTTACTGGCCTCACTAATACCAGGATCCAACTCACGCAAGACATTCTCCACTAAGCGCGCAAAAAATGGCGCAGCCCCGACGACTAGCGGAGGGATGGCACCTGGCACACCCAAAGCGCTTCCCATAATCATGCGTGTGAATGGAATTAAGACAATTAATAAAATTAGGAATGGTACTGAACGCAGTACATTCACGATCAAAGAAAGCACTTGGTATACAGGTTTATTTTCCAGCAATTGACGATCACTACTTAGGAATAAGTAGACTCCAAGTGGTAACCCAATAATTACAGTCAACAGCAGTGACCAACCTGTCATTAATAAGGTATCAATCGTTGCTTCGCCGATTAAGCCCCAGTCTAGATTTGCCCAATTCATGCGCGTAACACCTCAAAATCTACATTCTTACTTGTAAAGAACTCACGAATCTCTTCCTCTGTCGTGCGTTGATTACGTGTCATCGCCTCGGCGTGTTCAATCACAATCACCAACTGGCCAAATGGCGTCTCTTTAATCTTACCGACCGAACCTTGCAAAATACTAAAGTTCAGGTCCAATTCACGGCTTAGCTGACTTAATAAGGGCTCAGCAGTTGTCGCCACACCATGATAAGTCAGACGCACCACTTTCCCTGGTAGATCTTGCGCGAAAGGCAACCAACCATCGGCATCAACCCCGCTCTCTGAGAGCAAGGATTTCGTGGTCGGATGTTGAGGATGTAAGAAGACATCAATCACCTTACCTTCTTCCACAATCTTGCCTGCATCAATAATCGCCACCTCATCACATAGCGTACGAATCACATTCATACTGTGTGTGATTAAGACAATCGTAATGCCCATCTCTTTATTAATACGATTTAAGAGGGCTAATACTGATTGGGTCGTTTCTGGGTCTAAAGCGCTCGTGGCTTCATCACATAATAAGATGCTTGGACGATTCGCCAATGCGCGAGCAATCCCGACGCGTTGACGTTGACCTCCCGACAATTGGCGTGGATATTTATGCACATGCTCGCTTAAGCCAACTAATTCTAATAATTCCAAGGCGCGTGCTTGCCGTGTCGCCTTATCAACCCCCGCTAAGCGCAGAGGATACATCACATTATCAATCACTGTACGCGAATTGAGCAGATTGAAGTGCTGAAACACCATACCAATGCTTTGACGTAACTTACGTAGGCCATCATTCGAGAGCTTAGTGATGTCTTTATCATCAATCAGTACTGCCCCTTGGTCAGGTCTTTCAAGCTGGTTAATCATACGGATAAGCGTACTCTTGCCCGCACCTGAACGGCCGATAATGCCAAAGACAGTGCCTTCTTCAATCGCTAAATCAATCCCTTGTAAGGCATATAGCGTTTTTTCTTTTGATGTAAAAGACTTGTGTATGTTTTGTAAACGTATCAAGACTTATCCTTATAGTGAGCTCGTATTGTACCTAAATTATTTTGACGTGTTTTTATTTTTTTATTACCAAAAATTATATAAAACGAATTGATTATTAAAATAATTGATTCTTTAGGGTGAACAATTAAACCAAGCCATTAGTCATAAAAAAACCGTGCAGGTGGCACGGTTTTTTATCAGTAGCTTTCAATTCAAGCTATTGTCTAGCTCTTATTGCAATGCAATTTCAACGTCCACACCTGCAGGTAGATCTAGGCGCATCAATGCGTCAACTGTTTTGTCAGTTGGGTCAACGATGTCCATCAAACGTTGGTGAGTACGAATCTCAAATTGGTCGCGTGATGTTTTATTCACGTGTGGTGAACGTAGAACATCATAACGCTTAATACGTGTAGGTAGTGGTACAGGACCGTGAACAACAGCACCAGTACGCTTAGCAGTATCGACGATTTCAGCAGCAGATTGGTCGATTAATTTATAATCGAAGGCTTTCAAACGGATACGGATTTTTTGGTTTTTCATGAAACTTTCCTAAAGAACAGACTTTAAAGAACAATAATAAAGAACACTTATTAATAAAGAATTTATTAATATAGAGCTAAATAAATAAATTTGACCACCCAAAGTTCGGGCAGTCAAATATTTTAACGCGGTTTTAGCACGACATCAAGCAATTAATGCCTGATGTCGTAAATCATCTAAAAATTACTTAGAGATCTTAGCAACAACACCGGCGCCAACAGTACGGCCACCTTCGCGAATCGCGAAACGTAGACCTTCTTCCATCGCGATCGGTGCAATCAACTCAACGTCCATTGACACGTTATCGCCTGGTAGAACCATTTCTTTGTCCGCTGGCAAGGTGATTGAGCCAGTTACGTCCGTTGTACGGAAGTAGAACTGTGGACGGTAACCTTGGAAGAATGGTGTGTGACGACCACCTTCTTCTTTAGACAAGATATACACCTCAGCCGAGAAGTTAGTGTGTGGCTTGATTGAACCTGGTTTAGCCAATACTTGACCACGCTCAACGTCTTCACGCTTCGTACCACGTAGTAATAGACCTACGTTGTCACCTGCTTGACCTTCGTCAAGAAGTTTACGGAACATTTCAACGCCAGTACAAATTGTCTTCACAGTATCACGGATACCGACGATTTCAATCTCTTCACCCACTTTAACAATACCACGCTCAATACGGCCTGTTACTACTGTACCACGACCAGAAATTGAGAATACGTCTTCAACAGGCATCAAGAATGTACCGTCAACAGCACGCTCAGGTGTTGGGATGTAGCTGTCTAGGGCTTCAGCTAATTGAAGAATCGCTTGCTTACCCAAAGGACCTTCGTCGCCTTCAAGTGCTAATTTTGCAGAACCCTTGATGATTGGGGTGTCGTCGCCTGGGAAGTCATACTTCGACAACAACTCACGCACTTCCATCTCAACCAACTCTAACAACTCTTCGTCGTCAACCATGTCAGCTTTGTTCAAGAATACGATGATGTAAGGAACACCAACTTGACGTGACAATAGGATGTGCTCACGTGTTTGTGGCATTGGGCCGTCAGCGGCCGAACACACAAGAATCGCGCCGTCCATCTGTGCAGCACCGGTAATCATGTTTTTAACATAGTCCGCGTGACCTGGGCAGTCAACGTGAGCATAGTGACGGTTTGCAGTTTCATACTCAACGTGTGAGGTATTAATCGTAATACCACGTGCACGCTCTTCTGGTGCCGCGTCAATCGCGCCGTAGTCACGTGCTTCACCACCGAATTCTTTCGCTAATACGGTTGTAATCGCTGCTGTCAATGTTGTTTTACCGTGGTCAACGTGACCGATCGTACCTACGTTAACGTGCGGTTTGGTACGTTCAAACTTACCTTTTGCCATGATTTATATTTCCAATAAATTATGAATAAAAAATTAAATTGTGTGCGACCCCTGCAGGGATCGCACGCTTATAAATTACTTAGTACGTGCACTAATCACTTCGTCAGCAACGTTCTTAGGCGCTTCAGCATAGTGCTTGAATTCCATAGAGTATGTCGCACGACCTTGTGTCAATGAACGTAGGTTGGTTGCGTAGCCAAACATTTCCGCTAAAGGAACTTCAGCTTTAACGATTTTACCACCACCAACGATATCGTCCATACCTTGAACGAGACCACGACGAGATGACAAGTCACCCATCACAGTACCCGCGTAATCTTCAGGCGTTTCAACTTCAACAGCCATCATCGGCTCTAGCAATACTGGGCTAGCTTTACGCATACCCTCTTTGAATGCCATTGAACCTGCCATACGGAACGCGTTCTCGTTCGAGTCCACATCGTGGTATGAACCGAATGTTAATGTTACTTTAACGTCAACAACTGGGTAGCCAGCAATAATACCGGCTGTCAATGTCTCTTGAATACCCTTATCTACTGCTGGGATGTATTCGCGAGGAACCACACCACCTTTAATGGCGTCTACGAATTCGTAGTTAGCGCCACCTGGCTCTAGAGGCTCAAGTTTCAAGACCACGTGACCGTACTGACCACGACCACCTGATTGTTTAACGAATTTACCTTCAACGTCTTCAACAGTCTTGCGAATAGTTTCACGGTAAGCCACTTGTGGTTTACCTACGTTCGCTTCAACGTTGAACTCACGCTTCATACGGTCAACAAGAACTTCAAGGTGCAATTCACCCATACCTGAAATAATTGTTTGGCCTGACTCTTCGTCCGAAGTAACGCGGAATGAAGGGTCTTCTTGTGCTAGACGAGAAAGGGCAAGACCCATTTTCTCTTGGTCAGCTTTCGATTTAGGCTCAACCGCTTGAGAAATCACTGGCTCTGGGAACTCCATACGCTCTAGAACGATGTGCTTGTCTGCATCACATAGAGTCTCACCTGTTGTTACGTCTTTAAGACCAACAACCGCGGCGATGTCACCAGCAACAATTTCTTTAATCTCTTCACGATTGTTTGCGTGCATCTGTAGAATACGGCCGATACGCTCTTTTTTGCCTTTAACAGAGTTAAAGACGGTATCGCCAGAATTGATAACACCAGAGTACACACGAACGAAGGTTAATTGACCAACGAATGGGTCAGTCATCAATTTGAACGCTAGCGCAGACATTGGTTCTTTGTCGTCAGCTTTACGCTCTAATGGATTACCGTCATCATCCTCACCTTGTACTGGTGGAATATCAATCGGTGAAGGCAAGAAATCAACCACTGCGTCAAGCATACGTTGTACGCCTTTATTTTTAAAGGCAGAACCACATAGCATTGGCTGGATTTCACAAGCAATCGTACGGTTACGAATCGCTTTAATGATGTCTTCTTCAGATAAATCACCATTCTCTAGGTATTTATCCATTAATTCTTCGCTTGATTCAGCCGCCGCTTCAACCAAGTACTCACGCCATTTTTGAGCGTCAGCTTCTAGATCAGCAGGAATATCACCATATTCAAACTTAATACCTTGGCTAGCTTCGTCCCAAATGATAGCTTTCATTTTAATCAAATCAACTACGCCTTTGAATGAATCTTCAGCGCCGATTGGGATGACGATTGGCACTGGGTTAGCGCGCAAACGAAGTTTTAATTGATCAAAAACTTTGAAGAAGTTAGCGCCAGTACGGTCCATCTTGTTGATGAAAGCCAAACGTGGCACACCGTATTTGTTAGCTTGGCGCCATACTGTTTCTGATTGTGGCTGGACACCACCAACAGCACAATACACCATACATGCACCGTCAAGAACACGCATAGAACGTTCAACTTCAATGGTGAAGTCCACGTGTCCTGGTGTGTCAATCACGTTAATACGGTGCTCTGGGTAATCGCCACCCATACCACGCCAGAAAGCGGTCGTAGCAGCTGAGGTAATGGTAATTCCGCGCTCTTGCTCTTGTTCCATCCAGTCCATAGTAGCTGAACCTTCATGAGTTTCACCTAATTTATGGTTTACACCGGTGTAGAACAAAATACGTTCAGAAGTGGTTGTTTTACCAGCGTCGATGTGCGCTGAAATACCGATATTACGGTAGCGATTAATTGGGGTTTTGCGGGCCATTGTAGTGTCCTTTGATTACCAACGGAAATGAGAGAAGGCTTTGTTAGCTTCTGCCATTTTATGAGTGTCTTCACGTTTTTTCATTGCGTTACCACGGCCTTCAGCCGCGTCAAGCAATTCACCCGCAAGACGTAAGTCCATAGATTTTTCGCCACGCTTCTTAGCAGCTTCACGTAACCAACGCATAGCCAAGGCTAAACGACGTACTGGACGAACTTCGACTGGAACTTGATAGTTAGCACCACCAACACGGCGGCTCTTAACTTCAACTAATGGTTTTACATTGTTAATGGCGGTGTTGAAAACTTCGATAGGTTCTTTATCAGTTTTCGCAGCAATCTGCTCTAAAGCACCATAAACAATACGTTCAGCTACGGCTTTCTTGCCAGATAGCATGACAACGTTCATGAATTTTGCAAGATCAACACTACCGAATTTTGGATCAGGTAGGATCTCACGTTTGGGAACTTCGCGACGACGAGGCATCTTTACTTCCTTTGTGACATTTTCAGTTGAACCACTTTCGTGGCCATGGCTGCCTATTGAGAGAACAGCCCCTTACAATACCGCAGTAAAAAATTTTTAACGCAGCTGCGGCTGCACGCTTACCACCCATGGGCAGGAAGCTACTTAATCAACACTAATTAAGCTTTCTTCGGACGCTTAGCACCGTATTTAGAACGGGATTGCTTACGATCTTTAACACCCTGAAGGTCTAAAGAACCGCGTACGATATGGTAACGAACACCAGGTAAGTCTTTAACACGACCGCCACGTACGAGAACAACACTGTGCTCTTGTAGGTTATGGCCTTCACCACCGATGTATGAAATAACTTCATAGCCGTTGGTTAGACGTACTTTGGCAACCTTACGCATCGCTGAGTTAGGTTTCTTAGGAGTTGTGGTATACACACGAGTGCAAACACCACGGCGTTGTGGGCAGTTTTCTAGAGCAGGGCTCTTACTGTTCACGCGGCTACTTTCGCGCGGTTTGCGCACGAGTTGACTAATGGTAGGCATGAGCTTACTTGTCCTAAATAATGTACAGTGTGTACTGGTTTTATTAATGTCTGTTTAACGTACTGACTTTAATGCACGCCCACTTTAGCTTTGCATTGTATAGCACACTTATGACGATTGGATTAAACCAATACGCCTTATATACCAACAATGAATCGCCAAATTAAATGGGATTGATTTAGCGCACATTCTTAAAAAATTCATAATTTACACCTTGCAAATTAAAAACTTATCGTGAATGTACACTTACGGCAATTACGTAATGTTTTTTGACACTTAGATTAACGAATTAGGCCAACGAATTACGCGAGCTTATTACGGTAACTTATTAAAGCACCCTATTAAAAGCACCCCATTAAGGCATCCTATTAAGGGCAACATTCTGTCTTCAAATTACGCAATACTTTACGCAAAAATGGGTTAGGTTTATGCGTATACATTACTAGCATTATCCTCTAGTAAGTCCGACAGAGTAGCATTTATGAAGCTTAAAGTCAATGTAAAGTGTGGTTTTTAGCACGATAAAACAAGGCTAACTGATGAATTTTATTAGACTTTTTCAGATTTTCCGCTTATTAGCTTCTTGAGTTGCCTCATTAATCGCATCACAACTTGCCAGCGTGACCACACACATAAGCACTTTTGCAAGCCTTACCCCTATTAGAGGGGCTTCATAAGCTGCTACAGTGAGACGCACAGAAAACCACTTCAGTAACCGTTAGCTTTTTGACACCCCTTCTGAACGACTGGACTTTACGACACGCTCTGATCAAGACGCTTAGTTTTGGAGAATACGCTTAGTTTTGGACAATACGCTTAGTTCTAGGCTATACGATTTGTTCTGGATAATACGCTTCGTTCTGGATAATGTGCTTTTTAAGTCCCATATAGTGAGGCATATAAACCATATTTTGCTATTGTATATATCAATTCCTATTCCCGCTAATACACAATGCATAAACTATAAATAAGACTATGATAAAATGTTTCATATTCTGTAATTCAGAATAGTGGCTGATTTTTACCTTTTTTAGTTTCATGAATCAGTCTGCTCAGTATTGATGGCGTTTGTGACGATTAACATTTAACCTAAGGACGATTAATAATGCTAATTGCTTCCGTTGAAGATGATGTAACCCAAGCTAATTTAATTCAACAAACCTTAGCTCAAGCTGGGCATGAGGTGCATCACTTCGCTAATGGCAAGGACTGCTTGAACGCATTAAGCAAGTCTAATCCCTACGATTTATTTCTTTTTGATTGGGAATTGCCGGACATTACTGGCGTTGAGTTGTTAATTTGGGTGCGGAATAACTTAGGTGACCAGACACCTGTGGTTTTTGTCACCAATCATACTAGCGATGAAGATCTGCTGAAAGTCTTCCAGCTTGGCGCAGATGATTACATTATTAAACCATTTAATCCCGCTATTCTTTTAGCGCGCGTTCAAGCTAACTTGCGTCGTCAGAGCGTGCAGTCAATCCCATCTGTGGTCTCTGTGGGTCCTTATCGCTTTGACAATACCACTCGTAAAGCCTATTTGCATGATGAGCTCATCGTACTTGCTCCTAAGGAATTTGAATTAGCTAGCTTGTTTTTCCGCAATATAGGCCGGCTTTTTTCTCGTGACGCCTTAAGTGCTGCTGTCTGGAATAGAGAGATTCCTGCAACATCGCGCACATTGGATACGCATTTATCTAATGTCCGCCAGAAGCTAAAAATCCACCCCGAGAACGGGGTTCAAATCATTGCTTCTTATGCGCTTGGCTATCGTCTTGAGTTGGTACAAGAATAGGGGCCGGCAAGGATGCACCGATTCTTGAGTGTGCTTAGAATTTGCCTTACGCTAGCGCAGAAATTCGACTTGGCACAGACGTGCTGATTCTTAAGGGTGCTGAGTACTCACCTTAAATTTGTACCAATATAAAGCATAGCCCTGATGTGCAATATGCGATGGGTGTATCGATTGCTTAGAGATATACTTGATACTTGGAGTTTTCATATACAATGCTGAACAGATTTAAAAGAATTTTCTTACTAAGCCTAAGTCTTAGTATCTTCGCAAGCCCCGTATTCGCCCAACCGGCAGGTGCACGTGGTGATAACTTCATTTATATTGTGCAAAGAAATGATTCCATCGGCATGATTGCTGAGCGATTCACGAGCAAACCTAGTCATTGGCGCGAGATTAAAGCCTATAACCGTATCAGTAATGTACATACCGTTCCAGTGGGCAAGCAGATTCTTATTCCTTTTAAATACATTGATACGATTCCTGAGCAGGCGCGGGTAAGTTCTTTGGTCGGTGAGGTCTATTTAGATCAGCAACGTCTTGAGGCGGACCATCGTCCACACGAATCTCAAGTGATTAGCACAGCGGCCAATAGCAGCGTCACACTTACTTTTAGTAACGGCAGCACGGTCGCCATTGCACCCAATAGTATTGTGACGATTCAACGTCTACGTTCTTTTTCAGGCACAGGCTTAATCGATGCAATTTTTAATGCACAAGTAGGCAGTTTTACCGCTGATGTGAAGGCGAATAACGGTGGCATAGGTCGCTTTGAAATTCGCACGCCTGTCAGCATCACTGGCGTGCGCGGCACTGAGGTGCGAAATCACGTGGATACGCAAGGCAATACCACGGTCGAATTACTTCATGGCAAGACGGATGTCAGCACGACTCAGCACGCTAATCAACGATTAGCACTGAGTAATCAACAAGGGATTAATATCAGCAAAGGTAAATTAGGTACACCACTTCAACTACCTACCGCGCCTATCGTACAGACTCAGCTCGATCTTGCTAAGCAAGAACTATCATTGCAATTGCAGGCGGTGGAGCCAACACCAAACTTTTTGGTCCGTTACACCTTAGACCAAGAAGGTCTACGTGAAATTGCACGCTTTAGCACACAAGAATTGACGACAACCCTACCCCTGCCACAGAGCACCTATCGGTTTTATGTGCAAGTGCGTAGCATTAATCAACAGGGTATGGGGGGCTCAGATCTACCCACTCTCATCGTGCTGCAAGCGCCTTCCGAGGCAGACTCAAGTGTAGACAAAAAGAGCTAAGCCTACGGGGTCACATGGTAACGTCGCCAAACTCCTTACCGTACTCCTTGACACAACGTTACCGTCGTGACTTGTTTTGGGTCACGCCCATTCTATGCTTCGTGACGCTAGTGGGCACCTATTTTATTAATTTATCCACTGTTAATAATGCCTTTTACGCCCAGGCTTTACAACTTACCTCAGCCCGACCTGCCGCCAAAGACATTGTCCTGATTGTCATTGATGATAAGAGTCTGAATGAAATTGGCCGTTGGCCATGGCGTCGCTTTATTCATGGCCAACTTCTCGCCCAACTCAAGCAAGCCAAGGTGGTTGGCTTTGATATTACCTTTCTTGACGAGTCCAGTGAGCCCTCGGATGACGCCTTCTTTGCGAATGCCATTGAAAAACATGGCCGCGTTGTTTTATCGAATTATTTAAATGCCCCGCTCAATACGGAATCCATTGATCCCTACCCGCCTTTCCGCACACAGGCCAAGGGGCTAGGTTATATCAATATTCCTATTGATAGCGATGGTTTAGTTCGCCGCGTTCAACTCACAACACCGTTGCCCAATGGGGATCTCGCTTTACACTTCAGTCTCGCATTGCTGAAGGCGGCTGATGAGCAGCACGTCCTAGAACGCTATGTATCCACAGAGTTCAAGTACGGCACCTTCCAAGCTCACGAGTTGCAACGCTTAATTCCTTTCGCTGGGCCACCGAATCATTTCCAGACAGTTTCCTATTCTGATGTGCTGAACTTACGAGTTAGCGAAGATTTTTTTGCCGACAAATACGTGATCATAGGAGCCTGGGCAACTGGCTTGGGCGATAAGTTTCCGACCCCCACGACTTCCCAAAGCCTCAATATGTCTGGGGTAGAGATTCTCACTACTATTCTACAAAGCAATATTGAAAACTCGTGGAATAAGGAAGCAACGAAAACCACAACCTTGCTCTTCTCTCTTGCTTGGGTGCTTTTATATTGCTTTTTCATGCACATTCTCTCACCATGCAGTGCGCTTTTTGCGGGTCTAATACTCGGTGTTTTAAGTCTACTCTCTAGTCTTTTAGCCTTATATCTCTGGCAGCTCTTTATTCCTATTTCTCCCGTATTGCTGGGGCTCGCCTTCACCTATCCTCTTTGGACCTGGCGCGCACAAGAACTCGCCTTATACCAGATGGACCATGAGATTGAGGTTCTGAATCATGAGCGTCCCTTATTGGCTATGGAGCATGCGCATCCCCATCCACCTTCAATCTTGCAAGGCCGCAATACCTTCACCCACCACCTATCCGAGTTGCGCTCTGCACTAGCTCGCGTACGTAACTTACGGCAATTTATTTCTGATAGTTTTAATGGCATGCCCTATGCCACGGCTGTTTTTGATAATGACTCAAAACTCAGTTTCGCTACACAGGTGGCCGATGAGTACTTTGAGAAACTCGGTCATCCAAGCCTAGTGAGTGACCTTTCGTTAAAGCAATTTCTGGATATTATTGTAGATAATCCAGAGAAAGTCGCCAGTCTCATGACCTCCTTACTGGCATTTCGCATTCCACAGAAAATACTCCCTACGGCATTGCCTCAATCACTACCTCACGACACAGCGCCTAACTCGAGCAATACGAACAATACGAGCAAGACGAACAATACGGGTAATACGGGCATTGAGCCAGACTCGCTAGATGAGGCAATATATAGTAATGAGCTTGAGTTTACGGATAAAAAAGGCCACGATATCCTTTTAAAATTTGCTAATACCTATACCTCGAATGGTGATTTATCAGGCTTTATTATCACGCTGATTGATATCAGTGCTATCCGTAATGATGAACGTCGTCGTGAAGAGACAATTCGCTTTATCTCGCACGATATGCGTTCACCACAAAGCTCCATTCAGGCCTTAATTAAGATGCAGCAAAACCCGCAAACAGCCATACCACAAGAGCAGTTTTTGCAGCAAATTAATAGCCTATCGCAAAACACCTTACATCTGGTCGATAATTTCTTATTTCTAGCCCGCGCTGGGAATACGGAATACACTTTGGTGCCGGTTAATCTGGTTGATATATTAAGTAGTGCGATTGATAATTTCTGGGCTATTGGTAAAGCCCGGAATATTAAAATCAACTTTATGCCAAGTGAATTTGTCTATTTTACGCTCGCTGATGAATCCTTAATGACACGCGTCTTTAGCAATCTAATTGATAATGCAATTAAATATGGCGTGGATGGTATGCAAATCTTTATTGATATTAAGCAACAAGGAGATAATTGCTTAATTACCATAGCCGACCAGGGGATTGGTATTGCTCAGAAGGACTTCGATGCGCTATTTAAATCATTTAGTCGCATTCCGCAAGCACAGAACAAGGCCATTAGTGGCCTAGGTTTAGGACTAGCTTTTGTGCACACTGTGATTACCCGTCATGGCGGTACGATTACCTTGGAAAGTCAAGAAGGCAAAGGCACTTGTTTTTATATTGAGTTACCCTTATTGCTTGAGGATGATGATGAGCCTAGCTTAAAACAGAATATGGCTGTAACGCCCCATCAGACAGAAGACGTCAGTACCCACCACGTGACGCCTGGAAGTGTGACTGCCGATGCTGCTGCAGCAAAGCAAAAAGAAGACACCAGCACCTTACCGATATCTTCTTTTGATCCGTGCATTTAAGCGTTAAGATTAAACCAAGCGTATTAGCTCGCCTAAGGCTTTAATCTTAAAAAGTTGAAGCCTATTAACTCAACGATCACTACGCCGCATAAGCCAGAATCTGCTTCGCCTTCTCAATCACTGGCATATCAACCATCTTGCCATCCAGAGAGAATGCTGCCGAACCTGTTTCTTCAGCCATATCGACCACACGACGTGCCCATGCGAGCTCCTCTTCTTGAGGTGCTAAGGCGGCATGAATCACCTCAACCTGACTTGGGTGAATACACATGGCACCTGCAAAACCCATACCCTTAGCGAACTTCACACTGGCCTTAAGCCCATCCGCATTCTTAATATCAGGGAAGACACCATCGAGTGGCGCGTCAATACCTGCGGCGCGGCTATGGATCGCAATTTGGGCACGAACTTGCTTAAGCAAGAAGGTAGCGCCTTCACTATCATCGTCCATGGCTAAATCTAAGCCCAGATCTAATGCACCGAAAGATACCCGTGCCACACCTGGTGCATTCACTATTTGTGCTAAGTTGGCGATACCTAAGGCGCTCTCAATAATCGGGTACACTGGTTTACCACCGGCAGCAACAGAAGCAATATCGGCGGCATACTCCGCCTTAGGCAACATAATCGCGACGACATTCGGATGAGCGTAGCAGAAGGTTAAATCTTGCTCAAACCACTTCGTCTGCGCACTGTTGATACGCACTAGAAAACGCGCCTCAGGATTGGCCTTGGCAAATTCACCTAAGGCTTGACGCGCACTATCCTTAGCATCAATCGCAACCGCATCCTCAAAGTCCACAATCACTACATCAGCACCACTAGCTAAGGCTTTAGGAATACGCTCAGGACGGTTAGCAGGTACAAATAAAGCTGAACGAAAACGCTCCATTAGACGACTCCATTAGTTTTTAATTTCTCAATCTGCGCATCCGATAAGTTCAGCTCATGCAAAATAGCATCAGTATGCTGACCCAAGCCTGGTACCGCATCCATACGATAGTCATAACGGTTATTACGTCCTGGTGGCAAGAGCGCAGGCAATTCACCCACTGGGCTATCGATATTCTCCCAACGTTCGCGCGCTTTTAATTGTGGGTGATCCCATACGCCTTGCATATCATTCACGCTCGCATTCGCAATACCGGCTTCTTCAAGCAAGGCAATCACGTCGTCTTTAGACTGGCTAGCGAAGCTTTGGACGATCAAGTCACGTAAGGCATCACGATTCGTTGTGCGTAAAGTATTATTCATAAAGCGCTCATCTTCAGCCAGCGCCGCTTGTTTTAACACCTGTTCGCAGAACACCTTCCACTCACGCTCATTCTGTAGGCCTAGCATTACGGTCTGACCGCCAGCCACAGGGAAAGGACCATAAGGGTAGATGGCAGCATGCGCTGCACCCGCACGGATCGGTGGGGTTTGGCCTTCGAAAGCGTAGTACATGGGGAAGTTCATCCACTCCACCATACTCTCCAACATAGAGACATCAATATGGCTACCCTCACCCGTACGATCACGCAGAATCAGAGCAGATAAAATATTCGTATAGGCATACATACCCGCAGCAATATCAGCAATTGAACAACCCGCTTTAGCCATATCGTCCTTGGTACCTGTCACAGAGACAAAGCCTGATTCACTTTGAATCAATAAGTCGTAGGCTTTCTTCTTCTCATAAGGACCACCTTCACCATAGCCAGAAATATCGCATACGATTAGACGTGGGAATTTTTCATGTAATTGTTCAAAAGACAGACCTAGCCGCTTGGCCGCACCCGGTGCTAAGTTTTGCACCAAGATATCAACTTCAGGCAAAATCGCTTCTAGCACATCCTGTGCACCTTCGCCTTTTACATCTAAGGTTAAACTTTCTTTCGATCGGTTAGTCCAGACGAAATGCGACGCCATGCCGCGCACACGCTCATCATAGCCACGCGCAAAGTCACCTACACCAGGGCGCTCAACCTTGATCACACGAGCGCCTAAATCCGCTAATTGACGGGTACAAAATGGCGCGGCAATCGCATGCTCGAAACTCAATACGGTAATACCATCTAAGGGACGAATACTCATAACTTATTACTCCTGCACAAATTCAACTTGACCGATTTGCGCAAATGTACCTTCTTGTTGCGCCCACACTTTAGCAGATTGACCACCCTCTTCGATAAAACCTTCAACTTTAAATGGTTTTGGTGAAATTAAAGGTCGCACGCCGCGGAATGAAAAACCAGTGACTTTTTTATCGGGATTCGCTTGTTCAAAACCATTCAATACATAGGTCGCAATCATCGGACCATGTACTACCAGACCTGGATAACCCTCAACCTCAGTGACATACGGGAAGTCATAGTGAATACGATGACCGTTAAAAGTCACAGCAGAATAACGGAATAACATGGTGCTACTTGGCTCAATATCACCAGACCATTGCGCCTCAGGGGAGGCTTCGGTACCGGTTAATTTTGGAGGACTTGGCTCACGATAAACAATGTCTTGCTCTTCAGTAATACACAATTGACCATCTTGGCTATACTCATGCAATACGGTAACGAACAATAATTTACCGGTTGAACCTTCCTTCTCTTTAATCGCTTTAATTGTCGATGTGCGCGTCGCATCACGCCCAATAATCAAGGCTTGATGGAATTTCAAACGACCACCTGCCCACATACGATTGCGGTTGTCAGCTGGGGGTAAAAAGCCACCGCGCTTAGGGTGACCGTCGTCCCCTAACTCACCTAATGGCATAGGATCGATAAACAAAGCCCATTGCCACAAACGTGGTAAGGCATCACCCGCTTGCGGAACTGGCGCATTCAAGCTATACGCAATTTTCTTAACATGGCTAGGTGAAATAAATTCACTAGACGTCTCCTGCCTGCCCAACCATTGGTTTAAATCCACTGTGCTCATTGTCTATTCTCATTAAAAATTAATTATGTGAGTAAGAATAGCCTGATACTGGGAACTTGCCAATTTCAATTAGTTGAAAGGGGGCTTTTAGCTTTACTAAGTCAGTGTTACTACGGACCTTGTGCATCGTAAAAAGGGGGATGAAATGGTTTGTATACCTACACCATCACGAGACTCTTTAGAGGCAGTCACTGGTGAATTTCTCCTACGAACGCGTCATAAGCCGGCGGCGCGCCCCTTACTAAGCAGTTAAGCCTGCCGTAAAGCCTAAGAACTCGAGTTTTTCAAAGCATCCTCTTGCATTAACAGCACTAAATCTTGCGCAAAAGGTGGCAGCATCTCGTAATTACGTACGCAAACGAATAACTGACGAATCGCCCACTCATCCTTGAGACGCACGATCTTAATCGGTGTGTGCGTCTGCTGACGTTGTGCAACTGTCTCAGGAATTACCCCTATGCCCACCTGAGCAGCCACCATACGGCAGACTGCTTCGAAACCACCAACCTCGACCCGAAATTTAAGCGGGATTCCTAGGGTATCGGCCGTTTGTCTTAGGAAATGATGAATCGCACTCCACTCTGACAAGCCCACATATTCATACATCAAGGTATCGGTAAAAGCGACCTCATCATACTCAGCTAAGGGATGCTGCATAGGCGTCACGAGAACTAAATTATCCGAACGATAGGGGATAAAGCTGAGTTGTTCATTATTCTGCTCATTGCTGGTGGTATCGATGCCTGCAAGCACACCAATATCTGCCAAGCCCTCAGCCACGGCTTGCACAATCCGATAACTGAGCCGCTCTCTGAGCTCCACACTCACATCAGGATGGCGCATCAGATACTTGCTTAGAATACCCGGCATAAACTCACTCATCGCCGTAGTATTCGCAAACACCCTTAGCTTACCCTTAAGGCCCTGGGCGAACTCACGCATATCATCGTTGAGATGCTCAAGTTGACGCAATACACTGGTAGAGTGACGCACAAAAGCCTCACCCGAGGCAGTTAAAGTCACTCCATGGTTGTTTCGATACAGTAGATTGGTACCCAGATTATTCTCTAGATTCTTCACCCGGTTACTTGCTGCGGGCAGTGAGAGAAAGCTACGCTCAGCCGCCTTCGTCAGGCTTTTCGCTTCACTAATATGTACCATTAATTGCATATCAGTAATATCAAAACGCATTGCCATAAATTAATGCCCCTTAAACTTGTGATTAAGTCCATCTTAACAAATTTGCAATAGTCAGAGTGAAGATTTTTTGGCATAGTACGCTTATTACTTACCTTCCACTAAAGAGACATAAGATGCACGACATAGAAAATAATTACACCGAAATCCGTGACGCTATTCGCGACTTGATGAAACAATTCCCTGCCGAGTACTTCCGCAAAGTAGACGAAGAGCGCGGCTACCCTGAACAATTTGTTAACGCCTTAACCGAAGCTGGTTGGTTAGCTGCCCTAATCCCTACAGAATACGGTGGTTCTGGCCTAAGCCTCACTGAAGCAACAGTGATCATGGAAGAGATCAACCGCAATGGCGGTAACTCCGGTGCCTGCCACGGCCAGATGTACAATATGGGCACATTACTTCGCCATGGTTCAGAAAAACAAAAAGAACTCTACCTACCGAAGATTGCCACTGGCGAACTACGCCTACAATCCATGGCGGTTACTGAGCCAACAACCGGCACAGACACCACCAAAATTAAAACCACTGCTGTGAAAAAAGACGGTCGTTACGTGATTAACGGTCAAAAAGTATGGATTTCTCGTGTTCAGCACTCTGATCTCATGATTCTATTGGCGCGCACAACACCGCTTGAAGAAGTCAAGAAAAAGTCGGAAGGTATGTCTATCTTCATCGTGGATATTGCTGAAGCCATGAAGAACGGTATGGCCGTGAACCCAATCGCCAACATGGTGAACCACGAAACCAACGAACTCTTCTTTGATAACTTAGAAATTCCTGAAGAGAACTTAATTGGCGAAGAAGGCAAAGGCTTTAAATACATTCTTGACGGCCTCAACGCTGAGCGTACCCTAATTGCTGGTGAGTGTATCGGTGACGGCTATTGGTTTATCGACAAAGTAACAGAGTATGTGAAAGATCGCGTGGTCTTTGGTCGCCCTATCGGTCAAAACCAAGGCGTTCAATTCCCTATTGCTAAAGCCTATATCAATATTGAAGCCGCTAGCCTAATGCGCTATGAAGCGAGCCGTCGTTTCGATGCACACTTACATATGGGCGCTCAAGCCAATATGGCTAAACTACTCGCCGCAGATGCCTCTTGGGAAGCCGCTAATGCCTGCTTACAATTCCACGGTGGTTTTGGCTTTGCCAATGAGTACGACGTTGAGCGTAAATTCCGTGAAACACGCCTCTATCAAGTAGCACCAATTTCTACCAACTTGATTTACTCATACGTTGCAGAACACTTACTCGGCTTGCCGCGTTCGTTCTAATTTCACAGCGTCAAGCGCGTCACGTAAGACACTTTTACGAGACGCGCTTTTTTTTCATTATTTGACAGGTATTTTTATGTCTAGCCAAGAATTAGCTCGTTTTGCATCAGAATTACGCTTTGAACAAATTCCTAGTGATGTTCTTCGTCGTTGCGAAGATTTATTCCTTGACACCATTGGTTCAATTTTTGCAGGCTCAACTGAGCGCCCCGTTAAAACCATTGAGGCCTTTGCGATCGCCCAAGGACCTGAACATGGTAAGGCACAAATCCTTGCCTCCGGTCGCTTTACATCACCCTTATTCGCCGCCATGGTGAATGCTGCTGCTGCACATATGGTGGAACAAGATGACCTACACAATAGCTCGGTGTTCCACCCTGCTTGCGTGGTATTCCCTCCTGCTCTTGCCGTCGCACAAAGTATTGGTGCCTCAGGCCGTGATTTCTTAACCGCCTGTGTGGTCGGTTATGAAGTGGGCATTCGTGTAGGAGAGTTCTTAGGCCGTTCGCACTATAAGATTTTCCATACCACGGCAACAGCTGGCACTATCGCCGCTGCCGCTGCCGTCGGCAGCTTACTCAAGCTCAATCCAGAACAGATGCTTCACGCATTGGGCTCTGCGGGTACGCAAGCAGCTGGATTATGGGAGTTCCTACGCACCGCTGCAGATTCTAAACAACTACATACCGCTAAGGCCTCGGCTAATGGTCTAATGGCCGCCTATTTAGCCCAGGATGGCTTTACTGGCGCAGTGCAAATTCTTGAAGGCAAGCAAGGTATGGGCGCTGGCATGTCTACGGATGCCGACCCAAGTAAATTAGTCGATCGCTTAGGCACTCGTTGGGCCTTGTTAGAGACCTCATTTAAATTCCATGCCTCTTGTCGCCATACCCACCCAGCTGCCGATGCACTCTTAGCCGCCATGCAAGACAATCAACTGCAAGCTGAAGACATTGCCGAAGTGAAGACCCATGTTCACCAGGCCGCGATTGATGTTTTAGGTGCTGTAGATAAGCCTGAAACCGTACACCAGTCTAAATTCTCTATGGGTACTGTTCTAGGTATCGTCGCCTATCAAAAATTTGCCGGCCTTGATGAGTTTGACCGCGCCTTAGGGGATAAAGAAATTGATGCCTTCCGTCAGAAAGTCAGCATGCAATTAGACACTGAAGTTGATGGCGCTTACCCGAACCGTTGGTTAGGTAAGGTGAGTGTGAAAACCAAAGATGGTCGTGAATTTGAAGCCTTTATTGATGAACCAAAAGGCGATCCAGGCAATACTTTAAGCCGCGATGAAATCGAAGCCAAGGTAGGTCGCTTAATGCAATACCGTAATGCGACTAGCGCCGAGAAAGCTCGCCAATGGATTGATTTTGTCTGGGGCCTAGAGCAGCGAGAGAAGCTTGGAGCTTTTAACTAAGCAGCTCTTTTTAACAAAGCCGTACTGCTGTATTACACCGTCAAGCTAAGGCAGTGACGAGCAGTATGGCAAAGTAAGCAAACAATACCTGAATCTCAAGAACCTCGTTCCTCGCTCAGTGAGGACTGTGCAAATAATCAGCGAATGAATAAGACTGATCCCATTGCCAATGTTAGAAATAAGAAAGGACTGATTGAATGCCATACACTGGCCTATACAATCAGTCCTTCTTACAATCGACCCTTAATAATCACCTTAATAATCAGCGCTACTGTTTACTCGACTGATTAATAGCAAATACTATTATTACTACCCATACGCAATTGTCCCCCCATGACCACCCCATAGATACGTAAGGGATCCATCTCTTCTTTCGTGCGTATATCATAGCGCAGGACTTGCGGTATCCCTTCATCGACCACCATGTACATGGTTTTACTATCACCTGACACCCACATATCCACCACTTGTGCCGGGAAACGATAGACTTTCTTATCCTCTGGATTATCATAAGATTGGAATTGTAGGCCCTTATCGCCGCCTAACATCCAAGTACTTTCGAGCCAACCGCTGCGGAATAGACGTGGCGAAAAATCCACTTTAAAGCGCTGTGGTTTCTCACCTTGATCAAAATTAAAGAGGGCAACATTACCACTCACATCACCAAATAAGACACGCTTAGAGTAGTAGTCAATATAAGGTAAGAGTAAGGGACGATAAGAAGAACCGGCCACATGCATAGGGCCCGTGCTTAATAATTTATCGTCTTCAGGGAAATAGACAAAACCTTCAGCGCCTTCTTTGGTGGTGAAGGCCACCATATAGTCTTCCGGACTGGCGATTCCCGAGTCAAGGCCCCAACCCGGTTTAGTCTGGATACGCTTAGAAAAATCAATCACCTCCCATGGCTTTTCCACAGGATCGTAGCCTGACTTGCGATAAATCCGAGGATTGTCTTCATCCAAAATCCAATAGGTCTGACTAAAGGAGCTAAATAAGAGATTATAGTAGGCATACAAGTGCGTATCACGACGCGCTGAGTCAAAGCGCTCGGGGTACATCGTGAGCTCACCTGTCTCATAATTTAACATGCCTACTTGGTCACGCAAGGCAATGGCGACAAGTTTGGACTGCGGCACAAAGAAGGTTTGATACAAGGGTGAAGGTAAATCAATCTTACGTTGTAGACGTGTTTTTAAATCGTATAAGATCAGATACGAGATTTCATTATTCCCAACAACCATCATAGAGTCGTCACGGGCAATCTCAATCACTTGTGGCTTAATATTAAAATTAAGCAAATCGACTTGGAGATCTGACACCACATCAAAGATAGTGATGAAGTACGACTCACTGTCCGCTACGAAAAGATAACGAGTAGGATTGTAAAGTGATTTTGCTTTGGTCGCTGCTAATGCTAATTCAGGGTGTGATAGCACTAAGCCACTTGCGGCTAGATAGCGAAGAAAGTCACGTCTTTTCATCATTCAATACCTCTCGTTTTACAACTATTCTTGCAAGCAAGGGACCGATATCCCCTGCTTGTTCCTGCATCTGACGACCTAGACTCCCCATCTGACAATCTTACTAATCAGTACCTAAGATGAAACACTTAAGATGCTTCAGACGTATATCGTGAACTAAGTCGTCAATTTGATTAATGCGCTTTATGCATTTTCGCTTCTTTCATAATTTCATCAATTGATTTGACCTCAGCCTCACAAGTCACCTGAGTATTATCACTAAATTTGAAAATCATGGTGTGCTTATCACCCACTTTCGGTTTCTTATCATCAGGAATACTCATGACCATCACGTGGTCAGCACCTTTCTTAAACTCACGGGTGCCTTCTTTTAACTCAGGATCAGTCAAAGGAATCATGGTCATGACATTGTCTTTCATTTCCATAGAGTGCAATTCTACATGGGTAGTAATGCTTGGAATCTCAGCTGAAACGATATTCACTGCTGGGCCTTTGTGGTGGAACGTGACAAAAGCTCCAGTCATATCCTTACCTGGCAGTACTTCTTGAATCGCACATTTTTCAACAGTAGTGGCTTGATCTGCCGCGAAAGCAGAGCCAGAAGCTAAGAATAAAGCCGCTAATACAAGAGATAATTTTTTCATCGTTTTACCTTTAAAAAGTAAATGAGTAAATAGCTAGTTAGGTACTAGCCTAATGTGCAGCCGCATGCATACATTGTGCGTAACGGCTGAGAGAGTCGGTCTCATCAATGATACCGCTTTTGATCGCTACCGCTTTACCCTCAACAAATAAGGCATTGAAGGGTAAGCCCATACCACCTAAACGACGTAAGAGTTTACCGTCATTGGTGCTTTCTTGGCTAAGGTGTTGGATCTTATTTTGCGCATAGAAATCGCTGATTTTGTCCGCTTTATCATTCAGATTAAGGGTCACAATCGCCATCTCTTTTTGTTGCGCAGCAAAACCATCTAAGATGGGTAATTCTTTACGGCAAGGCTCACACCAAATTGCCCACAAATTTAATAAACTCACCTTAGCATCAGGTGCTGTGTTTACAATCGACGCTAATTCTGTGGCTTCTTTACTCGGTTTAAAGCCCGTAGGTAACTCACAATTCGCATCTGCCACTTTAGGACTATTCGCTGCCGCTACTTGTGCCGTCGCCGCATTCGCTACGCTAGTCGGCGTCGCTGCGGTACCTGTGCTAGCCCCAGCGTCACTCTTGTTATGAGCTGCATCAGCCTGCTCAGTAGCACCATCCGTATTACTTACAGTGGCTGCGCTTGTCTCTGCCTTAGCTTGAGGCGCTCCACCTAGAACCTTATCGAGCGCAGCGGTGAGATCTTCATCACCAATTTGATAATCATAGACATCAAGGATTTCACGCTCTGGTGAAATTAAGTAAATTAAGGCGCTATGGTAGACCGTGTAAGACATGCCGCGTACTGGGTTGTCAATTTTCTTACCATTAGCACGATAGCCGAACGTTGCACCAATTTGATCGGCTAAATTCTGAATGTTTTCCATGCTACCTGATAAACCGACAATACGCTCGTCAAAATAGCGCGTATACACATTCAAGCGATCGATATCATCATTAGCAGGGTCAATCGTCACGAAAATCGGTTGGATAGCATCGGGGTTTTTAAGTGCCTTCATCGTCAGACCGTACTCATACAAAGTCGTCGGGCAGATGTCAGGACATGAGGTATAGCCAATGGCTAATAAAAGATATTTCCCTGGGTAGCTTTCTTGCGTCACAGGGCCTTTGTCATCAACTAAATCAAAGGTGATTTTTTGGGCGTAAGCAGCGCCACCAAAAAGCATAAAACAACAAACTAGGAACTTAATAAAATAGTTTTTCATTAATGCTTATCCCCCTATAAATACAACAAATTTTGTGCTGAGTCTGCCTTGTTTCACCAAGTGATTCAAGGCAGATCTAGCTAAAGTACTACGCAAGCTGACTATTGGCTTATCAAGGATTGTATGGACTACCCATGCTTGAACAAAGATCGCCAATAGTTAGCTGTTTTACTGGCGAATTATTTCTTCTCGTCAGTGATTGGGCTTGGGGCTTTTAATTGCTCCATTAAGTCATTATCCCATGTACCGTCAACTTTAACTTGCGCTACCGCACCTAAGTTAATAGACTCAATCAAGTTGTGGTTTAGGTAAACATATACACCAGGTTGTTTGAAGGTGTATAGCGCTGCACCTGCAGAACCCGCCGCAATTGACCATGTTTCTAGGTCACGCATTGGTTTGTCATGTAGGTTACCACGCTCCCATACGAACTCACCATGGCCACCAATTAAGTGTGGGTATGTATAACGGTTAGCTTGCGAGTGAATAAATAGTACACGCTCACCCACTTTCGCTGTCATCGCATTATCACCAGTGTAGGCACCCTTGCGGTCACCGAAGGTAATGTGCGAAGGAATCAAGCCATCCATCACTTTCTTATCATCAGCAAAAGAGATATCTGGACGATCATAGCGCTTGTAGTTACCATTCTCATCTTTCGGGATGTAGAAGTCTTGCTCACCAATATAGTAAGCTTTGTCATAAGTTAATTTATTGCCCTCTGGATCACGTAGGCCTTCTTTCGGCAATACCATGACTGCACCGTTCATACCGTGAACTACGTGCCATGGGATCATCGCGCCACCAGGCGCACAGTGGTAGATGTGTACACCAGGCTTAATGGCTTTAAAGCGTAAAACAACTTCTTGACCAGGCGCTACGAATGTGAGTTCACCACCACCTAGTGCACCTGTTGATGCGTGGAAGTCAATATTATGTACGAGTTTGTTCTTAGATAAGTTCTTCAAGGTAAGCTCAACATAGTCGCCTTCATGAACTACGATTAGCGGACCAGGAACCGTACCGTTGAAGGTAAAGGCCCACATAAATACGCCAGGTTCAACCTCAATCTCTTTCTCATCAATGAACATCTCAACTTCAACAACGCGTGCTGATTCTGGTGCTACTTGCGAGTGTTCAGGTACGAATGGTGGATCCACCATCACTTGTTTAACACGTGGCAAGCTAGCGATGCTTTCAGGTGCTTTCTTAATTTCATAGCCAGGTAGGCCGCCTTGGTTAGCTGTCACAGCATCAGCTGCATATGCTGCACCAGCACCAAACAAGGCTGCGCTTAATAATGTACAAAATAGTTTGTTTTTCATAATCTCTTTCCTCTTAAAAATGAGATTTCCACTGAAAACTAGAATCCCACTAGGTATAAGACTATAGAAAAAAATAGTTTTTTCAATTGATTTATATCAAAGCCCCACTAAATTACTCGGGTATTAAAAGCTATTCTAAAAAACCTTGATAAATATCAGATAAAATTTACAGCAAAGAGTAAATTAACTACATAAGTTAAAATCACATCTAATCAATTTTTATATATGAAAAATTTAATTAATACAGTATAAAGTGGCATTTATGACGATTTAAAGACACTGGGAAAATAACCACATTATGAGACTTGTTTGAGTATCAAACCCTTATGCAAAGCCAATCTTACGCATACAAGTATGAAATACATAGGGGGGTGTAGTGGCTCATTTAAAGCCTTATTCTTAGCAAAAGACCTGGTATTTACATAAGCCAATTAGGCCTGCTTTGGCTAATCAGCTTACTGGGTCTATTTAACTGACTGAGTCTTAGCGACTAAAATAAATCTAAATTTTCTGGCGCCGCAGCATCTTGCCCAAAGCTTTTGGTATTGTCATTGGATTTGTCCCGAGCACGACGAATTCGACAGGCACGTAAGACATCACGCTTTTGTCCATTACTTAATTTTTGCCAATAGAAGCGCTCATCACGGTTACGATAGCAACCCTTACAATATCCCTTATCGTTCGCTTCACAGACATTCACGCAGGGACTAGGGATCTCGAAAAATTCGAGCTGTTCGCTTGGCTTTGGGGGTGAGTCTGGTGGTTTCTGCATACATCTTTATAAATTTTCACGTTAATCATCATTAACGAATCCCACCATACTACTGAATCCTAACTAAGCTATCAAGCATCACCATCAATTCACTCAAAAATTTAAGGATTAAATTATTAATTGAGATGCTGAAACCACATGTCCACAAGGGTTTTCCATGCCTTTGCAATTATTTAGACATGTCATATACTGGATCTCATAAGTAATAATAGATATAAAGTTAGTGTTCGTTTGCTGTTTCCATACATCAGTAAGTGCTTGACTACTTCTATCGCCGCTCTCGCCTTACTTAGTATATGGAAATATATCTGAGGAGAAGAGAAATGTCGCAGAATTCTTGGCGTCCTAATCGACGTGACTTCCTAAAAGCTGGCGCAGCCACAAGCGCCCTGCTGTGTTATCCAGCCTACGCACAAAAATCACCTCCAGTACCGCTTGAGCAATATCAAGCAGTCTATTTTTCAGCTGCAGAATGGGCTTTTGTCATGGCTGCTTGTGCCCGCTTAATTCCCTCTGAAGGTGATGGGCCTGGCGCAATTGAAACGCGCGTACCTGTCTTTATTGATTTGCAACTCGCTGGGGATTATGGCAAAGCCACTGATTGGTATATGGAAGGTCCGCACGAGCCAAGCGCTGAGCATGCTCGTGGCTTTCAATCACCCCTAAATCCTGCACAAATCTATCGTCAAGCTATTAGCTATATTAATGATTGGTGTCAGAAAACCCACGGCAAGGTTTTTGCAGAACTATCACATGATGTGCAAGATCAGGTTCTCACTGCTTGCCAGAAAAATGAAATCGGCTTATCTCACGAAACCAAAGAGTTTTTCAACATCCTCTTACAAAATACTAAAGAAGGCTATTTTGCCGATCCACAATACGGTGGTAATTATGGTATGGCTTCGTGGTCTTATATTGGTTTTCCAGGCGCTAGAGCCAGTTACAAGGAATGGGTAGATCAACATAATATTCCCTATCCTTTAGGACCCGTATCAATCTCAGGTGAGAGGGCTTAATCATGGCACGACAAGATCCCCATAAGAATGTTGTAATTGTTGGCCTAGGTTGGACGGGCTCAATTGTTGGCATGGAACTCGCCAATCAAGGACTTGAAGTCTTGGCCTTAGAGCGTGGCGAGGACCGCGATACGGTGCCGGACTTTCAATACCCTAAGGTTATCGATGAGTTGAAATACGGTGTTCGACTTGGATTTATGCAAAAGCCTAGTCAGTCAACTCTAACCGTACGTCGAACCCTAGAAGAAACCGCCTTACCCTATCGTGTACTCGGCTCCTTTTTACCAGGCAATGGGGTCGGTGGAGCAGGTATGCACTGGAACGGCCTCAACTGGCGCCTACAAGAAGAGGAGATGCGCCTTAAATCCTATACTATTGAGAAATTTGGCGCACAAGTGATTCCAGAGGATATGACCATTCAAGATTATCCCATGACGTATCAGGAGCTAGAACCCTTCTTCGATCGCTTTGAGTATGTTGCAGGTATTTCTGGTGATGCGGGTAATATTCGTGGTCAAATTATGGCAGGGGGTAATCCATTTGAAGCACCGCGAGATCGCGCTTTTCCTATGCCAGCTATGCCTCAAACCTATGATGCCATGAAATTTGCTAAGGCTGCAGCCGATCTTGGTTATCACCCCTTCCCTAAACCTGCTGGCATCGCTTCACAGGCTTATGTCAATGAATATGGCATGCAACTAGGCCCCTGTAACCATTGTGGTTTCTGTGAGCGCTTTGGTTGTTATAACTACTCTAAATCTTCACCACAAACCACAATTTTAGACGCACTTAAACGTAAGCCAAATTTCCAATACAAGACCCATGCTGAAGTTCTACGTGTCGAATTAGCGCCTGATGGTAAAACCGCAACAGGTGTCACCTATTACGATGAAAAAATGGGTGAAGAAGTCTTCCAGCCAGCTGATATTGTTGTACTTTGTGCCTATTCGATTCATAACGTTCATCTCATGCTACTTTCTGGTATCGGCCAAGTCTATAACCCCAGCACTGGCGAAGGCACCGTCGGCAAAAATTACTCATACCAAATGAATGGTGGTGTCAGCCTATTTTTTAAAGACGATAACTTTAACTGGTTTATTGGTACAGGCAGTAATGGTATGGCCATTGATGATTTTGGGGTGAATCAGATTGATTTTGCTAAAGAAGGTTTTATCGGTGGTAGCTATATCTCTGCAGGAACATTTAACGGTCAACCCATTCGTAGCATGCGTTTACCACCAGGTACACCTTCATGGGGAGGTGAATGGAAAAAATCTATTAAGCAATGGTATTCACGCTCAATGAGCATTGGCTCACATGGCACTTGCATGAGTTATCAAAATAATTACTTAGATCTAGACCCAGTTTACAAGGATCGTCATGGTCGCCCATTATTACGCATGACATTTAATTGGCATCCGAATGATATTCGCATGACCCAGTTTATGAAAGTTAAGATGGAAGAAATTGCCCGATCAATGAATCCCGATATTATGCAATCCAGCTTTAAGAATATGGGCGCGCAGTATGATGTTCGGCCCTATCAAACCACCCACAATGTTGGTGGGGCTATTATGGGAAGCGACCCAAGTAATTCAGCCTTAAACCGTTATTTACAAGCTTGGGGGCAGCACAATGTCTTTGTAATGGGTGCGGGCGCCTTCCCCCAAAATACGGAATATAATCCGACGGGCATGGTTGGTGCTCTTGCTTATTGGGCTACCCATGCAATCATCAATGATTACCTGCCCAATCCTCGGGCACTTGTGTAAGGAGTAGCATCATGGCTAAGATTTTCAAAGCATTTATGCTGTTACTACTTCTTGGGGTTCTTGTTCTTTTAGCGATTATTTTTGTCCCAGTACAAAAAACTGCTCCTTTAAGTACCTTACCAGCGACTCATGAAGACTCGATAGCACTCGGTAAGTACATGGCTGACGCCTCTGACTGCATGGCTTGTCATACGGCAGAAGGGGGCAAACCTTTTGCCGGAGGGCGTCCTATAACTACTGACATGGGTGTGATTTGGACCACCAATATCACACCCGATAAAGAAACCGGCATTGGTCACTATACCCTTGATGACTTTCGTGCGGCTTTATACGATGGTCTACGCAAGGATGGCAAACACTTATATCCCGCTATGCCCTATGAGAATTACCGTAAGCTAAGCGAAGAAGACGTACGTGCCATGTATGCATACTTCATGCAGGAAGTTGAACCTGTTAATAACAACGTACAGGAGAGTCAATTAGATTTTCCATTTAACCAGCGTTGGGGGATGCGTGTTTGGAATTGGGTACATCTTGAGAAAGCAGGCTTTACTCCACCAGCAAATGCGAATGAGCAAATCAAGCGTGGCGCCTATCTGGTACAGGGTGCTGGCCACTGTGCAGCCTGTCACAGCCCTCGCACCTATTTTATGGGGCAAAAAGGTATTACTGAGCAAGATGCATCCTTCCTGACTGGTGGCGAACTCGATGGCTGGTTAGCACCCGATTTACGCGGTGCAACTTCGGCGACCGTGCAATGGTCGGTTGAAGATATGCATGACTATCTCAGCACAGGACGTAATGCTCACTCAACCGCCACTGGTGAAATGGTCCTAGTCATACGTGACTCTTTGCAGTACCTGACCAAGGAGGATAACACTGCTATTGCGGTATACCTAAAATCCATCAGTGATAAAAGCCAAGAAAGCGTAGCCAAAGAAACAAGCCCCAGTGAAACTCAACTTAGCCTGACTAAAGCTAGCCCCGATATGCCCTTAGGTGCACGCTTATACCTGGATAACTGCGGAGGGTGCCACTTCGTTACAGGACTTGGCGCACCTGAGATTTTCCCAAAACTGAGTGGCAACTCTTTAGTCAATGCACCAAACCCCAAAGCCTTAATTCATCTCATCTTATATGGTGCTGAGTTACCGTCCACAGAGCTACGACCCGCCAAATTACGTATGCCTGGTTTTGATTGGCGCTTAAGCAATGAAGAAGTTGCAGAACTTGCTACTTTCGTGCGTAAAGCCTGGGGCAATGATTCAGGCAAAGTCAGTCCTGATGAGGTTGCGACACTCAGACAAAACTAAACACCATATTATAAGTTTTTCATAAGACAGCTGATATACTTGCACCCCGTAAGAAATTGACTACACTTATGGGGTGTCATTTTACTTTTTTCGTATGAGCTACTGCCATTTTATCACCCATCAATTACATACCGTTAAACCCGAAGCGGCCGCACTGAATAAGCGTTACCATGATCATTATTATGGCTATCCCATTGAGGATGATAATGAACTATTTGGCCGTCTTATCTTAGAAATCAATCAAGCAGGTTTAAGCTGGACCTTAATGCTCGCTAAAGAAGAGAATTTTCGACGTGCTTTTGCCCAGTTTAATATTTCACGCATCGCTGCCTTTACTGAGGAGGACCGCCAACGCCTCCTGAATGATGCGGGTATTATTCGTAATCGCCTTAAAGTCGACGCCGTCATCCATAATGCGCAACAGATTCTTCAACTGCAAGAAGAGCATGGCTCATTCAAGGCCTGGTTAGATGCTCATCAACACTTTGATCATCCCGCGTGGCTTAAATTATTTAAAAAGACCTTTCGCTTTACGGGCGGTGAGATTGTCAATGAATTTCTCATGAGCACAGGTTACTTACCAGGGGCCCATACACTAGACTGCCCTTGCTATGAACAGGTCTTAGCCAGTCAACCTGCTTGGTTAAAAAACCATCGTATTTAATACATGCGTGAGTTTGAACTCAGCTTAGTAGAGGGACTTTCTACACTAAAGCCAATCAAACACATTTAAATTATTACAAAATTAAATAATAAAATCACTCGCCATTACGCACGATTCTTAAGGACGCATCAAGCGCAAGTAGTCCTTCAATCTCTCCGCACTTAACTCTCCCAGATGCGTTGCCACTAAACGATTTTTATTGAAGAATAAAGTAGTTGGCGTGCCTAGCGTGTCGAACTCTTTCGCAACGGTATAGCGCGGATCAAGTATCACCGACTGCTCCATGTTCAAGCCTTCCTGACGTAAATACGTCTCTACCGTCGTCACCTGCTCGCCTTGATTAACAAAGAGAAAGTGCACATCAGAATAATCCCGTTCCGCTTGCTCTAACATGGGCATCTCACGTCGACAAGGACCACACCAACTAGCCCATATATTCAGTACCACCTTCTCATTCGTATAATCCGAAAGCCTTACTGTCTCTCCTGTTAAGCGCATTAGACTTAAGTCAGGTAGCGGTTTACTGAGTGTTTGCGGGGTAAAAGCCAGCGCCGCCAAGGCTGCCGCAAGTGCTATCCCATACGCACCTAAGCCTATAGCCCGCCTGCGCCACGTACTTAAGAACAGCAAACTAAAAACACCCGCAACAAGCCCCCAAATCGGCTCGAACCCACCCTGCCAAATATAAAAAATACGCCAAGGCTCTTGACTAAAGCTCTCCCAATGACGCATTACAAAGCCAAAGCGTGCACTTAGTCCCATACATACTAAAATTATCCACAACCATTGGTCAAATTGAGCATGCACCCGACGCGTGAGGACCGCCGTGATGATCATTAAGACAAGGACACCCACTAAGGTCGCAAAAACCAGCGGGGGAAATAAGAAAGGGCCAATATTCACTACTTAGTCAATTCCACTCTATCCGGTTTAAATGATTCAGTTCAGTATCACTTAAACAATTCCACTCAGTACCGCTTAAATCAGTCACTCAGTACCACTTAAACAATTCTACTCGGTAACACTTAAATCATTCAGATCAATGCGAGCTAATCAATCCCTATATCCAAGCAGACAATTTCGCCGCAATAAGTCTTCGCCACTTCCATCAGATGCGCAGGTTTATAGGCGGCGAAGGCATAGCAAATATCGGCCATAAAGGTATCGGCATCACATTCGCCCGTATCCCCATTCAAGCCAGTCGGCATATCTAAAGCAATACGCCTTGCTTTCACCTGGTTCGCTTGGCGTAAAATTGCTTGAATCGACTCTGGCAGCTTACCTTGATAACCCGTACCGAAGATACCATCAATAATTACTTGAGGGACGACACTTAAGCACTCGCTTGGCGCGAGGAAACTAATCGGCAAACCCACTAATCGCTCAAGATTTAGCTGCGATAAGGCCGATAAGTCCTCACCGCACACAAAGCTCACCGTGACGGTAAAGCCATATTGTGCTAACACCCGAGCAATCACCAGACCATCGCCGCCATTATTCCCCTTGCCGCAGAGAATCAAGACCGATCGGGCCGCATCAGCCCGCTTTAAAATATCTTGTGCCGCTGCTTGCCCAGCATTTTCCATGAGTTGTTCATAACTACTCCCGGCTTCAACCGCGGCTCGCTCGCGTTCGCGCATCTGTTCTGAAGTATAGACTTTCATGCTATTGACCTGTTTTTAGAGTGATGTTGGGCCATCCAAGGCCTGGTAATTATCGCTTTTCGGCTTTACCTGTTTCGCAAGAACTTTTCGCTAAGCGAGCAAGACGAGAACCATTGAATGTCTTTCATCTCTTATGCCTCCTTAACAGGGCGCCAGTATTTGGCCCGCAATACATCATAAGCCAAGTTGAAGAAATAGGTGTACGGCAAATAGAACAGTATGAAACCTAAATCTAAAATCAATGCATCGATAACACCAATCCCTAAATACCAAGCGATAAAGGGAATCGACATCAGCAGTAAGGTAAACTCAAAACCCACCGCATGAAGAATGCGCACCCGCGTATTCTTGGACGCCTTGTACTTTTTCAAAAGATAATCAAATAAGGTGTTGTAGGCCATATTTAATAGCAAGGCCATAATCGCAATCACGACAGAGACCACACCCATCTCGCTCAGCTTATGATTAAAGACCCAGGCAGCGAGCGGTGATGAAATACCAATGGCTAATATTTCAAATAAAAATGCATAAAAAAAGCGCTCTTTCGCACTCTTATGATAAACCTGTGAAACCTTAGAGCTCATACTTCCTCGTTGTTTATTACTGTGTACCTAATTGCACTAGGCCGCCTGTATTCTGTTCATCTTATTCAAATAATAATTGCTGCTACTAAGCGTTCGAACAATTCTCATATTCCTAAGCGTATTCGCAAGCAATAGAATAAGATCAGACACCCTGCTCTACTCATTACACCACACTTTAGATTTATATCTAAAACCATTAGGCCTTAAATAAAGTGCTTTTACCAAATAAACTTTCAACCAAATCTAAAGCAATTTCAGCCGTTGCATTACGCAGATCAAGCGCAGGATTTAACTCTACAATATCTAAGGAAGCCATTAGGCCCGTATCGGCGACCATCTCCATACAGAGTTGTGCTTCTCGATAATTCGGCCCGCCACGAACAGTCGTACCCACACCTGGCGCAATATCGGGGTCTAAGAAATCCACATCAAAGCTCAGATGCAAGTGCGTATCTTTACTCAAACCTAAGAGCGCCGCTTCCATAGTATGTCGCATTCCTACTTCATCAATATGACGCATATCATAAATCGTGATGCCTGCATCAAAAATAAATTGCTTTTCACCAGGGTCAACGCTACGAATACCAATCTGCCGAATCATAGAAGATTCCAAAGCAGGACACGCGCCCGAGAGATGCGTCAGCGCTTGTGGGCCATGACCGAATAGACACGCCACTGGCATGCCATGCATATTGCCTGAGGGTGTAATCTCGGCGGTATTAAAATCCGTATGCGCATCAAGCCAGATAATCCTCAATTGCTTACCTTGCTCACGACAGTGACGCGCCACTGCAGAGATAGAGCCCACGCCTAAACAATGGTCACCTCCCAACATAATCGGTAAGTTGCCTTGGTTCAACTCCGCATAGATCGCTTCATAAGCCAACTGATTCCACTCAATCACTTGCTCTAGATGACGATAACCACCTTGCTTCGGCTCAGAAGGATTGGCTGGACCATGTAAATTACCACGGTCATTCACCTGCAAGCCTAAGCGCTCTAAAGCCTGCACAAGCCCTGCTACACGCAAGGCCTCAGGACCCATACTTGCTCCACGTTGGGCGGCACCAACATCAGTCGGCACTCCAATTAAGCTTACGGATTTCTTCATGCTTTACCCTCACTCTTCATAAAAGCCCCTACTCCCAATGCAAACGATTCTTATTGTCTCACAGACAAGGATCACGACCAAGAAAAACTGAGTAAAGCTTGGGATCATTTTTTGAGCAACTCTGAGACTAGATACCTTAGACTATTACGCAGACGTACAGGGCACTCAAGAAGCTTTCTGATACAATTAATTTGTGCATTTAGCGTATACAAATAAGTACGGCAATACGACATCGCTGAGCTTAGAAATAATCACATAAACTTATTTCTAACTTGCATGCCATCGGACTTATAGCCAACTCATATGCGCAAGCAAGAATAAATAATATATTTTGGAGAATGACTTATGAGCTTTACACGTCGTGATTTAATTAAAGCAGCGGGTGCCACAGGTATGTTAAGTATGTTTCCTGGCATCCTACGCGCACAAACAGGCAAACTAGAAAAAACGGATGTTTCAATTGCCGTTGGTGGCAAGGCATTGATCTACTATTTGCCGCTCTCGATTGCGGAGATCAATGGCTACTTTAAAGAAGAAGGCCTGAATGTTAGCATCGCTGACTTTGCTGGTGGCTCAAAAGCATTACAAGCAGTTGTTGGTGGTAGTGCAGATGTTTGCTCAGGCGCCTATGAACATACGATTAACCTACAATCTAAGCGCCAATTTTATCGCTCCTTCGTGCTGCAAGGCCGTGCGCCTATGATTGCCTTAGGCACCTCTAAGAAAAATCTACCGAATTACAGCACACCAGCCGACCTAAAAGGCAAGAAAATCGGTGTTACCGCGCCTGGTTCTTCGACCAATATGTTGCTGAGTTTCTTCCTCACCAAGAATGGCCTAAAAGATAGTGATATTTCAATTATTGGCGTAGGTTCAGGTGCGGGTGCTGTGACCGCACTACGATCGGGTGAGATTGATGCCATGTGTAATGTTGACCCTGTGATTAGCTTACTTGATCATGCGGGCGAGATTCAAACCATCGTCGACACACGCACACTGAAAGATACACTGGATATTTTCGGTGGTCCTATGCCAGCAGGTTGCTTATACGCTGCTGAGTCTTTTATTGAGAAGAATCCCAATACCGTTCAAGCACTCACCAATGCCATTGTCAAAGCAAATAAGTGGATTCAATCCGCAGGCGCTGATGAAGTACTCAAGGTGGTACCAGAAAACTACTTGCTCGGCAATCCTGAGGTCTACAAACTTGCTTTGACGAAGAGTTTTGAAGGTCTCTCACCTGATGGTTTAATTGATGAGGCAGGTCCAGCAACCGCTCTAAAATCTTTACAGTCCTACGTACCTAAGTTTAATGCCGAAGGAATTGATCTAAGTAGGACATGGACCAATGATTTTGTAAAAAAAACAGGAGCCTAATAAGCTAATGACTGATCATGCTTTATCCTTAAAAGATATCACGTGTACCTTCGTGTCACGTGATAACAAGAACGACCGCTATACGGCGGTCAAGGACGCCAGTTTGACGATTGCCGCTGGTGAATTCGTCTCCGTAGTAGGTCCAACAGGTTGTGGCAAGTCAACCCTACTTAACGTCGCCGCTGGCTTATTAGAGCCATCAAGCGGCGAAGTTAAGGTCTTTGGTGAGCCTCTACGCGGTATTAATCATAAAGCAGGCTATATGTTCCAAGGCGAAGCACTTTTGCCTTGGCGCAATGCTTTAGATAATGTCATCACCGGACTTGAGTTTGCTAATGTCCCTAAAGCACAGGCCCAAGCTCAAGGGATTGAATGGCTTAATCGCGTTGGCCTATCTCATGCGGCCAATAAATATCCTCATCAAATGTCTGGTGGTATGCGCAAGCGTGCCATGCTCGCCCAAACCCTCATTCGCGACCCTGACATTATTCTAATGGACGAACCATTCTCAGCGCTTGATATTCAAACTCGCCAACTGATGGAGAATGAGGTTCTAGAGATTTGGATGAGCAAGCGTAAAGCGGTATTATTTATCACGCACGACTTGGATGAAGCTATTGCCATGAGTGATCGCGTTCTCGTGCTTTCTGCGGGGCCTGGTACACGTATTATTGGTGAGTTTATTATTGACTTACCTCGACCACGTGACGTTGCTGAAGTGCGCACGCATCCGCGCTTTGTCGAGCTGCATAAAGCCATATGGGATGTTTTACGCGAAGAAGTCCTTAAGGGCTACGATCAACAGAAGCGAGCATAATATGTGGAAAACAATAAAACCAAATCAACATAACTATCGTATCTGGCAAATTCTTATCTTAGTCTTTGTTTTAACCACGTGGTATTTCGCCTCCCAAAGCGATAATGTCGCCTTTTTCTTCGGCACCCCTGTTGGTGTCGCTGAGTCCTTATGGGACTGGTTCGTCGGTGACGCGAATATCTATAAACACCTCGGTGTTACGCTTACCGAAACCATTTTGGCCTTTGTAATTGGTACTGTATTTGGCATGGGTTTTGGTCTGTGGCTCGGCCTATCTAAAACAGCCAGCATGGTTTTAGATCCTTATTTAACTGCCCTCAATTCCATGCCTCGCGTGATTCTGGCGCCTATTTTTGCCATGTGGTTTGGCTTAGGTATCTGGTCTAAGGTCGCTCTCGCCGTCACCTTAGTCTTCTTTATTGTTTTTTTTAATGTATACCAAGGCATTCGTGAGGTCAGTCCTACTTTATTAGACAATGCACGCATGCTAGGCGCGAATAAGAAACAACTCTTACGCCATGTCTACCTACCTTCTGCCATGAGTTGGGTATTCTCCAGTTTACATGCCTCAGTCGGCTTAGCCTTTGTTGGTGCTGTTGTGGGTGAATACCTCGGGTCTGCTAGTGGCGTAGGGTACTTGATTCTACAAGCAGAAGGCACCTTCGATGTGAATACTGTGGTGGCTGGGATTTTCGTGCTAACAGTTTGTGCCCTTTTATTAGATGGCATTGTCAGCTTTATTGAAAAGCAATTCCTGACTTGGCAACCAAGCTCAGGTGAAACAGAAAAACTATAGGTATATTTCGGAGATATGATTATGTGGCGTAAGGTTTCTCGTTTGGCTATTTTTTTGACGGCTTGCCAATTAGCAAGTCTGTCTCACCTAAGCCATGCGCAAGAGGCCTTACACGTCTCTCCTGAAAAAGTGCCTACCGCCAAGGTTAAGTATGAAGTCCTCATTGAAGGCCTAAATCATCCTTGGGGAATGGCCTTCTTACCACAAAATCAGGGCATATTAATTACCGAGCGTAGTGGGCAATTACGTCGCTGGCATAACCAAGAATTATCACCCCCTATTCAAGGCACTCCTGAGGTTTTTGCCCGCGGCCAAGGTGGTTTACTGGATATTACGCTTGCCCCTTCGTACCTCAAGAATCGCTTTGTCTACCTTAGCTATGCTAAAGCTGATGCTTCAGGTCGCTCTAGTACCGCTTTGGGGTATGGTCGTCTCAGTGAGGACCATCAGAAACTCGAAAATTTCACCGAAGTTTTTGAGCAACAACCTAAGCTATCTAGCGGTCTACACTATGGTAACCGCATCGTATTTGGCCCTAAGGGCTTCTTATTCTTAGCACTTGGTGATAATAATCAACGCTCGACCGCACAGGATTTAAATAAGCATCAAGGCAAGATTGTGCGCTTACAAGATGCTGACCGCCCACCTGTCGATAACCCTTTCTTGAATACGCCAGACGCAAAACCTGAAATCTGGTCCTATGGCCATCGCAATCAACAAGGGGCGGCTTTTAATCCGTGGACGCACCAATTATGGACTCATGAGCATGGTCCACGCGGCGGAGATGAAATCAATATCATTATGCCTGGGGTGAATTACGGCTGGCCGATTGTCACCCACGGCATTAATTACAGTGGTGATAAAATTCCTGAAGCGATTGGCGAGAGCGCACCGAATATGCAAGACCCCGTCTACTATTGGCCTAAGTCACCCGCGATTAGCGGTATGGCTTTTTACGATGATAAGCGCTTCCCCCAATGGCAAAACTCGCTATTTATTGGTGCGCTCGCCGGCCAACGCTTAATTCGTTTAAGTCTAGATAAAAAAGGCCAGAACATTATCGCTGAAGAAAACCTTTTGACTGAATTAGGCGAACGCATCCGTGACGTCCGAGTCGGTCTTGATGGCTATGTCTATGTGCTCACCGACTCTTCGAACGGTAAGCTGATTCGGATTGAACCTGCTATAGAGCAAGCGCCCGACTAGGCAGCTTAATCTTCAATGAGACAAGTTTACCCACAAACATTACCTTGAATTGTCCTACTAAGTCTTGCTACCATCATTGCTCTTAATTTATTTCCAAGTCTAATTTGCAACTAGTATTTAGTTGCAAATTTCTTGGGTCAATGATAGTATGAGCAAAATAGACAAATTACATGAGAAGCTATATAGAGTTCCCTCACCTAAAGATTTTCTTTTTAGAGAACTCATTACGCTACTTGAGCATTATGGCTGCATATATTATGAACAGAAAGGTGGCTCTAGCCACAAATACTTTGTTTACACCTTAGCGAGTGGCGAAGAATTCCGTTTAAATATTGCACGACCTCATCCCGATAAGGGCTTAAAACCTTATCAATTCAAAGCGATTAAAGAGTTCATGCATGAAATAGGAATATGATATGGACGTTCTAAAATACAAAGGCTATGAAGCCTTAATAAAATACAGCATCGAGGACGAAGGCCTAGTAGGCAGATTGCTGCATATCAACGATATCATTGCATTTTTTGGTAAAGATCATGATGAAGTTGTATCTGAATTCCATGCGACAGTCGACTCCTATCTCAGTTTTTGTAAGGAGCGCGGTGTTGAGCCAAATAAACCGTACAAGGGCTCTTTTAATATTCGCACAACACCTGAAATACATAAAGCCTTAGTGAATCAGGCAATTCAACTAAATATTAGCCTTAATGAGTGCATTAACTTGGCATTTGCAGAGTATTTGTCTAGGGTTAAAAAGAACTCCTCCCAGCTCAAACCTCTCCCATCAGTAGTCGATGAAGTCATATATGAGGATTAAGCCTTATTAAATCCTCCTTATACATAACTTCGTATAAGGAGGGTTGATGCATCACAATATGTCCTAAAAAGACGCTCTAAAAAATCACACGATTTTGCTCAATTACTACTGACCACGCTCCATTAAAAAGCGACTTAAGCGTAATTTATACGCCTCTAAAATATGCCGATTCGCCACTGCACGCGCCAATTCTGGATCTCGACTCTCCAAAGCATTGATAATTTCATGGTGCTCTTCGCGCGCCGTACTGGCTCGCCCCGTTTCTGCCAAAGTACTCTTACCGAGCAGCAACATCGCATTTTGCAAAGCCTGTAAGGTTTTCAGTAAATAGCGATTATGGGCGCACTGATACAAGGTTTGGTGAAACAGGCGATTGTTATAGGCAAGTTGAGTCGCATCACTCTCATCCTTATCACGCTCAGCAATCTGTCTTAAGACCTCAATCTCCACATCCGTCGCATGACGCGCAGCCAGTGCAGCAGCGGTGCCCTCTAGCACCCGACGCATTTCATAAAGTTCTCCAACCATATTCTGATCTAACTCGGTGATAATCAAACCGCGCTTAGGATCATTCTCTACCAAGCCCTCAGACAAAAGACGATTTAAGGCCTCACGAATCGGTGTGCGGCTCAAACCAATTTCCTTAGCTAAATCGATTTCACGTAAACGAGTGCCTGGTGCCATCGCACCGCTTTCTAAAGCCTCAACAATATACGCATACGCCTGTTCACTCAGGGTGACACCACGCGCGTTGTCCAAGTCAACACTCTCTTCTTCTCCTGCTTTGACAGGCTTACGCTTACTCACCGCCATATTTTTTCCTTTTCGAAACAAGCCCTTAGTCTACTAGAAAACCACAGAATTTGTAAAAAAATAACCATTTTCTAGACAAGGATAAATTTATGTGTACAATTGAATACAGCTGTATATAAGGAAGTGCAAATGACTGATAAAACCATTCATTGTGATGTCTTAGTGATCGGCGGTGGTAATGCCGCTCTTTGCTCTGCTCTCTCAGCGCACGAACAAGGTGCCTCCGTGGTGCTGATTGAAAGTGCCCCGAAAGTATGGCGCGGTGGTAATAGCAGCCATACCCGTAACTTACGCTGCATGCATAATGCTCCAACCGATGTATTAACGGATGCGTATACTGAGGACGAGTTTTTCCAGGACGTCTACCGCGTCACTGGTGGCGAGACCAATGAAGAAATGGCACGTTATGTTATCCGCTCAACCGAAACCTGTACTACCTGGATGAAAAAACATGGTGTACGCTTTCAACCCTCACTCGGAGGTACCCTGCATCTAGGCCGTACCAATGCCTTCTTTCTTGGAGGTGGCAAAGCATTGGTGAATGCCTACTTTAAAGCGATTGAAAAAGCGGGCGTGCAAATCTATTACGAAACCGAAGCGACGCAATTAAATTTCGTCGACAATAAGTGTGAGTCAGTCGATGTGCAATCCCCTTCAGGTATTCAGAAAATTGTGCCTAAGTCCGTGGTGATCGCTGCGGGTGGTTTCGAATCCAATTTAGAGTGGCTTGAAGAGGCATGGGGTCCTGCAGCACGCAATTTTATTGTGCGTGGCACCCGCTTTAATCAGGGTCGCATGTTACGTGAACTGATGCGCAATAGTGCCGCGATTATTGGTGATCCAACACAGGGACATGCAGTGGCCATTGATGCCCGCTCACCCAAATACGACGGTGGCATTGTCACGCGAGTGGACTGTGTATCACTCGGTGTTGTTTTAAATAAGAACGGTGAACGCTTTTATGATGAAGGCGAAGATTTTTGGCCAAAGCGCTACGCGATCTGGGGCCGCCTAGTCGCCCAACAAGCTGATCAAGTGGCCTACTCCATCATCGATCAAAAAATTATTGGTCGCTTTATGCCTTCGGTCTTTAAATCGATTAGCGCCAACTCGATTGAGGAACTTGCCGAAAAACTCAACTTACCTGTAGCGCAAGTCAAGACCACCATCAATGACTATAACCAGGCAGTTCAAGGTGGAAAATTTGACCATAGTGTGCTTGATGGTTGTCGTACTCAAGGCCTCAGCCCCGATAAAACTAACTGGGCACAGACCATTGATCAAGCCCCCTTCTATGCCTATCCATTAGCAACAGGCATCACCTTCACCTATATGGGTGTGGTCGTCGACAAGACCGCTCGCGTACAGATGAGTAATGGCCAGCCTTCAGATAATGTCTTCGCTGCTGGCGAAATCATGGCAGGAAATATTTTAAGTAAAGGTTACGTTGCTGGCTTTGGCATGGCAATCGGAACGGTTTTTGGAAGAATTGCAGGAACGGAGGCAGCTAAGAATGCAAACGCATAATCAAGCCATTAAAGAGGTCCAACGACCCACTCAAGAGCAGAAAGAGACTCAACGACCGATTAAAGAACAAATCATCAAGGGTCCGATGTCGATTGATGAGCTCATCAAAGACGCCCAGCACTCTATGGGTATCTGTAACTCTTGTCGTTATTGCGAAGGTTTCTGTGCCGTATTCCCAGCCATGGAGAAGCGCCTTGACTTCACCGAAGGTGATATTCACTACTTAGCGAATCTATGCCATAACTGCAGCGAATGTTATTACGCCTGTCAGTATGCACCACCGCATGAATTCGCTGTAAATATTCCACAGCAATTAGCCCAGGTACGCAATGCAACGTACCAGACCTATGCTTGGCCAAAACCGATTGCCCGTGGCTTTGAAAAATCTGGCTTGATGCTCACACTTTGGTTTATCCTCGCCCTCGCTATCCTCTTCGGTTTAGCGACCTTGGCGCCTAGCACGAACGCGGTGGCTCAAGCAGGCAACTTTTACAGTATTTTTCCTCACAATACCTTGGTTACCGTCTTTGGCCTCTCTGCCTTATGGGTTGTGCTTGCTCTATATATGGGCTTTAAAAACTTTGTCGGCGCGGTTGGTGAGACCCCGGGAGAATTGTTAACAGGCACCAATCTTAAGTCCGCCCTAAGCGATGCCTTAAGCATGAAGTATCTGCACGGCAATATTAAAACCGGTTGCACCTATCCCGATGACAATATTTCACCATGGCGCCGTCGCTTCCACCATTTCACGTTCTACGGCTTCATGCTGTGCTTTGCTGCTACTACAGCGGGCACCATCATGCATTATCTCTTTAGCCTACCTGCTCCTTACGACTTTATCAGCCCACCTAAACTGCTAGGCACTATTGGCGGTATTAGCTTAATGATCGGTACTGCTGGGCAGTTCTACTTAAAGCGTAAAAGCGATCCGAATATCCGCGACAACCAGCGCATGGGTATGGACTATGCCTTTATTGTGCAACTGTTCTTAGCGGCCTTAACAGGGCTACTGCTCATGGTATTGCGTGAAACTGCCGCATTGAAATTCTTTTTAATCGTGCACTTAGCCGTCATCCTATCGCTTTTTGTCACCATGCCATTTGGCAAATTTGTCCATGGCTTTTATCGCTTAGGCGCCCTTATGAAGTACGCCAAAGAAGAGAAAAACACTCACCACTAACAGATATCTCAACTTTTACTTTAACTATAAATTATAGGGTGTTTGTATCAACCTAAAGGAGAACTATCGCTATGAAATTTATGAAAATCGGTCTAATGACCTGTATTCTCGGACTAACATCAGCTGCTCACGCCGCCTTCCCTGAACAACCGATCCGGCTGATTGTGCCCCACCCAGCAGGCGGCTCTTCAGATATTTTAGCGCGTACCATGGCGGCCGAAATGGGCAAAGACCTAGGCGTACAGATCGTGGTCGAAAACAAAGGCGGCGGTAATGGTGCGATTGCAGCCCAAACTGTTGCCACCTCAAAACCTGACGGCTATACGCTTTTATTGGCCACAGCAAGCACGCATGGCATTAACCCATCGCTCTACAAGCGCCTGCGCTATGATGCAGTGAAGGACTTCGCTCCCATCACCTTATTCGCAACGGTTCCTAATGTACTCGTCATTGGCAAGCACCTAAGCAATATTAAAAGCACGCAAGATCTTATCGCCTTAATTCAAGAACGCAAAGGTCAGATGAATATGGGTTCAGCCGGTAGCGGCACCCCTGGACACTTAGCGGGTGTTATGGTGCAAGATGCCAAGAAACTTGATTTTGTACATGTCCCTTATCGTGGCGGCGCTCCGGCTATCAGTGATTTGATCGCTGGGCAGATTGATTTTATGTTCACCACGATCCCAGGTGCTTTACCGCACATCAATGCGAACAATATTATTGGCTTATCCGTGACCTCCAAAGATCGTTCAGTCGCCTTGCCAGACTTACCCACCATTGATGAGTCGGCTTTACCAGGTTTTGAAGCGGTGTCATGGCATGGTCTCGTAGCACCCGCTGGTACCCCACAAGATGTGATTGATGTCTTGTATCAATCCGCTGAGAAAGCCCTTAAAAACGATATCGTCAAAGAGAAGCTTGCTCAGGAAGGCGCACGCCCAGCGGAAATGACACAAGAACAATTTGGTACATTTACTCAACAGCAAATCGAGTTATGGCGTGGCGCTGTACAGTCCTCGGGGGCCAGTATTGATTAAGGCAAGCTAGCGATGCTTAGTCAATCACTCCCCACCAAGCCATAAGGCAAGAGATGATTTAAAGCAATCAAAGCATAAAACATAGAAGCAAACATATAAGTAAAGCATATACGCAAAGCCATAAGAGCAATCACTATTACAACGACTATTTTCCTCGGGATGCCTCGTATTTTATGAGCATCCCATTTTTTTGCCTCATGGCTCGGTTTAACAAGCATGAATATCCTTTAGACAGACAAAATAAAATTTCTGTTGCAAGCTTCGTGCGCAAACCCAGCAACTTTAGTTAACCGCCTTGCCAATAATGGACCTTGTCATCACGACCCACGCTCCAGATAAACCATAATAGTGCAGTGCAAAATATCATGCTAGATTACTATTTATGTTTAAACTGTATAGCTGGATAAGTAATGAATAGACCCTTAAGTGGTATCCGTGTAATTGAAATGGCAGGTATTGGGCCTGCTCCCTTTTGTGCCATGATGTTAGCCGATATGGGCGCTGAAGTTATTCGTATTGATCGCCTCAAAGCTGGTCCACTTGGCGGTGGCGGCACCTTAGTCGATCGTGGCAAGCGTAGTATTGCGCTAGACATTAAGCAAGCGGATGCTAAAGCCATTCTTGAACAGCTCATTAGCAAGAGCGACATCTTAATTGAAGGCTTTAGACCAGGAGTCATGGAGAAATTAGGATTTGGTCCTGATGACTGCTTTGCCCTCAACCCTAAACTGGTTTATGGCCGCATGACTGGCTGGGGTCAGACAGGTCCCTTAGCACCCACAGCAGGCCATGATCTGAACTATATTGCCATCTCAGGCGCCCTACATGCCATGGGCAAAGCGGGTGAGCCCCCTACACCACCACTACACCTAGTTGGGGATATGGGTGGTGGCTCGATGATGCTAGCCTATGGCATCGTCTGCGCCCTATTCGAAGCACAACGATCGCAAAAAGGCCAAGTCGTAGATGCCGCAATCTGTAATGGTGCATCGACCCTAAGCACCATGTACTACGCCTTAATGCAACAAGGCCGCTGGACCCTAGATCGTGAAGCGAATTTATTGGATGGCGGCGCACCTTTCTACGCGTGCTACCGCTGTGCCGATGATAAATATGTAGCAGTTGGTGCCATTGAGCCACAGTTCTATCAACTCCTATTAGAGCGTGGCGGCTTTACTGACCCAATCTTTCAAGAGCAAATGAACCAAGCATTATGGCCAGAACAGAAGCAACGATTCACTGAACTCTTCTTAAGCAAAACACAGCAAGAATGGTGTGAGCTCTTAGAAGGTACCGATGCTTGTTTCTCACCCGTACTAAACTTTGAAGAAGCCGCTCAGTATCCCCATAACCAGGCACGCGATGCCTATATCAAGCTTGATGGTGTTGCTTGCCCCGCGCCATCGCCACGTCTAAGTCGCACACCCGCAATGGCAGGAGAGGTTACGCCAGCAGGTGCCCAAACTGAAGACATTCTCACTGAGTTAGGTTATACGCAAGATGAGATTGAAGGTTTTAGAGCACATCAGATGATTTATTAGATCTCTTCGTAAAACTCCATCCATTAAGGTGGGGGGCGTCAACACAGGTTTCTAATAACGATTACGACTTATGAAACCTCAAGCTATTAAAAACTGGCTTGAAATAGGAGTGATACCTCACGCATCAAGAGTCTGCTTAACTCTCTAGGTTTACGGTCTCAACAAGCAAAAACCAGTGCATTCAACTTTGCACTGGTTTTTATTTTTTAGTGTTGCATGGAGACTATACACTGCTTAAGAATATACGCCTGCCATACTCACTCTTTGCACTTATTCAATCTACCATCGAATATACCCAGCTAAGAATGTACCCTTGCTAAACTAAATGGAGCCTATTCTCAAAAGCAAATTACTTCTTCTTCACTTCTAAACTAATCGTCACGAGTTGTTCTTTCGATTCTGCGCTAAAGCGGTCTTTATCTGCAACAGCGACAGCACTTAAAACCTTCTCCCGCTCTTTCGGTTGATTAAAGTTTAAACGCGTAATATAGCGATCCTGCTTGTATACGCCCTCAGAGACTTGTTGATCTGCATCAATATAGGCCGTATATTGAATCTGACTTAAATTAGGTTTAGGCTCAAAAACCATATCCAAGCCCTTCCATTGCCAATGACAGGTTTTGCCATTCTGCAAATAATCTTCATCAAGCATCGCATCAGCATAGAGCGTACCCGTATATTGCGTCGGACTGGTGCGCGTAAACTCAACAGGAATACTGGTTTTCAGTGCTGCATTCTCATCTTTCGACTCGCCTTCGCCTTGAGCGCAGTCATGATTAATGTAATGTGCTTTAGCCGATACTGCCTCTAAATTAGCCGGGGCACTATAGAGAATAACGGAAAACTCATAAGCTTGTTGAGCACTTAGATTCTGCTTATACGCAAACTTTGCCTCTTCTTCAACGGGACTAAACAGCTGTTGATTGAAGACAGGCGCATTCCCAGCAGCTGAGTTCGCTGGTGTTGCAGCGTTATTGCTAGAGCTATTCGCAGTGCCAGCCGTGAGAGGTAAGAGTCCTAATGCAATTAAGATCGCTAAAGATTTAGACGCCATGAAATGATCCTTATTTATTTACTCTACATAGCTTATTAGTTTAGCAAAAATTGCAAAAACCTAAAAAGATATCCCTATAAGACTCTTTACTTAACAAGCCCAAGCACAATAATTCAGCGATTTTTACAGGAAAAAAATAGTGAACAGCATTCGAACTCATATCACTATAATTCTCGCCTAAAAAAGGCACCCTAATGCTTTCTCCTAGTCATGATTAAATATTTCAGCATTTTTCAGCGATAAAAATCCACAAAAAAAATATGTTACCGTGAATCTGTGCTCTAACAAAAGCAAGACTGAATCGCACGATGTTTTTATTTTCATTAATTATTAAAAAGGAAATATTATGTTAGAACTTAAAAACACCTTACAAAATTTACGTCAAGTTCAAGGTGAGCCTGCTGTCAGTGTATTTATACCTACACACCGTACCTTTCCAGACAATGAGCAAGATTCTATTGCCTTAAAAAATCAACTCAAAACACTTGAAGAACGCTTGGCTGCAGAACACGATAAGCGCACAGTGAAAGCCGTAATGGATCAGATTGACTCTGAAATTAAACACTTAAACCACAACTACAACCTCGATACCTTAGCGATTTTTGCCACCCCAGAGCAAGCACAATTAATTCGCTTACCCTTCGATGTAGAAGAGCGTGTCATTATTGATAAGCAATTTTCCACCCGTGATTTTATGCGTATGCTTTCACACTCTGTTAGTTACTATATTTTAATCATCACCAGTGAGAAGGCTCGCTTAATTGAAGCCTATGATGATCGCTTAGTGAAAGAAATCACTGAAGACAGTGAGCGCCAGCAAAGCTCTACTGAGCTCAACTTCCCTATCATCAATACCAGCTTACCAACGGGCAGTAAGGCCGATCCTACAGGCGCCTCCGATGATGATAAATACCTTAAAGAATTTTTAAACCGTGTCGATAAGAGCTTGCAGCAATTCTATAAGATTGACCCCATGCCCGTTGTCTTGGTCGGTGATGGACAGAATTTAGGCGCATTTGAGAAAGTCTGTGATAACACCAATATCATCATTGGCAAAGTCAACAATCTGGCTAACTTAAATGACGGTGATCCGCAAAGCTTTGTTGATGGCGTACAAGAAGTTATTGCTAACTTACGCACAGAGCGCTTTGACGCGGCTAAGCAAGAACTTGAGAGAGCGCGTGATACTCGTATGGTGCGTACCGACTTACAGATGATTTACCGCTCTGCCCGCGAAGGTAATGCCGTTACGCTATTGGTGCGTCAAGGCTATACCGTCCCGGCGATGATTGATGAAGAGAACATCACCTTACAGGTAACCGAGGATCCAACAGGGGAAGAAATTACCGATGATGCGGTTGCCGAAATTATTGATATTATCAGTAATCAGGGTGGCAATATTGTCTTTATGCCGCTTGAATTGATGGATGATAAAGAGCCGATTGCGCTGATTACGCGTTATTAAATCTCCCGCCATAACGTGGCTCCAAAATATGAGCTCACAACAATAGATTTTTAGGTCTAAATTTTGGGCTCACCTCACTTCAGAATAAGAGAATAAGGGCTTAATGGTTAAATTAAGCCCTTATCACTACGCTCACTTATTCAGCTAAAGATCGCAATTAAAGACCGCGAAAGCTAAGCGCATTTATTCGGCTAAAGACCGCGAAAGCTAAGCTCACTTACTCTGCTCAAGAACGCGCAAAACTACGTCCACTTACTCAGCTAAAGACCACACAAAACTACGCGCATTTATTCAGCTAAAGAGCGCGCAATAATTTCCTTCATCACCTCGTTCGAGCCACCGTAAATCTTCGTGACGCGTGAGTTAACAAACATACGCGCAATTGGGTATTCAGTCATATAGCCATAACCACCATGCAGCTGTAAGCACTCATCAATCACCTCGAATGCCGCCTGTGACACCCACCACTTAGCCATAGCCGCAGTGGTACCATCGAGTGTGCCGTTAAAGTGTTGCACCATGCATGAATCCACAAAACTCTTGGCAATGGTGGCTTTAGTCTTGCATTCCGCTAGCTTAAAGCGGGTATTTTGCATTTCAATTGATGGTTGTGAGAAGATTTTACGCTCCTTAGTATAAGCAACAGTTTCTTCGACAGCACGCTCCATCGTTGCCGCACAACCAAGTGCGATAAGCATCCGCTCTTGAGGTAATTGTTCCATCAACTGGATAAAGCCCTTACCAGTTTCAGGACCTAAAAGATTAGCCTTTGGAACACGTACATTATCAAAGAAAAGCTCTGATGTATCTTGACCTTTAAGACCAATTTTATCCAGGATACGACCACGACGAAAACCAGCCAAGTCCTTAGCTTCAACCACAATAATGGATACCCCACGTGAACCTGCATCAGGGTCTGTTTTGACAACCACACAGATCAAATCAGCCAGCGCACCATTAGTGATAAACGTCTTCGAGCCATTAATTACCCATTCATCACCATCAAGTACCGCTGTCGTCTTAATTGATTTTAAGTCAGAGCCAGCACCAGGCTCACTCATAGCAATTGCGCCCACGTACTCACCACTCGCCATCTTAGGCAACCAGTCCAGCTTCTGTTCTTCTGAACCGTAGCGCAGAATGTAATGGCCAACAATTGAGCTATGTACGCTGGTACTCGGTCCAATCGCTAAAGCGCGAGCCATCTCAATCGACATAATCGCATCATGGGCGAAAGTGCCGCCACCACCGCCATACTCTGTCGGGATAGATGGACAGAGCAAGCCGACCTCACCAAAACGATTCCAAATCTCGCGATCAACGTGGTTTTGTTTAGCCCAGGCCATCTCATGTGGCACGACCTCTTTCTCAATAAATTTACGTGCCATATCTTGGAACAGCACTAAATCTTCATCAATCCAGCTCGATGTACTTTGACTCATCTGAGCACTCCTTACATAGTAAATTAAATTTAAATCTTTTCATATTGATGATAAATATGTTGAATTATTCTTCATCAATCGCTGTGAATGTAGCTGTTTCAAAACCCATCATTCACCACTCACTTAGTTAAAACTACGGCATACGACTAAGCTAAGGCTGACTGACATTCGCACTATCCTGAGCGGCACATTATGCCCTAACACTCTTGGATTTATACTCTGCTATATCATCGTCGTTCTTTGGTTTGTTAAGAGCATCAGGCCAATTTGGCATTCTGATCATCTTGTAATTTACGCCACATAATTTTGCCCGTATTCGACTTCGGTAATTCATCGAAAAACTCGACACTACGTGGAGCTTTATAGACCGCCATATGCTCTCGTGCCCAAGCAATGATCTCCTGTGCCTCAACATCTTCGCCTTCTTTGAGCACGACAAGAGCTTTCACTTGTTCGCCCTGCTTCTCATCTCGCACACCGACAATACACACTTCCTGAATCGCGGGATGGGCATACATGGTATTCTCCACCTCTGTTGGCCAAACCTTATAACCCGAGACATTGATCATGCGCTTAAGACGATCTGCCATAAAGAAGTAGCCATCTTCATCAATTCGTGCTAAATCCCCGGTACGGAAAAAGCGCTTACCATCACGCTCAAAGAAAGACTCTTGGTTCGCCTCTGGATTGTCCCAATAGCCCAGCATTAATTGCGAACCGCTAGTGACTAACTCACCGACCTCGCCCCGCGGTAATTCTTCTAAACTATTCGGGTCAACAATGCGACTCTCGACATCTTGGGTTTCCATCCCTAGGCACTGCCGCTTAGCATAACTCAAGGGATTGCAATGCAAGAATGATGCGGTTTCTGTCATGCCATAACCTTCGTTATACACAATACCGAAACGCTCTTTTAACATTAAAGCAACTGACTCAGCCATGGCAGCCCCACCACCTGTGAGTAAATTTAGACTTGAAAGATCAGCCTCTTTCGCCTCAGGATGCGAGAAGAAATCCAGCACCATAGCCGGTGGCGCCGTCCAGGCTGAAACACGATGTTTAGCGGTTAGTTTAACCGCCTGACCCGCATTCCAACGTGGCATCATAATCACCGTTGCTCCTAAGAAGATAGGGATATTCATGGCATTTTGCATGCCGAGCATATGAAACATCGGTGCCACCGATAAAATCACAGTTTCAGAATGCATATTACGCCACATCGTAGACGCATAGACCGAGGCCAACATGGTGGCGTGCGTATGAATACAGCCCTTAGATTTACCCGTAGTACCCGATGTATAGGGTAAGACACAGAAATCATCGGGTGAAGTTTCAACAGGCTCAGCTTGATAGGCGCGCTGATTGAGAATCTCTTGGAAATCGTGAATATCCGCTTGTTCAATGACTGGATAGTCCGCTTTAATAAAGCTTGGAATCTCTTCACTATCTACATGACTTAAGATATCTTTATACTGATGCACCACAATATGCTTTAAGCCTTCTGCGGTATCTGCCTGCATGCATGGTAATACCTGCTCGACTAAATCACGAGCAACGAAAGCATAGCGCGCACCACTATTCTGCATAAAATAACGCACTTCATCTGTGGTACACATCGCATTCACCGGCACAATCACGGCACCAATACTTAAGGCTGCATAATAGGCAATGACAAATTGCGGACTATTTTGGCTAAATAGTAAGATCCGCTCGCCTTTACTCACACCTAAAACCTGCTGCAAATAAGCCGCCATACTATCCACATACCCCTTAAGCTGTGAAAATGTAAACGTATTTTCACAGAAGATAATCGCTGTTTTATCGGGATAGCGTTGTGCTGAAGTATGTAAATAGTGAGGCAAGGTTACACGTGGCACATGAATATGCTTGGGTATGCCTTTAGGCCAATAAGGACTTAACTTGTCTTGCACTTTATTTCCTTTTGCTCAGTATATTGAGTATCGATACACGTATTGTCTTTCTACCTAGCATTATCAACTTATCTCAGCTACTAGGCTTAGGCTGAATCGGCTACCCAAGCCTTGTAGTGATCGTCGGTAACGGTAAGCTGTTCATCCTTAACTGCTTGCCAATTAGTAACTATCAATCATTAGCAAACCCTCAATTAATGATTGACTGTTCTCCATCAGGCACTTGCCAATTAATCATGAATTATTAGCAAGTCCTCAATTAATGATTAACTGTCTACCATCAGAAAGTCGTCAATTAACGATAAACTATCAGTTATCAGCAAGCTGTTAAGCTTAACTAATCAATTCTTAAATTGGCCGCCTTAATAATCTGACCATAGTTCTCATAATCTTCTAAGAGAATTTTCTTAAATTCTTCGGGAGTATTACTCACTTGGCGCAAACTAAAGTCCGCAATACGTTGCACTACGGCTGCTTGTTGCATGACTTTCTGTAACTTCTCGCTTAAAAAGTTCAAAACTTCAGGCGGCGTATTGGCTGGCGCAAAAATACCTAACCAACCATTCGAGGTATAGCCCTCCAGTCCAATTTCGGTGAATGTTCGCACATTCGGTAAGGGCTTTAAGCGATCACTACCAGTCACTGCTAGCACCTTAAATTTGTCTGAGTCTAAGTAAGCAGTCATTGTCGTGATATCAATAAAGGCGGCACTCAAATCTCCTGCTAATAAGGCTTGTAATGCTGGGTTTGCGCCTCGATAAGGGATATGGGTCATATCAATATTCTTAATCCGCTTTAATTGTTCGCCATGAATATGTGATGAGGTCCCATTACCATACGAACCATAGCTATACTTACCTGGATTTTTCTGAGCGAGCGCAATAAATTCTTCGAAACTATTCACACCCAATTTACTGTTCACCAAAAATAAATCTGATGAGCGCGCAATTTGTGTAATAGGCACGAGATCCTTTAAACCGTCATAGGGTAGATTTTTATAGAGCCAAGGCGCTTGGACAATGGCGGTGAAGGTTAACAACAAGGTATAACCATCGGGGTCGGCTTTAGCGACAATATTATTCCCAATCGTAGCACTTGCCCCTGGTTTATTATCCACCCAAACATTCTGCCCAATCTCTTTACTCAACTCGGCACTGACGAGACGCGTAATAATGTCCGTCGCACCACCTGGTGGTCCTGGCACCACCACACGAATCGCCTGATTTGGATAAGTGGATGTAGATTGCACTTCGGTTTGCGCATGTGCGATTGATGTCATACTTAGGATGGGTAATAAGCAGCTAAGCAAACTCCCTAAGACTGTTCTACGGTTTATTCTTAACATATTTGTCTCTTCGTGTTCTTGCAAATCTATGCAATTTGTGCGTTCAATTTTTGAGCGAACTTAAAACCGTCCCTATTCGATGGCATAAATCCGCTTATCTGGTCTGATTAATCAATCTTAATTTTGGTAGCTTCAATGGTTTTGCCATAGTTTGCTAAGTCACGTTGGATGATTTGCGTAAACTCACTAGCACTATTCCCCACAGGGCGCAGACCCATATCTGTTAAGCGACCATTAACGTGTGGCAGCTGCATAATTTTCTGGATTTTGTCACTTAATACATTAACCACAGCATCAGGCGTCTTAGCGGGCACGAAAAAGCCAAACCAACCATTCGACTCAAAGCCATCCATACCCATTTCTTTGAAGGTTTGCGTCTCAGGCAATGAACGCAGACGTTCCGCACCCGTAACACCTAAAATTTTGAATTTATCTGATTTTAAATGTGGGCTAATTGCGGTAATATCGATAAAAGCTGCCGTCAGCTCCCCACCCAGCATCGCCGCTACCTCAGGACCGGATCCACGATATGGCACATGCATCAAATCAATCTGATTGATAAGTTTGAATTGCTCCCCATGAATATGTGATGAGGTGCCATTACCATATGAACCATAAGAATATTTACCCGGATTTTTCTTCACCAAATCGATAAACTCAGCCATTGTGTTGACAGGCAGATCGCTTTTTACGACAAACACATCTGATGAACGTGCCACTTGTGAAACGGGTTTTAAATCTGTCGATACATCATAAGGAAGATTTTTATACAGCCAAGGCGCTTGTACTAAGGCCGTAATACCCAGTAAAACCGTATAACCATCAGGGTCAGCCTTAGCGACAATATTATTGCCAATGGTGCCACTTGCTCCTGGTTTATTATCAGCCCAAACCATGGTGTCTAATTCTTTGCTCAGCTCAACACCGATTAAGCGCCCAATGGTGTCCGTACCGCCGCCTGGAGGATAGGGAATTACCACGCGAATCGCTTGATTGGGGTATTGATTCTGTGCCTGAGCTATAGGTGCATGTAAGCTTAATGCCGCAAAACATACGCCTAACATGGTCGCCATTAGGCCTCTTCTTGAAATCCTCTTCATAATGTCTCCTTAAGCCTATGTCTATTAATCAAGTGATGTTTATATTTGATTTAATATGATTGGCTTTTTATCTTAAAATATATAATTTATAACACTGCACTCATCATTGATTTACCCATTGATGATCACGCTATAAGCCGAATATGTTTTCTCTACACGATGCTCAATTGTTGATGTTTTCTAGTGATCGAGAGCGAGCTGTGCCAAGGATTTCCTCCAAAATCTGATACGGTATTGGCACAGTGCTTTAGGTTTTATGTCTTAGCGTGGTGCCATGCGAATTGCACCATCAAGACGAATAGTTTCACCGTTCAGATAAGCATTCTCTAACATGTGCACGGCTAATTCTGCGAACTCAGGAGGAATACCTAAGCGCGCTGGATTCGGTGTCATTGCTCCTAATGAATCACGTACCTCTTGAGGTAAGCGTGCTAATAAAGGCGTATCAAACAAACCTGGGGCAATGGTGTTCACGCGAATATTTTTGGTCGCAAGATCACGTGCGGCCACTAAAGTCATGCCCACAATGCCTGCTTTACCAGCTGAGTAAGCAATTTGCCCAATCTGCCCCTCGTAGGCCGCTACGGATGCGGTGAGTACACATGCCCCACGCTCGCCATCAATCAGCTCATTTTTAGCCATTGCTGCAGCAGCAAAGCGAAGCGCATTGTAGCTACCAATAATATTGACGCGAATAATGCTTTCAAACTTCTCCAACTCGCCAGGGTTGCCATCACGATCAACGATACGAATAGCACCACCATAACCGGCACAATTGACTAACGCACGTAGGGGGGCCACTTTCACTGCGGCGGCAACAGCCTCCTCAACTTGTTCTGCTTGAGTGACATCGGCTTTGATATACGTCACCTTATCGCCAAACTGATCGGCTAACTCTTGTTTTTTATCGGCGTAATCAGCCACGACAACATGGACACCCTTAGCGACTAATTTTTCGGTGGTCGCTAAACCTAGACCAGAGCCACCTCCAGTGACAAGCGCGCTCATTTCTTGACTTAACTGCATTGATTTATCTCCAATTTATAAAGTTAATTTAGGCTAAGCACTCAATAATCGTCGTATTGGCCATACCACCGGCTTCGCACATGGTTTGCAAACCATAGCGTTGATTATTATCTTCGAGTGCATGTAAAAGCGTGGTCATAATGCGCACACCTGAGGCGCCCAGTGGATGCCCTAAGGCAATTGAGCCACCACGAGGATTGAGTTTTTCATCACTCACATCAAGTTCTTTCTGCCAGGCTAGTGGCACGGTGGCAAAAGCCTCGTTCACTTCATAATGATCGATATCATCTTTACTCAAACCACTTTTCTCGATAGCGCGCTTACTCGAGGCAATCGGTGCAGTCAACATCAGCAAGGGGTCATCACCAATCACATCAAAAGCAACAAAACGAGCACGTGCTTTAAGACCTAATTTGTCGGCCATTCTTTGACTCATAATGAGCATGGCTGCCGCACCATCGCTGATCTGCGAGGCATTACCTGCCGTCACACTCCAATTAATTTGTGGAAATCGCTCTTTGAGGGCAGCGTTCTCGAATGAGGCTTTTAAGCCGCCAAGCTTCTCTGCCGTTGTCCCGGCACGAATCGTCTCATCCTTATTCACCACACCGTTAGGTGTATGAATGGGGTAGATTTCACGATCAAATTGACCTGTTTGCTGTGCATGGTCAGCACGTGCATGCGAACGCGCGCTATATTCATCCATCTCTTGGCGTGATAAATCATATTTCGCCGCCACCAATTCTGATGCGATTCCTTGTGATACTAAACCCGGAGCGTAACGCTCATTCGCCATCTGGCCAAAGGGGTCCTTATCTCCACGCGAACTTCCCATCGGAATGCGACTCATAGACTCAATACCACATGCAATCACGATATCGTAAGCACCCGCCATAATCCCTTGTGCTGCGAAATGCACCGCTTGTTGGCTTGAGCCACATTTACGATCAATCGTCGTAGATGGAACATGCTCAGGAAAGCCTGCCGCCAACCAAGCAAAGCGACCTGGTGTTCCTGACTGCTCACCGCTTTGACTTACGCAGCCTGTAATCACATCCTCAACTAAGGCAGGATCAAGTTTGTTACGTTCTACAAGGCCTTTTAAGAGTTGCGCCAGTAAATCAACTGGATGCACTTGGGTTAAGGCGCCCCCCTCTTTAGAGCGCCCAATCGGACTGCGAATGGCATCAATAATTACCGCTTGTTGCACGTATGTCTCCTAATTCTTTGAATACTATGTGAACTCAATTAAATTTCTATTGATAAATCATATATTTCCCGAAGATTTATGAGTATTCTGATTTACTTACGACCCTATTCAGTAAAACTGAAGTTGCCATCAAAATTCTATAAAAGCCTTATTATTACTCACTCTACGTCCAGTTCACTCTCTTCGCAACGCTACCTCATGCCTTGCCTAGTAAATTCCCTAATTACCTTGACATGCAACATACTTTAGTATTTTGGCTCAATTAGATAGCCCAACTCCCTATCCTTCACACTTATCCTTCACATTTACTCCTATCACTGACCCTTACATTTATCCCTAGCTCTCGTAGCGCAAAGCTCTTCCCTTAGCGAACACTTAACAAGCAATCCAAAAATGCTCATTACTGCCATTGACCACCCTCGATTACTTATCTTCGTCATCCCTATTGCATCAAAGCAAAAAATAAGGCCGAAGCCTGCAGGTGCAGAATTCAGCCTAAAGTTTTTTAGCTCAGTGAGAAAACTCCTCGCCGTATTTACTGAGGAGTATTGTAAGCGCTAAGTTACAGTAGTTCTTTACGTAATTGCTCAGGGGTCTTCGGTGAAAGCAGGCCTGGTGCCACATCAAACACCGTCTTCGCACCGTACTGACCTTGCTGATTTAAGCGATATACCGCACGTGCATAAGCCACTAAAACGCTCGACGTAAAGCCTGGATTATCATTTAATTGTAAAGAATATTCAATCACTTGCGTATGCGCGTCGCTCGTATTGCCACTACGAATCACAAAGCCACCATGCGGCATGGCATTATGTTCTTTAGCCAATGTCACCTCATCAATAAAATTAACCGTGGTATCGTAATCTGCGAAGTAATCAGGCATGGTCTTAATAGTTTGTTCAACCTGCTCTTGGCTAGCACCTTCTTTAAGTACCACAAAGCACTCACGTGTATGTTTCTGACGGGTTGTTAAGCTAGGTCGCGAACCGCTGCGGACTTGCTCAATCGCCTCAGGCGAAGGAATGGTATATTGCACTCCTGCCTTCACACCTTCGACACGACGCACTGCATCTGAGTGACCTTGGCTCAAACCCTTGCCCCAGAAGGTGTAAGTTTCGCCATCAGGTAATAAGGCCTCACCCAACAAGCGATTAATAGAGAACATACCTGGGTCCCAACCAGCACTGATTAAGGCGGTTTTCTGATGTGCCGAAGCTTGCGCATCCACGGCAGCATAAAACTCAGGAATTCGTGCGTGTGTATCGAAACTATCCACGGTATTGAACATCTTGGCCAGCTCTGGGGTCTGCTGCGGTAAATCATCTTTCGAACCACCGCACAGAATCATGACATCGATCGTATCTTGAAACTCACTCAATTGACTCATCGAATACACCGGTGTAGTCGCGCTCAAGGTTTCCACACTATCAGGATCACGACGTGTAAATACGCCAATCAGCGTCATATCAGGATTTTTAGCAATAGCCGTTTCAACACCGCGACCAAGATTGCCGTAGCCAACAATACCGATACGAATAGATTGAGTCATGAAAATTACTCCGTAAGATTAGTGATTAAAGATTTAATGCACTCATTATAAACCCTCAGCGTGCTCAGATTTTAAATTAGCTAGCTTCAGCCCGAAGGCATCATCTCAGCCATCTTCTGAATCAGGATTTAGCAAAACACATGAGGCGCTTAATTAAATTTAAGTCCTCTCACGGTAAATTAACAGCCCTCTCGTGATAAATTAACAGCACTCTCACGGTAAATAAACAACCCTCTCACGGCAAGACCTAATAACTAAATATCGATAATAACCCACCTTGTTGATCGCGCAAGAGAAGCAAAATATTCACTTCACCCCCATAACGCTACAAAAAATGAGGACTCGCATTAACGAGTCCCCACTAGGCAATATCGACGCCGATACCGATGCACTAAAACATCAAATCAATATAAGATGCGCGCACGAATAGTGCCATCAATTGCTTTAAGTTGCGGCAATAGCTCGTCAATTTGCGGACTCTTTTCCACATCAATCACGACATAGCCGACATCCCCGACCGTCTGTAAGTACTGGCCTAGAATATTCACACCGTCTTGCATAAACACTTGGTTCAAGTTTGACATAACCCCAGGTTTATTTTTGTGAATATGTAAAAAGCGACTTGTGTTGCGGTTCTCAGGGAGGCTCACTTCAGGGAAATTCACCGCCGAAACCGTCGAACCATTATCCGAGTATTTGACAATTTTATTCGCTACTTCGATACCAATATTCGCCTGTGCCTCAGTGGTTGAGCCACCAATATGCGGCGTAAGAATCACATTATCAAATTGACGCAAGGGTGACACAAACTCTTCTTGATTCGACTTAGGCTCCACAGGGAAGACATCAATTGCCGCACCGGCAATATGTTCACTGCTTAGCGCTGCCGCCAAATCATCAATCACCACCACAGTGCCGCGCGAGGCGTTAATTAAGTGCGAGCCGCGTTTCATTAAGGCTAACTCTTTTGAACCAATCATATCCTTAGTAGTGTCATCTTCAGGCACATGCAAGGTGACGATATCACTGACTTGCAATAACTCGGCCAAGCTCGCGCATGCCGTCGCATTGCCCAAGGGTAATTTAGCCTCAGTATCGTAGAAATAGACGTTCATCCCCAGGCTTTCAGCTAAGACACTCACCTGTGTACCAATATGACCGTAGCCAACAATCCCTAAATTCTTACCACGCACCTCATGACTACCATCCGCTGACTTCATCCATTGACCACGGTGCACCATGGCATTCGCCAAGGGAATCCGGCGCATCAGCAGAATCATCTCACCTAAGACCAACTCAGCGACTGAGCGCGTATTCGAGAAGGGCGCATTAAACACTGGAATACCACGACGTGCCGCACTGTCTAAGTCAACTTGATTGGTACCGATGCAAAAGCACGCGATACCTATAAGTTTCTTCGCCTGCTCTAAGACCTCATCAGTCAATTGCGTGCGTGAACGAATACCGACAAAATGCGCGTCAGACACTGCTTTAATCAGCTCCTGCCCCTCAAGCGCTTTCTTGTGATAGTCAATATTCGAGTAGCCTTTGGATTTTAAAATCTCTAAAGCATTTAAATGCACACCCTCTAATAAGACGATTTTAATTTTGCTTTTATCTAAGGAAAGCTTATCCATCTACTACAACCTCACGACTAATTGATGATCAAAAAAAGTACTTTACTTGTATTACCCTGCTATATCATAAACTGAACAGCCCTAGTGAAAAGGCCATGCGATACTTATGTCCGACCACTTTTCATAGTAGTACATGCAGATGCCTCACCCGCAAATTGCCACTCGCATATAGTTAAGCCTGGAATTTTTCATTGTGCCATATTAAGCTTACCTTATGTCAGCTTAAAGAGCGTATATGACCATACCATGACTATAGACTTAGGTGCTCAAATTCACTACTTTTCTGATAGACCATGGTTTCTTTACACAGAATGTCACAAAATTAGCTTGTCATAAGTCACTGAAAAATCTATAGTTTCTAGACGACTATTATCTAGCGGATGAATTCAATGCAAGGAGTGCGTGATGCCAACGAAAATGCGTAGTGAACGTGACAGTATGGGCGAACTGCTTGTCCCGGAGAACGCCCTTTATGGTGCCCAAACCCAGCGCGCGATTAATAACTTTCAGATTAGCGGGCAGACTATGCCTGTAGCCTTTATTCGCGCGCTCTTACAGGTGAAGTCTGCTGCCGCGCGAGCCAATGCTCGCTTAGGCCATCTTGATGCTGATATCGCTCAGGCAATTGAGCAGGCCGCTGCTGAAGTTGCGCAACTGTCTGATACCGAGCTAATGCAACACTTCCCCATTGATGTCTTCCAAACTGGCTCTGCGACCAGCACGAATATGAATGCTAACGAAGTGTTGGCTACTGTGGCCAGTCAATTCAGCAAGACTTCGATTAGCCCTAATGACCATGTGAATTTTGGGCAAAGCAGTAATGATGTGATTCCAAGCACCATCCATATCAGTGCGGCCTTAGAATTAGCCCAGCACTTGCTACCAGCACTACAGCATTTGGCCGAAACAATCCGTGACAAGGCCGACTCTGTTGATCGCTATATCAAGACTGGGCGCACCCACTTAATGGATGCGATGCCAGTTCGCTTAAGCCAAGTCTTAATCGCTTGGGCGGTGCAGATTGAACAGAATATACGCACGCTGCAAGCCCAACAAGCCGCCTTACACAGCCTTGCCCAAGGCGGCACTGCAGTAGGCACAGGGATTAATACCGACCCTCAATTCGCTCAGTATTTTGCTGAAGAAATTAGTCATAGCACAGGCTTAGACTTTACACCCGCCGAGAGCTTTTTTGCCCATATTGCATCACAAGATATTATTGTAAGTCTCTCTGGTCAGCTTAAAACCTGCGCCGTCACACTGATGAAAATCGCTAATGATTTGCGTTGGATGAATTCAGGTCCATTAGCAGGACTCGCCGAGATTGAGCTTGAAGCCTTGCAACCAGGCTCTTCAATTATGCCCGGCAAAGTTAACCCGGTGATTCCTGAAGCTACAGCCATGGTCGCGGCTCAAGTCATTGGTAATGATGCCGCCATTACCATTGGCGGCCAATCGGGGAATTTTGAGCTAAATGTGATGCTGCCGATGATTGCTTATAATATTCTACATAGCCTCAAGCTACTAGCGAATATGTCACGCCAGCTAGCCGATAAAGCAATTGCTAGCTTTAAAGTAAATGAGGCAAGTTTACAGCAATCGGTGACACGTAACCCAATCCTAGTCACCGCTCTCAACCCGATTATTGGCTATCTGAAAGCCGCTGAAATCGCCAAAATCGCCTATAAAGAAGGACGCGCGATTATTGATGTTGCCGCAGAGCACACTGATCTATCACGCGAAGAGCTCAGTCTGTTACTGAATCCAGCGAAATTGACTGAGGGTGGTTTGTAGGGCTAATATACATTATGCGCTTATAGGGTTGCAGGGCTTATTCTCTTCAATAAGCCCCTAGATATTTTGTCTTGCCCAGAATGCATTGAGGCGTCCCTCTAATTAGCGGACGCCTTATATACAAAAAGTACATTTATATTTAATCAACTAGCTATAGCTATATTCTTACTAATAGCCGTCACTAGCCCAGCTCATGTTCAGATGGCAATGACGCCCCTATCACTCCACAGGTGTCCACTCAAAGCCGCCTTCGGCCTTCTTACTAACCTTACCAATCCCTGGGAAGGCGATATGCGTGCCTGCCACTACAAGAGGCTCGGCACTGGTATGCTCAAGCATGGCGAGACGTGTCTTGATGGCCTGGTCCTTATCAGAATCAAAGCGAATGGTAATGCTCGGCTCGGCAAATTGCAGTGGCAAATTATGCACAATATCACCCCACATCAAGAACTTCTGTTCAGCGCCACTCTCAAATAAGAACGCCGTATGTCCTGGTGTATGGCCTGGTGCAAAGACGCTCTTAACACCTTCGACAACAGTGCCACCCGCTTCAAACTCCTGATACTGCCCGCTTGACTTATAGGGGGCGATGACTTTCTGTGCTAAGGCAAATGAGCCACGTGCTGCTTCAGGTGCAGCTTGCGTTTTTTCTAGGCTTAACCAGTGCGCCGCCTCTTCTTTCGGTGCATAAACTTTCGCGTTCGGGAAACGTATCGCGCCATCTTTTAACAAGCCCCCAATATGGTCACCATGAAAGTGTGTTAATAAGACAATATTTACATCCTCAGGCTTAAATCCCGCCGCTTCCAAGCCTTGCGCCATTGGTGAAGACTGATCCGCTGACTTATCACCACTGCCAGAATCAATCAAAATCAACTGATCGCCACGCTTGACTAAGTAAGCGTTGACCGCCGTTGCGTAGGTATCCTTGCTCTCTGAATTGCTTTTATCCGAGAAGAAGGTCACGGGCAATTGGTTCGTGCCATCCGATAAGGCAATAATTTCTAAATTCCCTAAATTGGTTTTGTAAAAGGCACCTGCGGTATCTGTGCTAGCCGCAGCGATAGAGAACGGCACAAAGCCCATTGACAAGGCGAGTGTTGAATTGAGGAAGAGACGATGCAGATGGTGTAATGAACTTGAAACAGGTTGAGTAGGAACAGTTTTCATAAGAGCCTCCAAGAATGTTTTGTTTTTTGTACCATGCTTTATGCATATACACAAGAGCATGTCCCTATAAATAATGCATCACCATATGATGGCCATTGACCGGGACAATCGGCGCATCAACTTGGAATAAGCACTCCAGGTTCTCGCTGGTCAATACTTCATTCGCAGGGCCATGCAAAATCACTTGCCCCTGTTTCATACCGATAATAGCGTCGGCATAGGCACTGGCATAATTCACATCATGCAAGACCACAATAATCGTGCGATGATGTTCATCCGCAATATGGCGTAACTGGCGCATTAATTGACGCGAATGGTACATATCTAAATTATTTAAGGGTTCATCCAACAAGAGATAATCAGTTGACTGACAGAACACCATGGCGACCATCACGCGCTGGCGCTGACCACCCGACAACTCCGTGACATAACGACTCGCTAAGCCTTGCAAATCAAAATGCTCAAGCGTCTCGACGACCACGGCATGATCCTCTTCCTTAGGGTGTCCCTTATGGTAAGGAAAGCGACCGAACATCAGCATCTGCTCAACCGTAATTCGACTCGTAATCGAATTTTCCTGGCGCAGAATAGCAATCTTCTTCGCCATTTCACTATTGGGCGTATTTTTTATATCTAAACCATCTATACAGATGCGCCCTTGCCGTGTTTCTTGTAAGCGCGCCATCACTGAAAATAAAGTCGACTTGCCTGCCCCATTCGGCCCCACTAAAGCGGTGATCCCACCCTTAGGGATCTGCAGATTAATGTCTTGCAAGATCTTCATCTCACCGACTTGATAGGATAATTGTTCAACCGTAATCATAGCGCTTTACGTTTCAAGAGAAAAATAATAAATACAATGCCACCCAGGAACTCCACCACCACGCTTAAGACCGCTTGTAAACCGAGCACATGTTCAAACACTAATTGTCCTGTCACTAAGATAAGCGCACCGATTAAGAAGGCGGCGGGAATTAATTGACTATGGCGATAGGTCTGCATAATCGGGTATACCATCCCTGAAACTAAGAGGCCGAAAAAGCTCACTGGCCCGACTAAAGCGGTTGATACGGCGACTAAGACCGCAATGAGAAATAGCATGAGCACAATAGTGCGCTTATAATTTACGCCTAAATTAATTGCCTGTTCTCGTCCCAGCGCGATCACATCTAAGTCATGGCGATAACGCCAGATCACTATACTCACGAGACAGACCAATACCGCGCTTATGCCGAGTAACTGAGTTTGTACAATATTAAACTGGGCAAAGCTAGCTGCTTGTACCACAGCAAACTCCTCTGGATCGATAACGCGTTGCAGAAAGTTCGTGATGCTTCGAAACAGCACACCCAATATCACACCCGTCAGCACCATGCGGTATAAGTCAGTTTGGGCTTTTAGAAAGAGGCTAGAAAACAGCACGAGTGAAGCCAAGAGCATGATACTGACTTCAAGGCCAAACTTATAGTTTGAACCCATGGTGGCATAGGCCAAACCTCCGAATAGAAAGACTAGACTGGTCTGAATCAATAAATACAGCGCATCAAAGCCCATAATATAGGGTGTTAGAATTCGATTGGACGTGATGGTCTGAAAGAGGATAGTAGAGACGGAGATGGCATACGCGACCAATAACAAGGCGATCAGCTTAGCCCCACGAAAAGGCAGGATAAAGTCCCATTGGCCACTGGCATTCACTGTCATAAACAAGACCATAGCCAAGCCCAGCGCTGCCGTTAACAAAGTTAATTTACGCATCGCTAAGCATCCGCAGAGCGTACACATGATCGACGAGGACGCGCATATAAAAGATATAGGAACAGAATAGTGCCGATAATGCCAATAATGGTACCTACCGGTATCTCATAGGGATAGTTTAGCAAGCGGCTGAGAATATCACAGGCAAGCACTAAGGCTGCGCCGCTAAGCATAATCCAAGGTAAGGCTTGACGTACATTGTCCCCCATTAGGCGACTTACGATATTCGGCACCACCAAGCCAACGAAAGGAATTGCACCAACCGTCACCACCACAATCGCCGAGATTAAAGCAACAATCAATAAACCAATCATGACAATTGCATTATGGTTTAAGCCTAAATTAGTACTAATATCCTTACCCATACCGGCAATGGTAAATTGATTAGCATACAAGAAGGCTAATAAACACAGGAGTGCCGTTAACCAAAGCAACTCATAGCGACCTGCTAAGACACTGGAGAAGTCCCCAATAAACCAAGCCACAAGATATTGCATCATGTCATATTCATAAGCGATAAAAGTTGCCAGCGCACCAATCACACCGCCATAAATAATGCCTACCAGTGGTGCCAGCAACTTAGCGGTAGGTGGCAAGACACGCACAATCAGCATAAAGCCTGTTAAGCCTATGATGGCGGCGGCACAGGCGAATAACATCTTCAATGTAACCGAAGCTTGCGGCATGAGTAAGGTAATTAACAATAAGCCCAAGGCCGCCGCCTGTGTTGTCCCTGTCATCGACGGTTCAACAAAGCGATTGCACATCAGCATCTGCATAATCAAGCCCGCATTCGCCATCGACATGCCTGTTAGAATGACTGAAGCAGTACGCGGTATACGACTGGCAAAGAAGACCTCGCGCGCCGCCGCATCGGTGAAGAGTGTATAGATTGAGACCTCACTCACACCAATGAAAAGACTACTCAGCAATAAGAGTAGAAAGCTGATAATAATGACTGCGCGCAATAGCATAGAGGACTACTGATGTGCAACGACACTCGCTTGCTGAGCGACTTGTGTTGTCACTGTCTGTGCTTGTGACGCCACATCAATAAGTAGCTGAGTGGGCTTTTCTACTAGGGCTTGAGTCCTTGCCTCGCCTTGCGATTTAGCCACCGCCTCACGCAAGAGTTTTAATTCAATCATCATTTGCTGATAGCCTCCCGAAGCGAGATAGGATGAGCTGTCTAAATATATCACTTGCTTATTTTTAAAAGCCTTCGTATCTTTCAGTAAAGCATTATCAAGTACGGCTCGCGCATTCTCACCCTTAGCTTGGATAGCGGAGCTGCGATCCATCACAATCAGCCAATCAGGGTCTAGTTTACGAATAAATTCAAAAGAGACAGGCTGCCCATGACGAGCACGGCTTTCATTCGTATCAGCAGCTTGCCAACCATAATCATTAAACAGATAGCCGAAGCGCGAGTTCACTCCAAATGACGCAATCTTCGGTCCATTCACCATAATCATTAAGGCCTTACCTTGGTTCTGTAAGGCGGTCTTAGTCAGATTTAATTCATCGATTAAGCTCTTCTGCAATTGCGCAGAACGCTCCTCTTTAGCAAAAAGCTTACCGAGCTCTTGCAGTAACTTTAGCGAGGTCTCTACCGAGACCCCTGTATTCGTCACATCCACTACAGGCGCAATACGCGTTAATTCATCATGCTTGGGTGCCATACGACCACCAATAATAATCGCCTCAGGTTTTAAGCGATTTAGGACTTCCATATCGGGCTCAAATAAGGTGCCAATCTTAACGGCATCCTCTGCTTGGTTTTGGTTTAGATAATCGACTAAGAGAGGAGCAACAACACCTTGTGGCTTGACACCTAAAGACTCTAAGGTATCCATGGCAGCCATATCATAGACCGCGACACGAGCGCTTAAGGCCTGTGGAAAACTGACACTGCCACGTGCGGTATTGATATCTACGGCATATGCTGTTGAGCTGATGGCTAAAGCCAATCCAGCACTGATAAATTTGAGAAATAGTTTATTGATTTTCATTGTAAAATTGGCAATATAATATGGTGAGTCTTATTAGCACTGTGAATACTGTGCTATCACCTGTTGGGTGTTACATTAAAAACGCATTATCTGTGTAGTAATGAATATCTTGTATAGACGATTAATGAGAATGGTTATCATTATACAGCATTTTTAAAACTATATACAGATCCTAATTTTTCCACATAAAATTTACTTATATGGCCTAAAGAGCCAAGTGCTGACGGAATCATTTTTACGCATACAATGCTATACTCAAGTCAGCAGTAAATGGAATTAATTCTTATTTAATGGAGTTTGTTATGAAGAAAATTGTATTAAGCGCTGTGTTATCCGTGTGTGCCTCAAGTGTTTTCGCCTCAGATACGTTAACTGTAGAATTAAATTTTGCTACCGACAAGGGACAAGGTGAATCTGCAGGCACAGTTACTATTACCAGTAGTGAATACGGTGCTGTTTTCACGCCTAACTTAAAAAACATTGATCCTGGAGTGCATGGCTTTCACGTCCACGCTAAGGGTTCTTGCGACACCTCGGTCGGTGCTGACGGTAAAGTTGTTCCAGCGGGTGCCGCAGGCGGACACTGGGACCCTGATAACACGCAAGCGCATAAGGGACCGTGGGATAATACGGGCCACAAAGGTGACCTACCTGCCTTATATGCAGATGCTGAGCGCAATGTGACAACACCCGTTCTCGCTCCTCGTATTAAAGACCTCAAAGAATTACAAGGACTCAGTTTAATGGTGCATGTCGGTGGTGATAATCACAGCGATCATCCTAAAGCCTTAGGTGGTGGTGGCGCACGTCTTGCTTGTGGCGTCATTAAGTAAGTGGTCAATTTTCAACTGCCCTTGACAACAATATTAAATTCACACTGATCTCATATACTCTCTACGAGTAAACAAAGCTAGTCAACATAGCTGCCTCTGTGTTTTTAATAAGCACATCCGCTGCTTATCTATTACATGAGGAAATAGTTAAGGGCCGCCTATTGCGGCCCTTAA
>JAUNUI010000012.1 GCA_030538255.1 Pelistega sp. | reverse complement strand
AACATCGCTAACCACCGTAGGAATCTCCTGCATTCATGCAGGGGAGGATGTCAAAGCAAGAGATGCAGGCACGAGGTGAGGTCCCTCGATTTAAGCTCGCATAATATTCTTACTATGATTAAAGCGGCGTCCTGGTGCTTAGAGCGACTATGGTAAAATATGCCTTGGCAAAGCAAGTTGGGCAATCGCGAGTGTGATCGCTTCGGTGATTAGATTCGAGGAATGTCCGGACTCCATCGAGCAGGGTAGCGGCTAACAGCCGTCCGTCAAGCAATTGGCGAGGAATAGGGCCACAGAGACGAGACTAGCATGTGGGCACTTCGGTGCACTGATACGGCCACTTCCGTATGGCGTTATGTTCACATAACAGCATGCTAGGGTGAAACGCGGTAACCTCTATCCGGAGCAACATCAAATAGGCATACACTTCCTTTCGAGGAATAAGGGCGGCTCGTCTGAGTATGCGGGTAGATGGCTTGAGCGCTTTAGTAATAAAGTGCCTAGAGGAATGATTGCCGACTGGGTAACCAGTTTACAGAATCCGGCTTATAGACTTGCTTTGTCTTTCTCTTTTCCTATCTCCTTCTCCTCTTTCCCTCCTTTACTTTTTCACTTGTCCGCATTAGCAGGGCGCTATGCATCTGCGCGTCTAAGCGAAACCTTCCCTGTATTCTCTTTATGCCTGAACGACAACGAGTTTAAAACGTCGCTAAGTCCTTAATTTGTTAAGGAATGTAAATAGTAAACCGTCAGTTTCCTTTCTCTTGTGATTTTACTTTGAGTTTGCGTATTAAGTCGTTGATTTTAAAATAAATTCTATTATTTGTTTCAGGTGATGTAGTTCTAAGTCGTTATTTTTATTAAAGAAATTGCTATTTTGTGCTTGACCTATTGCAAATGATGTCTTAAAGTGGAGATAAGTAGGAAAAAGTGTAGAAAAGTGGGAATTAAAAGTGATTTTTCAGGGTAACAGCTCTCTATCATTAGATGCTAAGGGACGGATGACAATTCCGACCCGGTATCGTGACGTGCTGTTGAAAGACTCCCATGGCGAGCTCACCATCACCCGAAACCTTGAAGGTGGCTTGTTGATTTACCCCCGATCTGAGTGGGAAGAACGAAGAAAAGTCATTATGAATTTACCTACGAAGAGTCGAGGCATTCAGCGTTTGCTTGTTGGTAATGCGCAGGATGTTGAGATAGATAGTGCTGGTCGCGTATTAATAGCCCCGGAATTGCGTAACATTGCGGGAATTATTAAGGATGTGGTCCTAGTTGGGATGGGTCATAGCTTTGAATTGTGGGATGCAGAGAGGTACGCAGAACTACAAGCCAAAGACCTTGAGGAAATCGATCCCGACGATTTAGGTGACTTTGTCTTGTGATGAGTACTGAATTTACACACACTACGGTGCTTTTACATAGTACGGTCAATGCCTTAGTGCAAAGAGAGTTCAATGTTAAAGCGAAATGGATTCATGAGGCTATGCCTTCTGCTCAGGCTACGGGTATCTATATCGATGGTACCTTTGGGCGAGGCGGGCATAGTCGCTACCTGTTAAGTCAGTTAGCGCCGGATGCGGTCCTTTATGTTTTTGATAAAGATCCTTTGGCGATTGAATCAGCCAAGCAATTGCAAGCAGTTGATGCAAGAGTGAGGATTGTTCATGGTGGTTTCTCGACCATGGCACAAGAGTTGGGCGAGCGTGGTATTGAACAAGTGCAAGGTATTATGCTCGATTTGGGGATTTCTTCCCCGCAAATTGATGACGCAAGTCGTGGTTTCTCATTTATGCGTGAGGGACCTTTGGATATGCGGATGGATACCACTCAAGGTATGACCGCAGAAGAATGGTTGGCTACGGCTGACGTTAATCAAATTAAAGAGGTTATAAAAGATTATGGCGAAGAACGGTTTGCTTTCCAGATTGCAAAGGCGATTGAAGGTCGCCGCAAATCCAGCCCTTTACGCACAACGCTCGAGCTTGCCGAGCTCGTCGCAGCCACTGTCAGGACGCGCGAAAAAGGCCAGCACCCGGCAACAAGGACCTTTCAAGCTATACGGATTCACCTCAATCAAGAACTCGAGGAGCTTTCACGCACCCTCACGTCAGTTCTAGGATTGTTGGCCCCGCAAGGGCGCATGGCGGTGATCAGTTTTCACTCGCTTGAAGATCGTATGGTGAAGCAATGCATTGCTAAGGCCTCAAGGCCTGGTGCAGAGTTTGCGCGTATGCCCTTACGAGAGAGTGAGATGCCGCAACCCTTATTAAAGAATTTAGGTAAAGTGACCGCCTTGCCTGCAGAAGTGTCACAAAACCCTCGATCACGTTCGGCTATTTTACGAGTAGCAGAACGAACGGCAACGGTCTTATGAAACGAATTGCTATTTTGGCCTTGATCGCATTCTTTGTGTATAGCGCGGTGGAGTTAATCACCGTGCGATACCAGCAGCGCCTTCTCTATATTGATTTGGTGCGTGTCCAGAATGAAGCCAAAAAGCTCGATCAAACTTGGAGTTTCTTGCAGTTAGATCGTGCTAATTTAACCAGCACTCTGCATATTGATGCTGTGATGACCGAAAAACTCAATATGCAAACAGCTAATATTGATCAGATTATTTATATCAAGGATTCGGAGCTTAAAAAGCAAGCCGACGTAGAAAACACTAAAGAGCAATAAGGAGTTATTATGCGACAGTTTTTTAATAATTCCAGACGGAACGAAAAAAGAACAATTAGAAGAATTAGCACAGTGCGCTCTTATGAGGCAGCGTCAGCAGATATGACGGTGTCCAAGCAACGCAGTAAATTTTTGTTTTTTGCTCTTTCTGCTTGCTTTGTCGCCTTAATGGGGCGAGCGCTTTATCATCAAGGCTTTAATCATGACTTCTTACGTAATGAAGGTGAGAAGCGTTATGAAGCGAATATTCCTTTGCAAGCCGAACGTGGGCGCATTATGGACCGCAATGGCGAGTTCTTAGCGACCAGTGTGCCAGCGAGCAGTATCTGGGTTTCACCCGATGAGGTTCTAGAGGCGAGTCCAGAAAAGATCAAAGAATTGGCGCAGGTGCTATCGATGCCGATCACTGAGTTGACCACGAAGATTGAAGCCAATAAGAATAAAAACTTCCTTTTCTTAAAGCGTCAAGTACCGATTGATGTGTCTGATGCTGTGCGTAAATTACGCATTTCGGGGGTGAATATTGATCCGGAAAGTAAGCGCTTTTATCCGCAAGGTGCTTTAATGAGCCATGTGGTGGGTTTCACCAGCATTGAAGATATTGGTATTGAAGGACTAGAGAAACAATATAATGAGCGCCTTAAAGGTGCGAATGGCTCACGCGTGGTGATTCGTAATCGCTTAGGAGAAGTGATTGAAGATGTGAACTCAAGCGACAGTATTCCCGCGCAGAATGGTGAGAATATTCAGCTAACGATTGATACGCGAGTGCAGCTGATTGCCGCTCGAGCACTTGAGAAAACTATTAAGGCACATAAAGCAGAGTCTGGTGGTGCCGTGGTGATTGACACCTTAACGGGTGAAATCTTGGCTATGGTGAGTTTGCCAAACTACGATCCAAATAATCGTCAAGATCGTCGTGGTGAAGCCCTCCGCAACCGCGCGATTACCGATACCTTTGAGCCAGGCTCGATTATTAAGCCCTTAGTGGCTGCCTTGGCCTTGGATTCAGGTGCGATTACCAAGAATACCAAATTTGCAACGGGTAGTGGTAGCTGGCAATATCAAGGCGCAACCATTACTGACGTCAGTAAGCGTAACGGCACATTGGATGTGGCCGGTGTATTACGTCGTTCTAGTAATATTGGTATGGCCATGATGGCAGATCGCATGCGTTCACAACAGATGTGGACGGTGTTTAATGCCTTAGGTTTTGGGCAGGCGCCGAATATGGGATTCCCAGGCGCGGCACCTGGTCGCTTACGCCCATGGGAACGCTGGCGTCCAATTGAGAAAGCCACCATGTCTTATGGTTATGGTCTATCAGTTTCTTTAATTCAGATCGCCCATGCCTACACGAGTCTAGCACGTGATGGCGATATGATTTCGCTGACGCTTGCCAAGAATGGTGCACGCCCAACCAGTGTGCAAGTTTTTTCACCTGGCGTGGCTAAGGATGTCCGTGTCATGCTTGAGGCAGCCGCGGGCGCTGAAGGCTCTAAGATTCAAGCTAAGGTGAATGGTTATCGTATTGCGGGTAAATCAGGTACAGCGCGCCAAATCGTCAACGGACAGTACTCACGTAATCTTTATCGTGGTTCGTTCGTTGCTCTAGCACCTGTGTCTAAACCACGTATTGTGGTTGCTGTGACTGTGGATAAGCCGAAAGAGGGTGGTTATTACGGTACGATTATTGCTGGCCCAGTTGCCGCAGAAATCATTGAGCAAACCTTAAAGCATATGGGCGTCCCTCCTGATGCACCTGTAGTCCCCTCCACAATCGAAGCGAAAAGTACTAATAAACCAGGTAGTCGCCGTACACAAGGATAAGGATGAAAACCATAATCGATTGGTTAAAAAACCAGCAAATTAGCCAACAAGCGGACCTTCGACTTGACAGCAGAGACATCCAAGCAGGGGATGTCTTTGTTGCTTGTAAAGGCTCAAGCTTAGATGGTACACAATTTATTCAAAAAGCCATTGAGCAAGGTGCGGCCGCCGTGCTAGTGGAGTCATCGGAGCCAGCACCAGCGTATTCAGTGCCCGTATTAGCCGTAGCAAATTTGCGCGCACAACTCGGCCAGCTTGCCGATGAGTGGTATGGCCAACCATCCGCCAGTGTCGCGGTAATTGCCATTACTGGCACCAACGGCAAGACCTCTTGTGCGAATTGGGTGGCTCGTGCTTTAAATTTAAATAATGTGTCGTGTGCAACGATTGGTACCTTAGGCACTATTTTGCCGAATGGTGAAAATCTCGGTGGCTCCTTAACCACACCTGATGTACTTAGCTTACATCGCCTTTTAGCTCAGCTTAAAGCGCAGAATATTTCCGCGGTCACCATCGAAGCCTCCTCGATTGGCTTGGTACAAGGACGTATGGATGGCGTGCGAATTAAGATTGCAGGGTTTACAAATTTAACCTTAGACCATCTCGACTTTCATCACACCATGCAAGAATATGAGCGCTGTAAGGGGCTCTTATTTCAATGGCCAGACTTGGCTCATGCAGTGATTAATCTCGATGATGAGGCAGGGCAGCGCTTCTACGCACAGAGCCAAGCACGCAATACAATTGGCTATAGCTTACATAATAATCCTGATGCCTTAATCTTAGCGAAGAAGTATCAGTTTGCCGATTATGGTTTGTCATTCGAACTCTCTATGCCCGATGGTGATGCGCAAGTGATTACGCGCTTAGTGGGCGAACATAATATTGCTAATCTCTTATTAACTGCAGGAATCCTCAAAGCCTTAGGCTGGGGAATCCATAATATTGCCACCAAGATGGCCTTGCTCGAAGCCGTGCCTGGTCGTCTTGAAGTCGTGCAGCCTGTTAGTGGCATGCACCTACAAGGCTTGCCATTAGTTGTGGTGGATTACTCACACACACCTGACTCGCTAGACCATGCGCTTAAAGCTTTGCGTCCATCAGCGAAAGCCTTGGGGGGAGATTTGGTGTGCGTGTTTGGTTGTGGTGGTGATCGTGACCCAAGCAAGCGCCCGATTATGGGTAAGATAGCTGCGCAAAAAGCCGACCGCGTGTATGTGACCAGTGATAATCCGCGCACCGAAGAACCACAGACTATCTTGCAGCAGATCTTAGTTGATATGCCGAAAGACACCGTTGCTCACGTCGATCGTGCTTATATGATTTTGCAAGCTGTGCTTAAGGCGCAGTCGAAAGATGTGATTTTAATTGCGGGCAAGGGTCATGAGACCTATCAAGAGATCAATCATCAACGCTATGCCTTTGATGATCGTCTCTGGGCCTTATTGGCTTTAATGCTTCGCAGTGGCGCTAAAATTCAGACCGACTCACGCATGGTGCAAGAAGGGGATATATTCGTCGCCTTATCCGGTGAGAATTTTGATGCGCATGACTTTTTACCCCAAGTTTCTGAGAAAAAAGCCTTAGCCGCTGTCGTTTCGAAGTACCAAGAGAATTTAGGCATGCCACAGATTCTTGTCGATAATACGGAAAAAGCCTTACAAGTGATGGCCAAAGCATGGCGTAGTTGCTTTAGCTTGCCCGTCATTGCAGTAGCTGGGAGTAATGGTAAAACCACCACGAAAGAGATGGTGGCGGCGATATTGATGGCACATGTGGGTGAAGAACACTTCTTAGCGACGCGGGGTAATTTAAACAATCATATTGGCGTTCCGCTCAGCCTCCTACAACTCAATCCAGAGCACCGTGCGGCGGTGTTTGAGCTAGGCATGAACCATCCTGGAGAAATTGCGATCTTGGCGGATATGGCGCAGGCCCAAGTTGCATTAATTACCAATGCGCAGCGCGAGCATCAAGAGTTTATGAAAAGCGTTGCCGCCGTTGCTCAAGAGAATGGCGAGGTCTTTAAGGCTTTACCAGCACAAGGCGTGGCGGTCTATCCAAGTGACGAAGAATTCACGGCGGTCTGGGATCAGTTGGCGGCAAAACAGACACGAATCTTATTTGGCACCGAGCATGCCAATGTGTATGCCACAGAGGTTCAATTGAATCCTGTGGATACGCACTTTATCTTGAATTATGAGCCTGTTCCTGGTTTAGAGCGCGTTGCGAAAGCCCGTATTCCAGTTCACCTACATATTCCAGGCGCACATAATGTACGCAATGCATTAGCCGCTGCGGCGAGCGCCTTAGCGATTAAAATTCCTCTGGCAACGATTGCTCAAGGTTTGTCCGCAATGCAGGCCGCCAAGGGACGTATGCAGGGACGCACACTGAGTAACGGTCAGTATCTGATTGATGATAGTTATAATGCCAATCCAGACTCGGTGAAGGCGGCGATTGATGTCTTAAGTAGCTTGCCACAACCGAGTTTGTTGGTCCTGGGTGATATGGGCGAGGTCGGTGAGGAAGGCCCGCAAATGCACGCTGAAATAGGGACATATGCCAAGCAAAAAGGCATCACGCACCTGCTCTGCATGGGTGATGCAAGTAAGGGCACGGTAGTGGCTTATGGAGACTCGGCCAAGCACTTCGATAGCGTCGAAGAACTGTATGCGTATGTGCAGCAATTAGACAAAAAAACAATTTTAGTTAAGGGTTCTCGATTTATGCGCATGGAGCGCATCGTAGACGCTATACTCCTTGATTCGGAAAAAAATAGTACAAACTAGGACAAATAAAACATGTTATACGAACTGTTTTCGCTCTTATCGGGGAGTATCAAGGCTTTCGCGGTATTTGAATATATTACCTTGAGAGCCATGTTAGCTTGCGCAACCGCTATGGCGATTGGTTTATTCTTCGGCCCGAAAGTGATTCGTAAATTAACGGAACTTAAAATTGGTCAGGCCGTGCGCACTTACGGCCCGCAAGAGCACTTGGTGAAGAATGGTACACCGACCATGGGCGGGGTTTTAATCCTTATCGCCATCGGTATCAGCACCTTATTATGGGCCGACCTAAGCAATCGTTTTGTTTGGGTCGTTTTATTAGTGACCATGGGTTTTGGGGCGATTGGTTGGATTGATGACTACCGTAAAGTGGTGTATCGCAACCCCGAAGGCATGTCCTCACGTGAGAAGTTCTTTTGGCAAGCGCTCGTTGGTTTAGTCGCCGCGATTTATTTGAGTTTCGCTGTATCCGTGCCTGCCAATGCAGAGTTGTGGCCACTCTTTAAAGATTGGGTACTTAGCGGCTTTACCATGCCACTGCCGTCACGCGCAGACTTGATTGTGCCTTTTTTCAAGAATGTTTCTTACCCATTGGGCGTATTTGGCTTTGCCGCTTTAACCTGGATGGTGATTGTCGGTGCCAGTAATGCGGTTAACCTGACCGATGGCTTGGATGGCTTGGCGATTATGCCAACCGTGATGGTGGGGGCAGCCTTAGGTATTTTTGCCTATGTCGTGGGTCGTGTGGACTACTCAGCCTATTTGCTATTCCCGTATATTCCAGGTGCATCGGAGATGATGGTGCTGTGTGCCGCTCTAGGTGGTGCGGGCTTAGCGTTCTTGTGGTTTAATGCCTATCCTGCCCAAGTGTTTATGGGTGATGTCGGTGCCCTAGCCTTGGGCGGCATGTTGGGCACGATTGCTGTGATCACCCGTCAAGAAATTGTGTTCTTCATTATGGGTGGCGTATTCGTGGTTGAAACCTTATCTGTCATGATTCAAGTGATGTGGTTTAAATACACTAAGAAACGTTACGGTGAAGGTCGTCGTATTCTACGCATGGCGCCACTGCACCATCATTTTGAAGTTGGTGGTTGGAAAGAAACCCAGGTGGTGGTGCGTTTTTGGATTATCACCATTATGCTCGTCCTTGTTGGTCTTTCAACCTTAAAACTACGTTAATGTGATGTTAATGCAGCGTTATAGCTGTGCTGAAGCGACGTTAATGTAGGTTGAAATGACGTTGAAGAGATGCTAATGCTGTGTTGAAGCGACGTTAATGTAGGTTGAAATGATGCTGAAGAGATGTTAAAGCTGTGCTGAAGCAACGTTAAAACAATGTTAAAACGATGAATGCTCCTTGTTTTACTCGTTCTTGTTGGAATTGAAACTTTAAAATTACCGTAATACCATGATTGAATCTACTCTTGCGCAAAAGACTATCTTGATTTTAGGCCTAGGTGAAACTGGGTCTGCCGCCGCACGTTGGTGCGTGCAACAAGGTGCGCAGGTTCGTATCGCAGATACCCGCCAACAACCCCCAGGTCTAGAGGCCTTGCAAAGTTTGGGTTTGGCACAAGATGCTTGGTTCTTAGGTGAGCAAGAGTGTTATAGCGAAGCGGTTTTAGCGGGTGTAGATAGCCTAGTATTGAGTCCTGGTTTAGAGCCCAATGAAACGAATTTAAGTGCGTTTTTGGATAAGGCGCGTGCTGCTTCAGTTGAAATTATCGGGGAAATTGAATTATTCGCGCGTGCTTTAACGGACTTGGCGCAAGCCCATGACTATCAGCCTAAGGTATTGGCAATTACCGGTACGAATGGCAAAACCACGGTGACCACCATGGTTCGTGATATGTGCTTACAGGCGGGTAAGACTGCACTTGCAGCAGGCAATATCAGTCCATCAGCCCTAACTGCATTGATGCAAGCCTTAGCCGAGCAAGCCTTACCTGATGTCTGGGTCTTAGAGCTATCCAGCTTCCAGATGGTGACCACCGAATCCTTAAAACCACATGCCTCGGTCGTCTTAAATATCACTCAAGATCACCTTGATTGGCATGGTAGCTTAGAACATTATGCCGCGAGTAAGGCCAAATTACTGAAGATGAGTGAATTGGCTGTGATTAATCGCGATGATCCCTTGACGCGCGCCATGGTTGAATACATGGACGATCTGCAGGTTGCCAGTTTTGGTCTTGATATGCCGGAATTAGTGGGCGATATGGGTATTGAGCAACTTAACGGTATTAGTTGGCTCTGTGCCATGGATGACGATGAGTTCGATTTACCTGTTAGTACGGGTCGCAAGAAAAAAATTACCGAGCGCCCAACTCGCAAAAGCGGCCAAGTTAAGCGCTTAATGCCCGCTGATGCGATGCGTGTGCGTGGTCGTCATAATGCTGCTAATGCCTTAGCTGCCATGATTTTATGTCGTGCTATTGGTTTGTCGTATGCGCCATTGCTAACCGCCTTACGCGATTATGAAGCGCAAGCCCATCGTTGCGTGTTTGTGCGTAGTATCCAAGGGGTGGACTTTATCGATGACTCTAAAGGTACGAATGTTGGCGCGACACAGGCAGCTTTAGTCGGTATGGAACGCCGCGTGGTCTTAATTGCAGGTGGTTTAGGCAAGGGTCAAGACTTCAGTCCGCTAGCCGTACCCGTTAAACAATATGCCCGTGCACTCATCTTGATTGGTCAAGACCGCGAAATTATTGCTCAAGCATTAGCCAGTACTGAAGTGCCCATTATCTTTAGTACCAGTCTTGAAGAGGCTGTCAGTGTAAGCTTACAACATGCGCAAGAGGGTGATGTGGTCTTATTATCACCGGCCTGTGCCAGTATGGACATGTTTAAGAACTACCATGAGCGTGGTGAGAAATTTGCCCAAGCCGTGGAGCAACTTGCACGAGACCAAGGAGAAATGCTATGAGCGTGATGGCTGGTTTGCGTAGTGGGATGCGGTCGAATCGGGCAACGCGTACAGCGATGCGTGATTACGATCTTTTATTGGTTTGTGCGGTCGGTGCCTTATTGATTTTTGGCTTGATTATGGTGTATTCCGCCTCAATCGCTTTGGCTGACGGCCCTAAATTTGTAAATGCCAACCGCTTCTCCTTCTTTAACCGCCATCTCGTCTTTATTGTTGCGGGACTCTGTGTCGCCTTCTTAGTTTGCCAAGTGCCTATGCAGTTTTGGGAGAAGAAAGCCTTACTCATTTACATCGTCGGTGTAGTGTTGCTCGTACTTGTCTTGGTGCCATTTATCGGTCGCCAAGTGAATGGTGCCTATCGCTGGATTCCTTTAGGGCCAATTAATTTCCAACCTTCAGAGTTTATGAAAGTGGCCATGGTGATATTCGCCGCTTATTATACTGTGCGTAAGCAACAAAGCATGCATCAACTCAAAGGGGTCATCCCGATTACTCTGGGCTTTTTAGGCCTCGTGGTGCTCTTATTGTTGAAAGAGCCCGATCTAGGCGCCGCTTTAGTGATAGTCTGCATTGTTCTTGGCATCATCTTCTTGGGTGGCGCGAGTATGAAGTTGTTTGTCGGAATGATGCTTGCGGCTGTCTTGGGTTTTATTGCGCTGATTGTGGCGACTCCTTGGCGTATGCAGCGTATTTTTGCTTATTTAGATCCCTTTAGTGCAGAACATGCGCAGTCGATTGGTTATCAATTAAGTCACTCGCTTATCGCCATTGGACGCGGCGAGTTTTTTGGCGTAGGACTCGGCTTTAGTATTGAAAAATTGCACTATTTACCTGAGGCACATACCGACTTTATTATGGCTGTGGTGGGTGAAGAGCTTGGCTTTGTTGGCATCTTAGCCGTTATCGTTTTATTTATGATTGTTGTGCGCAAGGGCTTAGATATTGGGCGTCAAGCTATCGCCATGGATCGCGAATTCAATGGTTTAGTTGCCCAAGGCGTTGCGATATGGTTTGGAATACAGTCATTTGTGAATTTAGGCGTATGTTTAGGGCTCCTGCCTACTAAGGGTCTGACTCTACCCTTGGTGAGTTATGGTGGCTCAGCCTTAGTAATGAATCTGGTCGCCGTCGCATTATTGATGCGCGTTGACTTTGAAAATCGTAAAATGATGCGTGGACAAAACGAACAAGCGTATAGAGGAAATAGCATCAATGAGTATGCCTAAAGCGTTAATTATGGCCGGTGGAACGGGCGGGCATATTATGCCTGGGCTAGCAGTCGCTCATGAGCTGCAGGCTAAAGGCTGGGAAGTCAAGTGGTTAGGCAATCCAAACAAGATGGAAGGTAAATTAGTACCTAAGGCAGGGATAGATTTAGTGCCTTTGCATTTTGCCGGGGTGCGTGGCAAGGGTGTGACAACCTTAGTTAAGCTGCCTTTTACCTTAGCTAAAGCATGTTTGCAAGCACGATCAGCGATTCGACAAGCGCAGCCAGATATGGTGTTGGGGATGGGCGGTTATGTGGCTTTCCCTGGTGCTTTGATGGCGCGTATGGCAGGTATTCCTGTGGTTATTCATGAACAGAATGCCGTGGCAGGTAGCGCGAATAAGAGTATTGCACGTTTTGCTAAGCGCGTCTTGAGCGGCTTTCCTAAGGTGCTTCCGCAGGCTGAGATGGTAGGCAATCCCGTACGCCAAGATCTCCTTAACTTAGCGGAACCTGAAGTGCGGTACGCAGCTCGTACAGGTCCCTTAAAAATTCTCGTGGTGGGTGGTAGTCTAGGTGCTATGGCTTTAAATGAGTTGGTGCCGCAAGCAATTGCGCTTCTACCGTCCGAGCAACGACCCAGTATTATTCACCAATCCGGTGAGCAACATTTAGATATTTTAGAAGCTAATTATAAAGCGGTTGCGGTCTCTGCGCATTGCGTGGCCTTTATTGATAATATGGCTGAGCATTTGGCACAGGCTGATTTAGTCATATGCCGTGCTGGGGCCATGACCGTGGCTGAGGTCGCAGCGGTTGGCGTAGCGGCGCTGTTTGTTCCCTTACCCCATGCGATTGATGATCATCAGACCGCGAATGCAGCTTGGCTAAGTGAGGCGGGTGCGGCATTTAGCCAAGCGCAGAAGAGCCTAAGCGCACAGCAGTTAAGTGATTTTATAAGTCTTCTTACGCGAGAACAATTGCAAGAAGTGGCCATTAAAGCACGGTCAATGGCCTATATCAATGCGACTCAAGATATTGCTAATGTATGCGCCGAAGTCATTAAGGAAAAAGCATAATGAAACATAAAATCCGTCGCATTCACTTTGTTGGTATTGGCGGCTCAGGAATGAGTGGCATTGCCGAAGTTTTACTCAATTTAGGTTATCAAATTAGTGGCTCGGACGTCAGCGATACAGCGGTGACACGTCGACTAGCGAGTCTTGGTGCGACCATTTATAACAGTCATGAGGCTAGCAATATTGAGCATGCTGATGCGATTGTGACCTCCACAGCGATTCAAGGCAGCAACCCTGAGGTTCTTAGTGCACGTGCACGAAATATTCCTGTGGTGCCGCGGGCGATTATGTTGGCCGAGTTGATGCGCTTAAAGCGTGGTATCGCAGTAGCAGGTACACACGGTAAAACCACGACAACCAGTTTAGTGGCTAGCGTATTGGCGGCAGCCGATATGGACCCGACCTTCGTGATTGGAGGGCGCTTAAACTCTGCAGGTGCGAATGCGCGCTTGGGAACTGGCGACTATATTGTGGTTGAAGCCGATGAGTCGGACGCCTCCTTCTTAAATTTACTACCGATTATGGCAGTCGTGACCAATATTGATGCGGATCATATGGATACCTATGGTCATGATGTGGCTAAACTACGTGGCGCCTTCGTTGAGTTTGCCCAGCGCTTACCGTTCTACGGCAGTGCAATTCTCTGCACCGATGATGATAATGTGCGTAAAATTATTCCTTTTATCTCTTGCCCAATCACGAGCTACGGTTTTAATGATGAAGCGAATTTTCAGGCAGTGAATGTTGAGGCGAAGGGCACAACGATGTGCTTTGATGTTAAGCGTCGCTTAGTCCATATGCCTGACTTGCCTGATTTAAAAGTCACCTTAAATATTCCAGGCAAGCATAATGTATTGAATGCCTTAGCAGCGATTGCCGTAGCGACAGAGCTAGGCGTGCCTGATGCAGCGATTATTGAGTCCTTAGAGAGCTTCCGTGGTGTAGGCCGCCGATTTGCTTATGTGGGTGACTTTACCGTGCCAGAGAAGAATGGCAATGGTCAATTCACTGTGATTGATGATTATGGTCATCATCCTGTTGAGATGGCAGCGACCATTGAGGCCGCTCGTGGTGCTTGGCCTGAGCGTCGCTTAGTGTTAGCATTCCAACCGCATCGTTACACACGGACTCGTGATTGCTTTGAAGACTTTGTGCGTGTCTTGGGTACAGCAGATGCGGTGTTGTTGACTGAAGTCTATGCCGCTGGTGAAGCCCCTCTGGTCGCGGCCGATGGTCGTGCCTTGACTCGTGCTATTCGTGTAGCGGGCAATATTGAACCAGTATTTATTGAAGATATTAATGATTTACCACAAGCCATCGTGAATTTTGTGCGTGATGGTGATGTGGTGGTGTGCATGGGAGCAGGATCAATTAATAAAGTACCTGGACAAATCGGAGAAATGCTATGAGTGTAGATTTTGGAAAAGTCGGTGTCCTCTACGGTGGCACCTCAGCAGAACGTCCCGTGTCATTAGTCTCTGGTAAAGGCGTCTATGAAGCCTTACTCAGCAAAGGTATTGATGCGCATTTATTTGATACTGGCGAGCGTAGCCTAGCCGAACTTGCAGCAGAGAAATTTGACCGGGTATTTATTGCTTTGCATGGTCGCTTTGGTGAGGATGGTTGTATGCAGGGTGCCTTAGAAATCTTGGGTATCCCATATACAGGTCCTGGCGTGATGGCCTCAGCGATTTCCATGGATAAAATCATGACCAAGCGAATCCTGATTGAAAAAGGCATTCCGACCCCTCGTTATGCCGTGGTGCATGAAGAACAAGATCTGCAGAAGGCTAAAGAGCAACTGAGTCTACCGATGATTGTGAAGCCGCCACATGAAGGCTCTACGCTCGGTTTATGCAAGGTCACCGATGAGAGCAAACTTGCTGAGGCTTTTGAGTTAGCCAAAACCTATGAAAGTGAATTACTGGCCGAACAGTGTATCGTAGGCCGTGAGTTTACGATTGCTATTATGGGTAAGGGAGAGCAAGCGCATGCTTTGCCCGTGATTGAAATTATTGCCCCAGGTGGTAATTACGACTTTCATAATAAGTATGTGTCTGATGATACGCGCTATGAATGTCCTGCCAATCTGCCTGCCGAACTAAGCGCGCAGATCCAAGAATATTGTGTGCAAGCCTATCGTGCCGTCGGTTGTGAAGGCTGGTCACGCGTCGATGTGATGTTGGATGAGGATATGCAACCTTGGATTTTGGAAATTAATACTTCACCTGGTATGACAAGCCATTCATTAGTGCCGATGGCCGCTAAAGCCAACGGTATGGCGTATAGTGATCTATGTGTTTACATACTGTCACAAGCCTCGTGTAAAATTTTTAAAGTGAAAGCGTAGGGGTAGTTGTGTTTAATAATCCGCGTCTGATTAATTTCATTGCCAATGTGATCATGCTGTTTGCCAGCGTGGCGATTGTGTTGGGCGCGGCTTATTGGTTTATTCACCGCCCTATGTTTACGATTACCCAGCTGACGATGGAGCCTAAGGAAGGTAATGTCTTAGAGCATGTTTCACCAGCCAGTATCCAAAGCACAGTAGCAGGCAAAATCAAGGGTAACTTTTTCACCATCGACTTAAATGAACTTAAGCGCAATATTGAGACAGCGCCTTGGGTGCGTCATGTTGATATTAGCCGAGTTTGGCCAAATGGCTTATTATTACGTATTGAAGAACACGAAGCCTATGCCAAGTGGAATGATGATGAGCTGATTAATACATGGGCGGAGTTATTCTCAGCCAATCGTGATGAACTCGATAGTGAGATTAATTACCCCCAGTATTATGGACCTGAAGGCTCAGAACGCTTGGTGGTGCAACGTGCTGGTGAGCTAGCGACGCTGCTGTCACCCTTAAATCTAGAGATTAAGGATGTGGCATTAAGTGATCGTTACGCTTGGCGTGTAACCTTAAGTAATGATGTCGTATTGATTTTGGGGCGAGATGCAGGGGCGGAGTTAGCTGACCCCTTAGGTGGTCAACAAGGGGCTGTGAGCTTTGCGGCTACAGCTCAACGTTTTGTGCAGGCCTGGCCAGTTTTGTTGGAAAGAAGCCAGGGAAAAAAGCTTACAAAAGTTGATCTTCGGTATACTAAAGGCTTTGCAGTGACATACGAGCCTGCAGTTAATTCAGATAGTAAAGAGAAAAAATGAGTCGAGAGCTGAATAGGGAATTGATCGTCGCCTTGGACATTGGCACCAGTAAAGTGGTGGCTGTGGTTGCCGAGGCCTTAGCAGAAGATGGTAAGTTCGATGTCCTTGGATTGGGTCAAGCCCCAACCATGGGAGGCATTCGTAAAGGCTCTGTGGTTAATATTGACATCACCGTTAAGGCGATTCAGAAAGCCTTAGAAGAGGCCGAATTGATGGCCGATTGTAAGATTCGTCATGCCTTAGTCGGCATCGGTGGCTGTCATATCAATAGCTTCAATTCGAGTGGTATGGTCGCTGTGAAAGACAAAGAAGTCACGGCGGCTGATGTAAACCGGGTGATTGATACCGCGAAAGCCGTGAATATTTCCACTGATCAGCGGATTTTACATGTCATTACGCAGCAGTTCTTGGTTGATAAGCAGGGCGGTATTATCCAGCCCGTGGGCATGTCGGGTGTCCGCTTAGAAGTACGCGTCCATATCGTCACAGGCGAAGAGACGGCCGCTCAGAATATTTTAAAATGCGTGCGTCGCTGCGGTTTAGAGCCGTATAACTTAACCTTAAATCCGCTTGCTGCTAGCCAGAGCTGCTTGACTGAAGATGAGAAGAAACAAGGTGTTCTCTTAATTGATATCGGCGCAGGCACGACTGATATTGCCGTGTATCAAGATGGTTCAATTCGCCATACCCATATCATGGATGCGGGTGGCGAACTGATTACCAGTGATTTATCTCATCTATTCCGTATCCCTAATCCTGATGCTGAGGAACTTAAGCTCTTGAATGGCGTCGCCAAGAGTAGCTTAGTGCCCGCCGATGAGGTGATTAGTCTAATGGGTGTGGGTGATCGTGAACCACGTACGGTTAAGCGAGAACTGATTGGTGAAATTATTTGCTCGCGTTTAGAAGAGATTTTCTTTGAGGTTGGTGAGAACATCCTAGAGAATGAGCAAAAACCACATTCGATTGTATTAACAGGTGGCACGGCTTTATTACCAGGTATTGTGGAGCTAGCCGAAGATATTTTCGAACTACCAGTGCGGGCAGGGGTGCCTTTATATGACGGTAGTTTAGCGGATGTTGTCTGTCAGCCACAATTTGCAACCGTGATGGGTTTGCTCAAGCAAGCAAGAATTCAATTGGATGATCAGGAATTTACATCTAAGAAACAAAATTTACTTAAAAGAATCTGGGATTACATCCTTAATTGAACTATAATTAAGGAGACAGTATCTACTGTGTAAGTATTTTGTTGTGTGAAGCATAATATTTAGCTTGATAGGCGTAATAATTCAGGAATTAGTCGTGTTGATTAAGGGGTTAATCAATCAGATTAAGTGAATGGGTTTTATGCATATTAAGGTGCTATATTATTTAATCAATACATAATTAACGCTGATTTAATGCTTAATTAACGTGTATTTAGCCTATGTTTACGTGCATTAGCAGGTAGACAATGAGAATATAACGTGTAACTAAGGGTGATGACTGGATGTTAATGAAGTATTGATGATGTATTTAGGCAATTTGCAGGGGAAAGGCAAATCACCAAGATATGTCTGATGATGTGGGTCAAGCTTGGATATTCTTTGCATAATGAATATGGAGGCGGTTCAAAGAGAAGACCGAGAAGTTACGCGCTGGGCTTTTCTTTGAGACGATTTCCGAAATTTGGGGGTTTCGTTAATGGTTTCAGAAATTAGGAGTTGGGCACATGACTTATGGATTCAGTATTGTTGAGGACAGAAATCCAGGTGGTAATTTAATTAAGGTAATCGGTGTAGGTGGTGCAGGCGGTAACGCGGTTAACCACATGATTGCATCCGGTATTCGCGGAGTTGACTTTATTTGTGCTAATACTGACGCACAAGCGCTTGAACTAACACAAGCAGAGACTCGCATTCCCCTAGGTAAGAGTGGTTTAGGCGCAGGAGCTCGTCCTGATCAAGGTCGTGCGGCCGCCGAATCAGCTCGTGAAGACATCCGTGCTGCTTTGAATGGCGCACAGATGGTATTCATTACTGCTGGAATGGGTGGTGGTACAGGTACAGGTGCCGCACCTGTAGTAGCAGAAATTGCTAAAGAACTGGGTATTCTCACCGTTGGTATTGTGACGAAACCCTTTGCCTTCGAAGGCGCAAAGCGTATGCGTATCGCTGAAGATGGCGTGAATGAATTATCTAAACATGTTCATTCTTTAGTGGTTGTACTGAACGAAAAACTCTACGAGAATATGTCAGATGACGCAACGCTTGAAGAGTGTTTCAAAGAAGCAGATAACGTCTTGAATAATGCATGTGCAGGTATCGCAGAAATTATTGACGTACAAGGTATTATTAACGTTGACTTCGAAGACGTTAAAACCATTATGGGTGAATATGGTCAAGCAATGATGGGCACTGCCGCTGCATCAGGTCCTGATCGTGCCAAGAAAGCTGCAGAAGCGGCGATCGCTTGCCCATTACTAGAAGGCGTTAACTTGAATGGCGCACGTGGTGTGTTGATCAACATCACTGCAGGCGGTAGCTTGAAGATGAGTGAAGTTAAGCAAATTAACGAGATCATCACGAGCTATGCAGATCAAGATGCCATGATTATCTCGGGGCACGCCAAAGACGACAATATGGGTGACGAACTTCGTGTAACTGTTGTAGCAACGGGTTTAGGTGCGCGTAAACAAGCTGAATTAGTCCATGACGCAGATGTCGAAATCCCAGTTGTTGGCGTAGGTACAGGTACTGACGGTATTGCTATGTTCCAACCATCACAAGATGGTAAACAAGAAAGTCTTGGTTCTATCGGTATTCGTGGTGGCCGCAGCTTTAATCGTGGTGGTTTAGGTGCGCGTTTAGATTCTTCTGAGCGTGATGTGCCTGCTTACTTACGTAAACAAGCAAACTAATTGATCGATAAATAATATGAAACCAAGTCTTTGGTTTCAACTCCCAACGGAAGTAGTTCCCCCAACTACTTCCGTTTTTGTTATTGTAGGACGCCGACATTCATAAACTTTATTTAATATCGCTTATTTGTGTTAAACTGCCTAGGCAGTGAAAATTTATAAGTGACTGATATTAATAGAGATAAATGATGAATAATCAAATTAGGTAGGTTTAATGAAATTTCATTAAACCGTCAAACTTATTACGAAGAAGCCTTTTTAGCAATAATTTTTTGCCATTTTTAATTATTCTTATTTAGCGCTCTGATACAAATCGGAGTAAAATAGCTTATTGAGTAATTTTTATTGTATGGAGTGGGTGAATAACCCAAGACAAAATACATGTTAAAACAAAGAACCATTAAAAAGTTAGTTACGGCGACAGGCGTGGGTGTTCACTCAGGTCAGCGTGTACAACTTACTTTGCGCCCAGCACAGGAGAATACGGGTATCGTATTTCACCGAGTAGACACCCCTGAGGTGCTTGACTTTCCTGCTCAAGCCAATAAAGTGGGTGATACACGCATGGCCTCGGTCTTACAGAACGGTCAGTATCGTGTTTCTACTGTTGAGCATTTGATGAGTGCTTTAGCGGGTTTAGGTATTGACAATATCCATATCGACGTTGATGCTGAAGAAATTCCAATTATGGATGGCAGCGCGGCGACATTTGTCTATTTGTTGCGTGATGCGGGTATTGTGGAGCAGAGCGCTGCGAAGCGTTTCCTGCGAGTCAAGAAAACCGTTGAAGTATCCGAAGGTGAGGGTGAGAATGCCAAGTGGGCGCGTCTAGAGCCTTACGAAGGTTTTGCACTCGCATTCTCAATTGATTTCCATCATCCGGCGATTGATTCAACCGCTAGCTTTGCTGAAATTGATTTTGGTGCTGATTCATATATCGATGAAATTGCCCGTGCACGTACCTTTGGCTTCGCTAACGATGTTGAGATGTTGCGTAACATTGGTTTAGCACGTGGCGGTAGTTTAGATAATGCGATCGTGATGGATGAGTATCGTATTCTTAACCCCGATGGCTTACGCTATGACGATGAGTTTGTAAAGCATAAGATTCTTGATGCTATTGGTGATTTATATCTTATCGGTTATCCATTGCTAGCTCGTTATGTCGCATGCAAGTCTGGGCACGGCTTAAATAATAAATTGGCACGTGCGCTATTAGAGCAAGAAGATGCCTGGGAAATCGTGACGTATGATTCGAGTGCGCAAGCCGCACAAGTTGTGAGTCGTGATTGGCGTCTCGCTTAAGTTTACTTAAATATCTGATTAGGACTCACTAAGTTCTCACTTAGTTCTTGCTTAGGTCTTGCTTAGTTGCTACCAGGTGTAGGAGTGGAGGACTAAGTAGGGCGTTTATGTAAGGCTTGGAGCTTGGCATTGCTAACTGAACAGAGCAACATGCCTTCGTTTAAATCTAGGCAGATGTACTAAGTAAGGGATATGTCCTGTCATTTAAGTTTTCTCTACACCGCGCTTGACGAGAATAGTTTTAATCGCGTCACTTAAGGGGCCTGGGTCGAGTTCCTCATAGAGTTTTTGCAGTGCTGCATGTGCTGCCGCTGGAGAGTTGGTTCGAGTAGCTTGATGAACTTCAGGCGTACTCGAACGAGAGAGTCCAGCAATGACTTTAATTTTTAAAGTGCTTATCGGATATCCACGATTTGACATAGCTTGCGCTAGGCTGGGTGCCATTTGGCGCAATTTAGCGGCGAACGCTGCACTAGGAACTGCAAGCTGCAATTGACCTTCTTGATAACTGGTGACATAGCAGTGCGCATTCATTGGCGCATCGATGAGCTGTTGTAGATGGCTTTGTACTTGTTGGTAATAATGGGCCATTTCCAAGACTGCGCGTTGTTCCTTGACGCCTTGAGCCATGCCTTCAAGAGGTTTAATGAAGTCGTTTTTTTTACGTTTGTCGGAAACTCTTGCAGATTTAAAGAAAATTGACATCGTATAGGTTATTTTATATTGAAAAAGAAATTTGTCTCAAAACGAAGAGCCAAGCGCACAACGAATAAAGTATGGAGCTTTAGTGTTGCCGTCTTAGCGCTCTGTATTGCCGTGGTATCAGGTGTGCTGCTAGAGCGTCGCTATGGGTATCATGGACGAATTACGCCCACATCAATAGCGCCTACCTTACAAGACTCAGAAGGCAATCGTACACTTATTTTACATAGTATTCAGCAAATGGCGAATGAGCTTGCTGATATTAAGGTGAAATATGAGAATTTGGTGCATATCAGCAATCGTTTGGCGCGCAGCCAAGGCTTGCAGCCAGGACAAGGTGAGTTAGGCAATTTTGTCCCACGTGGCTCTACGACTGACGTGCCAATGGAAGATCTTCTTCTGGAAAACCCAAGCACCAAGTCTGCCGAAGAGGTGGGGCGTGAGCTTGATGATTTACGTAAGAAAATGTCTTACCAAGAAGACAGTTTACGCGTCATGGAGTTTTTAGCACAGAGTAAATCCGCTGGTCTTGAACGTATTCCGACCACCACTCCCGTATCCATGATGCAAGCGAGAGTGACCTCGGCTTATGGTTATCGTACCAATCCAGTGACAGGGGCTTATCACTTACATAGTGGCCAAGATTTTGCAGGTGCCATTGGCACACCGATTTATGCTGCCAGTGCTGGCGTGGTCAGTTATGTAGGTTATCGCGGAGGATATGGCTTAACGCTAGAGATTGATCATGGCAATGAGGTGATGACACGTTATGCCCATACCTCGGAAATTATGGCTGAGGTAGGCGATTTAGTGACACGTCGTCAACTCGTTGCGCGCATTGGCAACACAGGTCGCTCAACAGGTCCACACCTGCACTTCGAAATTCGCATTAAAGACGTAGCGGTTGATCCAATGGAGTTTTTGGGGCGTGATTTCTCATCTCAGCAGGTTGCCAGTGAAAGTTCTAGCCTTATGGAACGCCTTGGCCATTACGGCACGTCCGCATTAAGTAATGTAGGTGGTGGTAGCGAATTACAAAAATTGGGAAAATAAGCCACTGGTGCTCCGACAAAAGCCCTTATCTATAATTTTGTCAGTAAGTTTATAGTACGAACTCCCGCTCTTTACATAGTGCTACGCGTCAAATGCGGTAAACTTATATGGCTTTACGCCTAATAGTGCGCTAACACGTTTATAATGTTTACATCCTTTTCTCTTAAGAATAAGAAATGATTCCTTTACTGAAAAAATTAATTGGTACCCGTAACGATCGTCTTCTAAAACAATACCGCAAGGTTGTGCAGAAAATTAATGCACTTGAACCTGCGATGAAAGAATTAAGCGATGAGCAATTAGCCGCTAAGACGCCTGAATTTAAAGAGCGCCTAGCCAATGGTGAGAAACTCAACGCTATCCTGCCGGAAGCCTTTGCTGTCGTACGTGAGGCCTCAAGTCGCGTTTTAGGTATGCGCCACTTTGATGTGCAGATGATTGGTGGTATTGTGCTGCATCATGGCAAAATCGCTGAGATGCGTACCGGTGAAGGTAAGACCCTAATGAGTACCTTGCCCGTCTATCTGAATGCCCTAACAGGCGATGGCGTGCATGTGGTGACGGTGAATGACTACTTAGCACGTCGTGACGCCCAGAATAATGGTGTTCTGTATAATTTCTTAGGCTTAACGGTTGGCGTGGTGATCCCTAACCAAGATAATAATGAAAAACATGCAGCCTACCGTGCTGATGTGACGTATGGTACGAATAACGAATTTGGCTTTGACTACTTGCGCGACAATATGGAGTATCGTGCTGAAGACCGTCGTCAACGCAAATTAGCGTATGCGATTGTTGACGAAGTTGACTCCATCTTAATTGATGAAGCACGTACACCTTTAATTATTTCTGGCCAAGCTGAAGATAATACCGATCTGTATGTGCGCATGAATCAAGTGCCACCTATGCTGAGTCGTATGGTGGCAGAGCCTAAACCACAAGAACCAGAACCCGAAGGTGATTTCTGGGTTGATGAGAAAGGTCAGCAAATTTACCTCTCTGAAGCAGGGCACGAGAATGCAGAGCGCATCTTGCGTAATCTCGGAATGCTACCTGAAGGCGCATCCTTATACGACCCGCGTTATATTACCTTGATGCACCACCTAATGGTAGCGTTACGCGCACATAATTTATTCTTCAAAGATCAACATTACGTCGTACAAGATGGCGAAATTGTGATCGTTGATGAATTTACTGGTCGCTTTATGAGTGGTCGTCGTTGGTCTGATGGTTTGCACCAAGCGGTTGAAGCGAAAGAAGGTGTTGCTATTCAGAACGAAAACCAAACCATGGCCTCGATTACTTTCCAGAATTATTTCCGTATGTATGGCAAATTAGCCGGCATGACGGGTACTGCAGATACCGAAGCCTACGAATTCCAAGATATTTATGGTCTAGAAACCGTGATTATCCCAACTAACTTACCTATGGTTCGTAAAGACCAGAACGATCAGATTTTCTTAAGTGAGAAAGAGAAATTTGATGCGATTCTTGTGGATATCCGTGATTGCTTTGATCGCTCACAACCGGTACTTGTGGGTACCACCAGTATTGAAAACTCAGAGCTTTTATCTGAGATGCTTAAGCGTGAGAAATTACCGCACGATGTGTTGAATGCAAAACAACACGCACGCGAAGCGGAGATTGTGGCTGAAGCAGGTAAACCAGGTCACATCACGATTGCTACCAATATGGCAGGTCGTGGTACCGATATTGTGTTGGGTGGTAGCATTGTTAAGCCAATCAGCTTAGTCAATTTAGACGATAGCTTAAGTCCAGAGCAGAAAGCTGAGAAAATTGCGGCTATCCGTGCTGAATGGGCGGAGAGTAACGCTAAGGTGAAAGCCGCGGGTGGTTTACGTATTATTGGTACAGAGCGTCATGAATCACGTCGTATCGATAATCAGCTACGTGGTCGTGCCGGTCGTCAAGGTGACCCAGGCTCATCACGCTTTTACTTATCACTTGATGACTCCTTAATGCGTATTTTTGCGGGTGACCGTGTACGTGGGCTAATGGAGCGCTTGGGTACACCAGGTGAGCCAATTGAAGCGCGTATGGTGTCGCGTTCAATTGAGTCAGCGCAACGTAAAGTCGAAAGCCGCAACTTTGATATTCGTAAGCAATTACTTGAGTTCGATAATGTCGCCAATGACCAACGTAAAGTACTCTACGGTCAACGTAATGAAGTATTGGAAGAGAGTTCAGTTCGTGAAATGGTTGAAGAGCTACGCTATGCAGCGCTTAACGATCTGGTTCGTCAATATGTACCTGAAGAGTCGATGGAAGAGCAATGGGATCTTGCGAGTTTACAGACGATTCTCTCTAAAGAGTGGGCGATTGAGATTAATCTACAAGAGCTGGTCGCTAAGAATAGTGAGCTTGATGATGAGGATATCTTCAAGGCAGTATTTGAAGAGGCCAACCGTGTCTATGAGTCGAAGATTGCCATTGTGGGTGAGGAGTCTTGGAATCAATTTGAGCGCTCAGTCTTACTTGATCGCTTAGATACCGCATGGCGTGAACACTTAGCCGCTTTAGATCACTTACGCCAAGGTATTCACCTACGTGGCTATGCGCAGAAAGACCCGAAACAAGAGTATAAGAAAGAAGCCTTCCAATTATTCCAACATATGTTGGAACGCGTGCGCGATGAAACCGCCCGCGTCTTATTAACGGTACAGATTCGTACACCAGAGCAGGTGGAAGAAGTTGAAGCAGAGCAAGTTGCTCGTGCCCAAGAGCAACAAGAGAAGATGAAATACCATCACTCTGACTTCGATGAAGCCCTAGCAGGTGCTGATGAGCAGGAGGATACCGCTAAAGCAGCAGGTACCCCAGCGGTTAATGAGTATAAGAACGTTGGCCGTAATGACCCTTGTCCATGTGGTAGCGGTAAGAAATTTAAACAATGCCACGGTAAGTTAGTTTAGGCGCTACTGGGCTAGAGATAGTGGCTAGCGATAGTGGATTCGTTAAGCCACAATCGCTAAGCCACACACGAAAACCACCAATCCTTATGATTTATCTTCGTAAGTTTGGTGGTTTTTTATGGCTGTGTGGTCGACTGTTTTAACTACGACTACAATAAGAAAATACTCGCCAAGCCTAAGAAAATAAAGAAGCCTAAAGAGTCAGTGCCGAACGTGAGCAAGACAGAGGAACCCACAGCGGGGTCTTTATTGAATTTATCCCGCAAGATGGGAATAAGAACGCCCAGAAGGGCACCAATCAACATATTGCAAATCATCGCTACGGCCATGACTAAGGCAATCTTAAACGAGCCTGAGATAACCCATGCGAAACAGGCGGCAATCAAACTACCTGTTAAACCGACCAGAAATGTCACTGTGGCTTCACGACGCATTAGATGCAAGGTATTCTTCGAGCTAATACGCCCCATGGCCATACCACGAATAATCATGGTGAGGGTCTGATTGCCTGAGTTACCACCAATCCCTGCCACAATCGACATAAGGAAGGCAAGGATAACAATTTGACCCACTGTTTCTTCAAAGCGTGAAGCAATGAGGGAGGCGATGGAAGCAGTACAGAGATTGACCATCAGCCAAGGCGTACGGTTCAGCACCGCCTTGCGTACCGAGGCGAAAATATCTTCCTCGGCAAGACCGGCACGTGAGAGGTCTTGTTCTTGCGAGTCTTCACGAATCACGTCAACCACATCATTAATCGTCACGCGACCAATTAGCCGTTGTGCATCATCAATAACGGGAGCAGAAACTAAGTCATAACGTTCGAACGCTGCTGCCGCTTCAGCATCATCATCATCAGGTTGTAAGGAGAGGAAGTCAGTTTTCATTACTTCCTTCACATTGATTTCCGGATCACTAATGAGTAATTTAGAAATCGGCAAAACACCTCGTAGATGATCATTGCGGTCAACCACAAATAGCTGGTCCGTATGATCAGGCAAATCATCCAGACGACGTAAGTAACGCAACACGACCTCAAGACTGACATCCTCACGCACACGCACCATCTCAAAGTCCATGATGGCACCCACAGAGCCATCCTCGTAGCCCATCGCGGCTAAGAGTTGACTGCGTTCTTGATCGGTGAGCCCCTTTTGGACTTCAGCAACAATTTCGGCCGGTAAGTCAGCAGCAATATCCGCTAACTCGTCGGCGTCCATGGTCTCTGTAGCCGCCAGTAGATCCTCACGATCCATGGTGGCAATTAATTCTTCACGAACCCAATCATCGACTTCAAGAAGAATATCACCATCAAGTTTGGAGTTAACCGCTCCCCAGACAAAAAGCCGCTCATCCTGCGGTAAAGACTCCAGAATGAAGGCAATATCGGCTGGGTGTAAGTGCGTTAAGAAGGCTTCTAGCTCTGCTTCATGCTGCTTTTTAATTAAACCTTCAACTAAGGTGGCGCGATCATCGCCTTTTTCCTGGCGATGTACTAAATCTTCAACAATTTCTTGTTTTTTAATCAGCTCTTTAATTTCTGTAAGTGCAAGCTGAGCATCCTCAGCGTCAAGGCGCTTAGGAACTTTAATGAGCTCAGGTGCTTGTTCAGTTACAGGTGTCGTCATAAAAAACAGTCTATTAATTTATGGTTAAAGTTGTTGCGGATGGTTTGTCGAGTTAATAGTTTTCGAGCTAATGGTTTTTGGAGCTAATGGATTGAAGAGCTAAAATCTTTAGGTTAATTCTGTGTATACTTTAGGGCGAATTCTGCGCATAAGCTTTAGAACTAATATTGTGTTCGATCAATTGCGTCTACGCTTTGCTGCATCGTTAACAAAATATATTAAGTGTCAAATTAGCGAAGATGAGCTTGAATCATCCCCGCTAAATCAACAGCGATAAATTGATTGGATGCATATAAGTTGCCCGTTATAGGCCACGCATGCTGCGCATAAATATCCTCTACAATACCACCTGCCTCACGTACTAATAAAGTGCCAGCTGCGACATCCCAAGGCGCTAGTCCCATTTCCCAGTAGCCATCGTAGCGACCACAAGCTACCCAAGCCAAATCAAGGGCCGCCGAACCAAAGCGTCGCACGCCTCGCGTTTCATGAATCGCCGTATTTAAGCTAGGCATATATTGATCAGCAAAAGAGAAATCGCGAAATGGTAAGCCAGTGGCTAATAAAGCATCGGCAAAGCTATCAGTCTGTGTGCATTCAATTCGTTGACCATTGAGCCAACAGCCATCTTGATAGACGGCGGTAAACATCTCTTGGCGGCTCGGATCAAAGACGACTGAGACAACAGGCGTATCATGTTCCAAAGCAGGGGTTCCCGTACTTAATACCGTACCTGTATGGGCTACTAAGCCAATGGAAACAGCAAAGTGTGGGATACCATGCAAGAAATTCGTTGTGCCATCGAGTGGGTCGATATACCATGTTGCTTGCCCACTTGTCTGACCACCGCTTTCCTCAGCTACAATACCAAACTCAGGCGTAAGCTCACGTAAGACGCTGACAATGGCTTGCTCAGCCTCACGATCTGCCTGTGAAACTAAGTCATTACGACACTTACGGTCTATAATTAAATCCGCGCGATTATTGGCATACATCATTAAGATACTGGCGGCACTGTGCGCGGCATGCGTTGCAGCATTAAGCGCCTTATGAAAGTCTAGATAATCTGTTGTAGGCATACCAATCCCTTAGATGAGTGCGCTATAAATTTACCCTTATTGCGTGATTTTAGGTGGAAATTTTTTATTCCCTGAGCATTATACACCTAGAGTTAAGAATGGCGTTAATACAGCCTGAGCGTAAACTATTTGTCATAATGTGAAGATTGCCTTGGCGTCACATCATGAGTATCGTGATTTTGAAAAAAACACCTTGATCAGATAAAAACCTTCATCTTATCAAGAACTGTGCTTAGGCTTAGTAGCGCGAATGTCAGGGTGATGCTTGAGGGCAAGCAGCATAAGAGCCCTAAGATAATGCCGTGGTTAAATCAACGTTGCAGTACACCAATTAAGGATAAAGAATTGATTCAAGCTTCTACTTTAGAACTACATGCTGAGCATTACTCCATCCACAGCCCTGAGCAGTGTTGGTATGGTAGCCTAACGCTGCAAGCACAAAATCAAGTTGAGTTAATTCAAGTTGGGGCTAATCAAGTTGAGGCAAAGCATGTTGAATCCAATAAAGTTGAATCTAATCTGGTAGAACTAATTCAAGTTGGGGCTAATCAAGCAGGGCATCTTGCTACAAGCAATGTCAGTATTGCAATAGATAGTGGCATGGGCGTGGCACCGATTATTGCCTTATATCGCTTGTGGCAAGCGTGGCACAAAGCGACTGCGCCTACGATAAATCAAGAGAAGACAGGACACATAGCGGCCACGTCTAGGACTAGCCAAGAGGCGACAGGGCAGGGGCATGTGCCTGGAGCAACACGTGACTCGACAGTACCTAGCATGGCAGCTAGGACAAGTCTCACTGCAATGGGGCAGCGTCCTGCTATGCATCTCGTGGTCGTCGAATCTTATCCTTTAGCAGCCGAAGACGCCCAGCTTTTATTTCAAACTTTAGCTCCCGATTGTAAGGAGCTGCAGGACTTGGCTTCACAGTGGCCCTTATTATTACCAGGTATGCATCGCTTAGAACTGGCTGAGGGACGATTTACACTTAGCCTCTTATATGGTTCGCAACATTCATGGCGCCAAGTGATGGCGAATATTGATGGTGTGGTGTTGCATCTTGACGGTCTCGCAAAGCAATATGTCGATGCCCAAGCTCAGCAGCAGCGCTGGCGTGATATCTTACGCTTAAGCCAGCCTAAGGTTTGGGCGATAGTGGCGGCAGATGAAGCTCATGTGCTGCATGAGCTAGGAGGGCAACTCCATACACAATGGCATGAGATACCTACTGGTCGTGACTCTGATCAGCCACAGTATAAGCAGTCACAGTATAAGCAGCCACAGTATAAGTCTACTGAATCATTACATGTACCCCCCAATCAGGAGCATGGAAGTTGCTCCTTAACCCGCAGGCAATACCAGTCTACGGAGCCAGTAGATGCATCATCGCATGATAGTGATAAATGCATAGGTATTGCTGCTGCGCTCCTTCTACAAGGGCAAAGTAAGCGACCGGCTATTCAGGTCGCGGCACAGCATGCACGTGAGGCTTGTGTTATTGGAGCAGGTTTAGCGGGAGCTGGGATTGCTTATGCCTTGGCCTTGCGTGGTTGGCCGGTTAAGGTGATTGATACGCAGTTTACCAATCAGCAAGCGCTTAGTCATTCGGGTAGGCTATCAGCTGCCTTAACACCGCTAATTACGGCCGATGATAGTCATAAAGCACGCTTAAGTCGTGCAGGTACATTACGTGCTCATGCGCGCTGGAAAGCTTGGGGTGAAGAAGCGGGCATTAATCCATGTGGCACACTTGAGCTAAACCGCGATAAGGGGCATGCTAAAGACATTCTCGAGGCGGTTCAAGCATTAAATTTCCCTAAAGAATGGGTACGTCTGGTGAGTGCACAAGAGGCCTCAACACTTTCAGGCTTGTCATTGGAGCAGCACGGTGCCTTTTTCCCCTATGGTATGCAGATATCACCGCTACGACTGATACATAAGCTCTTATCGCATCCCTTGATTGAGTTGGTTTGTGATGAAGTTGACAGCCTGCGCTTAATAAGGAATGACCCGCAGTCAGCGAATGATCCGCTAACACAGTGCGCTATTATGTCGAGCAGTGGACTTGAAATAGCTCGCAGTTCACAAGTGATTTTAGCGACAGCACTGAACACCGCGGAGCTTTTGCGGCGGAGTCATTTAGATCTTAAAACCTTAAAATCAGGTCAAGTGGTGAATGCTATAAGTCGATTCGATACCTTGCATCCTATGGGAGGTGAAGCCATGCATGTACCTGCTGATTTAGTAGGAGGGGGGCCACAATGTATTGTCGCGGGTCAAGGCTATTTGCTGCCGTCTTTTGAAAATTATTGTGTCATGGGCGGCACGTATATCCATAATCAAGTCAATCCACAGGTAAGTGAAGAAGGTCAAGAGGCTATTCTGCGAAAGTTACCCTTGGATCTCGGTTTGGATTTGCCTCGTTTAAGGGCGCAAGGCCAACTTGGTGGTTGGGCGGGTAGTCGCGCCGTGGTACAAGGTCGTATGCCAGTGATTGGTCCATTAGCGCATGCTCCTGGGATTTTCTTGGCCTGTGCCTATGCCTCGCATGGTCTGACCTGGAGTAGCTTGGCAGGAGACGTGATTGCTGCCTACTTAGAAGGGGAGCCGCTGCCGATTGAGCGTGATCTATGGCAGGCGATTCTGCCGCGATAATTAGATCATTCTGAGCGTGATCTATGGCAGGCGATTCTGCCGCGATAATTAGACCATTCTGCCGAGATAGACAGGCCATTCTGCCGAGATAAGGAAAAGTGCAGGTAATGCACAGGTAAGGGGAACTTGGCGCAAAAAATATAAGGAATATGGGCTTTGGAGGGGGTGACTAAGTAGGTATCTAAGCAGATGATTAAGATAATCATACCGTTACGGATTGGCGCTAGAATGGTTCTACTTGATGCGCATGCGAGAGTTTCTTTCTATAGCATTTATTATTTTTACTTAGATTATATTTTTTCTCTGATTGTTAGAAAAAATCTATTTCTCACTAGGATTAATGAATCGACTGAATTCTTCACTTACTGGTATGCGTGAGTGTGGTTTTAGTCATGAACAGATAAAGTGGGAAAAAGCGATATAAGAATCATTATAGATGCTTAGAATTTAAAAAGAACTTATAAAACAAGTCCTTGGATGCATTTATTTATCTAAAATTCACTAAATTGATTTAAATTTTGTGCGAAATCGGTCAGAATAGGGGTTTAGGATTTTTAATGTCCGTCCACTTTACGACGATTAACGGGTCAACGTGATTCATATCAATAATTTAGCACTACACAAGTCAACGGCATCTTACTGTGAGTTTCATACTGAGCAAGGTAATATATTGCGTATTGAGGCGCATGCGAATGGCGTATATCGTTTACGCTGTGGTTTGCCCAAGAAATTGGATGATGCCCAGTTAAGTCTGCGCGCTCAACAACGAGCCGACCTTTTGTTAGCTCGCACTGAAATCAGTGGTGAGTTCGAGTGTGAGGCTGTGGACGATGGTTGGCGCTTGAAACAAGGCAATGCTGGCAATATTGTATTGCATATTCAGAGCAATCCCTTTCGCCTGGCCTTTTATCACGATGAGCGCTTGATTTTGCAGACGGCACAAGATTTTGATGCAAGCTTAGCCACGCAGCACGATGCGGATGAGCAGAGCAACGCTTGGTCTATCATATGGCAACTGGCGGCTGATGAGACGATATATGGCCTTGGTCGTACCGATGGTGGCTTTAATCGTCGCGGTCAGATGCTGGTCTCAGATCTCAGTCAGTTCGCTTACTTGCCATTGGCTTGGAGTCTGCAAGGTTGGGGGCTGTATGCGAATAGCCTGAACCGTGTTAGTCATCATATTGCCAGCGAAGATCCCGATAGTTATCGAATACAGTTTGAAGACTCAGTCTTAGACTTATTTATCTTTATTGGTGACCCTAGCGAAATCGCTAATCAATACAGTGCATTGCGTGGTCGTGCAGGTCAGCCGCCATTGAAGGCGATGGGCGTATGGTTGCAACAGCAAGAAGCGCAAAGTATTGATGAGCTTGCGGCACTGAGTGAACAATTGATCCAAGCAGGCTACCCTGTAGATACTTGGTCGTTTGCTGGGCCATCCTTAGTGCCTTTTCAGCATGATAAATTGTCCCTTGATTTGGACGAGCAGCGCTTGGGCGATAGCCGCCGCTTTGTGAATGATTATCTTAAGGGGGGCCGTCATTATTGCTTGCCAACCTTCCCTGGTGTGATAGCGGGTACTCCCTTGTTTGAGGAATTGGAAGATAGGGGGTGGTTGTTAACTGAGGAGTCGGGCAAGGCGTTTGTCTTCAAGCACCAGAAAGAACAATACGGTTTATTGGATTTAAGTTATCGTGATGCGTACCGCTTATGGCAAGAGCGTCATGAGCAACTTTTAGAAGAAACCGAAACTGCTTTAAGCATTGTCATGCCAATTGAGATTCCTGATGGTGTCTATGCGCGTCAAGAAGAGACGGGTGCCATGCTGCGTCAGCTGTATGCGCTATTATTAGAGCAGTCATTATTTGCCGCCTCATCTTATGGTCGTACGCCAACTGAAGGTCTGGTTTTGCGTGCAAGCTTCTCCTTAAGTGCACAACGCACGCCTTTTATTAAGCAGGCGTGTGAGCAGTCTTATGCAGGCTTGCAGCAATTATTGCGCCATCAATTAAGTGCGCAAGCTTCGGGTATCGTCGGACAGATGCATGAATTACGGGCCGATATTAAGGATCCAAATCTGTATTTGCGCGCCTTGAGTCTAGCCGTATTTAGTTTAGGTTTTATCTTGCCTGCTGATACGCAAGGCTTACCGACTGTGTTTGATCAGGCGACTCAAGAGAAGATTAAAAACTTAATGACCTTACGTTATCGCCTTATTCCGTATGTCTTAGGAATTATTGAGGATGCAACGCGTACAGGTCTACCTGTGCAGCGCATGATGCCATTGGCCTTTCCTAAGGATAAGGCCGCCCATGACTATGAATTGCAATTTATGTTTGGTCCATCGTTATTGGTGGCGCCAATTCTGGATGAGAGCGATGAGGCCTTGGTCTACCTGCCCGAGGGGGATGCTTGGTGGGACGTACATACCAGCACCCGTTATGAGGGTGGTCAGCTGATTCAATATCACTGCGACAATCATAGTATCCCTGTATTTGGACGTGAAGGTCATATTCTTAGTTTGGGCCCTGAGATTTTGAGTTTGAATGACTTTAATTCTGCACGAATCTTGGATGAAGTGTGGATGTTTGGTATGCCAGAGCATAATCCTGTGGTGATGCGTAATAAAATTCGCGTGATGCAGATGCAAGGCTCGAGCTATATTAAGGGCCTTGAAGGTCTACGTATTCTGCAATCCGAAGGGCTTGAGGTGAAGCGTCGCGGTGCTGAGGTGCGAATCTCGCGTGAACGTTAGAAGGACAGATAAGATAAGGGCCTTACTAGTGTAGAAGAGCTTTGCTAGGAGTATGGAGATGATAGCCAATTCTAAGACTGCCCAGACAGTTCCTGTCTTAATGTATCACCATGTCACGCCACAAGGTGGTTCATTGAGCTGTAGCGTGAAGAATTTTGAGTCACAGATGCGCTCATTAGCTCAACAAGGATTCACTACTTTAAGTGGCCAACAGTTTGCTGATTTTATGCGAGGCAAGCCCGTGTCTGAGAAATCTGTTGTGCTGACTTTTGACGATGGTTATTTAAATAATTTTGTCTACGCCCATCCGATCTTAGAAAAATATAATTTACATGCCCTAATGTTTATTATCACTGGACTGATGCAAGAGGGCGAAGTGCGTCCAACCATGGCGAGTGGACATTCCTTGCCCGCAAGCCCTGGTCATTATGAGTGCAAAGAAATTATTCAATCTGGTCGCGCTGGCGAGGTTATGCTGCGCTGGTCTGAGATACGCGAGATGCAAGCATGCGGCACCTTCGAGTTTCATAGCCATACCAATACGCATATCCGTTGGGATCGCGAAGAGGGTGGCGCGAAGAAGAATGAGCAAATTCGTCAAGATCTTCAGCAGTCTCAAGACGCCTTAAGACAAAACCTTGGTGAAGTGAGTGAGCACTTCTGTTGGCCGCAAGGTTATTTTGATGATGATTACGTCAAGATTGCCAAGGAACTGGGCTTTCACTACTTGTATACAACCGAAGCCTATGGCATGAATCAGCCTTTTGGTCCAGGCGATCATATTTATCGTATAGCTGCGCGCAATCGTGGCGCTTGGTGGTTGCAACATCGCTTATGGTGGGCTATGCATTTACGCTTTGGCCCTATGTACAATCAGTATAAATTAAAGAAAAAGCGAGCGCGTGAGCAAAAGCGCTTGGCGAGAGCTTAGTTGCTCAAGCTATAGACTCCGTGATTTCTGTAGCTGGTCGCATAAGTTCAGGCAGTGCCTTTTTACCAAATTATAATCCCCCTTGCCCTATAAACCTAAGGTCTAGTGACTAACAATGACTGTCAAATTTGCCAAGCTGGTTCCCGTCTTAATGTATCACCACGTGACGCCTGCGGGGGGCGTGTTAAATTGCACACCGAAGAACTTTGAGGCGCAGATGGCTTATCTGGTCAATCATGGTTATACGACGCTGAGTAGCCAACAATTCGCTGACTTTTTAAATGGCAAACCTGTGCCTGAGAAGTCGGTGTTGCTGACGTTCGATGATGGTTACTTAGATAATTATGTCTATGCGCATGCTATCTTGAAGAAATATAAACTCAAGGCGCACATGTTCTTGGTGACTAGCTGGGTGCATGATGAGGAGGCCCGGCCATCACTTGACGGTAGTCAGGCCTATCCATTCTGTCCGACACATGATGAGTGTAAACAGCGCTTAAATAATGCTCGGACGGATGAGGTTATTGTGCGTTGGGAAGAAGTGCGTCGCATGTATGATGAGAAGACGTTTGAATTTCATAGTCATAGCCATACCCATATCCGCTGGGATAAGCAATTAAATCAAGAAGGTAAGCTAGCGGCAATCTTGCATGAGATGGAGCAGAGCAAAGAAATTTTGCGTGAGCAATTAGGCTTTGTCAGTGAGCATTATTGTTGGCCACAAGGTTACTATGAGCCTGAATATGTGCAAATAGCTCAAGAGCAGGGGTTTCAGTATCTCTATGCCACCGATAGCAATGGGGTGAATGTGGCAGGAGAACAGACAAGTCATATCTACCGTAACTGGGTGGGGAATATTGGTGCGCTGAGATTTGCTTTTAAATTATGGTTACTGCATCGCCCACGACTAGCCCGCTTATATAAAACATTTGGCCAAGGGCGCCGCTTGCGTCGAGCAGAGGCGATTAATCAGAATCAGGCTTTGAATTAGGTGTTCGATAAATCCCTACCTAAAAACCACTTAAAAGTGTCCTACTTAAATTAGCGATTAGAAATAAAAAAACCGCTTGAGCAAATGCTAAGCGGTTAATTTAATGGTTTTTCATGGTGGGCTGGCCGGGATTCGAACCCGGGACCAACGGATTAAAAGTCCGCTGCTCTACCGGCTGAGCTACCAGCCCGTGAAAGAATATAATTATGGGCCTTTTTGCGATTTGTGTCAAGACTATTGCACGAATTATTTTCTGAGTGATGTTTTTTTTTTGCAACAAGTGAGGTTTTAGAGGGTGCGTGACACTTTGCCTTGTTGAATATAGCTTTCCTTATCAAGGTGCGGCACCATAGAGCCACCTGTGGCCCATGCAATATGTGTTGCTTGCGCTAATCTCTCTGGTGTTAAGCCCATACGTTCTACATACGATGTGTCACTTAAGACATGTGCGAGACCGCCTAAGCTTGCCGCTGAAGACGGCTCAATGAAAATTCCTTCCTGCTGATGGAGTGCATAGAGCAGCTGACTTAAGTGTTGATCACTCACCGTATAATAGCCATCAATGAGGTATTGCATGGCCTTGCCGACAAACCCTGAGGGGCGGCCGCAAGCTAAACCATCCGCAATCGTCACATTATCAATCCCAAAATCCTGCACGGATATCTCATCATGCTTGCCTGTATAAACACCTAAAAACATGGCGGGACTATGCGTGGGTTCGGCAAAGATACAATGTACATGATCCGCAAACTCTGTCTTTAAACCGAAAGCAACGCCGCCAGGACCGCCGCCCACGCCACAAGGCAGATAGACGAAGAGTGGGTGTTCAGCATCGACAACAATATGCATAGCTTCCAGTTGCTGTCTTAATCGTCTTGCCGCAACGGCATAACCGAGAAACAATCGTGTAGAGTTCTCGTCATCAATAAAGTGGCAGTTGGGATCTTGTGCCGCTTCGGCGCGACCAGCGGCCACCGCGGCACTATAGTCTGATGTATGCTCGACCACCGTAACCCCTTGCTCACGTAACTTATCTTTCTTCCATTGACGCGCTTCAGTCGACATATGGACAATCGCCTTAAAGCCCAATTTAGCACTCATGATGCCAATTGATAAACCGAGATTACCTGTTGAGCCCACAGCAATAGAATGCTGCGCGAAGAATGTTTTAAAAGGCGCGGAGGCAAGAATGGCGTAGTTGTCACTTTCCTTAAGTAGCTTCGCTTCCAAAGCCAAGCGCTCGGCATGAAACAGCACCTCATAAATACCCCCACGAGCCTTAATAGAGCCCGAGATAGGTAACTCACTGTCTTGCTTCAAGAGTAGCTTGCTTGAAATATTTAAACTTAAATCTTTCTTCAAGTTTTTATCCAAGTACGCCTGCATATGACTGATAGGGACAAGAGGTGATTCAATAATACCTTTGGATGCAGCGGTTTCAGGAAATAAGACTTGGATCAAGGGGGCAAAGCGCTCAAGTCTTGCCGCTGCTTCATCAATATCAAGCTTATTTAAACCCACATGGCTCAGCCCTTCAGGACTCGTTTTAATCGCTGGGTTAAACCAACTGGTTTCGGCGTAGTCAGTGAGGGATTGAATTAAGGGGAATTGAGTTATCCAATTAGCAAGAGATTGATTAAGTATTAGCTGAGGTTTCATTTTTGTCTCATCTTAGTGTGATATTAGCTTATGAGCGGTAATTAGGAGCGCAATAGTCAATAGTAAATCAAGCTAAGATTAATTTGTGAGTTGCTATAAGGTTTGAATTATCTACTCTTCAAAAATTCACCATACCTAAGCATCCCTAAGCAATTCGATGGTATACAAGACCTAAGCTGTAAAATGCATTAAGATGAACTTGAGTTTGCTAATTGCTCGACTTGCACCTTAAACACTTGCTTCCTCAAATTTTTGTGAAAGTCGGCGTAGCTAAACTTTGCATGTCCGCAGACTATTGCTGCCTTAAGCCTTTTTCCCTTCAATCCTTGTGAGAGTCCTATGCTACAGCGTCCTGTTTATCCCAAAGCGACTAGTCTTGAGGAGTTTCGAGAGAACTTTGCGCAGATCCAAGCGCGTATCGTTCAGGCTTGCGAGCGGGTGGGGCGTGACCCAGGGACGGTACGCCTTTTGCCCGTTAGTAAGACGGTAGATGAAGAACGGATTCGCATGGTCGCTAGTCTTGGCTATTCACAATTTGGTGAGAATAAAGTCCAAGAGGCCCAGACTAAGGCGGATGCCATGCAAGACTTAAATTTGCATTGGGCGGTGATCGGTCATTTGCAAACCAATAAAGTGAAGTATGTGGCGCGTTTTGCTTCTGAGTTTCAAGCGCTTGACAGCCTACGTGTGGCAGAGCTCTTAGATGCACGACTAGAAATTGAAGATCGTTATCTGGATGTGCATATTCAAATCAATACCTCAGGTGAAGAGAGTAAGTATGGTCTCGCACCGCAAGAGTTGGCAGATTTTATTCAAAGTATTAAAGACTTAAAGCGAATTCGCGTGAAGGGCTTGATGACCTTAGCGATTCTGTCGGGTGACCCCGTGAAAGTACGCCAATGCTTTGTGTTATTGCGTCAATTACGTGAGCAGATGCAAACTAATCTCCCCGAACATATGCGCTTAGATGATTTATCCATGGGCATGTCAGGTGACTTTGAAATTGCCATTGAAGAGGGGGCAACAACCGTGCGAATTGGTCAAGCCTTATTTGGTGCCCGCGCCTTGCCTGATAGTCATTATTGGCCAGGAATAAACTAAGCACTAAGCGGCGCTTTTTCCCACGAAAACTCTGGTCATATCTCTGGTCATATTTCATTACGCACTTAAGCAGCTAAATTCTGCCTTTTGTGCTAATCTCGGCTTATCATATTCAGGTACACAATTATTGTCGCCGCCGCTTATATTCTAGGCTTTAGCGGTAGGCACATAAAGAATACGTGCACATAAACCACGGTCGCTTTTTACGCCATTCGCATGGGATATGATGAAGCATGCTGTCGGTGCGGTATTAATTGTGAAACATCGTACATTAACCCCTTAATTGGGATAAATTTTGCTGAGGTTTGATATGAAACTGTACTATTTAAATGGCGCTTGCTCAATGGTTCCACATACTGCGCTTGAATGGGTGGGTAAGCCATATGAGGCAGAGAGCGCATCGCGTGAATTTATTAAATCGCCAGAGTATTTAGCGCTAAACCCTCAAGGCTCGGTGCCTTTATTAGTCGATGGTGACTTCGCTCTATCACAGAACGTCGCTATTCTTTATTACATTGACCAGTTGCACCCTGAAGCCAAGTTATTCGGCTCGGGTGATGCGCAAGCCAGAGCACTTGCCGTGCGTTGGTTAAGTTTTGCGAACTCGGATTTACATAAGTCTTTCTCACCGTTATTCCATGCGCCAGATACCTTGGATGAGGCGGGCAAATCGGCTTTACAAGAGAGTTTACGTCAAAATATCTTACGTATGTACCAACAAGTCGAGACTCAATTAACGGGCCGTGACTATGTAACGGGTGATGAGATTACGATTGCTGACGTGTATATTTACGTGACTCTGCGTTGGGCGCGCGCATTGGGATTAGATTTAAGCGGCTTCCCGAATTTGGCACTCTTTTACCAACGCGTCAGCTCGAACGCTGGTGTCGAGGCTGTTCGTAATGCTGAAGGCTTACCCGTCTAATATTATTTCCCCTAAAAAGCTGACCATGTGTCAGCTTTTTTGAAAAAACTTCCATAATAGGGCAATTGCTGATTGCCCTAAGTCTTATATAAGACTAGAATAGAGGAAATAGAATATTTCTTAACTTTGATGGATTGTTACCACAATGAATACACAATTTCGCAAAGCTTTACCTGGCACTGACTTGCACTATTACGATGCACGTGCCGCTGTTAACGCGATTCAAGAGGGCGCTTATGAGAAGCTGCCATACACCTCGAAAATTCATGCTGAGAATTTAGTAAATCGCGCCTCTAATGTCGATCAAGAAACCTTAAATTCTTGGCTAAGCCAATTGATTGAGCGTAAGCAAGAAATTGACTTCCCTTGGTATCCAGCACGCGTAGTCTGTCACGATATTCTTGGCCAGACCGCTTTAGTGGACTTGGCTGGTCTACGTGATGCGATTGCGGATAAGGGTGGTGACCCGTCTAAAGTGAACCCTGTGGTACAGACACAATTAATTGTTGACCACTCTTTAGCTGTGGAGTGTGGCGGTTTTGATCCGGATGCTTTCCAGAAGAACCGTGATATTGAAGACCGTCGTAACGAAGACCGTTTTCATTTTATTAACTGGACCAAGACTGCCTTTGAGAACGTTGACGTGATCCCAGCGGGTAACGGCATTATGCACCAAATTAACTTGGAGAAGATGTCACCTGTGATTCAAGTGCGTAATGGTGTGGCCTTCCCAGATACCTGTGTGGGTACCGATAGTCACACACCGCACGTTGATGCGCTAGGCGTGATCTCTGTCGGTGTTGGCGGTCTTGAAGCCGAGACGGTAATGCTTGGCCGTGCCTCAATGATGCGCTTGCCTGATATTGTTGGAGTGAAATTAACAGGCCATCGTCAGCCTGGTATTACAGCGACTGATATTGTTTTAGCCTTAACCGAATTCTTACGTAAAGAGCGTGTGGTCGGTGCTTATGTTGAATTCTTCGGTGAAGGTGCCGCGAGTCTAAGTATTGGTGACCGTGCTACGATCTCTAATATGACGCCAGAATATGGCGCGACAGCCGCGATGTTCTACATCGATCAACAGACCCTAGACTATTTAACCCTAACAGGCCGTGATGCTGAGCAAGTGGCTTTAGTTGAGAAATATGCCAAGGCAGCAGGCTTATGGGCCGATGATATGCGCGATGCGTATTACGAGCGCGTATTGACATTTGACCTATCAAGTGTCGGACGCAATATGGCTGGTCCTTCGAATCCACATGCACGTTTTTCCACCACGGATTTAGCGGAAAAAGGCCTCGCGAAAGCTTACGAGGAGCCAGCTGACGGCAAAATGCCTGATGGTGCTGTGATTATTGCGGCGATTACCAGCTGTACGAATACCTCGAACCCACGTAACGTTGTCGCTGCGGCACTCCTAGCTCGTAAAGCCAATGAACTTGGTTTAACACGTAAACCTTGGGTCAAGACCTCATTTGCCCCAGGCTCTAAAGTGGCTGAGCTGTATTTGCAAGAATCTGGCCTACTCAGCGAGCTTGAGCAATTAGGTTTTGGTATTGTCGGCTTTGCGTGTACGACCTGTAACGGTATGAGCGGTGCCTTAGACCCAGCGATTCAACAAGAAATTATCGATCGTGACTTATACAGTACAGCTGTCTTATCCGGCAACCGTAACTTTGACGGTCGTATTCACCCTTATGCTAAGCAAGCTTTCTTGGCTTCACCACCACTGGTTGTTGCGTATGCCATCGCGGGTAGTATTCGCTTTGATATTGAGAAAGATGCTCTAGGTGTGGTGGATGGTAAGCCTGTTCGTCTACAAGATATCTGGCCGAGCGATGAAGAAATCGATGAGATCGTGGCGAAATTTGTGAAACCACAACAGTTCCGTGATGTTTATATTCCTATGTTTGCCCAAGACGCGACTGAGAAAGCTAAGAGTCCTCTATACGATTGGCGTCCAATGTCGACCTATATTCGCCGTCCACCTTATTGGGAAGGCGCATTAGCGGGTGAGCGTAGCTTAAAAGGCATGCGTCCATTGGCCTTGTTAGGTGACAATATTACGACCGATCACTTATCTCCATCGAATGCTATTTTAGCTAGTAGTGCAGCAGGTGAATACTTAGCCAAGATGGGCTTGCCTGAAGAGGACTTTAACTCTTACGCGACGCACCGTGGTGACCACCTAACCGCTCAACGCGCCACCTTTGCTAACCCTAAACTCTTTAACGAGATGGTTCGTAATGACGATGGTAGCGTGAAGCAGGGATCGCTTGCGCGTATTGAACCTGAAGGTAAGGTTAGCCGCATGTGGGAAGCGATTGAAACCTATATGGAGCGCAAGCAACCGTTGATCATTATCGCGGGTGCTGACTATGGCCAAGGCTCTAGCCGTGACTGGGCGGCTAAGGGTGTACGCTTAGCGGGTGTAGAAGCGATTGTGGCCGAAGGCTTTGAGCGCATTCACCGTACCAATTTGATTGGCATGGGTGTATTACCGCTGCAATTTAAAGAAGGCGTTAACCGTAAGACATTGGGTCTTGATGGCACGGAAACTTACGATGTTATCGGTCAGCGTGAAGCACGTTGCGATTTGACCTTAGTGATTCATCGTCAGAATGGTGAAACCGTTGAAGTCCCTGTGACTTGCCGCTTAGATACCGCTGAGGAAGTGAGTATCTATGAAGCAGGTGGCGTATTACAACGCTTTGCCCAAGACTTCCTTGAAGGTAACGCATAAGCTTTAAGCGTGATGTATTAAGTTAAATCGCTATTTGACTTGATATAAACTTAAAGCAAGCGAAAGGCAAATAGGGCTTACTTTCATCACATGAAGTAAGCCCTAAATTTTATTTGAATTTAATTGATAGACAGAGTGAGTTTAGCTGAACGTGAGTAGATTAATTTAAGCGATAAGATTAAGCCAAAGATGGAGCGATAAGATTGAGCTAAAGATGAAGCGATAAGATTGAGCTAAAATTTCAGCTAAAACCTATCTGAATATGATGTGATTACGGTAAGCTATAACTGAACAGAACATAAGACAAAGAGGACAAGCCCATGAGTCAATTTCCTGCCCAAATTAAAATCCCCGCAACCTATATGCGCGGTGGCACATCGAAAGGTGTTTTTTTTAAACTCAGCGATCTACCCTTAGCCGCCCAAGTGCCTGGCGAAGCGCGTGACAAGATTCTCTTACGTGTCCTCGGTAGTCCAGACCCGTATGGTAAGCAAATTGATGGCTTGGGCAATGCCTCATCGTCAACCAGTAAGGCCGTGATTCTGAGCAAATCGACTCAGGAAGCGCATGATGTGGATTATCTCTTTGGTCAAGTGTCGATTGATAAGCCTTTCGTTGATTGGAGCGGAAACTGCGGTAATTTATCCGCTGCCGTGGGTGCTTTCGCGATTAATGCAGGCTTAGTGGATGCCGCTCGCATTCCGGAGAATGGACTTTGCACCGTACGTATCTGGCAAGCAAATATTCAAAAAAGCATTGTGGCACATATCCAAATCACTAATGGTGAAGTCCAAGAAACTGGTGATTTTGAGCTTGACGGTGTGACTTTCCCGGCTGCCGAAGTACAACTTGAATTTATCGATCCTGCCGATGATGGTGAAGATGGCGGCGCCATGTTCCCCACAGGCAATATCGTAGATGAGCTCGAAGTGCCAGGCGTGGGCACCTTGAAAGCAACCATGATTAATGCCGGTATCCCGACTATCTTTATTAATGCCCAAGAAATTGATTATGCCGGCACCGAGTTACAAGACGATATTAATAATAATGAAAAAGCCTTAGCCATGTTCGAAACCATTCGTGCTCATGGAGCCGTACGTATGGGCTTAATCAAAGATATCGCTGAAGCGTCAACCCGCCAGCACACACCTAAGGTGGCTTTCGTTGCACCACCGAAAGACTACGTGGCTTCAAGTGGTAAAGCAGTGCAGGCCCAAGATATCGATCTCGTAGTGCGTGCCTTATCCATGGGTAAGTTACACCATGCCATGATGGGTACAGCGGCGGTGGCGATTGGTACAGCGGCAGCGATTCCTGGCACCTTAGTGAACTTAGCTGCGGGTGGTGGCGAGCGTGAAGCGGTACGCTTCGGTCACCCATCAGGTACTTTACGCGTAGGTGCACAAGCGGCTCAAGTCGATGGTCAATGGATCGTGACTAAAGCCATTATGAGCCGTAGCGCACGTATTATTATGGAAGGTTGGGTACGCGTACCTGGCGATACATTTTAACTGAGGAGATTCAAGATGACTGCCATGCCAACATGTGATGTGATTGATGCCGTACCTGATGCCCCTTCATGTGACACGCAGTTTCGCCAGTTTGGTCGTAAGCGTGTGACAGCGGGACCCATTCGTACCTTGAAAGTGTTTCAAGACAATGGTCTGGTGAAAAATACCTTAGCCACCCCTGGGAATGGGGCGGTTTTGGTAGTCGATGGAGGCGCTTCTTTGTATAGTGCGCTATGCGGTGATATGATTGCGACCTCAGCCATGGAGAATGGCTGGGCAGGGATTATCATCAATGGCGCGATTCGTGATAGTGCGCTCATTGCGACTATGGATATTAGTGTTAAAGCGCTCGGTACCAATCCTCGTAAGAGCGCTAAAGACGCTAAGGGCGAGCAGGACACTGTAATCAGCTTTGGCGGTGTGGACTTTATACCTGGTCATTACTTATACAGTGATGATGATGGTATTGTGGTTTTACCGCAAGCCTTGTAAGCAATTCGCTGAAGTCGGATAAGCGCATATGAGGGCGATATTGTAGTTTTACCGCAAGCCTTGTAAGATACGCTTAAGGTAGATTGCTAAGGAGTTATTTGTGCGTTGCATTCACTAGTTCCTTAGCATCCGAAAAGAGTCAATTGAAGTGTATGTTTTTTAAGAGCAGGCGTTATATACGCTTGCTCTTTTACGTGTTTTTTACAAAGAAATTCTTATGAAAGCCAAGCCAAGGATTCAGTTAAGTCAGCAGACTGAGTCGACGAAAGGTTTAATTTATGCCGTCCTGTGCTACCTAATCTGGGGGCTTTTTCCACTTTACTGGATGCCCTTATTAGGCATGATGAGCACAGAGCAGATGATGGCTCAGCGTGTCGTCTGGACGGCCTTGTTTTGTCTGTTTTTAATCCTCGCCCTAAAGCAATACGGGCCGATTTTGGCTGTCTTAAAAAAGCCTCGTACCTTACTGATTATCATGCTGACGGGCAGCATTCTTTCGGCCAACTGGTTAATTTACTTGTATGCCATCTCTATTCATGAGGTCTTGCAGTCTAGCCTTGGCTATTTCATGTCGCCCTTGATTACGTTAGTCCTCGGTCGCATTTTCTTTAAAGAGAAGCTCACACAAGTCAAAACCATTGCCGTCAGCTTGGTGGCTTTAGGGGTGTTATGGTTGATCTTTCTGTACGGTGATATTCCTTGGTTATCCTTGGGTATTAGTGCGACCTTCGGTGTATATGCCTTATTACGTAAGTTAGCACCATTGCCCGCCTTACCAGGGCTAACGGTAGAAACTTTTACTATGTTGCCTTTTGCTTTAGCTTACCTGGCCTATGTTCAGCACAAGGGTGATTTGGTTTTCTGGCAATTAGACCTCTTCCCACTCTTAATCTTGCTAGGGACTGGGGTTATTACAACAGTGCCCTTATTGCTATTTGCGGCCGGTGCTAAGCGCATTAGCTTGGCGAATATGGGTATGATTCAATATATCTCACCGACGATTCAATTTCTCTTGGGCTTATTTGTATTCCACGAAGCCTTCGATATGAATCGCTTTATTGGTTTTGTCTGGGTCTGGTTGGGAATCGCTATATTTGTCTGGGGTAGCCGGCGCAGCAAGGCATAAGAGCTAAACTGAGCGTATCCGCTGGGGATCCTCAATAACTTACTCTGGAACTTGGCCTAGTAAGGCTTAAGGGTTAAAGTGAGGCCATAAAAAAATCCTCTACCTCTTTGGGTAAAAGAAGTAGAGGATTTTGTGAGCAAGTTCAAGTACGTCTTCAATCCGCTTGAACTTGCTGTGTACGCAAGCTCAGGATGTAGGTTTTTTTGGAGTCTTCAAGAAGCGGGTAGCTCCACCAAGACTGGCCTACATCTAAGCCATTAGTACATGTGCTGACCACCGTTCATAGCGATGTTTGCGCCAGTCATGAAAGCGGCTTTTTCGCAGCATAGGAAAGAAATTAAAGCAGCTAATTCTTCTGGCTCACCTAAACGACCCATTGGAATTTGTGGTAGAACCGCTGATTTCATCACATCTTCAGGTACGGCAGCAACCATCTCAGTGTTTACATAGCCTGGAGATACGGCGTTCACGGTAATGCCTTTGCGAGCGAATTCTAAAGCTAATGCTTTAGTGAAACCATACACACCAGATTTGGCGGTTGAGTAGTTGGCTTGGCCAAAAGCGCCCTTACTACCGTTCACTGAAGAAATATTGATGATACGGCCCCAGTTCTTGGCTAACATGCCTTCGATATATGGCTTAGTCATATAGAACAAGCTGTCTAAGTCCACACCGATGACTGAATCCCATGCTTCTTTAGACATTTTGCGAAAGCTTGCATCAGCGGTGATACCTGCGTTATTGATCAAGATATCAACAACGTGGCCGTCAGCTTGAATCGCAGCAGCTAAAGCATTGCAAGAGTCGAAATCGCTTACATCAACTGGGTATACTTGGAATTTGTAGCCATCAGCTTCTTGCTTGCTTAGCCATGCGCTCGCATCTTCTTGTGGCATGCGAGTCACGAGAACAGTAACACCATCATCATGTAGGGCACGTGCGAATGCAGTACCTAAACCACCCGTGCCGCCTGTAATTAATGCAACGTGTTGGTTATTTGACATAAATTTCTCCATATGAATTTAATGCGCAGTATTCTTAAAAGACCACACAATACAGTTGTAAGAGGCGGATTGGCATTATGTGCCTTAACGCCCATGCAGATATAAGTCCTTCTATGCTTCTATTTTAATCGAACAAGTGTATGAAAATGATGACAATTGTGTGACTGCACAAAAATTAACATTAGGGTTTTAGCTAGATACCACCTTGATCTGAATGAAATCAGTTAAAAAATATGTTGCATATGCACAATATTATTTATATAAATAGTATTGGGATTTAAGCAAGTCTTTGAATATTAATGACTTTATTGACTGGTCAGATATTGTATAGGATTGGAAATTGCTAGGAATTAGACCAAGGCTTGGGCGTGAGGCGAGCGATTGTTTTACTTAAAAAGGCGCAAGAAATCCCTGTGGTGTTGCGTAAATACGTTAAAACGCGTAGATAACTATCGTCTTAAAGACAAAAGATGATAAAGCGTAAGGCTAGGCGTGCTAAAGCATAAGGCGCTTATCTGGAGTATTGTTCATCATTAATAAGGGTTACAATAAGTACTATCTTTATTGTTGAATTTTTATCACTGAAAATTTTATCACCGCCGCTCATAGCTTATGCGAGACCGATTTCTCTTACTACTGCTCTTATGTGCACTCCCAGTCGTGATGCTAGGAGCTAGCATGGTGGGCTCGGCAGATATGAGTTTAGGGCAGTGGTGGCGATTGTTAATTGCGCCATTAGGTCTATGGACCGAGGCCTCAAGCATCGATGTAGGCTCAATGACGTCGATCAATCCTAAGGTGTCTGTAAGCTCAAACACTTCAATAGGTTCGCCACTTGATGCTGCGGTATCTAGCATCAATCCCCAGATGCTCACCGTGCTGTGGGACATACGCTTGCCGCGCATTGTCTTCGCGGCCCTCATTGGTGCTGGTTTGTCTTTGGCAGGCGCGGTGATGCAGGCGCTCTTTCGTAATCCTCTGGCGGAGCCTGGCTTGATGGGGGTGAGTGCAGGTGCTAGCCTAGGTGCGGTGAGTGCGATTGTGTTTATCTCCATGAGCCCTTGGATGATTTATCCCTTTGCCTTTGCGGGGGCTTTAGCGGCCATGTTCATGGCCTATCAGATTGGACGTCGCTATCCAGGCACAGCAGGGCTCTTGCTAGCAGGTATCGCGATTAATGCCTTAGCAGCCGCCTTATTGGGGGGCCTAAGTTATTTGGCGACTGATGCACAATTACGCAACTTAAGTTTTTGGACAATGGGTAGCTTAGCCGTCTCTTCCTGGTCGATTTTGGCCGTTCTTGTACCTTGGGTCTTACTCTTAAGCGTGTATTTAATGCGCCAGTGGAAAATCCTCAATGCTTTGCTATTAGGTGAAGGTGTATTAGTGCAATTGGGCTATAGCATGCGCAGTATCCGTTGGCGCTTATTACTATGTATTGCTCTCTTGATAGGGCCTTTAGTCGCCTTGAGTGGTGGTATAGCCTTTGTCGGTTTGGTGGTTCCACATTGTGTGCGCTTATTGATTGGTGCCCATCACCGCCTGCTTTTACCGATTAGCATGCTCTTAGGCGCTCTGGTGTTAGTAGTCCTAGATGTCTTAGCGCGTACCGTCGCCACGCCGATTGAGCTGCCGATTGGTTTATTAACGGGTTTAATTGGGAGTCTGTTCTTTATCTATCTACTCTGGCGCAGCCAACAATTGAGTCGGGTGAGTCTATGATACAGGCACAGAATATTCAGCTAAGACTTGGCCAAAGCCTTGTATTAGATCAAATTAGTGTGTCGCTCAAGCCTTCAGAGCTCGTGGTCTTATTAGGGGCGAATGGGGCAGGTAAGAGTTCGCTTTTACATATTCTGGCGGGTAGCAGTGAGCATGCACATCAGGTAGAAGCTCTAAGCTATGATGGCGAAGTTGGCCTGACAATCCAACAATTAGCACAGCGTCGTGCGGTCTTAGCGCAGCAGAGCGTGGTGCCTTTTGCCCTTAGCGTAGCGCAAGTGGTGGAGATGGGTTTATATCCTTTTGAGCAATTGCTACCCACGCAGAGCGCGCAACTTATACAAGAAGCCATGACTTTGGCAGGTATCCCAAGTTTGCAGCAACGCCAATTAATCAGTCTCTCAGGCGGAGAGCAACAGCGCGTGCATTTCGCTCGTGTCTTGGTGCAAGTATTAGCGCAACGTGAGTTATGGCCAGAGCGCGCTTCCTACTTGTTCCTTGATGAGCCCTTGAATGCTTTAGACCCGAAGTATCAACATGAGTTAATGCGAGCCGTACGCGAATTAACACGCGCGCATCCGATAGGGGTTTTAATGGTTTTGCATGATGTGAATATCGCGGCTTATTATGCCGATCGCTTGGTCCTACTCGATGCGGGACAGATTCTCGTTGATGCTGTGCCGAGAGAGGCCTTAAGCGAAGAGAACTTGTCTAGACTGTTTGGACTCGGGGCTTATATAATGGAACATCCTTTAAATAAAGAAAAAACAATGGTGGTTTGGCGAGATGCATAAATCTCAACTTTCGTATTTTATCCAAGGCATTCGGGCTGCTGTGCCGACCATGCTGGGGTATCTTCCGGCATCCCTTGCCTTTGGTGTCGGTGGTAGTAGCATGGGCCTAAGCCCTGTTGAGCTGCTCTTAATTTCATTCTTTGTCTATGCAGGCAGTGGTCAGTTCTTAATCTTGGCCTCCTTGCAATTGGGTACGCCCATCGTCACCATGGTGTTTCTCGTGGCCTTAATTAATGTGCGCCATCTCTTATATGGTCCGATTATTGAGCGCTATATCCCACCGGGCTTAAAGACGCGATTGGCCAAGGCGTTCTATCTCACCGATGAGGTCTTTGCTGTGTGTTATTTAAAGTTAAAAGATATTGCACCCGAGGGCAAGACCGCTTGGCACTTTGGTTTAGGCATATTTGCCTGGCTATCGTGGTTAACAGGCACGGCCATTGGCATCTTCGCGGGTGAGTCGATTACGCGTTCATTCCCACTCTTAGGTCAGACCTTGGGCTTCTCACTCACCGCCATGTTCGTTGCCGTTACCTTATTAACGATTCAAGGTCCTATGGTAAGAGCCTTGCTATTAGCAGCCCTCAGTAGTGTGATTGTGGCGGCCCTAGGTTGGTCAACAGTGGCCATCTTAGTTGGCGCGGCAGTGGCTTGCATCTTCTACACACCACAGAGTCAGCAGGTGCAACATGGTTAATTGGGAAATCTTAGTCAAGCTAAAGAGTAAGGCAGGTGCATGGGGAATGCTAGTCGAGCCAGAGAGTAAGGCAGGTGCATGGGGAATGTTAGTCGAGCCAGAGAATAAGGTAGGTGCATGGGTAATGTTAGTCGAGCCAGAGAATAAGGTAGGTGCACAATGATCAGTTGGGAAATGTATGCCGCCATTGCGGCCATGGCTGTCTTAACCTATGCGACGCGGGCAGTGCCTTTTTTAATTATGCAAAAAAGCAAATGGCTCTCGCGCTTAGGCTCAGGTCGCTTTGCCATATTAGGTCCTGCCTTATTGACGAGCACGACAGCGGTGGTGCTCTATTCAGAAATTCATAAGGCCCCTAGCGCATGGCATATCGGGGCTTATGTGGTGGCTGTCTTGATTGTTGGTATCGCGCTGAAAGCCACTAAGAATATCGGTATTGCCATGTTGCTAGGCATCGTGGCCTATGGTGTTGGGATGTACCTGATTTAACTTAGAGCAAGAAGGGACGACCCGTGACCTGTGTACTTGGCACGGCCATATCTTGCTTGGCCATAATCCCTGCTTCATAAGCTAAGCGTCCAGATTGAATCGCTAATTTAAATGCCTCAGCCATACGCACGGGGTCATGTGATTGGGCCACAGCCGAGTTCAACAATACCGCATCAAAGCCCATCTGCATCGCATGCACGGCATCCATTGGCGAGCCAATACCTGCATCCACCACTAAGAAAGCTTCCGGTAAGCGAGCGCGTAGCACACGTAAGGCATACGGATTGACGAGACCTTGACCAGAACCAATCGGTGCGCCCCATGGCATCAGAATACGGCAACCTAAGTCCAGCAGGCGATTGCAAGTGACTAAATCATCGGTGCAATAGGGAAAGACCTCAAAGCCTTGGGCAATCAGCTCCTTGGTGGCATCTAAGAGCGCAATCGGGTCGGGTTGTAGGGTGTAATCGTCACCGATGACCTCTAACTTAATCCAGTTCGTATCGAAAATCTCACGCGCCATCTGCGCTAAGGTAATGGCTTCACGCGCGGTTTTGCAGCCAGCCGTATTGGGTAGTAAATGTGCCCCCGACTGTCTGAGCATCTGGAAGAAGGTGTTATCCACCCCATCAGTTGTACTCTTACTCAATGAGTTCTGACCCGGCGCTAATTGGCGCTTCAGACCCACGGTGACCACTTGTGCCTCAGAAGCGATAATCGCATCATTGAGGACTTTCGGTGAAGGGTAGGTGGCCGTACCTAAAAAGAAACGACTTTTTAATGTGACATCGGCAAGTGAGTAAGTCATAGTAGTGTGAGCTTTAAGTTAACCACCGGTAATCGGTGAGAAGGTAAAAACCTGATCGCCTTCTTGCAGGAGGGTATCAGCACGTGAAGTGCGCGGGATAAAAATTTCATTGACAGCGGTCGCTAAGGCTTGCGGATCATTCTCTTGACCTGCTTCTTGCTGCAAGCGTGCCACAAGCTCTGCTAGCGTTGTGTTCACAGAGATGAGGCGCTCGGCGCCATTGACGAAAATATGGATGGTTTGGTTCATGAGTCTACACGGTAATCAGCGCCTAAGACAGATTGCAAGGCTTGTTCTACAGTAGCTGGTGCAATTAACCAGCCGTGACGGAATAAACCATTAATACGCGTTAGACCTTGCTCAGATTCTACGCGTGGTAGATTATCGATGAGCGCAGGACGTAGATTGGTTTCAGTTCTGATAATACGTGCTTCCGCGATTTCTGGCAAGACGCTATGGGCGGCAGTCAATAATTCAATCGTGGTACGCACCGAGATAGGTGAGCGGTCTTCACTCTCGATTTCACTGGCACCGATGACTAGCTCATCAGGCTTGCGTGGCACCATATATACACGATAGCGTGGATGTAGTAAGCGCACGGGCCGCGTTAGAGTCAAGCCAGGCACATGCAGGCCGAGCACTTCACCACGGACACCGCGCACATTCTGACATGATAGGGTTTGTGTATTCGGGTATTTCACTTCACGCGAACCCACACCACGTGTATCAAATACCCAGTCAAAGTTATGTACCTCATGTTCGGTATGAATCTTGCCGGGACCGAGTGTGACAACTTTCTCTTGCCAATGCCAATGGGTATCAGGGCAGGAGGCCGCTAAGGCTTGCATAGCTTGACGCGTATGAATCTGCCCTTCATCAGGTAAGAGCCAAGCATGGGCTGGACCTTGAATGCCAGGCTCCTCATTGGCTAATTGCTCACGACTGAGTAAAACAGGCAACTTATTATCGGGTGCTTTGCGGGTAATTAAGGAAATTATGCGTTGTGCCGCACCTTCATCACCGCGGTGCGCCAGCATCAAGCTGCCACGAAAGAGGAGTTCAACCGGTAGACTCAATTTAGGAATGATATGCGTCCATAATGAGGCTGAGCGCTCGCCAAAGCGATAGACGTTCTCATCCGCGGTTTCAAGTTCAGCTAAGGGACTTAACATGCCTGCTGCAGTGAAGGCTGCCGCGGCTGGGTCCGTCGGACCACTCGCTGGGTCAAAGACACTCACTGAGTGACCTTGCTGTGCCATTAGAAAAGCCACTAAACGACCACATAGTCCTGCACCCGCAATACCAATTTTCATAATTATTACGCCAATCAATCAGAAAAACAAAGTCAAATTATAGCGCTAAGCAATGGCGATTAGTCTGATGTAGGACAAACAATCGCTTATAATAACCGCTATATAAAAAGGGATATCGCTTACTGTACGTAGCGCTTAAGCCAATTAGTTTTAAATTAAATTAATTATTTTTCTCGTTTCTTATATTTTCCTGTTTCTTAGTTAGGTTAGCAATTTATAGTGTCCGAATCTCTAGATCACTCATCCACACCAGCACTTGAGGCTTTACGCACCGTGTTTGGTTACGACCACTTTCGTGGTGAGCAACAAAGGATTGTTGAGCATCTGATAGCGGGTGGGGATTGTCTGGTCTTGATGCCAACTGGGGCGGGCAAATCATTGTGCTACCAAATACCTGCCTTAGTGCGAGAGGGCACCGCCGTGGTGGTCTCGCCGCTGATTGCCCTAATGCAAGAGCAAGTGCAGGCATTACGAGAGCTCGGTGTACGAGCGGCTTATCTGAACTCCACCTTAAGTTGGCAAGAAGCGCAACAAGTTGAGAATGCTTGGGCGCGGGGTCAGTTGGACTTATTGTATATTGCCCCTGAGCGCCTCTTGACTGAACGTTGCTTAAGCATGCTGAACTATGGACGAATTTCTTTATTTGCGATTGATGAGGCGCATTGCGTATCGCAATGGGGGCATGATTTCCGACCTGAGTATTTAGGCTTATCGATTCTACATGAGCGTTGGCCTGATGTGCCAAGGATTGCCTTAACCGCCACTGCAACCAGTCAAACTCGACACGAGATTGAGCAGCGCTTGCAACTGCAAGATGCTCAGGCTTTTATCAGCAGCTTCGACCGTCCGAATATCCGCTATGAAATTGTCGAGAAGATAGACCAACGCCGCCAATTACTCCACTTTATCAGTGAGAACCATCTGGGTGATTCAGGCATTGTGTACTGCTCTTCACGCAGTCGCACGGAGAGTATCGCTGAGTTCTTATGCAAGCAAGGTATCCAAGCCCTAGCCTATCATGCAGGACTAGACCTAGCGACCCGTACCGCAAACCAGCAGCGCTTCCAACAAGAAGAAGGGATCGTGATGGTAGCGACGATCGCTTTTGGTATGGGGATTAATAAACCCGATGTGCGCTTTGTGGCGCATATTGATATGCCTAAGTCGATTGAAGGCTATTATCAAGAGACTGGACGAGCAGGGCGTGATGGCCTGCCAGCCACGGCATGGATGGCCTATGGTTTAAACGATGTTGTACAACAACGTAAAATGATTGAAATATCAAATGGTGACGAAGGGTTTAAACAACGTTCCTTACGCCAATTGAATGCCATGCTAGCTCTTTGCGAATGCGCGACTTGCCGCCGTACCCAATTACTTGCCTATTTTGGTCAGCAGATTGGTGATTGTGGTAATTGTGATGTTTGCCTTAATCCTCCCAAGCTCTGGGATGGCACCCAGGCAGCACAGAAATTTCTCTCCGCCGTATATTGGTTGCATCGAAAGTATGCCCAACGATTTGGCGCAAAACACATCATTGATATTCTGCAGGGGCAGATGAACCAACGCGTTCAAGACAATCATCACCAAGAATTAAGCGTGTTTGGAATTGGCAAGGATTTGACTGTGGATCGCTGGAATAGCGTGGTACGTCAACTCTTAGCTCGCTCTTACCTGACGGTTGATAATCAAGGCTATTCCACCTTGGTCTTAACCGCTGCGGCTAAATCGATTTTAAAAGGCGATGAGGTGTTGATGTTACGCCAAGAGTCAGAACGCAGTGCATCACGCTCGAAGAATATTATGTTCAATCGCAAGAAGAACTTGGTCGATTTACCTGCGGCGGCACAAGAGCGTTACGAACGCTTAAAAGCCTGGCGCTTGGCCTTAGCGAAAGAGCATAGTATTCCCGCCTATTTTATTTTTAATGATACGACCTTGCAGCAGATTGCTGTCGAGCAGCCTGATAGCCTACGTGCCTTAGCCAATATTAGCGGGGTAGGGCAACATAAGCTCGATACCTATGGTAGCGATATCTTAAATTTCTTGCGTGAGAGTTAGTCTATTAAAACAAATCAGGATGCGTGCTCTTGCCAGGCGGGTTTAAGCCAAAGTGCAGCCACGTGGTTTGCGTGGCAATACGACCACGGGCGGTACGCTGCAGATAGCCATGCTGAATTAAATACGGCTCGATCACATCTTCAATCGTGTCACTTTCCTCTCCGATGGCCGCTGCTAGATTATCCACACCGACTGGACCGCCATCAAATTTATGAATAATGGTTTCGAGTAATTTGCGGTCCATTAAGTCCAGACCATGCGGGTCAACTTCTAACATACTCAAGGCAGCCGCAGCCGACTCATTGGAAATAATCCCTTGATTTTTGACATCCGCATAATCACGCACACGACGCAATAAGCGATTCGCAATACGCGGTGTGCCACGTGAGCGACGTGCTATTTCAAGCGCCCCCTCAGGGGTGATGCTGGTGTTGAGTAATTGCGCACTACGTTGCACAATCTTGGCTAATTGCTCAGCCGTGTAAAACTCAAGACGAGAAATAATACCAAAGCGATCTCGTAAGGGATTGGTAAGCATGCCCGCACGCGTAGTCGCACCGACTAAGGTGAAGGGTTGTAGATCAATTTTCACGCTGCGTGCAGCAGGCCCTTCACCAATCAGGATATCAATTTGAAAGTCTTCTAGGGCAGGGTAGAGAATCTCTTCCACCACAGGAGATAAGCGATGAATCTCATCAATAAATAAGACATCATGCGCTTGCAGATTGGTCAGAATAGCCGCTAAGTCGCCGGCTTTTTCCAAGACAGGTCCTGAAGTTTGACGCATCTGGGAACCCATCTCATTGGCAATAATATGCGCTAAGGTTGTTTTACCCAAACCTGGTGGGCCAAACAAGAGCACATGGTCGAGAGATTCTTGACGTTGCTTGGCGGCCTGAATGAAAATCTCTAATTGTTCACAGACACGTTCTTGACCCGTATAGTCCTGCAAAGTTTTAGGGCGCAAAGCACGCTCAACCGACTCCTCATTAGGCGAGAAAGTCTGTGCCGAAACTAGGCGTGTATTAGCAGCAGAAAGATTATCAGAGAAAATTGCCATAAAGGAGAGGATAAAAAAAGTAATACTTAGTGCTTTTCGAATTGTGAAGTGTCAATTGCGTTTTTCGGCTGTATAAGCTTACACCACTGTATAAGCTTACACCAATGTCACCCAGAAATACTACATGAATGTTATTTTGTCAAAATATCAATTTAAAGTATTAAGCATTCCATCACACAGATCTATTGGTTTTGTATGTTTTGAGTGTAAGATTCAGCTCTCAGTTTTAAAACTGAAAGAAGGGAATAAACCTCTGGAATGTTTGTCGTTGCGGTATTCCATAAGGTGTTGAGATTGATTTCATAATAACCATGAACTAAACGATTCCTAATACCACGCATTGCAATCCAAGGTATTTGTGGGTTGTCTTGAACAAAAACTGGAAATTGTTGAGATATCTTTGTTGATGCCTCACCAATAATGATGATACTCATCGTCACGGAGCGTTGAATCTGGCTGTCAAGTAGAAAGGTTTCTCGAGTAATGCCTTTTAAATCGGCAATACAATCAACACATGCTTTCTCAATATGCTCAAGATAGTCTACCAATCGCATCAAATTACTCATAATGGCACGGCTTCTTTAATAACAATATCGCGAAATTTTTGTGGTAAATCCCCTGGAGTGACAACATCAACATTAACGCCGAGTAGCTCATTGAGTTCAACATATAAGCCGCCTAAATCAAATAGCGTTGCTTGCGGTAAGTCATCCACTAAGAAGTCTATATCGCTTAACTCAGTGTCTTGTCCAGAAGCAACCGATCCAAATACTCTAGGGTTCACAAGCTTAGGGTATTTCGCAAAAATTGCTAAGACAGCATCTCTATTGGAGGCAAGTATTTCAGAGGGGCGCATAGCGTTCTCTCCATAATATAGAAGTTTCTAGGCTAGTCTTATTTCATTATATAAGACATTGCTACAAAGAAAATTGCCATAAGCTAGGTCTAAAAGAAAATGGGGCAAGTGCGAAGAACTTGTCCCATTATAAAAGATTCACGCTCGATTAGCGAATTGGCCTGTAAACTGACTTTCTGCGGGCCCTGACACAAAGAACTCATGCAAACAATGAACTCAACCATACAGTCGAACCGCTTAGAGCAGACCCGCGACAGTTCGAATTAAACCCCCCCGCAAATCTGCTTCATCATGAACTAAGGGCTATAATAAACCGAGCGCAAACCACGGAATATAGGTAATCAGCAGTAAGCAGAGTAAGGTCACCGCGACAAACGGTATCAGCGGCCGTATCAGCTGATCGACTGACATCTTCGCTACCGCACAAGCGGCAAACAGGTTCACACCGAATGGTGGGGTAATCATACCCATGGCCAAGTTCACCACCATAATAATGCCAAAGTGTACAGGGTCGACGCCGAAACCAACCGCAACGGGTAGCAATAATGGCGCAAGCACCACGATAGAGGCCGAGGTCTCAATAAACATACCAATCACGAACAAGGCAGCATTCACACCCAGTAAGAAGGTGTACTTATCACTGAACACATGCGCTAACCACTCACCTAATTGCTGTGGGATACCCGCGCGATTCAGCAAGAAACCGAACAGACCCGCATTCGCAATCAAGAACATAATCACCGCGGTACCAATTGCCGCATTCCTAAATGTTGTGCTTAAGGACTTGAAGGATAAGGTGCGGTAGACAAACATGCCAATTAGGAGTGCATATACTACCGCCACTACCGAGGCTTCAGTGGGGGTAAAGATACCACCGTAAATTCCACCAAGAATAATCACCGGCATTAGCAGCGCTAATTTTGCTTGATTGAATGCCTTCCAGAAGCTCAAGCGATTCTCGCCGTCACGCAAGCCAAGATTGTTCTTTTTCGCATATAACCAAACATACAGCACTAAAGCGCCTGCAATTAAAAAGCCAGGCAAAATACCACCGATAAACAGCGAACCCAAGTCAGTCTGTGTCGATACGGCAAACAAAATCATTGGCACCGATGGCGGAATAATCACACCTAACTCAGCCGCAGTCGCTTGTAGAGACGCGGCAAACGGCTTGGGATAACCGTGCTTGACCATGGCGGGAATTAAGATCGCACCCACGGCGAAAGTCGTGGCCACACTTGAGCCTGCTACGGCCGCGAAGATCATGCAGGTGATCACACAACTACACGCTAAACCACCTTGCATATTGCCCACTAAGCTCTTGGCAAAGTTCACCATACGCTCTGAAATCCCAGCGGCTTGCATCAAGTTACCGGCTAAGATAAAGAAAGGAATCGCGGCGAGGGGGAATTTATCCAAGGCGGCATAGAACTGTTGTGCTACCACTAACCAGTTAATACCCGCAACATGAATCCCGAGTAGGGAGGCTAAACCAATTGAGACTGCTACTGGAATCGTTAAGATGAAAAACAGTAGCATTGAAATAATCATAATTTGCGACATCGTCTTACTCCGCTATGTGTGCTTGATGATCTAATGGTTCAGGATTAAACCAATAGACCAGAACCGCAAGCAGAGCGATGGCACTACCTATGGGGATGGAGGCGTAAATCCAAGAAATTGAGAAATCTAAACCGGCGATGCTTTGAAAGCGCACACGGTATGTCATATCAATACCAATCCAGGTTAAAAAGCCTAAGAAGGCCACGCACATAGCATTAGCAAAATGGAAAATAATACGGCGGCCCTTAGGTGGCAGTAGATTATTTAATACATCCACTTTAAGCATCTCACCATGACGGAAAGCCAGTACGAGCCCTAAGAAAACTACCCAGATCAAGGCTGAGCGTGTCCAGGCCTCAGTCCAAGCTGAAGGGGACTGTAAGACAAAGCGCGTAAATACTTGATAAATGCCCGTGATGACTGCGGAAAGCAGGAGCAACTGAGCGAAAAAAGACACCAATTTAAACAGGGTGCGATCGAGAAAACGAATGATTGATTTCATAATAGTAAAGCGCATTAACGCTGCCATGAAAACAAGCTAACTCGGCGTAGGAAACATCAATGTAAGTATTGACGATAAGGTGGTGGGCCACTTTATAGGCGTTTGATAGGCGAGTTAAAAAGTCAAAACAATAAGAAAGGACATTGATTATGGTGACGGGCCTAGATATTTAATGCGCGACTAGGCCCATAAATGCATCGCCAACCATAAAGCGAAAAAGGGTTAGCAAATCAGACGGCTAACCCTTCGTGGTAAAGCAAGGGATTACTGCGTATTTTGAATAGACTCAACAAGCTCTTTGGTGAATTTCTTGTGATATTCAGGATACACTTTCTGCACAATGTCAGCGAAGGCTTTGCGATCAACGTCGTTCACCTGCATGCCCGCGTCTTTTAGACTTTGCACGCCGTCTTTTTCCACATTATCAACAAAGTCACGCATGGCTTTAGCGGCTAATTTACCGGCTTCATCGAACTTCGCTTTCTCTTCATCAGTCAATGCGTTATACACTGAAGGCGAGTAAACAATCACGCCAGGTGCATACACGTGCGCGGTTAACGACATGAATTTCTGTTGTTGATTTAACTTGGCAGATACGATAACCGATGTTGGATTTTCCTGACCATCAATCGTGCCTTGTTGTAGTGCAGTCTGCACTTCAGGCCATGCCATAGGTGTTGGTAACATACCTAACTCACTGAAGGCCAAGATATGAATTGGATTTTCAGTGGTACGAATCTTCAAGCCTTTCAAGTCGGCTGGCGTATTGATAGGGTGCTTGTTGTTAGTCATATGACGGAAACCTTGCTCACCCCAAGCCACAGCCACTAAACCGCGCTTGTTGAACTCTTTCAACATATCTTGACCTAACTGACTATCCAATACTTTACGTGCATGCTCTAAGTCACGGAATAAGAAAGGGATATCAAACACACCCACTTGTGGTACGAAGTTAAGGATGGCACCGGTTGATAGAACCGCTGCATCAATCGTGCCCAATTGTAGGCCCTCAATTACTTCACGCTCACCACCTAAGGCACTGTTTTCAAAGTGTTGAACCTTGAATTTACCGTTGGTGCTTTCTGCCAGAGACTTCTCCATGGCGTCTGCCGCCGCACCGTAGTGTGAGTTCTTGGCTAGTGCATAAGCTACTTTAATGGTTTGCTCAGCCATGGCGCTGCTTGAAAATACGGCACCCGCCATCACACCGGCGAATAAAATTTTACTTAAGAAGTTTTTTTTCATATCGTTGTTTCCACCAAGAATATTATTTGCTCACAAGGAGCCAGTTGTTGTGCATAATAAATCAGTAATTCTTCAACATCTTTCAATCGTATGAGTAAGCCTCAAAGAGTAACACTTAACTGCAAATCGTTAAGCTGTAACCGTAGACTTTACTCGGCCTCTCACTTAACGCGCCAATTGTTGCAGCGCTTGACGAATACCATCCGAAACAGAGACATCATTAGGCAATAACTTGACCGCCGCTAAGGACTCTTTTTCAGAATAACCCAGAGCGATTAAGGCGTTCAGTATATCATTTTTATCTGACTGTTGAGGAGCGATAGTCGCGCTTGATACGGCATGGAACTTGCCTTTGAGTTCGAGTAAAAGTCGCGCAGCGGTCTTCGGTCCAATTCCAGGCACTTTGGTTAAAAGGCCGACCTCTTGATTATTAATCGCCGCCGCTAAGTCTTGCGTACTCATGCCAGATAAAATACCTAAAGCTGTGCGCGCACCAATGCCACTGACCTTAATCAGGGTACGAAATGCGGTACGTTCTTCGGGACGCAAGAAGCCATACAAAATATGCGCATCCTCGCGCACCGTGAGATGGGTGTAGAGCGCAACTTTAGCACCAATGTCGGGCAAGTCATAGAGCGTACTCATGGGTACATCAATATCGTAGCCCACGCCATTCACATCCACGCAGATAGTGGGCGGTAATTTCTCAATCAAAATACCATTAATACGACCAATCATATTTTTCCTTTTTCCTTGAGTTTTTGAGTCTGTTCCTCTAGAGCCTTTTTAACGTATGTCGCCACTTTATTGCTTAAGTGTATAGCGTAAACGATTGCTCGCTCGATTGCAGACCAAACACGTACCTTTATTGCTTAAGTGCGCAACGTAAACGTTCATTTTCGTACTATGAAAAATCCTGCGGACCTTTATTGCTTAAGTGTACAGCGTAAACCCTGTCTTTAACTCACATCAAGCGACCGCCGCGTAAGCGTGGCTTGTTAGCTAAATCCGTCTCTTGGCGCCTTAATTTCTCAGCTAATGGGAAGACATGTGCATGCGTAATGGCGCAGGCTAGTGCATCCGCCGAGTCGGCTTCAGGCACCCCATTGAGCTTCAGTAAGTGCTGCACCATTAACTGTACCTGCTCTTTGGTGGCATGACCACGGCCCACCACGGATTTCTTAATCTGCAGCGCTGTATATTCCGCCACATCGAGACCACAATCGGCAAGGGCACACATAGCGGCACCACGCGCTTGACCCAGTAAGAGGGTAGAAGCGGGGTTGGTATTAACGAAGACTTTTTCCAGTGCGGAGTGACTGGGCTGATAGTGTTGAATGACTTCACGGATATGGTCCATGATGTCTTTAAGGCGTAAGTGCAGAGCAATATCACTCGGTACCACAATCGTACCGCTGGCGACATAGTGGATATGCATACCTTGCACATCCACTATACCAAAACCAGTGCGACGCAGACCTGGGTCAATACCAAGAATTCTCACGTCTTAGTGCTCACCGTTGAATGGGCGCATGTTTACACCTTACCGTTAATAGATTCACACTTGCACTGCTGCTTAGGCGAGCGCAGCGGATTAGTGACGGAAATGACGAGTGCCTGTGTAGACCATGGCAATACCATGTTCATTAGCGGCATCAATCACTTCATCATCACGGATACTACCACCTGGCTGAATAATACAATCGGCACCGGCGGCCACAATCACATCGAGACCATCACGGAAAGGGAAGAAGGCATCTGAAGCCGCGGCAGTGGTTTTCAAGCTTAAACCATTGGCTTCGGCCTTAATCGACGCGATACGTGCTGAGTCAAGACGGCTCATTTGACCCGCACCGACGCCCATGGTCATACCGTCGGCACAGAATACGATGGCATTCGACTTCACGTACTTCGCGACTTTCCAGGCAAACATCAAGTCTTTCAATTGTTGCTCGGTCGGTTGCTTTTTCGTGACGACTTTGAGGGACTCAACGGGTACGTCGAAAGCGTCAGGATCTTGTACTAACCAGCCACCACCGACGCGTTTCACGTCAAATGGGTTCTGCGCTGAGCCGCTGGCGACTTTTAATACGCGCACATTTTTCTTAGCAGCTAAGAGTTCTAAAGCTTCGGGCGTGTAATCCGGGGCTAATAAAACTTCCATAAATTGCTTGCTGACTTCCTGCGCCACTTGCACATCAACCGTACGGTTGAAGGCGATAATGCCACCGAAAGCTGAGGTAGGGTCGGTCTTAAAAGCTTTCTGATAGGCAGCAAATGCATTCTCAGCAATCGCCACACCACAAGGGTTAGCGTGCTTAACGATAACGCAGACAGGCACATCAAAGCTGCGTGAACATTCCCAAGCAGCATCCGCATCGGCAATATTGTTGTATGACAATTCCTTGCCTTGCAATTGTTGGTAGCGACCAAGTAGACCTTCACCAGTGATAGGATCTAAATAGAAGGCGGCTTGTTGGTGCGGATTCTCACCGTAACGCAATTCTTGATGCTGCTGTAATTGCAGGGTAATGGTACTTGGCCATTGCTTACGCGTAGGTTGTGCATCTTGCGCCGGCTCAGCATCGACTAAGCTGCTTAAGTATTGGGCAATAGCACCATCATACGCCGCAGTATGGGCATAAGTCTTAGTGGCTAATTTTAAGCGTAAACCATATGAAGGCTGACCAAATTCATCAATCTCTTGCAATACTTGAGTATAGTCAGAAGGATCGATAACTACGGTTACACCGCCAACTTCCGTACCGTGATTTTTAGCCGCAGCACGCAACATGGCTGGGCCACCAATATCAATATTCTCGACCGCATCGGCAAAGCTGCAATTCGGCTTAGCAATGGTTTCACGGAAAGGGTATAAGTTCACCACAAGCAAATCAATCGCTGCAATACCATGCTCAGCCATTGTCGCTAAGTGTTTTTCATCGTCACGACGACCTAATAGACCACCATGAATTTTAGGATGCAGAGTTTTCACACGACCGTCTAAGATTTCAGGTGAGCCCGTGTGCTCAGCGACCTCGGTGACCTCAAGGCCCGCTTGCTTAAGCAGGGCAGCGGTGCCACCTGTAGACAGTAATTTAATGCCACGTGCCGCAAGCGCTTGAGCAAATTCAACAATCCCGGTTTTATCTGAAACCGATAACAAAGCAGTAGATAATTTCATGATGCGTCTTAAATAAGATGATGAGAAAGAAGTTTTTTACGTAATGTATTGCGCGTAATGCCAAGCATCTCTGAGGCCTTCGATTGATTGCCTTCAGCTTGCTGCATAACGGTTTCGAGCATGGCTTTTTCAACGCTGCTCATCACCATATCCCAAATATTATTAGCGGGATTTTGCCCTAATTCTTTAAAATAGGCGGCTAAATTAGTACGAATACATTCGTCAATTGGTATTGGTTTTGTCATATTATTGGGTTAATGAGTAAGAGCTAGATCGTGCTGATCAATTAATTGAGAAAACCAGTTCTCCACCAGCGTATATTGTTCTGCGCTCGTGTTAATCTGATTCATCTCATCAATAAATGCTTGCGCTTGTGGCAAGTGTGACACATACCAGGCTATATGTTTACGTGCACTACGCACGCCTGTATGCTCTCCATAAAACTGATAATGCTCATGCAGATGGCCAAGAAGGATCTCTTGCATATGGGCAAAATCTGGCGGTGCGAGTTGAGTGTCAGTCTGAAGGTAATGATTGATTTGTTGAAAAATCCATGGATTACCTTGAGCCGCACGGCCAACCATAATAGCATCAGCACCTGTGTAGTCAAGCACGAATTTCGCTTTCTGTGGAGAATCAATATCGCCATTGGCGACCACGGGAATCTCTAAAGCTTGCTTAACTTGTTTAATAGTATCGTATTCTGCCTCACCTGTGTAAAGATCAGCGCGTGTGCGCCCATGTAAGGTCAGCGCACTGATACCAATATCTTGCGCGAGCTCACCAATGCGCAAGGCATTTTTATGTGAGTGATCCCAGCCCGTGCGGGTCTTCAAGGTGACAGGCACTTCAAAAGGCTGACAAGCCTTCACCACCGCCTGCAAAATAGCTACCACCAGGTTTTCATCACGCAAAAGTGCCGAACCCGAAGCGACGCTGCATACTTTCTTAACGGGACAGCCCATATTAATATCGATGATTTTCGCACCCTTATTAATATTAAATACCGCGGCTTGCGCCATCATCTCTGGATCAGCCCCCGCAATTTGCACGGCGATAGGATTGATTTCTCCGTCATGGTTGAGTCGACGAGAGGTCTTGACACTATCCCAGAGTTTAGGATTGCTGGCCGCCATTTCGGACACAGCATAACCCGCCCCTAGTCGCTTACAAAGCTGACGGAAGGGACGATCAGTAACGCCAGCCATGGGCGCTACAAAGATAGGGTTGGGAAGTTGCCAAGGACCAATTTTCATGTCGTGATTTTAACGAAGCTAGCAGCACTTGTGTAAAAAATGCGCAATTATTTACGATTCTTAAGGGTGGCCTGTGTTCCATATTTGGACAATTGACCGCCAGTATCTTCGGTCGCATTGTTTCAGTTTCGTGAAGAAGGCTAGTTGAGTCTGAAATGAAGACTCAACTCAACGTTAACTAAACCAGCACCTTTTTAAAAGGCTCAGCTAGGCTAAATAAACCAACGCCTTTTTCACAAAACCTTCTCGTCCAAATAAACCAGTGCCTTTTTCAAAAGCTCAGCTCGACTAAACAAACCAGCACTTTTTCCAATTAATTAAGGCCTAAAACCTTGTAAGAGCTGCGTGGTTAAGGGTTGACGTAGAGGTTTTGCCATATCCATGGCGAGCAAACTCAAACCACAAGCATGCTCCACTAGGGGATTCTTGGTGGTGAAAACTCGTGGCAAGAAATCAGTTAATTCCCAAGTAATACGGCGATCAATGCTGCGCGCTTCTTGATAACGCAGCAAGAAGGTTTGCACATCTTGTTGCACATGATTTAACCAAGGGGCGAGACAGTTTAGCAGCGTCGCGACATCACGCAGGCCTAGGTTTAAGCCTTGACCCGCTACTGGGTGGAGAGTTTGGGCGGCATTACCAATCACCACCATACTGGGTTTGACGGTATGCGTATTTACATTCAGATGGAGCGGGAAAATTGCCCGCTTTTCTGCCAGCGTAAAGCGACCCAAGCGATCACCAAAGTGCTCTAATAAAGCCTGCTCGAACTCAGCCTCAGGCATCTCAAGGAGCTGACGTGCTTTAGTCGGGCTCGTTGCCCATACAATCGATTGAGCACCAGGAAAAATAGGGTGGGGGAGAACAGCTAGCGGCCCTTCTTGCGTAAAGCGTTCCCAGGCCCAACCTGGTTGCGGATAGCGCACATAGACACTGGTAATCAAAGCATGCTGATCATACTGACGCTGAATATCTTGGGCGCGTAAACCGTCACATTGAATCACTAAGCGCACGCGGTATTTGTGCTCACCTTGCGTGACCATAGCACCAGCGATATTTTGACAAGAATCATCTTGTGCTGGCGCTTGGGCACTGGCAAGCTCACCCGATAAGATAGTCACTGGGGTATTGGCTAGGCGAGTGCTCAGCGATTGATGTAGATACGCATACGACACCATGCTACCTAAGCGTGGCACCGCCATCTCTGCGTCGGTAATGAGGGTGCGGCCAAGGCGCCCTTTCTGAGACACATGGACGGTCTTGATATCGGTGCTCTTATTGGGCCAGGCCTCAATTGCCTCTAAGAAGACACGACTGCCATGATTTAAGGCTAAGACACGCGTGTCTTTCTCAGGAGGGATAGGGACTTGTTGGCCTTGGAATAAGGCAATGCGCAGCGCTTGAGTTGAGTTTGCAGGCTTCTTTTCAGCGAGTTTACTTAAGCCAATCGCCAACGCTAAACCAACAGGGCCAGCACCAAGAATGGCAATATCAAAGTCAAAGTTTTCCATCGTCAATTGTTTTCACCAGAGTAGAATTTGAGAGATGGGATAGCAGAGTTGACTATCTTCTCATCAGAAACGTATCAATTATAGCGCCTAGTTTACTCTCTAAGCGAATCACAACTTATTTGTAAATTTCCTGATATGACTCTCAATATAATCCACAATATCCGCACATAGAAGCATAAATTCGGTAAAATACTGCATTAAATTAATGAGTTAGTATGGATTTAGAATTAAGTCATTGGATGAGTCCCTGGGAATTTTCGCCCACCTTGGTGCTACTGTTTATAATCAGCGGCGTATTATTTGTGCGCGGGACATTGGTCCATAAGGTTGCTCGGGCGCGCCAGTGGTATTTCTGGACAGGATTTGTACTGCTCTATCTCTCCATGCATACGCATGTGGACTATTACGCTGAGCGGGTGTTCTTTGCCCATCGCGCCCAGCATCTTGTTCTACATCATCTAGGCCCTCTGTTAATCATGCTGTCCTATCCAGGGCAAGTGTTACGCGCAGGTATGCCACTTTCTTGGCGAATCGCCTTAAAGAATTTCCGACAAACTCGCACCTGCCAGGTGATTGAAGCGGTGCTGACGAATAAATTCCTAGTCCCCTTTATGTTTGTCTTTCTGGTCTTGGTATGGTTAGAGCCGACCGTGCAATTCTATTCCATGCTGGACTGGCGCTTATACCGTGTGATGAACTGGTCGGTAGTGATTAGTGGCTTTCTCTATTGGAACTTGGTGATTGATCGCCGCCCTTATGTGGCGCGACCGATTACGGCGACGACAGCTTTCGGTCGCTGGTGGCAAACCCATGGCCGAGGCGGCAAACTGGCAGCGATGACTCCCACAGAGCGCGTGATTTCGCCCATCTTAACCATGGCACCACAGATTGTGGCGGGCATCTATATCGCTTTCGTGCCTTATGATTTATATCCCTTGTTTGATGTCTGCGGCCGAGCTGTGCCGATAACGGCGCTTGAAGATCAAAGTATTGGTGGCATCATTATGTGGGTTCCCGCGGCGATTGTGGAGTCTTTCGGCATTGTAGTGGCGCTTGCAACTTGGGTGCGCCTATCGGCTGCTGGTCGTATGCAAAAGCCCGCCTGGTTAAGTAATTTGCAACTACATAAAACTTAAAGCCTGCTTGGATAGTGGATACTCATTCACGACTAACCTTGAGAAATTGAACTACAAAATCCAGATAAGCAGAAGAAAAGTTTAAGAAATCTTATTTGGATAAAAGGCCTGATTTAGTTAAAAACCGTGGACTTAAGGAATACGTCTTACTTAGGAAAAGTCACTGCATCTTCAAGTACTCAACGTCCCGTAAAAAACCGCAGTAAACGTTGGCTTAACCAGCCGTGCTGCGATGGGAAGCGTCCTTGGGAAAAGCCGACATGACCACCATGTTCGGGCTGATGTAAGGTGACATAGGACGAAACTTCGTGAGGCTTAGGTAAGCTGAACGCTGGCACGAAGGGATCGTTCTTCGCATTTAATACCAAGCAAGGCACTTGGATATCTGCTAAGCCTGGTTGAGAAGAACAGCGACGATAATAATCTGCAGCGCCAGCAAAACCATGAATCGGTCCCGTATACGCATCATCAAAGTCAAAGATAGTCTGAGCGGCGAGAATTTTCTTTAAGGGAATTTCATCACCCCATTGCTGGTGCTTCTCACGCATTTTCTTCTTCATGCCGATGAGAAAGTAGGGGGTATAAATCTGCTTGGAGAAGAAGCCGCGTCCTAGTTGTTCGGCACAGGCATGCAAATTCGTGGGTGCGGAAATCGCGGCAATTGCTTTAAGGTGCTTTAAGTACGAACCTTGCTCGCCCGCATATTTTAATAAGACATTGCCGCCCATGGAGACGCCTGCTGCATACCATTGCGCATTCGGTAAGCGGCGCTGAATGTTTTGCATAATATAGGCGACATCGCCAGTGTCCCCTGAGAAATAGGAACGCGGTAGACGGTTATTTTCACCTGAACAGCCACGAAAGTGAGCAACGACAACGGCCCAACCGAGCTGACGAAAATCATGACAAATTGATTGGGCGTAGTGGCTTTCGCTAGAGCCTTCTAGACCGTGAAAGAGCACTAATGCAGGGCCAGTGAACTCTGGGTGCGTGAGTCTCGCAGTTTCTTGCTGTGAGGAGCGTGGCGTAGTTTCTTGCTGTGAGGAGAGTAGTGTAGTTTCTTGCTGTGAGTTTTCCCTAGAGATTGCTTGAAGTGGCGCGTGCGCTAATGACCCATGCTCGAGTTCTGAAGTGTTGTGTTGCTTGGAGGAAAGTTGAGATTGCGGCTGAACTAATTCAGCATTAATTTCATGCAAGCCTGGAATGTTCCAGTCCAGATCAATAAAATCGCCATCATCGGTATTCAGGCGTTCGCGCTGGAATTGAATCGTAGGATGGCGCGCAAAGCGGGCACCAATAATGGTTTGACTTTGTCCTTCAGGGAGCCAGAAGGGTGGTTTGAATGGGCTCTTGTCTAACTGTCCGCTCATTGAATATTTTGTCGGTTCATTGTAGTCCGATCATTAAATGGTTTATCGGGCTGACCGTAATCCGCTCAATCACTTAAGACTAGTTTAATGGAAGTAACCAGGAAAGTTCTTCGCTTCAACTTGCTCTAGGTAGGAGCCAGGCGCTGCTGTGGCCATATGCATCACTAAGTGCCAACCGCGAGAGTCTTTCTGGTAAATATTGGTCGCATGACAGACCGATTCAATCAAGCCTTCAGCGGTGGTTTGGGTGATCTTCTCAAGCATTACATGAATCACCGTCATACCACTATTAATCACGCGCTTGTCTTTGCGCTCAACACTAAACTTGCAGTTTTGCGTCAAGATATCGCGCCAAGAATTATGCACTTGCTTAGGACCAAGCAAGCGCTTGCCTTCACGATGAATGCAAATAATCTCTTCATCATCAGCCCAAGCCTGCATTAATGCGTCAATATCGCAGTTCTTGATGGCGTCATAGAAGTGTTGTTCAACCTCTTCAGCGCTCGCAAAAACCAAGCGCTGAACACTTGGTTTAGGTTCAGTGGCCATGCACTTTTTCGCCTTCTTTAAGCTTGTAATGTGCTGAACAATATGGACAGCTCACTTCACCTGTTGATGCAATGTCTAAGAAGACACGAGGATGCATACTCCACTGCGGTGCATTCGGACCAGGACAGTGTAGTGGCAAATCTTCAGCAGTAACAATAATGGTTTCAGTAGTAGAGCTCGACATAAATCATCCCAGCAAAAAATTGAAAATATGCAGCTAATTGTACTAGGAACTGTTGATTTTGGGTATGTACGAGGCCAAAAGATTGTTTCTTTTATGTGGGATTAAGCGATTTTTTGCCTTTTATCGCCGATATTTAGTGTCAATCCGGCAAAAAAACTCAAAGCAGCAGGGTGCAGGAGTAAAATGGTAAGTTATATCTTTAATTTGAGTACGCTATGAGCGCGACAGAAACCGCTACTGAATCCATGTCAACACCTGCAAGTTTTAATGAATTTGGCCTACATCCTGATATTTTAAAAGCCATCGCCTTATCTGGTTATACCAAGCCTACGCCGATTCAGGCGCAAGCGATTGGTCCCGTGATTGATGGGCGCGATGTTATGGGAGCAGCACAGACGGGTACAGGTAAGACAGCGGCTTTTACTTTACCTGTTTTGCATCGTATGATGCCTTTCGCCAGTCATAGTACCTCACCTGCGCGCCACCCTGTACGTGCCTTGATCCTAACGCCGACGCGTGAATTGGCCGACCAAGTTGCCGATAATGTGAAGCGCTATTCGGATAGTTCGCCATTGCGTGCTGAAGTCGTGTTTGGTGGTGTGGATATTGGTCCACAACGTGATGCCTTACGCCGTGGCTGCGAAGTTTTAATTGCTACACCAGGCCGCTTACTCGACCATATTGAACAGAAGAACGTCAACCTATCCCAAGTGAATGTGTTAGTGCTGGATGAGGCCGACCGCATGCTGGATATGGGTTTTATGCCAGATCTTGAGCGCATCTTATCGTACCTACCTAAGCAACGTCAGAGTCTATTATTCTCGGCAACCTTCAGTCCAGAAATTCGTAAACTAGCGCGTACCTTCTTAAAAGATCCAGTGGAAATTAGTGTCGCGGCGAACAATGCGACGGCCTCCACTGTGACCCAAGTAGCGTATAAGATTCCCGAAGAGAAGCGCAAAGCCGCCTTAATTTATTTATTGAAGTCACAAGATTTAGCACAGGTCATTGTTTTCTCTAATACCAAGATTGCCGCCTCACGGATTGCGCGTGAATTGGCGAAAGAGGGCATTACTGCTGAATCCATCCATGGTGATAAATCGCAGATGGAACGCACGCGAACCCTAGAGTCATTTAAGGCGGGTGAAGTGCGCGTCTTGGTGGCCACCGATGTGGCGGCGCGTGGTTTAGATGTGGCGGGTTTAGATGGGGTGATTAATATTGACCTACCCTATAATGCGGAAGACTATGTGCATCGTATCGGTCGTACAGGTCGTGCTGGTGCATCAGGTCATGCGATTGCTTTTTATTCGGACAAGAATGAAAACCTATTAAATGATATTGAGAAGCTGATTAAGGCACCGATTCCTAAGGATGAGTTGGTGATTCCTGAAGAGTTCTTGCAACGTTATCTGCCAAGTTCGTCGCGTGATCGTCAAGCGCGTTATGGTCGTGATGATCGTGGTCATCGCCATGAGAAACATGAGCGCCACGGCCGTCATGAACGTCATGATGGTTTTGCGAAACATTATCCTGCGGCTAAGCCTGCGCCGATTGATGAGTTTTTCTATCGTCCTTATGATGCTGCGAAAGATACGGCAACGCCAGCGCCACAAGAGGCTAAGCGCGAATGGGCCCCAGCAGCAGGACAGGGTGAAATGTTAGCAGTGCTATTAGGCGGTCGCCCGACTAAGAAAAATAGTTAATTAGATTTGCGCGCTCAGATTGCTTGCGTGTGAAGATTACTTACATGCGCAGAGCTGCGTGAATAGCGCAGCTAGATAGTTCTTCGCGCATGTCGCTTAACTTGATGATTGTTTTAATTTACACTTCAGCTAGAAGCTCAGCTAAATTAGCTGGGCCTTCAACACCGCGGTCATCAGGCTGTACACGTTGAATCAGGCGTTCCAAGTGGCTGATATGGGGCAACATGGTGCCGAAGAAATAGTTCTTATCGTCTTTCTGGATCAGCAGGGTGGGGAAGTTCTCCACATCGAAGTCATCAAGTAAGTCTGGGTCGTCTTCGATATCAATCCATAAGAAGCAATGTTGCGGATAATGCTCGCTGAGTTGCGCTAAGTCATGCTTATAGCCGCCACATGTATCGCACCATTGTGCGCAATAGCAGGCGATGGTTAGCCCCTCAGTGTTTGCTAATGTGGCGATAGTTTGCTCAGCTTTGTGTGTGGGATTCTGGATTAACATAGTGGTGTGCAAGAGGATATAACTGGTATAGTATAGTAGATTGTGGACATAAAATAATTCAATTTTAGGAGTCAAGCATGTCAGAGCAACAAAAAATTGGCTTAGTGGTAGTCGGTGATGAGATTTTATCAGGCCGTCGCCAAGATTCGCATTTTAATAAAGTCATACAGTTGCTTGGCGACCGCGGCTTGCAACTTTCATGGGCGCGCTTTTTACCCGATGATCTCGAAGTCTTGACGGCTGAATATAAGCGCAGCTTAGCCAGTGGTGAAATTGTATTTTCAAGTGGTGGTATTGGTGCGACACCTGATGACAAGACGCGTGAAGCGATGGCGGCTGCCTTAGGGGTAGAGCTTGAACTGAATGCTGAGGCTTCAGTCTTAATTCAAGAGCGTATGCAAGATTTAGCCAAGCAAGGTATTGGTTCTCCTGATTTAGGCACCCCAGAAAATCAGCGTCGCTTAGCCATGGGTGTGTTTCCTGTTGGTGCTGAAATTGTACCGAATCCCTATAATAAGATTCCTGGCTTTTATATTCAAAACCATACCTTTGTTCCAGGCTTCCCTGAGATGGCTTGGCCAATGATTGAATGGACATTGGATACGCGCTATAAGCACTTACATAATATGAAGCCACCGACCGTGAAATCAATCATTGTGTATTCGATTCCTGAGTCTCGCTTGACACCTGCGCTAGAACATATTGAGTCTAAGTGGGATGAGGTGACGACCTTCAGCTTACCGACGGTCTCACGTGATGGTAAGCCCCCGTTCATTGATGTCGGGGTTAAGGGTTATAGCCCATTCGTTGATGAAGCCTTTGATTACTTACGCGGTGCTATTTTACGCGTGGGTGGACGCTTTCATGCTGAATCATAAGTCAGATACAGTCACTTCACTAAAAACTCCATGGCTAGCCGCTAGGATAAACAGACCTAGGGGCTGTCTAATATAGCCAATCCATTAAGAATAACTCCATGACGGCAAACAGAAAGCACCGTGTGCGCTTAAATGAGGATCCATCGCCATGTGCCAATAAGATGTCGGCACAATTATTTGAGCGCGCATTCAGTATTATCGATATCGTGGCTCAGCACCAACAGCCACTATTGCTCAAAGAGATTGTGAGCTTAACGGGCCTACATACCTCGACGGCACATCGTATTATGTCGGATTTAGTCTTAGCTGGATTTCTTGAGCACCTCGATAGCGGACATTATCAATTAGGTTTACGCCTATTAGAGTTGGGCGCCATTGTGAAAGATCGCTTAAATATTCGTGAGGTGGCCATGCCGGCGATGCAATGGTTGCATCAAGAGACGGAGCAGACGGTTAACCTCTCGGTGCGCCAAGGCGATGAAATTGTCTATATTGAACGTGCTGAGAGTTCGCGTTCAGGGATGCAAGTGGTGCGTGCGATTGGTGGTCGGGCGCCCTTGCACTTAACCTCAGTCGGGAAGTTGTTCCTTGCCGCAGCGGAGCCGCGACTGATTAAGTCTTATGCCAGTCGTACAGGATTACCTGGGACGACACCGAATAGCATTGTGACTTTAGACCGCTTGGAACAAGAAGTGGCCTTGGTGCGTCAGTATGGCTTTGCGCGCGATAATGAAGAATTAGAAATCGGGGTGCGCTGTATTGCTGCTGCCGTCTATGATAATACCGGTAAGTTAGTGGCAGGGCTTTCTATCTCAGCACCGATTGAGCGTATGCAAGAATCATGGGGCGGTTTATTGATTCGCGCAGCAGCAACCATTTCATCGTCACTAGGCTATGGTCGCTTAGTGTGAGTAATCCCAAGCTCAATTCATGCGGCTGCTCAGATTAAGGCGTAGCTAAGTAGTGTACAAGTCGCAAAATTGTGACAGGTTATATACATATACTTGACCTCAGGGGCTAACTATATTACTTTTGTGACATTGCAGCAAATCATTTGATTTCTGTCATCAATCTGTCAATATTCCACGCTATACTCAAGTTCGCTAAGGCATTGTTAAATATGTTGTTTTTAGGCAAAATGCGTAGTTTTTTTGCAGCGCAGCAAAAAAAATCTTGATTAATTCAAATATGTCATTATAATAACAATTGTGCAGTGCAACATAAGTGATCGGCTTGAATTGTTTGAGCATAAGCCTTCAGCTTTTTTATGATTACTTATTACCGCTTAATTTATTCAGGAGATTATTATGAGTTCAGTTCCACAACAACTTTTAGACCGTCAGAAAGCCGCCGTTACTAACATCGCTGCTGCTCAAGACGCATTGTTCTCTGGTTTCGAGAAACTAGTTGATTTAAACTTGAAAGTTATCAAAGCAACTTTAGGTGAAGCTGCTGAGACATCACAACAAGCTACAGAGTTGAAAGATCCACAAGAAGCCGTTGCTTTTGTTACTTCTTTAGCTCAACCTTCAGCTGAGAAAGCTGTTGCTTACACAAAGAACGTATACGAAATCGTTTCTGAAGTTAGCAACGAATTATTGAAATTGTCTGAGTCACAAGTTGCTCAAGCTCAGAAAAACATGGCTGAGTCAATCGACCAATTAGCTAAGAATGCTCCTACAGGTTCTGAGTCTGCTGTTGCTCTATTGAAATCAACATTAGCTTCTGCTAACAACGCTTACGATTCAATCAACAAAGCTGCTAAACAAGCTGTTGAAGTTGCTGAATCTAACCTAGCTGCTGCTGCTTCTGCAACAGTTAAAGCTACTGAGCAAGCTACTAAAGCTGCAACAACTGCTGCTACTACAGCTACACGTGCTGCTACTACAGCTCGCAAAGCATCTTAATTAGAGCTTATGCTAAGTTGAAGGCGGTCTCTTCATGAGGCCACCTAGCAAGACTTAAGAAAAATCCCACATTTTTTGATGTGGGATTTTTTGTGTTTAACGATTAGACTGGTATGGGGTTAATAGCTATCTTAAAATAGTGAATCAGCCATCGGTACACGTTAAAATGCTAGACTTCAATATTGTTAGCTTGTACAAGTGCGCTATAGTCTAAGTAAACAAAAATGCAAGAGAGAGGATTATGAGTAGATATTTAATTACGTTCGATATGGATACTGATTGTCTCAAAGAACAGTACCATGTATCAAGTTATACCAATGCGTATGCTGATATTAAAGCGGTTTTGTTAAAACATGGTTTTCATCATTTGCAAGGCAGTGTTTATTTAGGTAATGAAGGAATTAGCGAGGCACATGGGACAATCGCCATTCAAGAATTAACGGCGCGTTATGACTGGTTTTTTTCTTGTATATCGAATATTAAGTTTTATCGCCTTGAAAGTGACTTGGATGCAGATTTTATTGCGCGCGGTGTTTACGAAGCAAAGCAACGGTTTAATCAGAGGCTTGTGAAGCTCGAAGCAGATCTGATTGAAGCAGGATTATCTAAGGCAAAAATTAAAGAAATTCTAAGCAAAGAAGTCTTTTTGCTTGAGGATGAGCAAAGTAAATAATATTAAGGTTTAAATTTACGCTAAGTGTAGGTTGAGATGGTGAAGCTCAGCGTGATTGGAGCTGCAAAATAAAGCATAATATAAGCAGTAATGTTCTACAAAGAAACAGATCGTCGTTCACTTCACTATTTTATTCCACCTAGCAAGACTTAAGAAAAATCCCACATTTTTTGATGTGGGATTTTTTGTGTTTAACGATTAGACTGGTATGGGGCGCTCTAGTGATGGGTGGGACTTGAACCCACAAACATCCATAGACAAGTTAATAAGGAATCGTTCCCCATTGATTCATTAAACCTTAACGTCTATGTGCTTAGCCTCCTTGTTAAAGCCCCTACATCACTAAAGTACGACTTTATCGAGTTGCGCCGTAAAACTTTGCCGTTCACGGCGGAGATACAAGGTGCGGACTGCGTAGCAGTCCCAAACCGTCCATGTTCAGTTAATTCTCTAGCAACTAATAGGGGCGATGGGCGCTCTAGTGATGCCCGTCAAGAAAAAATTGTGGCGCTTCACGCAAGCTATCCATACACTCACGAATCAGGTGTGGACCTTGATAGATGAGTCCCGTATAGAGCTGGATAGCATTTGCACCTGCTTGGACCTTTTCCAGAGCACGTTGTCCCGAGTTAATCCCGCCCACACCAATAATGGCAAAATCAGGACCTAACTCGCGACGTAAAGATGAAATCACTTTAAGCGATAATTCATGCACGGGTGGCCCAGAGAGACCGCCAGTTTCCTGCGCATGCGGCAAACCCTTCACGGCATCACGTGATAGGGTAGTGTTGGTGGCAATCACACCATCCATGCCGTAGCGTGGGAGTAGGTGGGCAATGGAAAGAATCTGGTCTTGATCCAAATCAGGAGCAATCTTAATCGCAATCGGTACATGACGACCATGATGGTCAGCGAGCTCTTTGCGTGTCTCTTGGAGTTTCTGTAAGAGCTGACTTAACTCATCTTCGCCTTGTAGCGCACGTAAATTCTGAGTATTCGGTGAAGAAATATTTACCGTTACATAATCCGCATAGGCATAGACTGCACGTAAGCCGATCAGATAATCATCAGCAGCTTTCTCAATCGGAGTGTCGGCATTCTTGCCTAAGTTTAAACCTAAAATACCACCGTGGCCCTGATAATTATTACGCGCTACGTTCGCTAAGAACACATCCAAACCTTGATTATTAAAACCCATGCGGTTGATCAAGGCTTCGGCTTTAGGAAGGCGGAACATGCGCGGTTTAGGATTGCCGTCTTGTGGACGCGGTGTTACGGTACCGACTTCCAGAAAACCAAAACCTAATTGTCCAAGCGCATCAATATATTCACCATTCTTATCCAGACCAGCGGCTAAGCCAATTGGATTACGTAAGGGCAGTCCCATTAAGTCTGTAGGCAAGAGCATATTGCGCGCTTTAAGTAGCTTGCGTAATGAGTTGTTCTTCCAGGCACGGCTTAAATTGCGTAGCGTGACATCGTGTGCCTTCTCGGGCTCAAGCGAAAATAAAGCAGGGCGGATAAGGCAATAAGGATTGAATGATTTAAACATAATGAATAAGAATTGATGAATTTACACTATTTTAAAACAATGTAGCAGAATAAGGCGCTAGGACTATGGCGAATAGTGTATTTAGCCAGGCGTTAATTTGTAAAGTTGCTAAGCGCAAGTAATTTAATCAGTGCGCTAAGTCACGTGTGCATTCTAGTAAAAATACTCATAGCCACGACAACACTGTAATATGAGACAAATTATATGCCTCCAAGATACGTATACATGTGCACGTGAGAGACGGTGCTAGCAAGCGTCAATAGTAAGCTTACTTGGGAAAAGCGATAAGGCACACGTCAGGATTAAACGTGTTCGGAAACTGTGGGCGCAACTTTATTCACTAGATTTGACGGCTTTTGCCGTGACCAAGAGCCCTTGGAATAATACTCAAGGGGTTGATAATTCATCTTATAGTTCATTTTCTGGCTGTTCTCGACCCAGTAGCCAAGATACAGATAGGGTCGACCAAAGCGCTTACAGAGTTCATTCAGCCACATAATGGCGTAGGAACCTAAGCTGCCAATATAGTCCACATCATAGAAGGTATACACCGCCGATAAACCATCATCCAAGATATCAAAGACGCTCACCATACGCAGCACATTGTCTTCACTACGAAACTCAACTAGCTGCGTATCCACGTGCGAGCTCAACATAAATTCAGCGTAATCTTGAGGACTGGTTTGCTCAGCATTATCGGGATGGCGGCTGGCCTGATAACGTTGGTATAGCTCGTAATGCTCATCATGCCAGCTTAAATCAGGCAGGCAGTAAGCATATAAAGCTTGTTGATGCTTTTTAAAAAGGCGCCGTTGCGTACGATTCGGCGTAAATTCATCGACCACAATTCGTACTGACACGCAGGCCTTGCACTGGTCACACTGCGGACGGTACGTATATAAACCACTGCGTCGAAAACCATAGCGCATAAGCTGTGAGTAAACCACTGAATCAACATAGTCCGCTTGCGCGACAGCCTGTGAGCGTGCTTGTTGCTCAGGCAGGTAGCTGCAGGGATAGGAGCCTGTTAAAAACAAGCTAAGCGGCTGAGACGAGTGATTGTCCATAAATATACACTTCGAAAAGTGAGGATGAAGTAAAGCGAAAAATAATGCCTTATAACAAACAGCAAACAGCAAACAACAAACAAAAGGGCTAGTATTAATCCATTATCAGATCGATATAGTTTAATCGCTTGCGCTCGCAACTACATCAAAAGGATCTCTGGATTAATGGGTCCCCTGCGCCAGACTATGGGTGCTTCAAGTATAGTACGCCCGAGCAAATTAGTAAAATCTTCACGCGGCATCAGATCCGCTCCCATACTACGTAGGTGTGGGGTGTCTTGCTGGCAGTCAATGTTATAAATACCCTGGTCGGCAAGATAATTCGCCGCGTAGACGAGAGCGATTTTAGAGGCATCAGTCTGGCGACTAAACATGGATTCACCAAAGAACATCTTGCCTATACTTACACCGTAAAGCCCGCCGACTAATTCACCATTACACCAAGTTTCAAAACTATGCGCCAAGCCAATGTCGTGCAGTTCACCATAGGCTTGAATAAAATCTTCGCTAATCCAGGTGCCTTGTTCGTGCGCACGTGGCTCGGCACATGCACGCATGACACGTTCAAAATCCGTATCAAGCTTAATCGTATAGTGTTTGTCTGTATGGCTTTCGGGTGTGCTGTCTTTATTGAACGGTCGGTCTTGTGAGGCAACAAGTGAGAGACGATCTGTAGAAATCTCAAGCGCAAGGTTATTGTCTTTATGTCGGCGCCGTGGTTGAATAGTAAAGTGATTACCTGATGCCTCTTGATACCTTAACTCATGCACAGTGCTACGCGCTTGCCGCTGAATCTTTTTCAAGGTTTTGCGCAGGCTATGTGAAATTTTTAAGTTCTGATAATTTAACACCATGCGTTGCGAAGGCGCCCACCAGAGGATGGGTTGACCAGGGTTAAACCACGGGAAGATGCCGTTCGCATAGGCGGCGATGACATATTCAGGACTTAATTCGCCCCCACTCATAAGAAGACCATCGGGTTCTTTGGCGGCCGTAGAGACGGCTGGAAAAGGGGGATTCGCCATCACACTACGCAAAAACTTATCGAGCGCCATGTACATCAGAACACCGAAATTAAGTACTAAAGAAATGCGTTGGGTAGCTTTGCTTTTCAGTGTCAGCCACGTAACGCTTTAAAGTTTCAATCACGGTCGTGAAAGAGAGCTCATCCCAAGGGATTTCATCTAGGGCAAAATAAGCAGCCTCTAATGATTCTTCACCTGGGTCTACCGCATCACTATCCGCTGTCGCTAAATAATAAATGTGAACTTGGCTCGCGCGAACTGCGTCCATGACGGTATACAGCTGGCCTAATTGCGGCTGCACACCTGCCTCTTCAACAGTTTCACGGATGGCACCTTGGGCCGTGGTTTCTTTAAGCTCCATAAAGCCCGCAGGTAAGGTCCAGGTATTGTAGCGTGGCTCAATAGCACGGCGACATAAGAGCACTTTGCCATCATGCACAGTGACGGTGCCGGTCACAATAAGCGGGTTACGATAATGCACAGCACCACATTGCGTGCAGCAATCACGTTCACGATTATCGCCAGGCGGTATAAGGCGACTTAATTTACCACCACATTGTGAGCAGTAATGTTGTTCAACAGGACATGGGAAATAGAAATTATTGGTTTCGCTCATTATTTAGGTACTCGTTTTTTTATCCTTATTGTATAGGAGGGCGCGCTTCTTGTGGGAAGTTAGAGAGAGAAATTGCGTCTTATTATTGCCATATTTTGCTTTGGGCGATATCGTAATGCGTTTCCACAGTTAGTATCAATAGTGCATCAAATCAACGGTATTTTAAATTAAGTAAGGTTTGATGAATGAACATGCTAACTGCGTAATTATCACAATGGACTTAAGTGTCTCATTCACCTATGTAGCTGTCGAAGAAGTCTTTAAGCTTAATTGCATGGAGAGTTGTTGGATAAAAGGCAGAGCAGGACACTTATGCTGTTACCCGAATCAGGAAGATGGAATTTCCATTTAAAGCATGACATACATAAAGATAAGTATTTTGATAAAACCATTAGCAAAAAAGGGCGAGCGAAATTTGATGCAGCTTTAGATCACTTAAGCATTATGGCTAAGGATAAGTGGCAAAGACCACATGCTAGTCCTGTTAATAATAGCAAATATGTGATAAGATTTGCCGATGAAAATCGTAAGTAGCCTAGATTATTTGGCAATTTCTATGATGAACATAGCGTATTTGTGATAACTTTAACGGGATATGAGAATGATAATGTCTACTACCCTAAAGACTATGTCCGAATCATGGATGCATACCAGGAGCTCTGCCATGCAGACTTCCACTATTACACACGAGCTCTCGCAGGTCGATGCGCGCTCTGTGACGGTGACAATGCATCCTGCGCATTCCGACTATATGCTTGACCTACTTGCTGACAATATAGAATGGCTCGATCAAGAGTATCGTGAAGCATATCTTGAAGGGTTTTTAGAGCAGAACATTGCTGCGCAAATACAGATTAATCGTAAGCGTAGAAATTTATCGCAATCTCAATTGGCTGAGCGTATTGGAACCACTCAGTCTGCTATTGCTCGCTCAGAGAATCCAGCTTATGGTAAATACTCCATCATCTATTTAAGCAAATTAGCACATGCTTTTAATTGTGCTTTATCCGTAAAGTTTATTCCTTACTCCGAGCTTGCGTATCAACGCAAAACCTTAAGTGAACAAACCATGTTTGCAGAACCTTTTGATGAGCAGCTTCAGAAGATAAGAGAGAGAAATGAAAGTAAAAAAGACGAAAGAGCCCGTAGTTGAGGATATGGTGGATAAGGTAGAGAAGGTAGATATGGGGGAAGGGTATCAGACGATATTTGTTGATTCCGCTTCATACATTCAGCTTAATCCCTATGTTGCTAAAATTCATTTCGTGGAAAATATGCCTGATAAGAGTAGTAAACCTAAGGTATGCATTACGATGCCCTTAGGGGAGATGCTCAATCTTGTGCATAAATTACTGATGGCCACAAGTGATGAGACTTTGCAGGGACATATGCAAGAGACTTACCATGAAATATTGGCCAGTTTACCGCAACATAATGCTACTTAGTAGCGCCTAGGTAATTGCAGAGTTATGGCATTAAGCGTTGCGGTATAGTTCAGCAGTTAAAAGTTCTACATACCGTAGAGCGTGCTTATAGAGGCATTTAAAGCGTACTTGCAATAAATGCTTGATTAAGCGCAGCTTACTACGCTTGATAATAAATCCAACCATCATCAATCCACTGTAATAAGAGGTCCTTAATATCCTCTGGCGCCGCTAAAACCTGACTGATACGAATTCGTCCCTGATCGGCGAAGTCTTGTAATATCGCATGCGTCTGCCTTATCGCTTCACCATTAATATACAACTCATCGGCATAATACAGTATACGGCTATTTAGGTTTAAAATAAGCTCCCCGTCAGGGCTGAAGTCTGGCCAATCTAATTCTTCTTTAGGCATAGGGAAGTCTGCCGATGTGTCAGGCTCGGTCAAGTAAGCACCGATAAAGCGCGCAGCAAGGACTTTATTAAATTGCACTTGTTGTAGCGCAGATAGCGCAGCTTGCAGCATTGAATCTGGAATCGCCGCGGATTGCGAGATCGCTACTTGCTCAGCATCGCTACGTACAAGATTCTGACGCAACTCAGTAGGTACAATGCCTGGGATAGCGGGATTGCTATATAAGCCCGAATCAATTTCCGCTTGTGCACTGACTTGGTCTAAAGCGACTTCGAGTAAACCGCGCGCTAGCTCGGCTTGTCCTAAGCTACTAAAACTAAACACCATGCACATATTGTGCTCGCTTAAGGCGACGCTATCATAGGCGATATGAGCAGGCAGATAGACGAGATCACCAGGCTGCACCATAAATTCTGATTCGATATTGAAGGATTTTTCTATGGTCTCAAGATTATCATCAAGATGCTTATCTATGTTTGCTTCAAGACCAGCTCCGATAGAGCCATCATCTCGTCCTATACTCTGATCATCCCTTGGTCCCTGGCTTTGATCATTGCTTTGATCATTACACTGATCATCAAGCCCATTAGCCTCACAAGCCACATGCCCAATCCGATACGCCCGCTGACCCTGCAGCTGAAGAATAAATAAGTCCTTGCTTCCCGCGCCTAAGAACGTATAAGACTGAGCGGCCTGTGCAGACTTGCTCGTGTGTGCAGCACTTGCCTGTGAAGACTTGCACGCCTGTACAGCACCTGCCTGTGACGACTTGCTCGCCTGCACAGCACCTGCCTGTGAACCCTCAGACTGCCGATGCGTGACTTGATTGCATGTTGAACTTAAGCCCTGAGCCGCCTGCTGCAAATTCGGTGCCACATAAGCACCTGCGGCAGCATAGTTAATCGCCACTTCCTCAAATCGCGCCATGGGGATAAAGCGAAACTGTCGTGCCAGTGTTGCCACACCGGTATGATGTAAATTCAAGCCATGTACATAGAGTGTTGAAGCTTGAAATAAATCCGCGGCACTCCCATCAAAGTGCACCATGACATCTTGTTCAAAAGGCCCTTCCTGTGCTTGCCACTCTTCATCTTCAAGCCATTCCAAGCGTGACTCTACATCTTCATTCTCAGCCAATTCAAGCACATCGTCTAACTCAAGCTCTAATGCAGCAAGGATGTCATCACACTCTTGGGGAGAGTAGTGCTGGCTCTCATTATTCGACATATGCACACGAAAGCCTTGCTGAGCATTGCGTGCAAGTAAGACTTTCTTTTGCCAATACTCACGCATAAAATCTTCAGCACTAAGTCCACCTAAGAACTCCAGTGGACGCGTTAAATTATCTCTCTTGCTCATTATGATTACATCCTGTCCTTGAAATCTTGCCGACTTACTTGCTTATTTACTTACGCTTTTGCCCGTAGCTATATTCGTTTATTTGCATTACCGCGAGTATATACCACAGCGCGCTGTATGCCTTACAGGCACATCACCAGCAAGCAAACAATAGCATCGAGTGATCTACGCCTCACCAAACTGATTACGCAATTTATACAAAGCATCTAAAGCATCGCGCGGACTCATGCTATCAGGGTCTAACTCAGCAATCGCCGATTTCAACGCCTGCAATTCCATATAGTCGTCATTCTGATTTTCATCCTCACGCTCGCTCATAATAAATAAATCCAGCTGCGGCTTAGACTGATCTTCTAAGCGCTCCAACTCACGCTTAGCATGACGAATCACGGCGGGTGGAATACCTGCACGCTGCGCCACCTGAATCCCATAACTGCGGTTGGCTGGACCTTCTTGAACTTCATGTAAAAAGGCAATGCCTTGGCTGGTTTCAGTAGCGGCTAGATGCACATTCACGACGGCCGAGTATTGCTCAGGTAAGCGGGTAATCTCAAAGTAGTGAGTCGCAAATAGCGTCAAGGCCTGGTTATGATTTAAAAGACGACAAGCAATGGCCCAGGCCAGCGCTAAACCATCATAGGTCGACGTACCGCGCCCAATCTCGTCCATCAGAACTAAGCTATGCGCGGTACTATTCGCTAGGATAGATGAAGCTTCAATCATTTCCATCATGAAAGTTGAACGGCCACCAGCTAGGTCATCGGCAGCACCGATACGCGTGAAAATTCTATCAATCACCCCAATCGTCGCACGATTCGCTGGTACAAAGCTACCCACACGCGCCAATAAAGTAATTAACGCCACTTGACGCATATAGGTGGATTTACCGCCCATATTCGGCCCCGTAATTAAGAGCATGCGGCGCTCACTGTGCATCTCACAATGGTTTGGCGTAAAGCGTTCAATACTGCGCTCAACCACAGGGTGGCGGCCCAACTCAATCTGAATCATCGGCGTATCCACTAATTCAGGACATACCCAATGATGCAATTGCGCATGGTGAGCCAAGCACACATACACATCAATTAAGGCCAAACTTTGTGCCATCAGTTGTAGCGGCTGCACCCATTGCTGCAAATTATCCAGCACTTGATCAAATAGCCATTTCTCACGACTTAGCGAACGATCCTTAGCCGAGAGCACCTTATCTTCCCAGACTTTGAGCTCAGGCGTAATATAACGCTCGACATTCTTTAAGGTTTGGCGACGACGATAATCCTCAGGCACCTTATCAATCTGTCCCTTCGATACCTCAATATAAAACCCATGTACGCGATTATATTCAACCCGTAAATTGGCAATCCCAGTGCGCTCGCGTTCACGCGCTTCAAGCTCGAGTAAAAAGGCGCCGCTATCACTGGCTAAGAGACGCAATTCATCTAATTCCGCATCATAGCCCTCAGCGATAACCCCGCCATCACGTACTTGCACACTCGGCTCAGGCGCTAGCACCGCCTGTAGATAGGGACTTAATTCGGCTCCACCTACGAGTGGTGCGAGTAGCTCATCATCAGCAGGTAAGCCTAAATACTGCATTAAGTAGTGATGAAATTCAGGCATCATCTGTAGCGCCTCACGTAGCGAAGCCAACTCACGCGGACGCACGGATAATAAGGCCATACGCGTACTGATACGCTCGATATCAGGGAGATTATTTAACTGCTGACGAATCGTGCTTAATGCTTGCGTGGCATGAATATCCATACCCGTCGGCGCTAAGAAGGCTTGAATGCGTAATTGTCGCGCCTGTACCGCACGATTATCCCGTAAGGGGTGGTGCAACCATTTACGCAAGAGACGACTACCCATTGGGGTCTGACAATGATCGAGTAAAGAGAGTAGGGTAGGTGCTGCTTCACCTGATAAGGTCTCAGTAATTTCTAGGTTCTTACGCGTAACAGGATCAAGAATCACATAGTCAGTACTTTGCTCGTGTGCGATGGTCTGTACATGGCTAAGCGATTGTCGTTGATTGCGTTGCACATAGCGCAAGAGTGCACCGGCACTGCAGATGGCACTACTTAACTCATCAATGCCGAATGCGGCTAAAGACTCTAAGGCAAAAAACTGCTGTAATTGTTCACGCGATTCTTTAAGATCAAAGTGCCAATCTGCCGTATGACTAATCGCGCCTTGATAACTGGTTTCAAACTCAAATGAGTCACCAATCACAATTTCAGCAGGCGCAATGCGAAAGATTTCTGAGTCCAATGAGGCATCATCCGTCTCGCAGACTTTAAACTCACCACTGGCTAAGTTCATCCAAGCTAGACCATATTTCTGGTTACGCCCTTTAGCAGGTTTAAAGACTGCTAGCAGGGGGCGATCAACTCGAGAAGGCAGTAAGTTCTCGTCGGTTAATGTGCCAGGAGAGACAATGCGCACAATCTTACGTTCAACAGGCCCCTTGCTCGTGGCAGGATCACCAATCTGCTCGCAAATCGCCACCGACTCACCAAGCGCAACTAAGCGGGCTAAGTATTGTTCCATCGCATGCACAGGCACGCCCGCCATAGGAATCGGCTCACCGTTCGAGGTGCCGCGCTTGGTCAAGGTTAAATTGAGCATCCTAGCGGTGCGTACCGCATCATCAAAAAACATCTCATAAAAATCACCCATACGATAGAACAATAAAATCGACCCCGCCTCATCTTTAAGGCGTAGGTATTGTTGCATCATGGGAGTATGCCCAGCATAGGCTTGACTAGTATCTTGTGACATTCGTATGAGAAGGATAATTCTTAATCCATTATTGTACGTGTTTCTTTTTTATTTATCAGAACTCGCTGTAAATCCCCACCCTATAGAACGGGGATGACCTGAAAAAGGGTGAGTCAAATATAGTGCACATTCGCCTCATTTTGTGAGGCGAATCAATAAAGTATTCAGCTCATCCCCATTAATCAATGTAATTGTTTATCAAGTTTCAAGATAAGATATTGCATTAATATGACGTGAAACACATTATTCGCTTAAATTCAATAAAAAATATATAAGAAGCGTATAATCCCTAAATCCATTAAAACATTTGATATTAGGTAGTGCAGTGCTTGAGGTTATTACACAATTAGGCGGTGGTATTGGTCTGTTTCTGATTGGCATGATTCTGATGACAGACAGCCTCAAAGAGATGGCGGGTGAGCGTCTGCGCATCTGGCTCTCACGCTTTACCGGTTCTCCTCTGAAAGCCATTCTCTCAGGTGCTGGCCTGACGCTCTTAGTGCAATCCTCAACCGCGACAACCCTGGCCACCATTGGTTTTGTGAGCGCGGGGATTCTCACCTTCACCCAAGCGATTGGCGTAGTGATTGGGGCGAATATTGGTACCACCAGCGTCGGCTGGATGGTGGCTATACTCGGTGTGAAGTTTTCTATCGGCTCATTCGCCTTACCGCTGGTCGCTTTTGGCGCTTTATGTAAGCTCTTAGGACGTGGCAAGCTGGCCTTATTCGGCATGAGCTTGGCAGGCTTCGGTCTAATCTTCTTTGGCATCCAGATGTTGCAAGTCTCCATGGCGGGCTTCTCGGAACTGGTGGACCTGTCTAAATTTGCCAGCGATTCCATCGGCGCACAGATTGTACTGATTCTTATCGGTATTTTAATGACCGTGATTCTGCAATCCTCCAGTGCGGCTGTTACCACTACCTTGGCGGCCTTGGCCAGTGGTGCAATTGATTTACCCCAAGCCTTGGGACTAGTAATTGGCCAGAATATTGGCACGGTCTCCACGGCCATTCTCGCCAGTGTGGGTGCCTCGGTGAATGCCAAGCGGACCGCCGCCGTACATGTAATTTTTAATCTGGTTTCTGCGGTGCTGGCCTTATTGATATTGGAGCCTTTCTTTATTTGGTTGGCGCAAGAAGGGCGCTTAATGGCAGATTGGGCGCCGGTATTTATCGTGGCGGCTTTTCATACCTTATTCAGCCTAGTTGGCACCTTATTTTTCTTCCCCGTTATCAAGCAATTTGAGCAGTTGGTGATGAAGCTTATCCCCGATAGCAGCCCATCGATTTTGGCCTTATTGGACAAGGCGAATTTATCGGTACCGGCGCTGGCGATTGATGCTTCATCCAAAGTGATTCACCATAATCTGATTGATATTCTCGGCATCTTGAAGCGCGCGGTTGAAGAGGGTGTCGTCCCCTCAAACCGTCAGCTCCAGCATATCGATGAAATCCTACAAGGCGTGCAGTTTTATATTGAAGATATGCCGACTTCAGAGCACCCTGAAGATCAGAAGGGATTGACTTTTATCCTACGTCTGATGGTGTATTCACGCGTCTTGCGCAGCGATTTATCGAAAATTCGCTTTGCGACATGTATTCGCAATCATGCCGAGCTGTATCAAGTGGGCTTAGACTATAGTCAAATTGTTGGACAGTATTTGGAAGCGATTCAAGAGGGGGATTTAATGGAAGAGAGCAGTCGCCTGCGGACCGAGTTAATGCATCTGAAAAAATGGCTGGATGATGAAAACACAAGCGTCCGTGAAGGGGTGATGCAGCATGCGGCAATCAAGCACCTGAGTGCCGCCGAACGCTTAGACTTGCTCGCTGCCTTACGTTGGCTGAATCGAACCATTACCCATACCCAACGCTTGGCGAATGTCTTGTTTGAAGATGCTAAGCAGCGTTAACTACAGCCCAAACATCATCACTAAAGCCGATACCGTTGCGAGTGAAATCACGGTCGATATAAAGATGGTTTGTGAGGTCAAGTCCGACTCACGCTTAAACAGGACCGCTAGCATAAATGGCCCAGTACCAGTGGGCAAGGCCGCTAAGAGAATCGCCGCCTGCTTATACAATAAGGGCATATCGGTAAAGATAAAGAAGACGAAGATGGCCGTCAGCGCCGGTAACGCCAAGAGTTTCAACCAGAGCTGGGTGAAGAGCTCTGGATGAAATTTCTTATTCTTCGTGTGACCAATAAATAAACCAATACACACCAAGGCACAAGGACTTGCTGATGCGCTCAGCATCGAGGTGAATTGTTGTACGGGTTTGGGCAGGCTAATCCCCAAAATCGAGATAACCAAGCCGAGAATTGGCGCGATAACCAGAGGATTTCTCAGTAGGGTTGCGATAGTTTTCTTCAGCGCTTTCGCCACACTGGGCTCTTCTTGCAGCGAGAACTCACTAATAGCGAGAGTAATCGCAAACAGAAAGCAAATCGTCATGATCATGGTCAAGACCACGGGCGTGGTGGATTCTGGCCCGAAGATGAGACCACATAGTGGTAGCCCCATATACCCTGTGTTGCTATACGAGATGGTCACGCAATTAATACTGCGATCACTGCGATGGACAGATTTCTTTTGCCATAAGAGATAGGCAAAATACAGAATCAGCATGGGCAAAAAGGCACCGAGAAAGAACTCGGGCTGATATAATTCATCCCATGGTGTTGTGGTCACCACTTGGAACATCAAGGCAGGTAAGGCTAGCCAGACGATATACAGGTTTAAGTGGCTGGTCGCTTCAGGTGGCAAGATATGACGTCGCGCAACAATAAATCCCAATAGTATTAAAGCAAAAATGGGAATAACTGCATTTAGAACCATGCTCACAATGAAAACCTATCTATTTTAAAGCTATCTTAAGAAAACGATGTATTTAACAAATCACACAAGGTAATTGCCGAGAAGGCTCTCAACTACTCAAGAGCCGTCACCATACTATTATGTACTTTACAATTAAAACTACATAATAGCCATGAATGCGCACAACTATTTAAAAGCTGTCTCAATAAAACTACGTAATTTACGTGAATGCAATTGCTCAGGCGGCATCTCACGCAGAATTTCTAAAGCCCGCATACCAATCTGCAAGTGCTGGCCTACCTGTGTGCGATAGAAATCGGTCGCCATACCCGGTAACTTTAACTCACCATGTAGGGGCTTATCTGACACGCACAGCAACGTACCATATGGTACTCGAAAACGGAATCCATTGGCTGCAATTGTCGCGGATTCCATATCTAAACCAATCGCCCGCGATTGTGAGAGGCGCTGCACAGGTTCTTGTTGATCGCTCAGCTCCCAATTGCGATTGTCAATACTAGCGACGGTGCCGGTACGCATAATACGCTTCAGATCCCAATCCTTCAAACCTGAAATTTGTGCGACGGCTTTCTCGAGTGAGACTTGAATTTCTGCCAAGGGTGGAATTGGAATCCATATCGGTAAGTCCGCATCCAGCACGTGATCCTCACGCACATAACCATGCGCTAAGACATAGTCCCCCAAGCGTTGCGTATCGCGTAAGCCCGCACAGTGACCCAACATAATCCAAGCCGATGGGCGCAAGACCGCGATATGGTCAGTAATGGTTTTGGCATTCGACGGACCGACCCCAATATTCACCAAGGTAATGCCGCTACCATCGGCACGCTTTAAGTGGTAGGCAGGCATCTGCGGGTGACGGAAAACCTTGTCTTCAGCACGCACGCCCGGTAAGCTAATGCGATTGCCTGGCTCCACCACACTGGTGTAACCACTGGCAGGGTCTTCAATCAGCTCCAGCGACTTTTGCACGAAAGCATCCACATAAAACTGATAGTTCGTGAATAAAACAAAATTCTGAAAGTGTTCAGGACTCGTGGCAGTGTAATGCTCTAGACGATGCAAGGAATAATCAATGCGTGGTGCGGTAAATGGCGCCAGTGGTTCGGCTTGGCCGGGTTCGACTTTTAAGGTGCCATTCACAATCGCATCATCCATCACGGCCAGATTCGGCACATCAAAGTAATTGCGTAGAGACAGACCCACTGAATCAGCATAAATCCCCTGCATATATTGACTACCGACGAAGGCGAAATGCAGTGGAATCGGTGCTTTGGACTCCCCAATCTCCACCCCCACACCGTGGTTCTTAATTAAGAGACCGATTTGTTCGAGTAGGTATTTCTTGTATAAAAGCGGCTGCGTAATGGTGGTCTGGTAGGTGCCAGGTTCCGATAAGTAACCATAGGATAGACGCGAGTCCAGATCCTTATGGGACAGTTCACGAATACGAATTGCTGGGTAAAAAGCACGCACGTGCGAGCTCTCCGCTAGATTACCCTCTAAGTGTTGGGCGAATGCATCACGGATAAACTGAGTATTGCGCTCATAGATAAACAATAGGCGCTCGTACGCCTGTTCCGCACTCTCAAAGCGCGTGAACGTAATATGTTCGGGAGATAGAATTGATTTGGGCATTGTCATAGAGAATTACCTTATTTCTTGATTTCTCAATCACTAGAGATTACCACGTATGATAGCTATCTTACTTGTCATCATTATTGCAGTGAAGCATTTGTCTGTGAATAATGCGCGTATGTTTAGCACGTATTACAATAGAACACTGATACAACCTAGAGGACAAGAAGAATGGATTGGAATGCAGCAGTAGAACGCCTCATGCCTATGTTAGAAAACTTTGCGGTGAATTTTGTCGTCGCTATCTTAATCTTAATTGCGGGCTGGTATATATCGCGCCTAGTCGGGAAGGCAGTGCGCGGTGTAGCCCATCGCTCTAAAGCTATTGATTTCACCGCCGTACCGATGATTGAGGGGATTATTACCTGGGGCATTCGCGTCTTAGTGATTATTGTGGTGCTGTCCCAATTTGGCATTAAGACCACTTCCTTAATTGCCGCCTTAGGTGCTGCAGGTTTGGCGATTGGTCTGGCTTTACAAGGCACCTTACAGAATATCGCCGCTGGGATTATGTTGATTGCCTTGCGACCGATTCGTGCGGGTGAGAATGTGACGATTCAGACCAGTAATATCACCGGCGTGGTGTATGAGATTGGCTTATTTCTCACACGGATTATTCGTCCTGATGGCATCCATGTAAGTCTGCCAAATAGCGTGGTGTGGAATAGTACAATTATAAACTTTAGTCGTAATCAAACTCGCCGCCAAGATATCCTAGTGTCAATTAGCTATGGTGATGATTTAGATCGTGCGATAGAAATCTTGAAGCAAGTTGCCAGCACCCAAGAGGGCGTGAGTGATAGCCCTGAGCCTAGTGTTTTTGTCAGCGAGTACCGTGATTCGGTGGTGATTGTGACCGTGCGTGTTTGGACTGATGCCCCACAGTTTGCCAATGTGCAAGCTGAGCTGCTTAAGCGTACTCGCCAATCCTTAGAGCAAGAGCGCTTCCGCTTACCTTTTCCGACACAGATTATGCATCCGAGTGCTGAAGGTGAAAGCAGCAAAACGCCAGGCGCGCAGAGTGCCGATGTTAATGATTAAGCAGAAGGATAAGTTAGAGGATAAGTTAGTGGATTAGTCAG
>JAUNUI010000011.1:42408-90400 GCA_030538255.1 Pelistega sp. | reverse complement strand
CTAAGTACCCCTACCTAAGTACCCCTCAATTAAATACAGCTCTACTAAGGCAAATCGCCTATATGGCGAAATCCCCGCCTCTGCTATATTTAGAGCTTTATTGTTTACTGCTGCGCGCTTGCTGATAATTTACTCACTGATTAATTAGCCCCACCAATGCACTCTCAGCTCGCCATGCACTCTCACACTAGGAGCTCGAATGTCTCATAGCATCTTATTGCCTCGTATTATGGAAATTGGCAAGGACGCCTGCCAAAAATTACCCTCAGTTCTCGCGACGCTCGGCGTCAGCAAGCCACTGATTATTACCGATAAGATGATGGTTCAGTTAGGCTATGTTGCACAGATTCAAACCATTCTGCAGGCCCAAGAGATTCAGTCCGATGTGTATGACGATACCGTCCCTGAGCCATCGGACACCTCCATTGATGCGGGCGTTGCCATAGTGCGACAAGGAGACTATGACTCAATTATTGCCTTAGGGGGTGGCAGTCCAATTGATAGCGCTAAAGCCATTGGAATTTTAGGCAAGTTCGGTGGTGTGATCCGCGACTATAAATTCCCACGTCAAGTCAATGAGGAAGATCTCCCGATCATTGCCATCCCAACCACAGCAGGCACGGGTTCAGAGGCAACTAAATTCACCATCATCACCGATGAGGCGAATAACGAGAAGTTGCTCTGCGTGGGTATCGGCTTTATGCCCGTGGCTACTATCATTGATTACACGCTGACGCTGAGCGTACCACCGCGCACTACCGCCGATACCGCGATTGACGCCATGTCGCATGCGATTGAAGCTTACGTTAGCCATAAACGTAACCCATACAGCGACCAACAAGCACTGGCTGCCTTACGCTTAATCGGTCCAACTATTAAGCAAGTCTATCACCACGGCGACGATGAACAGGCACGCGCCATGATGATGCTTGGCGCCAGCTTGGCAGGTATTGCCTTTTGCAATTCTTCGGTCGCCTTAGTACACGGTATGAGCCGCCCAATCGGTGCCTTTTTTCATGTTCCTCATGGCCTCTCGAACGCCATGCTACTACCCGCAGTAACGGAGTTCTCAATTCCTGCTGCACCAGAACGTTACGCAGACTGCGCCAGAGCTCTTGGCATTGCCACTGTAAGCGATAGTGATGAGCAGGCAAATCAAGCACTTGTAGATTTCTTAAAAGACTTAAACCAAGAACTGAAAGTACCAAGCTTGGCTGAGTTTGGCGCCAAACAAGAGGAGTTTGAGCAATTGGTCGAGATTATGTGTGAACAGGCCTTCGCCTCAGGATCGCCGAATAATAATCCACGCGTACCGAACAAAGAGGAGATGTTGACAATCTATCGCTCACTGTGGGCGTAGGGAATCTATATTGAATTAGCAACAATCAATATACAAATATCTACCTAGACACAAAACACTTATGTTAAACTTAAAATGCCGCTGAGACTCAAATCAGGGGCATTTTTTTAGAGACTAAATCTCGGGGCTCTTCACCCCAGATGTCTTTAACTTGCCGCAGCCCAAGACACCCATTTTTTCGATCCGCTCAATATGAAACCACTGCATAAACTCCTTAATAAGCCACTCCTCGTCGCCAGCACCCTTATCTTAAGCAGCACCCTTATCCAAACCGTACAGGCAGCACAATTTACCTCTGGCGCAACTCGTGATGGCGGTGGCATTTTAAAATTGAGCGGTGATATCGACACTAATGATGGCAATCAATTACGTTCTTTGTTGAACTTTGCGCAATCCAATGGGATTCAGATTCATACCATTGAGCTTAACTCACTTGGCGGCTCTGCATACGACGGAGCAGATCTTGCGGTTGTGGTGCATGAAGCCGGCTTGAAGACACGCGTCTTGAGCGATAGCACCTGTGCCAGCGCCTGTTTTACAGTCTATGCAGCGGGCGCCGAAAGAGAATATGAAAAAGGCGCTCGCATCGGTGTACACAGTATCATAGACGCTGCTGAAGGTGAAAACCACATCGCCAAAGCCTATACCGTGGACATGCTCCGTTTCTTAGATGCCCTGGGTGTACCAGCAAGTATCCTAGGTAAACTCGCTATTACCGAGCCGCAATTTATGACCTGGCTGACAGATGAAGATTTACGCTTAATGACGAGCTACACCAGCCCAGCAAATCATGCTAATGAGAATTATGTCGAAGAAGTTGCTCCACAAGTGCAACCCGAAGCCCCAGCTCGTAGCGCCATTTCTAGCAAAGACTTAGAGCGCTCTCGCCAATTGAATGATGAGGCGATTAAATTATTGCGTAATTATGAAGCTGCCATCCCTATTGAACTACTGTTTGAAGCCAATGAATTAAATCCCTATGATGTTGAAATTCTCGGTAATCTTGGTTATGCCTTATTTTTGAATCACAACTACGAGGATGCTCGTGACGTCCTTGCTTTAGCCTTACGCATCAAGCCTGATCGCGGCTCATCATGGCATAACCTTGGTCTTGCCGTTGCTTTCTTAGGTGATACCGATTGGGCTACAGAATGCTTTGTGAATTACTATAAGCATTCTTCTCGTAAAAAACTCGCTCAAGACCAGCTTTCAATCTGGATAAATGAGTCTGAGGGATCCCCTGAGGCACTTACACAAGCCGCTAAGAATGCTTATCAAATATTAGGTCTATAAGTGCCATAGACAATAAAAAAAGCCACGTAACTCCAAGTTACGTGGCTCATTCGTTCTGCACTACCTTACTCCACTTGTGCCTCTTTAACTTCCATAAAAATCGCCTAGCAAACACTAGGTGATTTTTATAGGGTTACCTATACCTGCAACGTAAAAAACAGCTTCAATTTTAAAGCATAAATATATATACCAAGATATTAATACGATTTAGGCAGACCCAATACTTTCTCAGCAATAAAGCACATAATCAGCTGAGGACTTACAGGTGCAATTCGAGGGATAAAGGATTCCCTTAAATAGCGTTCAACATGATACTCTTTCGCATAACCCATACCTCCGAGTGTTTGAATTGCCACTTGACAAGCATTGAATGCCGCTTCAGCTGCAAGATATTTTGCTGAGTTCGCATAGGCCCCACATGGTAAATCTTTATCATAAGAAACCGCTGCTTTCATCACCATCAATTCAGCTGCTTCAAGTTGCATCCAGCACTGTGCCAGTGGATGCTGAATTCCTTGATTCATACCAATTGGACGACCAAATACTACGCGCTCTTTAGCGTACTGCGTGGCTTTGTGCAAAGCAATCTTACCTAGACCTACCGCTTCAGCCGCAATCAAGATGCGCTCTGGATTTAGGCCGTGCAAGATATATTCAAACCCTTTACCTTCTTCACCCACACGATCACACTCGGGGATTTCTAGCTCATCGATAAAAAGCATATTCGAGTCAACCGCTTTGCGTCCAAGCTTCTCAATCTCACGTACCTCTACTTTACTGCGGTCTAAATCTGTATAAAACAAAGATAAGCCTTCAGTAGGCTTCTTGACTTGATCTAAAGGCGTGGTTCTAGCTAAGAGTAAAATTTTATCAGCGACTTGCGCTGTTGAAATCCAAATCTTGCGACCACTTACCGAATAGCCGTTTGGTGTCTTTTTAGCAAAGGTAGTTAATTTTGTTGTATCCAAACCAGCATTCGGCTCTGTCACACCAAAGCACGCCTTTTGCTGTCCATTAACAAGCGGTGGCAAGGCACGAGATTTAAGTTCATCTGAGCCAAATCGCACCACCGGATTTAAGCCAAAGATATTCATGTGTACCGCAGATGCACCCGTAAAGCCCGCACCCGACTGTGAGATGGTTTGCATCATCAAGGCCGCTTCGGTGATACCCATACCTGCACCACCGTACTCCGTTGGCATCGCAATCCCCAACCACCCACTACCAGATAACTGTTGAAAAAAATCCTCTGGAAACTCCCCATCAGCATCTCGTGCTAACCAATACTCATCATCAAAATCACTGCAGAGTTTTTCAATTGTTGATACGATCATCGACTGATCTTCAGTTAAGCTAAAGTCCATTGATTATTCCTTTGTCGTTTGCTGTTTATTAATAATTTTTTGCTTATAGTCATCACTTATATTTAACTCATGGATGACTTCGGCAGTATGTTCACCTAGGTTTGGCGCATGTCGATAAATGCTTATTGGCGTTTTAGAATATTTACCTAATGGCGCTGTCGTCTGTATCAAGCCCTCGCTTGGATGTTCCATGCGCACAAGCTGTCCCGTGGCGACAATATGTTGATCTTGCAGTAAATCATCAACTGAATACAAAGGGGCACAAGGTATATCGCATTGTTCGAAAATAGCCTGCCATTCGGCGCTGGATTTATTGCGTACAGCGTCACTCACAAAGTTATAGACTTCATTGATATTGTCAGCACGCTTTGTGTGATTCTCAAAAATCGAGTCCTTTAGCAAATCAACCCTATCAATCGCATTAAGAAAATTGACCCAGTGTTTGTCGTTGTATATAAGCAAACTGATAAATCCATCTTTGGTTTCATAAGGACGCCTATGCGTTGTCATTAGACGTTGATAACCAGTTTTACCTGTTTCAAAGTTAAATGTCTTTTCTGCAAGATGATCACCCAAGACAAATTGAGCCATTCCCTCAAACATAGGGATTTCAATTTCCTGTCCTACACCCGTTGCTCTTGCGTTCACCACCCCTGCAAGGCAAGCGATTGCAGCCTGTAAACCTACGACTCTATCAGCCAAAGTTAATGGTGTGTAACGAGGTTCATGATGGGTATTTTCTTCGTATAACCTCCCTATACCAACCATACCTTGAATCAAATCATCATACGCAGGTCGTCCTGCATAAGGACCATCTTCGCCAAAACCGTAGACACCCGCATACACAATTCTAGGATTCACCTTTTCTACATCAGCATAGGAAAGTCCTAATTTCTTCATTGACGCTGGACGGATGTTATAAAGCAAAATATCTACCTCAGAGGCGAGAGACAGACAAGCAGCTCGCCCCTCCTCTGATTTTAGATCCAATACAATAGAGCGCTTATTACGGTTCAAGTGTAAATAGATTGAGCCCATCTTAGGATTATTCATCGGCCCCACCATCCGCATAGAATCACCAATGGTCGACTCAACTTTAATCACATCCGCACCTAAATCTGCAAGAATCTGTGTTGAGAATGGCCCCATCACCACAGCAGTTAAATCTAGTATGCGTATACCCGCCAATGGCCCTGTATTATTGTGTTGCATTTTTTCTACTTCCTAATTAGCTGCAATGCCTGCGTCTTTAATCATCTTGCCCCAACGTTCATATTGCTCTAGAACGAACTTAGCAAATTCTTCCTGCGACCCACTAAAAGCATCAAAGCCTAATCTTGCTAACTCTGCTTTAACATCTGGATTTGTCACAATGTCATTAATCGCCGCATTCATTTTGTCGACAACTTCTTTAGGCATATTCGCAGGCCCTAAAAAACCATTCCATGAAGTCACATCAAAATCAGCCACTCCTGCCTCTTGCATAGAAGGCAACTCTGGCCAGAGAGAACTTCGCTCTGCAGTGGTTACCGCAAAAGCATTAACCTGTTTTGATTCAATAAATGGTAGACCCGATGTCAAATCAGTAAACATAACGTCTACCTGCCCGCCAATCAGATCGGTGATGGCCTGTGGAGTGCCTTTATAGGGAACATGCAATATATCGATATCGGCTTTGCTCGCCAAAGTTGCACCACTCACGATGCCTGTACTATTACCTGACGCATAAGTCACCTTGCCTGGATGCTCTTTTGCATAGCTAATTAATTCTTGTACAGACGTATAAGGACGTTGACTATTGGCAATTAAGATAAATGGTAAGTTACCTCCACGAGCGATTGGCGTAAAATCCGTCTTCACATCGTAGGGTACATTCTTCATTAACCATGGAGCGGCAGATAATGGTGTATTCGTAGAAATTAAAATGGTATAGCCATCCGGCTTAGAACGAACCACATTCTGCCCAGCAATGGTGCCATTACCACCGGGCTTATTATCTACAATTACATTGGTATCAAGACGCTTACCCATCTCTCTTGCGAAAATACGTGCAACTGAATCAGTTCCTGATCCAGGCGGGAAAGGTACGATCATCGTAATTGGCTTACCGTCAGGCCATGCCGCAGCAGCAGCACTTGCAGCGCACAACGTAAAACCAAGTAAGGCCGTGGTCATTTTTTTTAAGATCATGTTTGTCTCCTTTGACGGACATCCTCTGGTCCATTCTTATTTAATTAACGAATCACTTTTGCAGGATTCTCTTCATAGGGTGGTGAGTAAATCACCAAGATACGAGCTGGCTCTTTACTTGTGACTGTAAAGACATGCTTCTTATAAGGGGGGAAATAGCAACAATCACCAGCGACCATTGATCCCTGTTCCCCCTCTAATTCAACATCAGCAGTACCAGAAATCATATAAACCACTTGCTCAATATCTGGATGAGCATGTGGTAAAGCGCCTTGTTGACTCTCAATGGTCCCAAGCAGCACTTCAACATACTTTGAGCCAACTGTTTCTGAGCTAATCAAGCGCTTATTAACCGTGCCTTCATGATTAGCAGGACTGTACCCCTGAATATCCGCTTCTCTAACTATCCATTTTGGCATATAAAATTCCTTATTAATTCATATTTGTGAAATTATTTTCTCACTTGTGAATTATTATTGGAATTAGGGTATGTACTATTTCAGCATTTTGTGACCCTCAACCTAGACAGATGTTTAAAAACACGTAAACTAGGCTTAAGCCAAAACCACTACTGATATTAATAAGTTAAGCCATATGTTCACGCCAAATAACAGTTCTGAAAGCCATCGTGTCAAAACCGCTTTACGAATCATTGAAATCATTGAAATTTTTGCCAAAGAGCAGAAACCCCTGTCTTTATCTGAATTAGCCAAAGCGCTCAATGCTCCAAATTCAAGTTGTTTGGCGCTAATTCGCACCTTGTTGAGCTTGGGTTATTTATATGAAACCAATCGTCGCCAAGGTTACTACCCCACTAGCCGCTTGCTCGCTATGGCCTTAAAAATTAACCAAGCCGACCCAATTCTTGAGCGCGTTCAACCTAGCCTGCAAGAGCTAAGCCGCATTACTGGTGAAACGACAGTATTCGGCAAACTGAGCGCCGATAAACAGGTTATATATTTGGATATTGTTCATTCTGAGAATCCAATTCGCTATGTCGCCATGCCCGGCGAAATCAAGCAGATCCACTCGAACTCTCTAGGCAAGGCGCTTTTTTCTGAATTCAGTTCAGATGAACAAGCTGCAATTTGCCAAACATTAAGTTTTGAAAGACACAATGAGAAAACCATTGTGGATGCAGACGAGTTTATGTTACATATCCAAGAGGAGAAAAAACTAGGGCGATATACTAATTTTGGTGAAACCTTGCCTGACGTTGGCGCTCTTGCATGGCCAGTTCACCTCTCCGGCATGCTCTTTGCCATCTCTATTGCGGGCCCCTTATACCGGATTCAAGCAAACATTGATGAATTCGCTGAAAAACTTAGAGCTATCTGTACTCTGATTGAGAAAGGACAATAAAAAAAGCCACGTAACTCTCAAGTTACGTGGCTCATTCGTTCTGCACTCCCTTATTTCACTTGCCCTTAGGTAAAGAGTAAAGCTTAAACCTCAGCAGGAAATCGTTTACTCTCAAGCATCTTACTCTCTAGTAAGCGTGCCTCATATTCAAGTGCTAGGCGATCTAAAGTATCTAATGGTAGATTCACAAAGAGATCCAATTGATTATGCAAGGTGCGAACGGCTTGTGAGAACGCGTTGAATTGCTCTTCCTCAGTCCCTACAAAACGACTTGGATCTGGATAGTTCCAATGCGCTGTTGCGGGTTCACCCTGCCAGAACGGACACACCTCACCCTCAGTCTCGTCACACATCGTGATGACAATATCCATATGTGGTGAATCTGCCTGCATAAACTCATCCCAACTCTTACTCCGTAAGGTGCTGGTATCAATATCTGTCCTCTCGAGGATCTTCAAGGCATAGGGATGGATATGCTCCTTCTCGCTAAAATGGCTAGCTGCCGAATAGGCCTTGATATTACCCTTGCCCATATGGTTTAACATCGCCTCAGCCATAATGCTGCGAGCGGTATTGTGATTACATAGGAATAAGACATTCAGTGGTTTACGTTCATTCATGATGACCTCCTTTATGCTAGCGATCATTAAACCCCATAAGGAGTTTATTTATATTTATTATAGAGATACGCATAGCAGATTTTGATGACAATATAATGACATATTCCAGATAGACTATATTATGAAGTATAAAAGCAACGATTCGCGATCTATAAAAAGCCTCAGCCGCTCATGCATCGAAGCTGAAGGCCAGAATGCTAAGAAGGTCATTCTTAATCATCTTAGCCTTGAGGCTAAACGACTGCTCGCTTACACTGATTTAAGCATTAAGCAAATAGCGAGACAATTAGGCTTTGATGAGGTTACCAATTTTAGTAAGTTCTTTAAGCGCGAAACAGGCCATACACCATCAAGCTTTAGACAAACAGAAGCCATAAGTAAAAATATATCCCCAGAAAATCAGGCATAATGGAGCATCTCATCGAGTTCCTTAGGGCAGATTATGTTGGATTGGATCTCTAGCCATTACAAATCGATTTTCATCACGATATGGTGGATTTACATCATCTCGATTGGTGTGTGGATTCTTTTACAAAAGCGTAGCCCTGGCTCCACTCTTGCTTGGATTCTGTCCCTCAGCTTTATTCCTATTTTAGGGTTCTTCATCTATTATCTCTTTGGCCCCAAAAAGATAAGCCGTCAGAAACTTAATCGTCGCCGCAGCCGTATTATGCTGGAGAAGATTCAAGGTCTTTGGGGCAGTGACTTATACGAACAAGCGATTGCTGAAAAGTATCAATCCCTAATTAAGCTAAGCCACAACACCACCAATATTCCTATGTCCTATAGTTTGGACTATGAATTGTATTCAGGCGGTGAAGCTACTTATGAGGCAATGTTCCAAGCCATTCGAGATAGCGAGAGATATATCCTCCTTGAATACTATATCTTTGACAATGATGCGACGGGTAAAGCATTGCGCGATTTACTGACCGAGAAGGTCAAACAAGGCGTCGCCGTTTACTTACTGGTCGATACCGTTGGCTCATGGCGTTTAACGCGTGGTTTTATGCGCCCATTTGTCAAGGCCGGTGGCCACCTTAGCTACTTTCATAACCTCACATGGCGCCGCCTTTTTTCACTTATCAATTTCCGCAATCACCGTAAATTGGTGATTTGCGATGGCGATATTGCTTTCACAGGCGGCGTGAATATCACCGATACACAGGACTTGCGCCGCGACCCGAACGCTTTTCATGATGTTCACATTAAACTCAGCGGCCCCGCCGTGACCTGGTTAGAATCTATTTTTATCGAGGACTGGCACTACTCCAGCACTGACGCGACGCTCTTTAAGGTCACCCGCGAAAACTACAAACGTAAAGAAAGCATCAAGGTCAGCGATCCAGATGCGTATACGCTCGTCAATAAAAACCCGTATCGCGTACAAATCATTCCTTCTGGGCCAGATACCGACTATGTACCGATTCTACGCTTAATTGTCTCAGCCATGCATCGCGCCCAAAACCGCATCTACTTGACGACGCCCTATTTTGTTCCTGATGATTCTGCCCTGATGGCCTTAACTTCAGCTGCTCTTAAGGGGCTTGATGTGCGCATACTCGTGCCACAACGTAGTGATAATATTATGGTGACATGGGCGGCACGCTCCTGGTATCACGAGCTGATTGAGGCGGGTGTTAAAATCTACGAGTACGGTCCACGCATGCTACACACTAAAACCATTGTCGTTGATGAATACCTCTCCTTTATCGGCAGTGCGAATTTCGACAACCGCAGTTTTCACATTAATTTTGAGTTGCTTGTGTTATGTTACGACCGCGAAGCGAATCAATTACAACACCAAGAGTTCCTGCAGGCTTTAGAATCAGCACAGCGGATTCACCATCATACACCGAACCTTGGACAGAGGATGATTGAATCTATCGCACGCTTAACTGCCCCCTTGCTGTAGACATACTCGTGTAAATCTAGACGTGTAGATTGATAGCTCTAAACATATGGCAATGAACCCTATACAAGCCGCAGTATGAGCACGCAGAAGTGGCAATCGGTGCGCTCAGAATGCATGAGAAGCAGCTTGATGTGAATTGGCTCTACCCAAGCCGCAATATGCTCACTCAGACCGCATGCGAAGCAGCTTGATGTGAATTAAACCCCGATCAAGCGGCTGATAAAACAAACTTACCACACGAGGAACAGGAACGAGAAAATGACTGAAATCATGAATTTGACTGAAAAACTAACAGACTCAAAAACCATTTTCGTGGGGAATATTGTGACCGTACTTATTGACACAGTGACCCTACCGAATGGCCAGAGCGCCACACGTGAAGTTGTGCGCCATCCAGGAGCCGTCTGTATTCTTGCCGTGACGCCAGAGGACCAAGTTATCCTCGTCAATCAATACCGCCACCCATGTGGTAAAGAAATTCTAGAAATCCCCGCAGGCAAGCTTGATGTGCAAGGTGAACAACCCGAACAATGTGCCTTTCGCGAGTTATCTGAAGAGACCCCTTATACCGCTAGAGGCATGGAGCTGATTCAAGGCTTTTATACGGCACCAGGTTTCTGTGATGAGTATATGTATTTATATCGTGCGCAGGGGCTGGATAAGAACAGCACAGCGCAAACCGATGAAGATGAATTTGTGCAGACCGTCATGCTCAGTCGCGATGAGGTCAAGCAAGCGATTCGCGAACAGCGCATTGTTGATGCCAAGACGCTGATCGCTTTGCAGCACTGGCTGCTTGAAGATTAAGTCATCAAGGCGATAAGCCAATATGACCAATATCCTCAGGACAAGAAATACTCATTAATTTACGTTCGCCAATCGCCAAGCGCGTACCACTGGTGGCAAATACAAAGCCTCGGTGCGGCGAGAAAATTTGCTCGCAACGTAAGCTAATGGGCTCCACCACATCCGCGATATGCTGCCCCTTCTCAACCCACTGCCCTGGCTTCACTTGATACACGACAATCCCAGACATAGGCGCTTGGATATAGCACAGGCCTTCAAGCGGGTGCGGTGGGTTAATTAAGGCAGGGGCCTCTTTTACATGATTTTCATCTAGGCTGATATAGCCATGTCCATGCAGGAACTGCAAGATACCATCAGCATCGGCCTGCGCATAATCGTGCGCTAAATCATATTCACCACGCAACTCCACCGTAGAACTATTCAGTCCTTGCTCAATCGCTGCCTCAGGGAATGCTGCTTTAAGGTCCAACCAAATCGTCGATAACATCTCGTCGAAAGAACTGGCACTTGAGTCTTCAGAGACCATCTGACACTGACTGCCTAGGTGCCGCGCTAGGGGCTCAAAGAAATCCCAAGTAGATGGCAAGGTGTACATATGCATTACCGAGTCATTATCGCAGTGTAGATCTAAGACAATATCAGCATCATGTGACAAGCGCAGAAGATTTAAGTGTAAAGAATGCACATTGCTGCTTGGGCTCATGTCCTTCAGCACCTTACTCATCACTGCTCGCAAAATACGCGTATTCTCTTGCGCATCTGCACCTAAGCTAATCGCACCCTGCTGCAACTCAGCCAACACAGCCTGCTTCAGTGGCACCGTGAAAAGACGATTAAAATTCTGTCCTGTACTTAAGTGAAAACGCCCAATATGTGCATAATTCACCGACTGTGTAAGACCCAAGGGATTACAAAAAGGCACTAAGACAATATGCGCTTTCAGCCGCCCTTGCTGCTCTAGCTCTAGTAAGCGTTGATGTAGATAATAACTCGCCAGGGAACCTGGCAACTCATCAGCATGTAAACTCGCTTGGATATACACTTTAGGTGCTGCTTCATCCCCGAAGTGCAAGGCGCTGAGATAAGCCTCACTACCTGGAGTCATAAATTCAATTGGTATTAGTTCTTTACGCATACGAATAACCCTTGATTTAAGCCGAGCCTAGGCGACTTTTTAGATGTACAAGATAACGTTTCTCAACTTGCCTGAATGCCAAGACGAGCAAGGTATTCAAGACTAAATACAATACTGCCGCCGCGGAATAAGCGACAAACGGCTCATAGTAAGTGCTATTAAAATAACTCGCCGCACCGGTAATTTCAACAATGGTCACCGTCGAAGCCAAGGCCGTAGAATGCATAGTCATAATCACTTCATTACTATAGGCGGGCAGCGCACGACGCAAGCTCGATGGCAGAATCACGCGACGCATAGCTTGCGCCTTACTCATACCATACGCCAAAGCAGCTTCAATCTCACCACGCTCTGTATTACGAATAGCGCCGGAGAAAATCACTGTCGAATAAGCCGCTGTATTTAAGGTTAAGGCCGTCAAGACCCAGATATAACCCTCTTTCAGAAACTCCCAACCAGGCGTCTGCATTAAATTAGTGACGGCAGGTAAACTAGGAATGCCGAAATAGAAAATATACAGTTGAACTAATAAAGGTGTACCTGTGAAGAAGTACACAAAACCATTGGTTAGGCGGGCACCTAGTGTCTTCTCACGTTGAGAGATCACCGCCAGAGGAATTGCAAGACATAGGCCGATTAACACCGACACCACGGTTAAGAAAATCGTGATCGGCAGTGCGGCAATACAGTCTTGTAAGGCTAGCCAGAATAAGTCGAAGGTCTCACTCATGCGCCACCCCCTGACGGACACCGCGCTGATAACGCTTATCTAAATAGACGAACACTTTCAGAGAAACAAAGGTAATCAACAAATACAAACAGGCCGACACCATATTAAAAGCGAAGGAATAATGCGTCGAACTACCTGCTTGTTGGGCCACACGAGTCATATCATCCAAGCCGATAATCGATACCAAAGCCGTGGCCTTGGTCAACACTAGCCAATTATTCCGCACACCAGGCAAAGCATAACGCATCATTAAGGGGAAGGTCACGCGTGATAACACTTGAAATGGACTCAAACCATAGGCATGCGCTGCCTCAATCTGCCCATATGGCACCGCCAAAATGGCACCGCGAAAAGTTTCGGTAAAATATGCACCAAAAATAAACGATAAGGTAAAAACACCCGCAAAAAACGGACTAATCTCAAAAGAACTCCAGCCTAAGGAATCAGTTATCGCATTAATCCCCAATTGCGCACTGTAGTACACCATCAGCATCCAAATCAGATCGGGCACACCACGCACAACCGTTGAGTACGTCGTCGCCAGCCCTGCCAATAAGGGGCTTTTCGATAGACGCATCAAAGCCCCCACTAAACCTACCAAGACGGCCAATAGCAAGGAGGCAACGGCAATCTGTATGGTTAGCAGAGCACCATTGAGAATGCGCGGCAGATACTGCCACAAAATATCAAAATCAACCATGTAACTCTCTTTATTCAATCGCTAGATTTTAACTTAAATAGCACAAGAGCATGGTTAAAAACACTAAGCCATACCGCATGAAGCGTGCTAGACATCAAGCCCTACTTACATTAATTTGCTTTCTAGGTGAAAATCCTGCCTTAAAAGCATAGTAATTCATCAATAAACACGGTATATTAAAAAACCATATGTTTTTTATTTCTTTGACGTTTTTATAAAGGATGCCTTATGTCATTCAAAAATAAGCTTTTAGGCGCTACTTTATTTGCCTTAATGTTTGCTGGTGCTTCAGCAAGCGCACAAGACAAAACCATTCGTTTTGGCTCTGATGCGACTTACCCTCCTTTTGAGTACACCAATCCGAGCGGTGAAGTCGTGGGCTTTGATATTGATCTTGCTAAAGCCATGTGTGAGAAGATGAAAGCCACATGTACTTTCCAAAACCAAGCTTGGGATGGCATTATTCCAGCCCTACGTGCGAAGAAATTTGATGTGATTGCTTCTTCAATGAGCATCACACCAGAGCGTGAAAAAGCCGTCGCCTTCACTCAGAAAATCTGGACGACACCGAACCCATTGATCGGCAAGAAAGGACTTGATGCAGACACCACTAAAGAGAAAACCAAGGGTTTAGATATTGGTATTCAACAGGGTACAATTCAAGACAAGTACGCCACCAAGTACTTTACTGATGCGAACATCAAGCGCTACAAGACTCTTGAAGACGCCCTCAATGATTTAGTGACAGGTCGCGTACAAGCGGTATTCGCCGATAACGGTGTAGCTGATGAATTCCTCAAGGGTCCGCGCGGTGATGGCTTTGCGATTATCGGTACACCACTACCCTCATCAGCCGATGAAGAAATCTTCGGCAAGGGTACTGGCTTTGCTGTACGTAAAGAAGACACACAGTTGCTCGCAGACTTAAATAAAGCCTTCGAAGAAATTCGTGCTGACGGTACTTACCAGAAGATTGCTGAGAAATACTTTGAGTATGATGTGTACGAATAAGTCGCATCAGGTCTTAATCTTTATTTTTAAAGCATGATGAAAGCAACAAGTGACAAGCAGAATTGTCCCTTGTTGCAATTGGGCTCAACATGAATTGGGCTCAATATGAAAAAGGCGAAATCTTTATAGACTTCGCCTTTTTTATGCCTCACTGAGCTGCTTTATTAGATTGTACTTAATGCATCAAGAAACTACTACTCTAAGCGCTGTACAATGGTAGCAGTTGCCATGCCATGACCAATACACATAACTTGCAAGCCGAACTCACCATCAACTTGGCGTAATCCAGATAACATCTTAGCCATTAGTCCCGCACCAGTGCCTCCCAAAGGATGTCCATGCGCAATGGCGCCACCCCAAGGATTAAGGACTTCAGTATCTGGCTTAAACTCACGTTCAAAACTAAGTACAACACTGGCAAAGGCCTCATTCACCTCAATCCAATCCAAATCTTTAATACTTAAACCCGCTTTTGCTAAAGCTTGATGAGTTGCAGGAATCACCCCTGTTAGTTGCATTATGGGGTCAGATCCTACGACAACTCTCGCTAAAAACCTCGCCTTAGGCTTGATTCCTAAGTCTGTGGCTGGTCCGTACCGACCAAGCAAAACTGCCGCTGCTCCATCAGACATCTGGCTGGCATTAGCAGCCGTCACTTTTCCAGTATCAACAGATCTAAAAACTGGTGCCATTGCATCCATACGAGCTCTGTCAATCGTATCTCTTATACCCTCATCATAATTCAATGTAATCGGATCGCCTTCTTTATTTAAACCTTGTAAAGGTACGATTTCTGAATGGAAACCTGCATCTCGAGCCGTTTTGGCGCGTTTATGACTTTCTACTGCATAATCATCTAACTCTGAACGAGTTAATGACCAATGATCCGCAATTAATTCAGCACTTTCTACTTGATGTGGGATATTAAAACGCTTCAATAAGTCTGGGTGTAAATTATCAAAGCCTGTAAAGTCATGCTTACCTAACGTAAGATCAAGAAACATGGGAACACGACTCATACTCTCTACTCCGCAGCCAATAGCAAAGTCCATATCTTGCATACCTACTGCTTGCGCTGCTGCATGAAATGCATATTGGCTTGAGCCACACATACGATTCATTGCAACCCCAGGTACAGTCTCTGGAAATCCAGCTATTAATAATGCTTGACGTGCTATATTAGCTCCTTGCTCTCCAGCCTGACTAACACAGCCTGCTAATACATCGCCCACCATGTGAGCTTGGACGCCTGAACGACTTATAAGCGCATCAAGAGCGGCGGCAAGCATGGCATCAGGCCTTATTTCTCTCAAGGCGCCACCACGACGGCCAAATACCGTACGTACTGCCTCTAGAATAACTACCTCATTGGCGTGTATCTTAGTCATATTTTTTACCCTTTGTTTGATTTTTTAAATCAGTTCTCTTGCGATAATATTGCGTTGTATCTCTGATGTACCTTCATAGATTTGCAACACTTTTGCATCACGAAAAAGCTTCTCAACTGGATATTCTGTTGAATAGCCCATACCACCAAAAACTTGTATAGCCTCAGTAGCAGCCCACATCGCTGAGTCAGCGGCATTAACTTTAGCCATTGACGCTTCAATCGTATTATTAAGCCCATTATCCAAACGCCAAGCTGATTGATATGTTAATAAGCGTGCAGTTTCTAATCTCATTCGCATATCAGCCAACTTATGAGATATCGCTTGATACGACATCAAGGATTTGCCCATCGACTCTCTCTGGCTAGCATAGTAAAGTGACTCTTCAAAGCAACGCTGTATTAATCCCACACCAAAAGCCGCCACCATAGGCCTAGAGTGATCAAACACTTTCATGGCGATTGAAAAACCACTACCCTCTTCTCCTAATAGCTGACAATCAGGTACAAAGACGTCATCTAGAAACACCTCACAAGTGGGCGCCGCTCTTTGCCCCAATTTTGACATCGGTGAGCCGACCGATAAACCTTCACTGTCAGCATGCACAATAAATGCGGATAGGCCTTTATGGCCAGCATGAGGATCTGTTTTAGCAAATATAACCAAAAAATCCGCCATATTTGCATTAGAAATCCAGACTTTACTTCCCGTTAACTTATAGCCGCCACTTACTTTTTTTGCCTTGGTTTTTATAGATGCGACATCCGACCCAGCAGAGGGTTCAGTAAGAGCGAAACTAGCCATAGCGCCAGATGTTAAGCGAGTAAGATACTTTTCTTTTTGTTCATGTGTGCCTGCTATCAAAATAGGCTCAGCAGCTAATGTATTTATACAGAGAGCTGCCCCAATTCCTAAACAACCGTAACAAAGTGCCTCTGTGATTAGCACCAATTCCATACAGCCTAAGCCTGCACCACCGTACTCTTGTGGCAATGACGAGTTTAATAGCCCTAATGAAAATGCCCTATCATAAATAGACCTAGGAAATTGTGCCTCCTGATCTGCTTTGCTAGCAATGGGCTTGATTTCCTTATTCGCAAACTCTAGTGCTAAGGACTTTATTTGCTTTTGCTCTTGTGTCAGTTCAAATTGCATTTGATACTCCCTTACGGGCACATGTTGCGAAAACGCGGGCAACACGCACCCCTACAGCCAGCATACAGCTGTTGTTAATCATAAAAAAATTTAACGTAAATAGAAGCTAAGCCGCGTATATGGTTTCTATTTCTTTCTCGTAGGTCTTATAGATGCTTGAGCGTTTTACCTTCATCGTCGCGGTTACCTCTCCGTCATCATGATCCAACGCTTTAGTCAGTAAATGAAAGCGTCTGATCTGTGCTACTGGAGCCAATGTAGCATTACCTTTGGCAATTTCAGACTCTATTAGTTCTTTGACTTCATCAAGCTCTGTAAGGGAGCGAAAATGGGTAAAAGCAATATGTTTGGTTTCAGCCCACTTCGATACAGTTTCAAGATCTATTTCTATAAGCGCTGAAACGAATCGGCGACCATCGGCAATCGCAATGCACTCCTTAATATATGGACTTCCCTTCATGGTATTTTCAATTTCAGAAGGAGTAATGTTTTTGCCTCCTGCGGTAATCATGATATCTTTCATCCGGTCCACTATATAGAGCTGACCATTGCGCTCAACAGCCACATCGCCCGTATGCAACCAGCCATCGACGATGGTTTTAGCTGTTTCTATAGCGTTTTTATAGTAGCCCTCAAATACCATAGGTCCACGTATCAATAGCTCACCAGTGTCTGGATCCAACTTATGCTCACCTCCATAAGTAACTGTCCCTACTGAGGCTGGGTGCGGATCATCAAGAGGCTGCCCTGTTATCATACCCGTAGACTCCGTAAGCCCGTAAACTTCAACAATTGGCACACCTATCGTACGGAAAAACTTTACTACTGTTGGTGGTACGGGAGCCGCTCCTGTCAAAGCTACCCTGCAATTGCGTAAACCCGTAAAGTTCTGTAATGCTCGCAAGATTACCCAATACCAAACACCATAAACCAAATTATCTTTCAGACTACGAGCACTTTTTTGCTTGTACCCTAATGGCTCACAAGCAGACATTGCTTTATTAAACAACCAGCGGCGAAAGCGTCCAGTTTCAGTGATTTTAATTGTTATTGATGAGTGTAACTTTTCCCAAATACGAGGCACCCCCAGAAATAAGGTAGGAGCCAACTCACGCAAATCCTCCTGAACCGTTCGTATCGACTCTCCAAAACTGACTACAGACCCTAGATAGATGGGAACAAAAGTTGTGAGCATTTGTTCAGCCACGTGGCATAAGGGTAAATATGATAGATGACTTGAATCTGGCTTCAGTTTCAATCGTTCTATAATTCCTGGCGTGACACCATGTATATTGGAGTAGCTGATCATTGCCCCCTTAGGCCTGCCCGTAGATCCAGAGGTATAAATCATAAGTCCTATATCTTGCATAGTTTGTTTTGACAACACACCATCTACAAAATCAGCATGACTCTTTTCATATTTTTTACCTGCCTGTTCGACCTCACTATAAAGAACAGCAATATCAGCAATACGTTTATCAGTATTACGAAATCCATCAGACTCTATAATAATTACGCACTTTAGACTTGGTAATTTATCCAAAGACTCTGCCACTTTGTCGGCTTGCTCCTGGTCCTCACAGACAACAATCTCGGAGTCTGAATGTGTCAATACATAGGAAACCTCCTCAGCAGGACTTGTAGGATACACTCCCACAGTCACTGCACCCACCAAGCCACAACCCAATTGGGCCAAAAGCCATTCTGCACGGTTTTCTGAGATTATTCCAACATGAGCTTTATCAGAAAGACCCAGTGACCGCATCCCTAAACCAAACCATACTGAACGTTGGTAGTATGCACTCCAAGTAATGGGCTGCCATATACCATAATCTTTTTGGTGTAATGCCACCTTATTAGGTTCTTGCTGCGCGCGCTGACGCAACATTTGTGGCAATGTTAAATCTGCAATTAAATGATGATTCATAACTATGACAACCAGCGTTTACGTCGTTTGTAATGTTTAATGTTTTTGAAGCTTTTAGCCTCACCCCCACCGCCAACACCTAAATAGAACTCTCGAACATCAGGATCATTAGATAAAAATTCAGCAGACCCATCTGTAACGATTTTGCCCATTTCCATTATGTAACCATAATGTGATATGGCTAAAGCAATCGAGGCGTTTTGTTCCACTAGCAGCATGGATACACCCTGTTCTGCATTAATCCTAGCGATAATTTGAAAAATATTTTCAACTAATAAAGGGGCCAAACCAAGTGAAGGTTCATCAAGCAACATGAGCTTAGGTTTCGCAATTAAGGCCCTGCCTATCGCTAGCATTTGTTGCTCACCACCAGACAAATAGCCTGCTAAACCGTGCCGACGCTCATATAGTCTAGGAAAATACTCATACACAAGATCGAAATCTGGCTTTAGTCCTTTGCGCCCATTCAGAGCATAAGTGGCAGCCACAAAGTTTTCTTCCACAGTCAGGTCTTCAAAAACTCTTCGACCCTCCATTACATGGAATAAACCTGCACGGACTAGCTCATGTGGGCGCATTTGTGATATTTGTTTACCATCAAAGCTAATACGCCCATCAGTGAGCTCACCGTCTTCTAACTCCAACAAAGCAGAGATTGCTTTAAGCGTAGTGCTTTTACCTGCTCCGTTAGATCCAAGCAAAGCCACTATCTGGCCTTGATCAACGCGCAGCGATAGCCCACGTAACGCCTGAATGCTCTTGTTGTAAAACACCTCTATATTATTCAGTTCAAGTACAGAAGCTCTCGCTTGCATAGTATTACTCCAGAATTATCCAGTCAGATACAGGAAGCATTTGACCTTTACTGACATCAGCCTGATAAATACGTCCAACTGGTATAGAGTTACCGCTAATGGTGATAGGAACACCAATAACGCCGCCAGTATCAAAATCTTTGATCGTATTAAGTGCTGCTTTCATATTATCTGCTGTGAGTTCTTTACCTTCGCTTAACACCCGACGAGCAGACTCTGTGTACAACATGGCTGATAGGAAACCTTGCATATAGGGTACATTTTGATATTCTGGGCGCATTTCACGAATTTTTTCTAACATAGGCGCAGATGTGGAATCATCGTAATAGTAGCGGTATGGCATAACTCCCATAAAGCCATCACCTAACTCACCCATTTGCATAACGGTAGAATTATCCATTGTCCAGAATGTGCCCATGAATTTAGTCTCTAAACCCATTTTGCGAGCCTGATCAATGAACTCTGGAATCGGAGCTAAGATATAGCCATGAAAAATGGTGTAATCAGGTTTAGCTCGTCGCATTTTTGCTGTTTCAGTTGAAACATCGACGCTACCAGGTGGTGTCATGAGTTCTAAGGCGACCTTTAAACCTAACTCTTCGGCTACCTTGCGACTACTTTCAATTGGATCACGACCAAACTCTGTATCAGAATAAACAAAGGCAACCTTTGCTCCAGGTTTTTCTTGGGCGATATAGCGTAGCAAAATACTAAACATTTCAGTATAGTCAGGGCCCGCTAAAAATTGGTATGGATACTTTTCTGAATCATTTAGCTCAGTAGCAAATGATGCCCCAGACATTAAGATAGAGTTCATACGATTTAATTCAGGATTAATCGTTTTACTGAAACCAGTTGAATCTCCATAGTAAAAATCGACTTTATTTTGGCTAGTAATTTTTTTAAACGCGGCTACCGATACGTCAACTTTATATCCACTGTCTTCTGGTACATATCTGAGTTTATGTCCCTCAATCCCACCTGCGTCGTTAACAATTTTTACATAATCCTGAATGCCCGCGTGAATACCTATACCAGCGAAAGAGAATACTCCACTCATCGGTATAGATCCACCAATTACGATTTCTTTATCTTCGGCTTGAGCTGTACCAGCGATTCCTAATATGCTGGCAGCAAGTGTACCCACAAACCAATTTTTCAAGGTTTTAATTTTCATGATGTCTCCTAGTGTTATATGCTTATGATTTAAATGGCCATAAGTGAAAAAAACGTCGTATACGCCGCCAGATTTCCTGAAGACCTAGCGGTTCAAAAATTAAAAAACCTATAATCAATAAACCAAATACGATGGTACGCACTGGCGATAAAATAAGCGTCGCATCTGCTGAAATAGGTAACCATCCCACAATTAACTTCAATACCTCAGGGATCATAGTGACAAAAATCGCACCTAAAATACTACCTAGCAAAGATCCCATGCCACCCACAATAATCGCGGTCAAAAAGAAAATTGACATACTTAGTGGAAAGCTTTCAGGGGTTACAATTCGGAAAAAATAAGCCCACAATCCACCTGCCATACCAGCATAAAATGACGACAAACCAAATGATAAAAGCTTGTAACGTAACAATGGAATACCAAGAACCTCGGCAGAAATATCACGGTCACGAATTGCAATAAATGCCCTGCCTATACGGGTACGGAACAAATTAGCAGCTCCTAACAACATAACTACAGTCACAGGAACTACCATCCAATAAAAACGAAACGATGTATCAAGAGAGAAACCAAATATTGCTGGAGGAGCAACCGTAACTCCAGCAGTACCCCCAGTGACTGGTGTCCAATTAGAAAAAACAAAATGCAAGATCATTGAGGCGGCAATAGTAGCAATGGCAAGGTATAAACCCTTTACCCTCAAAGATGGAATACCAACAATAACACCACCCAACATTGTGACCCCACCTGCAACTAAAAGGTTGATGACTACAGGCGAGCCAAAATGATTTTCCATATAGGCAACAGCATAAGCACCTATTCCCATAAATGCTGCCTGACCTAAGCTAACTAAACCAGTGTAGCCAGTTAATATATTTAGGCCTGTAGCACTTACTATATTGATAGCTACTAAACAAGCTAGATATAACCAGTACTCTGTAGCAACAAAGGGAAAAACAAATAAACTACACGCCAGAAGCACCAACCAGACATATTGTGTACGACTATCAAACAATGCTTCGTCGTGACTATAACTAAATTTCGCGGTTCCTATACGCATTACAACCTCTCAATCTGACGTGTGCCAAATAAGCCATAAGGTTTGACCATCAGTACGATGATTAGTATCAAGAAGGTAACAACAATTTTATATTCACCTCCTAAATACCCACTTGCCCAAGACTCTATAAGCCCAATGGCCATACCTGCAACCAATGCGCCAAGGACGCTATCTAGACCGCCTGCAATAACAACAACCAACACTGACAAACCAAATATGCCCATAGAGGGAGAGAGGCCTCCAATTGCCCCCACAATAACCCCAGCCATGGCGGCAATCATAGAGCCGACAACCCAAGACAGTGAAAAAACTCTTGGTACATTAATACCCATTGAATAAGCCGCACCTTGATCAAATGCAGTAGCCCTCAAAGCGACACCCCCGCGCCAGAATCTAAACACGAGCAAAACTATTGTTATCAAGATCAGGGTCACAAAAAAGCCATAAAACACCTTTGAGGAAACAAAAGCTTCACCTATAAATATGGCTTTATCAGGCATAATTGCTGGCATGCGCTTCTGATCGGCCGTCCAAATTAGCTCCACTGCTCCTACTAAAACGGCGGCCAAACCCACTGTGATCATAAAGGTTGATATGTGTGACTCTCCTAGCATGGGTCTAATAGCCAAGCGCTCTATAATGCCACCAGCCAAACCACTACCTATCACGCCTATTAATATTGCTAGCCAAACTGGCAATCCTAAACCTGTTGCTAGCCCGAAAACTAGATAGGCTCCCACCATTAGCATTTCGCCAATAGCTAAGTTGACCACTCCAGTACTTTTGAAAATAATGACAAAAGCCAAGCCCGTTAGTGCATAAAGACCGCCTGTACCAAGTCCAGCTAAACTTATTTCCACAAAAAATAGCCAATCAAAATCCATTTTTCACCTAATGAGAAGCGGGTTGATGCAAACGCTGACGTAAATCAGAAATATTGCCAGAGCCTAAATATGCACGTATGACCTCAGGGTTTTGTTGCACATGTTCAGGTGTTCCATCAGCAATCACTTGACCAAAGTTGAGCACAATCACATGGTCCGATAAGTCCATCACCATGCCCATGTCATGCTCAACCATCAATACAGTAATACCCCACTCTTGACGTACATCCATAATAAAACGTGCCATATCCTCCGTCTCTTCACGGTTCATACCAGCGACAGGCTCATCAAGCATAAGAACCTTAGGTTGTATAGCTAAAGCTCTAGCCATTTCTACTCTTTTTTGTAATCCATACGATAAAGCTGAAACAGGATGATGCCGTATATGATCGATTTCCAGAAAATCGATTATCTTCTCCTCAACTTCGCGACGTAGCTCTAACTCTTCACGTTTTGCTCGACCTAGATAAAATAAAGAATCCAAAACATTAGTCCGCAAATGAGCATGCCGTCCAAGCTTAATATTGTCTAATACGGTCATACCTCGGAATAAGGCAATATTCTGAAAACTTCGCGCCAGCCCTAAACGTGCACGTTCTGGTGCAGGGGTTAAGGTGATATTTTTACCCTCAAAGAATATCTCACCCTTCTGTGGTTTGTAAAAACCAGAAATAGTATTGAACAGGGAGGTTTTGCCAGCACCATTGGGACCAATCACGGTCGTAATGGTATTAGCTGCAACATTAAAACTCACATCAGTTAATGCTTTTACACCGCCAAAGGCGAGCGTGAGCCCACCGAGCGTTAGCAAGGGCTCGTTAATAGCTTGATTCACAATGTCTCCTTTAGTGGACCACTATATATTTTCGTGTGGCTCTTCTTTTTTATTTTTTAGTCTAGCTATATATTTTGTTTGACTGGAATTTATAAACCATTCTATGGTAGTAAATTACATATTCAAATGGCAGAAAAGGACTAAAACTATGCAAAAGCTGCCACTATTTGTGTTTATATGTACAATGGACTGAATCATTTTGCCTTATATCAGAGTAAATACTAACCCATACTTTTATAGTAAAACTTAAGAAATAATTTAAATTGAGGGTATAGACCATGGAAGTCCAAACAATTTCAGTGAGTTTTGTAAATGAACTGCTAGCAGGCGCATCAAAGTACTCAGCATGTCATGAAAAATGGATCGCTAAAATAGGACTTTCTCCAGCACTACTCCAATGCGAAGGCACACGTATAAGCACGAGTACATTTGCTCAACTCTACCGCACGATGGCCATTGAACTTAACGATGAAACGCCAGGCCTTTTTTCACGACCTCTGCGCAATGGCACGCTTAAATATTTATGCATGGTCATGCTAGACGCACCTGATCTTGGAGTAGCACTTAATAGATTCCGTAATTTTTTCTATCTAATTATTGACGATGTCGAATATAGCGTTAGAACTACCTCAAATGGCCTAATTAAAATAGAACTTGAAGAAAAAATGGATCTAGGCCCTACTCGTATATTGACTCTTGAATTGATGCTGATGCTTGTCCAAGGCGTATCGTCTTGGCTAATTGGACAAAAAATCCCCTTTAAATCCATCACCTTCCCTTTTGACAAACCAAGCCATGCTTCAGAATACGATCAGCTATACCCTGGGCCAATAACGTTTAATCAAAAGACAACTGCACTTTATATGGATCCCGCTTATTTACGCATGCCCATTCGTCAAGAACAATCTGTACTTAATGACTTCATACGCAACGCTCCCCTCAACTGGTTTTACTTTTCACCCAATGATAGGCCATATACTCATCAATTGATTCACCATTTACAAGACAGACTAGATAAAAATTTAACAGTGAACGATGTCGCATTGGTTCAACATATCTCCCCTCGAACTCTTGCAAGACGCCTTGCTTCAGAAGGTACTACATTCCAGAAAATCAAAGATAATTTACGACGTGATATTGCGATCGACTTGTTGAATAAAACTGATATGCCAATTGCAACTATTGGCAATGATCTTGGCTTTGAAGACCCAGCAGCATTTAACCGAGCGTTTAAAATGTGGACTGGTAGTGCCCCAGGCGCATACCGAAAACAAACAGTTTTATACCTTTAGTACTTATGAAATACATCAGAGTATAATAAGTTTGCCTTAAAACAACATAAGCTTAATGAACTCTAGCAGATATCTGGGAGACAATATGACAACTCTAGACAATCAAAATACCCCCTCTTCTAAAGCACTACATTTTAGTATTGATATGGATATTGCTACCATTACTCTGCATAGAGAAGACAATGGCAATGCACTTGACTTGGACATGGCTCTGGCCTTTAATAACGCAGTAAACCAGATTGTTAATACCCCCTCAGTACGAGTTATATTGCTAACAGGGACAGGTAAGAGCTTTTGCGTGGGCGGTGATATACGTGCATTTATTGAAAAAAAAGAGAATTTACCTAGCTTTGTTACAGAGATAACCGAACCATTACATGCGGCACTTGTGCAATTAGAAGCATCCAATCTCCCCATCGTATCTGCAATCAATGGCGCAGTAGGCGGCGCAGGTATCGGTTTGGCATTAATTGCAGATTTTGTACTGGCCGCCGAATCTATGAAGCTACGTTGCGGGTACACTGCCATTGGCTTATCTCCAGACGCTGGGAGCTCTTGGTTGTTGGCTAATCGTGTTGGAGCATTTAGAGCTAGACAGTTATTTCTTTCTAATTCAACTATTGATGCGCAAGAATGTCTTAAGCTAGGAATTGTTGACCGCGTTTATCCAGACTCGGAATTAATGAGTCAAGTTCAAGCTCTGGTAGAGCAACTACGTAATGGACCAGCAACAGCATTTTCAAGGGTAAAACGCTTACTTGACCACACTCTTGCTCATCGTACTTTTAAAAACCATTTAGATTTAGAACAAAGCTTAATAATTCAAAGCGCTAGTGAAAAAGATGTACAAGAAGGAATTCTTGCTTTTACGGAAAAACGCAAGGCTTCTTTTACTTAAATTAGCGTTCCATACCTCACGCCGAACGCTGCCTCGCCACCTCTATACTCACTACCGATGACGATGCTGTCGTACACGACGGCGTCTTTGTAGAATCGCCTTCGCATCATCCCACATCGGCCCAGCGGCAATATACACCAGAATCAAGGCCGTGCCGCAGGTGTATAAAAAGCCGAAGTGCCTAAACCCCAGGGCACCAACCACACCGCCCACAAAAAACAAAATCAATACTTGTAAAAGCAATTTGAATTTCTTGATATTGCTATGGACTGGCACTAAATTATTATCACGCTTAGCCGCGCGATTCCAATAAAATAATCGCCCTAACTCAATGCCAATATCGGTCACAGTACCCGTGACGTGCGTTGAGCGCAATGCATAGTGTGAAATATCCGTAATAATCGCGTTCTGCAGGCCCATAATAAAGCACAAGACGGCGACCGTTAGCGAGGTCCAGAGCCAGGGGAGATACCACTGCACCCCATCCAAGAGGCCAAATAACATTAAAGCCCCCGCCTCCAGAAAGATCGGTAAAGCATATTCACTTTGCCAATAATTATTACGGGCAAAGTGAATAATCACTGTCGTGGTCGCAGAGCCGGCGATAAATGCCATCACCGCGCCCAAGCCCCAGAGCAAGATGCGCCAATCCCCAAGGGCCGTTGCATCAGCCATCTGGGAAACAATGCCAGACATGTGTGAGGTGAATTCATTAACCGCCAAGAATCCGCCTGCGTTCATGGACCCCGCCACGAATGATAGAAAACACGCCAATTCAGCATTCGCGCTTTGTGTGCGAATTTTACCGCTAAGACGTCGAGAATAAGCCAGCACCATAAACCCTAATGAGAACACAAGGCAAGCCTTACAAAGGCTAAACCCAAAAACGTTAATAAATCATGTAAAAATCACCGCGAACCAACACGTGAATCCTAGCGTAAATCAAACCGCAAGCCTAAGCTTAGGTCAAACCTAGACTTTAGCACAAAACACCCCACCAAAACCCTCTTAACGAGCACCAAAATCACCTAACTGCTGGCAAAATACACTAAAAATCAATCTTATCAATAATTTTTAAAATTGCCAGAATGCGCACCATCAACTAGGATGGATAGCATTATTCACGCTAATTCTAAAGAAACCAATACCGCATATGGATACCATTTCAATTTCACGCACAAATCAAGCCACTTGGTCTGTTAAAGAAATCTTAGCATTGTTTGAGATGCCTTTTATGGATTTGCTTTTTAAAGCGCAACAAGTTCATCGCCAACACCAAGCTGCCAACTACGTGCAACTTTCAAGCCTGCTTTCGATTAAGACAGGCGGCTGCCCTGAGGACTGTAAATACTGCCCTCAATCTTCACGTTACCAAACAGATGTTGAACGTGAGCGCCTACTCGCACTCGAGCAAGTCATTGCCTCAGCACAAGCCGCTAAGGACAGTGGGGCAACACGCTTTTGCATGGGCGCAGCTTGGCGTGGCCCCAAGGAACACCAACTCGACGATGTAATTAGCATGGTACAAGCCGTTAAAGCCATGGGCATGGAAACCTGTGTCACTCTTGGTATGCTTAAAGAAGGACAAGCCGAACGTCTAAAAGAAGCTGGCCTAGACTATTACAACCATAACCTGGATACCGCCCCTGAGTTTTATGGCGAGATTATTACCACACGCACCTATCAAGACCGTCTGGATACACTTGAACGCGTGCGCGGTGCTGGCATTAAAGTCTGCTGCGGTGGTATTGTCGGCATGGGTGAATCACGTCAAGCCCGTGCTGGTCTACTCAATCAATTAGCCAATTTAAATCCAGCCCCTGAATCTGTGCCGATTAATCAATTGGTAAAAGTCGCTGGTACGCCCTTAGAAGATGTTGAGGATCTTGATACTTTCGAATTTATTCGTACCATTGCGGTAGCTCGCATTATTATGCCGAACTCCATGGTGCGCCTATCAGCAGGCCGCGAACAGATGGATGAGTCAACGCAAGCACTTTGCTTTATGGCTGGGGCAAACTCAATCTTCTATGGCGAATGTCTCTTGACCACGGCTAACCCACAAGTTCAAGCTGATAAGAATTTAATGCAGAAACTAGATTTACACGCGCAGCACTAAAACTATCAAAAGCGATTTTTCGCATTTTATGAACGTATAATTTCACCAAGCATACAATTTGTATTTAACCCTCTTAACCCTATCTTAATTATGCTCAGCTAATAGAGAGAGCATAAGATAGGGATTTTTCTTGCATCGCATTATGTCTTATCTAATTTTCAGTATTACCTGCAGTGTGATTGTTTCCGTACTCTTAAAAATCACGCGTCAAAACCATGTCGATATTAAGCAAGCCATTGCATTTAACTATGTGATGGCTATTAGTTTAACTTGGTTTTTCTTAAACCCTAAACTTCCTAGTGCCAATGCCTTAATCAGCACCGAGCAACCTTGGCTCATTTACCTTGCCCTAGGGGTTTTATTACCAAGCATCTTTCTCGCCATGTCTCGCGCTGTAGAAACAGCAGGGATTGTGCGTTCCGATGCAGCACAGCGATTATCACTTTTTATTCCTATCCTGGCTTCTTTTACGATTTTTGCTGAGGCTATTTCATCACCGCGTATCATTAGTTTAGCGGTCGCTTTTATCGCCTTATTCTGCCTACTCCACAAACCACAACAGAAGCAAAGTCACTCTCAACATGCGGCTGTTTTCTTATTACTGGTGTGGATAGGTTATGGCGTAATTGACGTCCTCTTTAAGCAGATGGCTAAGATGGGCACTACCTTCTCTAGCGGTCTATTTATCACTTTTAGCTTAGCTGGCCTGTTGATGTTTTTGTATTTATTTTTACAGCGAAGTCGCTTCAACTTACGCTCATTAATCGCGGGGCTTATCTTAGGGACGTTTAACTTCGGCAATATCTTGTTCTATATTCGTGCCCACCAAAGCTTTAGCGATAATCCAACCTTAGTCTTTACCACAATGAATATTGGTGTAATTAGCTTGGGGACGATTATTGGGGCCTTAGTCTTTAAAGAGCGCATTAGTCGCCTGAATGCCCTCGGTATTCTGCTCGCTATTTGCGCCGTCTTGATGCTGTATTTGTGGGCGCTGAAGACCTAAGCAAAATGCGGCACTCTACTTGAACTCAGCCCTTAAGGAAACCTCATTTAAGCATCCTTATTTAAGAAACTTTCCTTAAGGGTCTGCACTTACAGCACTAACGAAGTCGTGTTTTATGATTTATCTTGCGACGAATCGATGCGCTCAGACGTAGAACTGAGCTCAGAGTTAGCCGCAGACTTTATCTCAGCACCAGACCCTGACTCGACCCCACGAATAGACTCCGGCTTTGCCTCTGCACTAGAATCTACCCCATCTACCTTCCTACCGCTGCCACTTAACTCAACATCCGCTGAGTGAGTTGACCAACTAAAATCAGCCTCATCAACCAACATATTTGGCATAATCACTAGCTCATCTTTATCTTCAGCGAGCATTTCTGCTACATGATGCAAGGCCTCAGGATCAGCTGAAATATCATCGGCCAGATCCACCCGCGGATCAAGCTCACTTACCACGGGAGCAGGTTGCACATCAATGCCCATCGGCACGAAGGGTTCATCCAGCACCTTAGGTTTTTTTGCCGTATGTGCTCGACTCAGCAGCAAGGCCAATACAAGGGCACAGCTAGCCGTATACACATAAAACATTTTGGGACCGCCTGTGTCCATTAACTGACCAGCAACAATGGGACCAAGAGCCGCACCCACGCTAAACGCCAACAACACCGCACCACTTAAACCGACGCGTAAAGCAGGACCCACATGTTCATTGGCGGAAGCCACCGCTAAGGGATAAAAGGTAAATTGCAAACTACCGATCAAAGCGACCACTACAAGCAACCAGGTCAAGGGGATATCGCTGAACACAATCAGAGGCAAGGTCAATAAAAACAAGATGAAGGCATTCACACGCAGCATCTTGAGGCGATTTAAGCGATCAGACAGATGACCCATTGGCCATTGTGACAACAAGCCTGCCATTACGCAAACCGAAAGGAATACGGATACTTGCGCTGGAGTATACCCTTGCTTCGCTGCATACACAGCTCCTAAGGCATAGAAAGAACTGGTAATCATGCCGCCTAAAAACAAAGTAATTAAGGAGTTAGGTACAAGTTTTAGATAAACTTTAATCTTCAGCGGTGCTTGGGATTTTAAGACAGGATGTGGGCGACGCGTTAAGGCAACGGGGATTAAGCACAAGCTCACCGCAATCGCCACGGCGTTCAGTGCTGATGTATCTAATTTAGGGAAGGCCGTAATCGCTAACTGGCCCAAGACAATCCCTAAGCTTGACATGACCATATAGAAGGAGAAAACCACGCCACGCTTATCGGCTTCAGCCTGGTCATTCAACCAGCTTTCCAGCACCATATATTGCGTAACCATAGCAATACCAACCACAACACGAAACCCTAACCAGAGTGACATGTAAGGGACGAGTGTTTGGGCTAACACCATGACAGCAACCAAGGCTGCACTGGCTGCATAGGCGCGAATATGACCGAATTGTAGAATGAGGACATGCCCAAGCTTGACCCCGATCACCAAGCCAAAATAATAGGCCGACATTAATAAGCCGACCCAAGCTTGACCTACGCCCTCTTGCGTTAAGCTCAGGGCCATATATGTGTTATATAGCCCTGTTCCTAAGGAGAGCAGAAGAATGGCAAAATATAATGAGGCAAAGGCCAAAAATATCTTAACCATTCAAAAAAACCACTAGGCTAATTGTTTAAGGAGTGTCTGTGCATCACTTACACTATAACCTGCCGTTTCTTCAAGATTCAACTGCTTAACGACACCGTCCACTAGGAGAGCAGAGTAACGACGAGAGCGAACGCCTAAACCACGTTCTGTGAGATCGAGTTCTAGACCCAAGGCCTTAGTCCATAAGCCTGAACCATCAGCCATCATACGCACACGACCATCGGCCTTATATTCACGTCCCCATGCACCCATAACGAATGCATCGTTAACTGCAACGCACCAGATTTCATCTACACCCTTAGCCTTAAAGTCTTCAGCAGCTTCAATGAAACCAGGGAGATGCTGCTCCGAGCAAGTTGGTGTGAAGGCACCAGGTACAGCAAATAAGGCAATAGTCTTACCCTTAACAAGTTCTTCTACAATAAAAGCATTCGGCCCTAATGGACACTCTTCAGTAGCCACGCTAATGTACTCATACAGCACACCATTAGGTACCTTATCACCAAGTTTGATCGTCATCCTTAACTCCTAGGTGGTTAAATAATCTTAAGATTGCACACGGTAAACTAACACAGATACCGGCGCAAGTGAGATTACTTTAGTCGTTACGCTACCTAAAAGCAAGCGTGATAAACCACTACGACCATGTGTGGCAATATAAATTAAATCGCAACCATGCTCTTTAGCCGCATCAATAATACCATCGGCAACATTGTAGTTTGAAGTAATCACTGAAGTTACTTTAACACCCGCTGCATCGGCACGCTCTAATACAGGCTTCAAGTACTCTTTCGCCTCTTTCTGAGCAGCGTCTTCATAATCACCATCAGAGATTGCATATGAAGCAGCCATTCCGTCAAAACCGATTAAGGTTGAAAAAGGCTGTGTCACGTTAATCGTCACAATCTCTGCACCAATCTGACGGGCAAATGAAATACCTGCATTAGCGGCAATTGCTGAAATCTCAGAACCATCAATTGGTAAAAGAATTTTTTTGTACATACCTTAATCTCCTGCTTTGAAAAGCTGTAGTGAGTGAACAGAATAAAAAAAATTTGCATTTACTCTGTGTTCTAATAAAATATTCATGTTCGTTAACTAGCTAAATATAGCATTACCACTAATATTTTAAGCTAATTTTGCCAATTGGGATATTAATAATTATCTATTGCAATCAAGAGCTCTTCTTATTTTCCTAAACATCATGCCTGACTCTTCTTTTCATATTCGTCCTGCACAATTAAGCGACATCCCTGATATTTTAGACATATACAGTTATCATGTACTTCATGGTACGGCGACTTTCGAGGAGGAAGTCCCTAGCTTGGAGAATATGCGTGATCGCTTCACGCAAATCACCCAGGCTTCATACCCCTACCTTGTGGCCGAAGAAAATGGCCTTGTGATTGCTTATGCGTATCTATCCAGCTACCGACCGCGCAAAGCCTATCGCTTCACCGTTGAAGACTCGATTTATATACATAAGGACCATGTGGGAAAAGGCCTTGGTAGCGCCCTCTTACAGCGCCTCATTGCTGAGGCAGAACAAGGGCCATGGCGACTGATGATTGCCGTTATTGGTGACAGCCAAAATCATGCTTCCATTAAATTACATGAAAAACTCGGTTTTACCTTAACCGGCATAGAGCCCGCATCAGGTTATAAGTTTAATCGTTGGATTGATACGGTACTAATGTATCGCCCAATTGGCTTAGGGGCAACCGCTCCAGCCAAGTAAGATTAATTCGCCTCAGCAGGCACTGTAGGATTGCTGAGTTGCACCCAGATACTCGGCGCTCCTGAGGCTTTTTCTAGGTCTTGTAAGTAGGCGTGATGGGCGGCGAGTTCTTGCTCATTAGCACGCACAACCTGTAAATCTGCAATATCGCTTGCTTGAAATTGTATGTGCGAAGTATTGGATTCTTCTTTTTCCTCAACATACTCCATGCTCAAGCCGAACTGACCACGCGTCATGGCGATATAAACATCAGCCAGTAACTCGGCATCCAACAAGGCTCCGTGTAGTACACGATGCTCATTCGAGATGCCTAAGCGCGAGCACAAGGCATCAAGACTATTACGCTTGCCTGGATACTGCTCGCGCGCTAGCATTAAGGTATCCACCACACCACTGGTATAGGATTGAATTTCTTTAAGCTTAACGCGCTTAAATTCAGCATTCAGAAAGCCAAGGTCAAACTCTGCATTATGAATAACAAGCTCCGCGCCAGAAATATACTCGACGATGCGCTGAGCCTCTTGCTCAAAACGATTGTGTTGTGACAAGAATTCTGTCGTTAAGCCGTGTACTTCAAGCGCACCCTGCTCGCTATCACGATCAGGATTAAAGTAGATATGCAGATTATTGCCCGTTAATTCGCGATTAACTAATTCGACACAACCAAGCTCAATAATACGGTTACCATCCTGCACACGCAGGCCTGTGGTTTCCGTATCCAACACAATTTGACGCATAAATTAGTAACCCATTCCAGGTACGACGCTTGAGAAGCCGGCATCAACGTGGACGATTTGACCGGTAATACCACTGGCCAAATCAGATAATAAGAAGGCAGCGGTGTTACCCACTTCTTCAATCGTCACATTACGACGCAATGGAGAGTTCTCTTCAACAAAATTCAAGATGACTGAGAAGTCCTTAATACCACTCGCTGCTAAGGTCTTAATTGGACCTGCTGAAATGGCGTTGGTACGAATACCTTCGCGACCCAAAGAGCTTGATAAGTAGCGCACAGACGCTTCAAGAGAAGCCTTGGCACAACCCATGGTGTTGTAATGCGGGATTGAACGCTCAGCACCTAAGTAAGTTAAGGTGAGTAGTGAGCCTTGACGTGCTTGCAGAAGTGGCAGAGCAGCTTTGGCCATAGCTGGGAAACTATAGGCAGAAATATCGTGTGCAATACGGAAGTTCTCACGGGTCATGCCATCAAGGAAAGTGCCCGCAATCGCCTCACGCGGCGCAAAGCCAATTGAGTGCACGAGACCATCAAGACCATCCCAACGCTCCGCTAAAGTCTTGAAAGCACCTTCAATTTCTTCATCCGAGCCAACGTCGCATGGAATTACAATATCGCTACCAAACTCTGTTGCGAACTGTTCAACACGTCCTTTGAAGCGATCACCTACATAAGTGAAGGCCAACTCTGCGCCCTGCTCATGACAGGCCTTGGCGATACCATAAGCGATAGAACGGTCAGAAATTAAGCCTGTAATTAAAATGCGTTTGTTTGCTAAAAAACCCATGAGTTTTCCTAATGTTATTATTCAATATATCATGCGCTCCCGAACTCATGGCTCCACTAAAAACGCCATTCTAGACGAGCGGGTCGCTATCTGCATGAAATCATAGCACAAAACCCTTCCAATCACCGAGAGAATAGCCCCAAAATATCACTTGTTTTGCGATAGATTAAGTTTCGGCGATATTAACTCACATGATGCATAGAGCTCATCGTATAGAGTCCAGCATCATACATTAAGTTAGGCCAAATCGCATGCGCTTGAGCCAAATCAATCAAGTCCATGCGTTGGTCTGCATCAGCAATCGGCGTATAGCTTTCAGGCGCTTGATAAATAAATTGCTGAGCGGGTTTAAGTGGGCAGAGAACCGTGAGAACATCACCCACTAAATAACCATAATTATCGTTATATTGCATCATTGCACGCCCATTATCAGCGATTGTAGTCACAACATGTGTTCTCTCAGGAATTGGGGCTTGACGCATTTCTTGAGCTCTTGATTGCACTTGATCCAGCCCTTGCTCCCTTGATTGAGCAAGCTTTTGCGCTCCCTCTGCTGCTCGCCCTCCTTCTAAACATGCCAAATCATGCGTTAAGTCACGTCCAATCATAGGATGCTCAGCCTCAATCCCTGCTAAAGACAAGACCGTCACAGGCAGGTCAATCTGGCTAATAATACGCGGGTCACGACATACCGGCACACCACCACCAAGAATTAAGGCAGGTATATGAAAATGACGCAATGGCACTAATGTTTCCCCCCAAACCCGAGAGTCATGGTCGGCCACGACGAGGAAAACAGTATCTTCCCAATACGCAGACTGCTGCGCCTTTTTAAAAAACTCACCCATGCACCAATCCACATAACGCACCGAATTTTCGACACTTGCGGGCTCACCTACGGGTGTAATCCGACCCTCCGGATACTCCCATGGCGTATGATTCGTTACCGTAAAAGCCAAGCTCAGCTTAGGTACATCCAAATCTTGTGACAAGACCTCGTGCAAGGTGGCGAACATATCTTCATCCGACGCCCCCCAGGTACCGACGAAGGCAGGATCTTTAAAATCAGGCTGCTCATACAGTTGACTAAAGCCATTGCCTAAGAAGAAGCTTTTCATATTATCAAAATGCGCTTCTCCGCCATAAATAAAGCTCGTGCGATAGTCAAAATCTTTCAGTAACTGAGCTAAGGTGAAAAAGCGGCTCTGCGACTTACTTAAGCGCAATACGGCATCAGAAATCGTCGGTGGGAAACCACTGCTAACTGCTTCTAAACCGCGGACTGAACGCGTGCCTGTTGCGTAACAGCGCTCAAAGCACCAACCTTGATTCATCAATTTATCAAACTCAGGGCTTAAGTTTTGACCGCCAAGTCCACCGATATACTGAGCACCAAGGCTTTCCTGCACAATCAGGACAATATTTTTGTATGTTTTTTTTGATGTCTGTGCTGCATCCCGATTATGTGCACTCTCTGAGCTTGTCATACTCACTGAATTTGCGACATTAGCCAAGTCTGCCGAACCTATGGAACTTACCATATTTGCTGATTTAGAAGCCCCTGAGAAACTCGACATTTTGCTAGTCTCTCCTTGATGATGCCAAGAAGGAATACGTAAGGCATTACTCACCGGCTTGATGCCCGCAGCTTGATTCACTAACGCATAGACCGTCGCGGAATCCATCTTGCCATACGCATCAGCCGCACAGCGCTCATTCTTAATGCTGTATAAGGCGTAAAGCACGCTATACAAAGAGTTCAAGGGCAAGGTATTGAGCATACCGTCACCACAATAAGCAACCGTTGAAGGATTAATTGGACGATGTTTTAACGTACCACGAATCAGAGCGAAGAGCGCAAGAGCGCCGGCTAAACAAAATAAGCCGTCAAGCCACCAAACTGCATCGAACAACTCACGCCCCAGTGAACTCAACACATAATAAACCCCATAACTTGAGGCAAGCATCACGATGACACCAACAATCAAGGTACTACGATAGCCCTTCCAAAGCATGCCAAAGACTTCATTCGGATGTTTTAAGTAGTCCGTAAACAAGCGGTTCGGACGCGTATCATACTCATAAATAAACTGTGCTGATGAGAGCTCTGGAATCACCACCAAGAGCCACATCAAGGTCAACCATAAGCCATTAATAGCCCACGCGACTGAGTTAGCATCAAATACGCTTGCCAACAAGAAGGAAGGTGCTACTAACATGGCCAATAGTGACAAATCTATCCGCAAGCCACCGAGAAAGATTGGCCAAACAGCATGCTGCTTGACACGCGACCATTGCCAAACCATTAGCCCAAAGCGACTAAGATTCAAAAACACTAAAGCAAGAACAAGAAAAGCCAAAATCTGAATATACATAATGCAAAACAAAACCATTAATTTGTTTGCATCATAGACAAAGAAGCATCAAGAAATTATCAAATTTAATTGATAAATTTTGTGCTTTTTGCAAGATGTTTTTCTAGATGTAAGTACGGCTCAACAGCATCATTGCATGAACTCATCCTAGTCGTGGCTCTTGCAAGTTCCGACACCATTTAATTTTTGAGACACTCGCTTTTTAGCCAAACTACACTTTATACAGAATGTCTTTTTAACAACAAACTTTCTGAAAAATAAGGGTTTTGCCTCAAGGGTTTACCCAAGACTTAACATTCCCTCACAATTTATTTGGCTTTTTTTCCTAGGAAAAACCCTAGGTCTTATATAAAACCCTTCCCTTCTTAAAAAAAAGAGCGTAGATTCTATTGCATCGCATCAAATTTTTTTACTAATCGCCTCAGGCAAAGGAGACTTTTATGTCAACTTACCAAAATGAAATCCAAAAAGCCGCTGAAGAAATCAAGCAAGCAGGCAAAGCATGGTCAGCCATCAGTGCTGAATCAGTTGCTCGTATGCGCATGCAGAACCGTTTCCAGAACGGTTTAGATGTAGCGAAATACACTGCTGCTATCATGCGCAAAGATATGGCTGAGTACGACGCTGACCCAGCACAATACACGCAGTCTTTAGGTTGCTGGCACGGTTTTATCGGCCAACAGAAGTTAATCGCCATCAAAAAGCATCTAAAAACCACAAACAAGCGCTATCTATACCTATCTGGCTGGATGGTAGCTGCGCTACGTTCTGAGTTCGGTCCTCTTCCTGACCAATCTATGCACGAGAAAACTGTTGTATCAGCATTAATTAAAGAGCTATACACATTCTTGCGCCAAGCTGACCAACGTGAACTAGACCTATTGTTCACCGCTTTAGACAATGCGCGTGAAGCAGGTGATTCTGCGAAAGCTAAGTCTATCGAAGACCAAATCAATAATTACGAAACTCACGTTGTACCTATTATTGCTGACATCGATGCTGGTTTCGGTAATGCGGAAGCAACTTACCTACTTGCTAAGCAAATGATTGAAGCAGGTGCATGTTGTATTCAGATTGAAAACCAAGTGTCTGATGAGAAGCAATGCGGTCACCAAGACGGCAAAGTAACCGTTCCACACTCTGACTTCTTAGCCAAGATTAATGCCGTACGTTATGCATTCTTAGAGTTAGGCGTGACTGATGGTGTTATCGTTGCACGTACTGACTCTTTAGGCGCTGGCTTAACCAAGCAAATCGCTGTAACGAACGAACCAGGTGACTTAGGTGACCAATACAACAGCTTCTTAGATTGCGAAGAAATCTCTGCTGATCAATTAGGTAACGGTGACGTGATCATTAAGCGCGACGGTAAATTACTCCGTCCTAAGCGCCTACCAAGCAATCTATTCCAGTTCCGCGCTGGTACAGGTGAAGACCGTTGCGTTCTAGACTGCATCACCTCACTACAGAACGGTGCTGACATGATCTGGATTGAAACCGAGAAACCGCATATTGGCCAAATCAAAGGCATGGTTGATCGTGTTCGTGAAGTTATCCCGAATGCTAAGCTTGTTTACAACAACAGCCCTTCATTCAACTGGACACTAAACTTCCGTCAACAAGTTTATGATGCCATGCAAGAAGCAGGTCAAGATGTTGCTGCTTACGACCGTAACGATTTGATGAATGTTGAATACGACAGCACTGAGCTTGGCCAACAAGCTGATGAGCGTATCCGTACCTTCCAACGTGATGCATCACGTGACGCTGGTATCTTCCATCACTTGATCACGCTACCAACCTACCACACAGCAGCGCTATCAACTGATAACCTTGCTAAGGGTTACTTTGCAGACCAAGGCATGTTGGCTTATGTACGTAATGTTCAACGCGAAGAGATTCGCCAAGGTATTGCTACTGTTAAGCACCAAAACATGGCTGGTTCTGACATTGGTGACAACCATAAAGAATACTTTGCTGGTGAAGCCGCTCTTAAAGCTTCTGGTAAAGACAACACCATGAACCAGTTCTAATGATTGAACTGCACTAATTCACCCTGAAGTGAATGTCCGAATGCCGCTGAAAGCCTCGCTGACAGCGGCATTTATTATAAGTAATAGCGACTGCTCGTAAAATACACGCGAATGCGATTATGCTTGGCAAAGTTTTGCTCCACATTTACACCTGACGTATTTACACTCGCCGAAGTTATTCCAGCTGTTAAATGGTGTTCAGCTTGCTCAAGCCGCTCAATCTGCATAGACCAACCTAAGCGTTCACTCACCATCGTCACAATATACAAGCCAAAGCCATGTGAGCCACCAAACTCTTTCGTGTGTCCTTGTAGGATAGCTTGCTGAGCATCAGTTAAACCGATGCCCTCATCCTCCACATCAAAGTACGTATCATGCAATTGGATTCTAACCGCGCCCTTAGTATGTTGAAGCGCATTCTGCAGCAAATTACGCACTAACATCTTGCTTAAGAACACATCACTTAAGAGCTTCACTTTTTGCTGTCGCATCGTCAAAGTCATGCGCTCACTACCGAAACTTAAGGATAAATCTTCTTTAACCTGGATTAAGACATCATCCAGATAAAAAATCTCATTTTGCGTTGCGCTCTCTTCTTTACGCGCCAATTTCAGAATGGTCTCGACATTCATCTGCATTTCATTGCAGGCTTGGCGCACACGAGCTAAAGTAATCTGATCGCGCTCACTCAACTGCTGCCTAGATTCAATAATATCTAAAGCCCCCGCCATCACCGCAATCGGCGTACGTAACTCATGACTCGCCAGACCAAGCAAGGAGTTCTCTCTCGTGACATAGGCATTCAACTCAGCGAGAAACTGGTTAAAGTTAGAGGCGATTGTATACAGCTCTGCTTCCACATAAGGTGTGGCAATTAAGGGCATATCCTTGCCCACTGGCACAGCGGAAATATCATTCGAGAGTTGATGCCAGGGCTTAACAATCCGTTGGCTGCTGATATACGATAAGATTGCACTTAGCAAGATCATAAACACAACCACACCTAAGATCACTTTCTGAAAGAGATATTCTCGGTCCTCGAAGGCGGTGATATTTTTGGCATAATACAACACACCTGTATCCAGTTGTTGACGTTTACCGATAAAGATCTGATCACCCACTTTAAACTCATGCACCATGCCTTCACTTAAACCACGTAAATCAGCTGGCATATTCACTGGCAGAGTTTCACCGTTCGGGATAAACGCTATTTTCTGTCCCTCTGAGTCCCAGATATAGGTACCCGCTTGTGTAAAGTTCTGAATAATATAGTCGCGGTCGGCACTAAAGTTCACCTCGACAATCGTATCTTCCATATCTTCCGTAAAGACATAGACGAGCGTCGCCATAAACACAATTGCAATCGAACAGACCAATAATATTGACCAATAGAGTCGTGCTGAAATTGACTTCATGCTGAGTGCTCCCTGAGCTCAAAATCAAGCTCATGACGAACGCCCTCTGAGCTAACGATTAACTTCACGTAGAACGCTCCTCTGAATTCTCTTTAACGGATTGATTAGCGACCTTAGCTTCTTGGCTGCCTTTCATTTTCTCAGCAGGTTTGGTTTCTTTTCCACCTTTCATTTTTCAGCCATCTTCGTTTCTTTGCCGCCTTTCATTTCTTCAGCAGGTTTCGACTCTTTACCACCCTTCACTTCGAGAGCGGCCTCCTGCGCTGACAATAAGCGGTAACCTTGCCCATGAAAAGTCTTAATACAGGTATAACCCCAAGTCTCCTGCAGAAGCCGTCGCAAACTATACACTTGGGTGCGCACCGTATTCATATCCACTTCCCGATCACCCCAAACATGCGCCACTAAATCATCATAGTCTAATAAGGCAGGATACGATCGCATCAATGTCTGTAGGATTTTGGCGGGAATACCACTTAGCGTTAAAACTTGGCTAACATGTTGATTACTCACTTGCATAGTGCTTAGATCAAATACTAAATCTGCCACACTGAGCTTATGCGTTTGCGAAAAGCCATATTGACGTCGATAGAGTGCCTCGATACGTAACTGCAACTCGCGCAAATTAAACGGCTTGACCAAATAATCATCCGCCCCCGAATCAAAGCCCTCTTCCTTATCATGCAATTGGTCCTTGGCCGTCATCATCAAGACCGGTGTACTCTTGTGCAACTCATTACGCAATCGATAACAGATATCAAACCCCGACACGCCTGGCAACATCACATCTAGTACAATCACATCATAATCTTGCGTTGCCAAGAGATGTAATGCCGTTAAGCCATCATCAGCGAAATCCAAGGTATACGCATCACCATCAAAAAACTCAGCCAAATTCTTAGCTAGACCTGCATGGTCCTCAACAATAAGTAATCGTATCGTTTGACGCGTTGTCATGGTAGTACCAATTGAAATAATGATTAAAAAATAGGAGTGGCAAAAAAAGGAGTGGAATTACATTAGAGCTCGAAATTTATGGCTAGTGAATTTAGGTATGCCGACCATTACCTTGATTAACTTAGGTGGCTTTCGCTAGAGAAATCTCAGGGCTTAGAAACTTGCCCCACACAAACAAAAATCACCCCCAAAAAACTATGGTTTATCGCTCACAAGTCTCCCCTGTGATTCTACACCACCGTTTAAATAGTGGGAGAATGTTTAAATAAATAATAGCGCTTATTTTCAAAAACCAAGCTTAAACCCTCAGGCTTATATTGATTAAACTCCTCAATCGCCTTCTTACTTACTGCAATATACCAATTCGTATCAGAACGCTGATGCAAGCTAGACAACCCAAAATCATCCACCGTTTTCGCCTCCTCCTCAGAGTAGAAGCGCGCTGAGAATGGCTGCTCTTTATAATAGTACAGCTCTCCCTGACCCTGATTCTGGGCAAAAGTGACCAAGTGCTTTTCAGTACGCCAAATATTGGGATACACCGCACCAAGAGCCACAATCACGACGAATAAGCTTGGCACCAACAAGGCCAAATAAGGAACGTTCTCTTGCCATTTAAAGCTCGGCATTAGCGGCAATACTCGCGCAAAAATCAATGCTACGGCCACCATCGAGGGTAGTAAATAGGTCCATAGGATATTGCCTGAGAACGTGAAAAAGACACCACAAAACAAAGCCCAGCTAAATACGAAAGAGAACAGCGGGAAAGCACGAAAAGCATCTCTCACACTTGCCCAATCACCTTGACGCCAGCGCCACACAAGGACCAAGACGACGACAGGCCACCAAGGTAAACTTGCCACTAAAGCATTCAACCAAATCGTGCCATACGCCTGCTGATGTGCAGTGCCGTACAAATCCCCTTGCCAACCAGGATCAACAAAACGTAAGAAATGCTCCCCCACAATAAAGTAATGCAAGAAACCAGGGGTTTTAATCTCAGCAAGAATATACCAAGGCAAGACTAAAACAGCCACTAATAGCAGCCCCTGCAACCATGGATACGCACGCATAAAGCAAGACCAACGATCCTTATGCCATGCAAGGTACACAGCAATAGGAGCCCCGACCAAGACCACGGTTAATGGACCCTTAGCCAATAAACCAATGGCCAAGCCGATAAAGCCCAGATAGGCCCACAGTCTTGAGCTAGGGCTTTGAGGTAAAGCAGAGACAGACTTATGCGTTAAGTCAGGCTCCTGCCTCATGCAGACGATAAAGGAGCAGAAAACTAATGTCGTACCTAAGGCTAAAAAAGGATCTGTTAATACCGCACCAATATTTACAAAGACCAAAATCATTGAAGCATAAATCAATACCGACCATTGTGCCGTCTCTATACCATAGACGCGTACAAAGACATAACGAGTGGCGCATAAACTCAACACCATACTTAACCATGACGGAAAGCGTGCGGCAAATTCATTCACGCCAAAGATATGCATGCTCGCCGCCGCTGCCCAGAATGATAAGGGTGGCTTACCCCAGAAGGGTTTTCCAGGCTCAAACCAAGGCGTGATCCAATCCCCCGAGTTATACATGAGTCGCGCAATTTCCGCGTAACGTGGCTCACTTGTATCTTGAAAAGGCATGAAGGTAATAATCACTAAAGCCAATAACATCAATACCAAGGTAATGCTATCTTTTCTTGAAAACTGTGGAGTCTTCATCGTGCTTGAACCTCCTCTTCCTCATATAAGCCGGGACTTAAGCTATAGTTTTTCACCGGCATTGAACTTTCAGTAATGTCACGAAGCAAGAATACGGGTCTTTGTTTTGCTTCAAAGTAGGCCTTACCGACATACTCACCCAGTAAACCTAGGGAAATTAATTGCACACCGCCCAGCAAGGTAATCACGGAGATTAAGGACGGATAGCCAGGTACAGCCTCCCCTAAGATGGTGGTTTTGGCAATAATCCAGACAGCGAATATCAAGCCGATTAAGGCCGTCAATACGCCGACCCCCATGGTTAAGCGCAAGGGAGTAACAGAAAAAGAAGTAATTCCTTCAAAGGCCAAGCGAAATAAACCGCCATAATTCCACTTCGTCATCCCAGCAGCACGTGCATGTCGATCATATTCAATGAATTTAGTCGGCAGACCAATCCAAGCAAATAAACCTTTCATATAGCGATTACGTTCTGGTAGCTGCTTGATAGCCTCCACAGCCTTGCGACTCATCAGACGAAAATCCCCCGTATCGACAGGAATATCCACATCACTGACCTTATTTAAGACACGGTAAAAACAATGCGCAGAGAAGCGTTTAAACCAGGTTTCCCCCTCACGATGCTTACGCCGCATCGCCACTACATCATAGCCTTCACGCCAAGCCTCCAACATTTGCGGAATCAGCTCAGGCGGATCCTGTAAATCAGCATCAAGCATAATTACGGCCTCACCACGCACATGCTCCAGACCCGCACTTAAGGCCGACTCTTTACCGAAGTTACGACTTAAGCGGATGACTTTTAAAAACGGCTTAGTCATCGCTAGGCGTACCATGGCTTCACCCGATCCGTCTTTAGAACCATCATCCACCAAGACAATTTCGTAACTGATTTTAAGTGGCTGCAAAACCTGACTAAGGCGCTCGTATAAAAGCCCTAAAACCTCTCGCTCATTGTAAACAGGAACGAGGATAGACAGTTCTGGTGCAGACTGAGCATGAGTACTATCAAACCGATGATGATGTTGGCGATTCATGGAATACGAGCCTTTTATACAAAACGAAATTCATAAACATGACGCAAACAGTAGTCACTACCTGGGCCATTAATAAAGAGAACAAGCCTGAATTTTGTAGCAATGCAAATATCAGCGCATTAAAGAGAAAGCTCAGCCCTACACTCAAGATGTACCTTGGCAAAGTTCTACGGTGCGAGCCTTGACTGTTAAAAACCACCGAGCGCTGCAAATAATAATTCACTATGGCACCACTTACAGCACCATAGCTCGTGGCCGCTAAGGGACTAAGCATTACCGAGTCCGAAAAAGAGCCATTAGCGTGCTGAGTTGCCAACTCTAATAGAAATAGATGCAGGAAAGACAAGTCACTAAACTGAGCAGATAGCGTCGACATCCCGCTAAATAAAGCACCACTTAAGATTGCAAACACCAGCCAATGCACCAAGGTAGCTAAACCACCACAGCCCAAAAAGCGAAGAACTTGTTGAATAAGTGAAAAATGTGACACTGCTAAACCTCATTCGGCCTGACGCCTACTGAATATGTTTAGCAGTATAGGGAGGGGAATATAAAAAAATTATCAAAAAAACATCAGCTAAATATCAAATCGCTGCTTAACTTAAGGAATCGCATAAGTACCTGTCGCATGGGCTACCAAGTCATCATGCCCTTCAGAATAAATTCTTACCTCACCCATAGCCAAGCGGCGTCCAACTTTCAGCAGTTCCACCTTCACGATTAAATCTTTGCCTGCACTGGGTTTACGTAAAAAAGAGATATTCAAATTTGTGGTCACTGCCAATGGCACGATACCAATCTGCGCAAGAAGCGCTACATACAAAGCCACATCAGCCGCCGCCATCATCACCGGCCCAGATACCGTACCACCTGGACGTAAGGAACTCGTGTCGACGGGGTAGCGAATCGTGGCGCTATTCACACCAATCGCCAAAACCGTGCAGCTTATCTGCGGAAAATCAGAAATCAAGAAGGCCGAGATTTCTTCTAAGCTGGCTTTAAGTGCAGGGGTCGTAGCTTCCCCTCCATCAAACTGACTTAGCGATAAATCATTATCATGCCGCGTATCTTGCCCTGTACCTTGATGTGTATTTTGCTCTGCATCTTGACGATTTTCTTGACCAATGCTCACTAAACTGTCTCCTGATAGATTATGTATTGTATTTTGCTTTATCGTACCTATACTTGGTATATGTAGCAAGCTATTCTACGACAATCAGTGTATTCCTTGACCCATAGCATTAGCTAAGAGAACGTTACACAAATCATCCCTTAGCAAGCCAAGATGGTGAGGCTTGATTGCTACTAACAAGCCTTATCAAAACCCACTAATCAAACCCACTAATCAAAGCAGCGCCATGAAACATTAAGAAATATTCACATTCAAAAAAATAAATATTATCCTTGCATAAAGAAGCTATTTGTTGTATTATCAATATCTTATACATAGATAATAACAATATCGCCAAGAACACAGACTAAAAGCAGAATCTAAGATCGGAGTTTAAGAACGAAATCTAAGGTCATAGTTTTTAAGCGATGAATACATCACTAGCATTCATTTCTACCATTATGTATCACGAGCAGTGATACTTTATGCTTCTAAGCTTTACTTATTCTACGTACGAATATGCGCGTTATCGACGGGCACACAGCAACTACTTGAGCACATATTACCAGTAAACAGACCCACTATTGGGTGCTCAAATAGATAAGAAACCACTCTTAGCTACCGTTCAATTACCATTCTAATTGACATTAAACCGTCACGATGATGGCTTAAACTTAGATTTAATGTCGTATTTCTAAGCTTGAGCTCTGTGCAGTATGACTTCGCCATTGTTATCCCGTTTGCGCATGCTATTGATGGTGCTTAAGCTCTGCCGTACGACTTCGCAATTTCGCCTAGGCCTCTCACGCCATTTTGCGATTGAGCTCAAACTCAACGGTATTATGAGTATTATGATTTAAAACTTGTTTTTTTTAGCCTTAAATAAATACGTCATAAATCTTACATATTTCAGATGAAATATACTAATGGTTTCAAGACATTAGGGATTATACTTAAAAACAACATTAATCATAATTCTGCAATATTTAGGCGTTATTCTATGTATAGGCAAGCGAAATACTAACGACTAAGTAAGTTGAAACTTACTACGGTATTTAGCAAACCTAGGAGGTTTATCGTGATTTTTCTTGTTGTTTATACAGGCACGATGAAAGATTCATCCTTCTTATAATTATTTTAAATAAGGAAATATAAAATGAAATTATTAACTCGTTTTCGTGAGGAATTTACCCCACAATCGCTGAATGCTGAGATCAACCGTTCTGAAGCGAATAAGACTAAGGCTAAAGTGAAAACTAGCACTAAGAGCGCCTTAAGCCGTCTTCCACAAGAAGGTTCAGTTATTCTACCTACGCTTAAGATCAGCCTACGCTAAGTGTATTTCATATACAGGCCTTGATACATCCTCTAGATCGAGGCCTTAAACTCAGCTAAGCTAATCCGCCAATATTCAACTCTAGGTGTGGTGTGTCACACCTAGATATTTGAATACCACCCAATGACATTAATCCACTAGAACGTACGATTAATACCCATATCCCAGAACGCCACTTCCATACGCGTAGCCGTTCTAAAGACCTTCACTAATTTTTGCTTGCGTGAGCTTTCCAAGCCTTCACTTAAGCGTGCTAAAACCACCTTCTCATACTCTGCCGCCGTCTGAAACTCTTTGCTGGCATACATCTCAATCCAAGGACGATATGGATTGCCTTCTAATTGCGTAAATTCCTGCGCTAATAACCACTTAGCAATTTCAGCATAGCCAATCAAGCATGGTGCTAAGGCCACATGCAATTGCAGCAAATCGCCTGATAAGCCTTGATCGAGGACATAGCGCGTATACGCAACCGTCGCACTGGCCTCATTTTCTTGCAATAACTGAGCCTCAGAAATTCCCCAATCTTTACAATAATCAATATGCAATTGAATTTCAGTATCGAGCATGGCATTCACACCGGCTTGCCCATAGCGCATATCCTCAAAATTATCACTCTTATACACAGCCAAGCCCCATGCCCGCGTGAACTGAATAAGAAATAAATAATCCTGTTTTAAATAGTGCTGGAAACTCTCTTTCGACAAGCTGCCATCACCTAGCCCACGCACAAACTCATGCTGAATATACTCTTGCCAATCTTGTTGGCACTCAGACACTAAATAATCAAACATTCCTAATCCTTTATCCAAACAAAACCCTAAGGTTCAATCGCATAACTATCAACTGCAGGTGGTGCTTTTTTAATCAATTGATTATCAAACATAAACTGAGCAAAACTCTGGTAGCGCGCTGCATCTAATTTAGCAGGCTCCTTCGCTAAATACGGCAAGGTATCCTTCCACGCTAAGCGATTCAATTCCGTATCCAACTCTTTCGGCTTATAGGCCTTAAAATCTTCCCACGCTTGTTCGGGCTGCGCATGAATGTACGCAATCGCCTGTGTCAACGCACGATTAAAACGTTGCCACTTCTCAGCTTGTCCACGCTCTTGATTATTCACCACAATAATCAACTCTTCATACACGGGTACGCCATGTTCTTCGACTAAGAAAGCGCGTCCTTTATGGTTCTCAAGTAACATTTGATTCAATTCGAAATTGCGGAACGAACCGATGACCGCATCAGTTTTCTTGGCAATTAAGGAGGGCGATAATGACCAGTTCACATTAATCAGCTCCACATCATTCATACTTAAACCATGATGCTGCAACATGACTTTGAGTAAGACATCTTCAAAGCCACCTACGGAGAAGCCAACTTTCTTGCCTTTTAAATCACTAATTTGTTGGACGGGGCCGTCCTCCAAAACCACTAAGGAGTTCAGGGGATTGTCCACCAAGGTGCTAATTCGTGTGAGCGGCAATTCTTCATCAATTTGCATATGCAATTGTGGTTGGTAAGTCACCGCCAAATCTGCTTTACCCGCTGCCACTAATTTCGGCGGCATCGATGGGTCTGCTGGCTCAATTAACTCAACCGCTAAGCCTTGCTCTTTGAAAAAGCCCTTCTGCTGAGCAATCACCAAGTGTGCATGGTCTGGATTCACGAACCAATCCAAGGCCAAGCTTAATTTATCTTGCGCCACCGCCAATTGACTTGAAAAAACCAAACTTAACGCAATTAAGCCACCTTTCTTTATTAAGCGCATACTATCTCCTCACTTATCATTCGTCAAACTTAATCTAATTCATAAATATTTAGCTTGAAATTTACTCGCTCTTAACAATGCTAAACCATGTGCCTAAGCTCTTCATGCATTTCAGTCACCACGCTTCAGGCCCAATCGGAATATTCAATCTACATCGCAAAGATAAGACACATCACTAGCCTCCTATTGCGCCACCGTCAATGTTCAGTTAGCAGTTTCCTATTGCACACCGTCAATGTTCAGTCAGCAGTTTCCTATTGCACAC
>JAUNUI010000011.1:0-42308 GCA_030538255.1 Pelistega sp. | reverse complement strand
GCAGTTTCCTATTGCACACCGTCAATGTTCAGTCAGCAGTTTCCTATTGCACACCCTCATTGGTCAATCTTCAATCCCCATCGATCCCAATCAATTTCTATAGTTTTGTCTTAATCAGTTTCTATGGCTCAATATTCATGACCACCGAATCCAGCGCCTGAGCACAGCATCCAAAGCAAAATACAAAAACACAGCCATGAGCGCCAGGACGAATAGGCAGGCGAACATTAAATCTGTCTGCATCCGCCCATTGGCTTGCAACATCATATAGCCAAGACCAGCACTCGAGCCGACCCATTCCCCCACCACCGCACCAATCGGCGCAATGGATGCCGCCACCCGCAAACCTGAGGCTAAAGCAGGTAAAGCTGCAGGAAGGCGAACCTGCCACAATAACTGCCAGGGGCTTGCCTGCATGGTATGGGCTAATTCTAACCAGGCTTTAGGCGTCTGGCGCAGGCCATCATAACAGGCTGAGGCCACGGGGAAGAATATAACCAAACTGGCCATAATAACCTTAGACAGCATACCATAACCGAACCAGACCATTAAGACTGGCGCCAAAGCAAATACAGGGATGGCTTGACTGACGACCAGAATCGGCAAAAGCCATAGTCGCACCGATTTAACCGCCTGCAATAATAAAGCGCATAAGAATCCACTCAGACAACCCAAGAACATACCGAGCAGAATTTCAATTAAGGTTACTTGCGCATGCTCAGCAATCAAATCCCAACGTTGCCAAAGCACATTCGCCACACGCCCTGGTGCCGGTAAAATAAAGTGCGGCGCTTGCGTGATCCAAACAATGAACTGCCAAAATAACAGTAGGCCGATAGTGATCAGAACCCCTCTTAATAAAGGTCTCATTGTGATGCCCCGCTATCTTGTGCTGGGCTCTGCATCAAGCGCCTCAGTAACTCTCCCTGCCAACGGATTAATTGCGCATCATCTAAGGGCCGAGGTGTGAGGCTGTTCAGACTTAAGACAAGATTTAACTGCACAGGCGAGCCTTGCATTAGCCAAATCTCTTGGCTTAAGCGTAAGGCTTCCATAGGATCGTGAGTGATTAAGATGACGGTTTTGTCTTTTAACAGTGCCACAAATAAATCTTGAATTTGCAGACGGGTTGAGACATCAAGCGCGGAGAACGGTTCATCAATCAGAACGATAGGCTTGTCTTCCAGTAGCGTGCGTGCTAAAGCCACTCTCTGCCGCTGGCCGCCCGATAATTGATTGGGCATACGCGCACCCATGCCAACCAAGCCGACTTGCTCAAGCAAGACTTGGGCCCGCCGTTGCGTTGACTCATTGAGCGACTTACGTAAGCGTGGCCCGAGCAGAATATTTTGCTCGACATTTAACCAAGGCAGCAAGAGATCATCTTGCGCCATCCAAGCGATACGCGCACCCAGTTGCTGACCATCATCCGCCAGAATATCCCCTGATTTTTCATAGCCTTGCAGTAAGCCGGCGATAGCCTTAATCAGACTACTCTTGCCGACGCCTGAGCGACCCAAGATACTGTGCCATTGAGCAGCCGCAAAATGCGTATTTAACTGCTCAAATAAAGGCACACCATCAAAGCGCAAAGAAAAATCACGTAACTGTATTCCAGCAACCGCCATACGCACCAAGACTCATCAATGACATTAAACATGCATGAATTGTAGCCTTTATTTATACAGCATGAGTCGGTGTTAGATGAGATGACAAAGAGAGATCGGAAGTGAGATAGCAAAGCTTGATAATCAATAGAGATCGGAAGTGAGATAGCAAAGCGTGATAATCAATAGAGATCGGAAGTGAGGCTGCAGGTCTTTTAGAAAAGCCATCTCATCTCACCAGCCTTGCGTCCTTATTAAGCTCCCTTAATGCGATAACGCAAGGCTGTTGCTAGCATTACATTACATCACACCAATCCACTGCCAGTAGGTGGCGGCAAAAACCAGCATCAATACATAACCAATAATCGTGATTAAAATCCCAACTTTGGCAAATTGCTTCGCATTAAAGGTTTCAGTACCTAGACACACCATATTTTGTGGCGCATTCACAGGCAAGATAAAGCCATAGCTCACCACAAAACCTAACACCATGGTCATCCCCAAGCGATTAATATCACCTGGAATATTTTGCAAAAGCGAAATCATAATAGGAATCATCGAGGATGATAACGCTGTGGCACTGGCGAACCCTAAGTGAATAATAATCAAGAAGGCCGCTAATACGGCAAAGATCATCAAGGGCCCAAAAGCATCAATCCCTGTGTTGACAATAATTTGTTGACCGAGCCACTCACCCGCCTTAGTTTGTAAAAGAGCAGTCCCTAAACTAATACCGACGCCGAACACAATCACCGTACCCCAAGGCACACGCGACTGAATATCCTTCCACGCAATCACACCAATCTTAGGTGTTAATAAGACCGCCAGCGCTACTGTGGTTGTCGCTGTTGTATTGAAATTATGAAGCTTACCTTCAGTCGCCCAAAAACCAATCAATATCATGGTGACGAAAAGCAAGCGCTTTTGCGCAGAAGACATCACCCCTAACTCGGCAAGTTGTTTCTGTACCGTCGCCTTACCCCCTTGTAATTGTTGGGTTTCTGGTGGCAAGAGCTTAAAGACCACGACTAACAGGACCAAAGACATAATGATGGACCAAGGTGTGCCCGCAATCAGCCAGTCCGACCAGGCTACACGTTCACCGAGCATCTTTTCCATAAACCCAACAGTGAGTAAGTTTTGTGCCGCTGCGGTTTGAATGCCAACGTTCCAGATACTAATGCCTTGAGCCACCACAATCATTAAACCTGCGCCCAAATTAGAGCGACGATCTACGCCAAACGCCAGAATCATACCTAAGACAATGGGGAGCATGGCCGCACTACGTGCAGTCGCACTGGGCACGACTAAACTTAAGACCACAATCACCAACATCGTACCCATATAGATTGATTTGGTACTGGTGCCGACTAAATTCATCGTGCGTAAAGCAATCCGCTTATCCAATCCCGTATATGTCATACAAGCGGCCAGAAACAGCGCAGCGGTCACTAAGGCCAAGGCTGAGTTTCCAAAGCCTGTAAGTGCTAAGCTCATGGAAGCTGATGTGCCCCAAGCTGCCTCAGGATTCGTCAAACTAGGTGAGGTACCAATTAAAAACACTAAGAGCCCCATAATCATAATGGAGCTAGCTTCGTAAGTGACCGCCTCAGAAATCCAGACAAGCACAGCAAACACAAGAATGGCTAAGACTCGATGGCCCGCAATGGTTAGACCCTCAGGTGTAGGTAAGAGCAGAATGCCGATTAAGGCGACAATCCCAACGATTAAGCCTATAGGAAACTTCTCTGACGAGAAGAGTGATTCTTTTATAGCATTCATAAACACCTCATTATCATAATCACGGGCATACTGTCGTCGCCCTACTCAGAACGACTGATCTCACAGCGAAAACCATCAGTATAAACCCTTATATTTTAAAATTAATTATCATACTTTTGAAGTGACTAGATTAAAAAATGGTGAGATATTTGCTGATGTTTAGATTAAAATCAAACAATCTTCTTTAACTTCTACATTATGTGCATTGTCTATTTCGCCTACCAAACTTGCCCTGAATGGCCAATTATTATTGCAGCTAATCGTGATGAATTTCATGCGCGCCCAACCCTAGCTGCAGCACCTTGGGAAAGCGCACCAAGCATTCTTGGCGGCATCGATTTAATGGCTGGCGGTACTTGGCTCGCCAGTGATATACAAGGTCGCATTGGTTTTCTGACCAATTATCGGGAGCCTCAGTCCACTCGCAACGATGCCCCAAGTCGTGGCCACCTTATCAGCCGCTATTTGCAGCACAGCGAGCCCGCTCACAGCTATCTTGAGCAGGTGCAACAAGTAGCGGAACAGTACAATGGTTTTAATATCGTTTTAGGTGATGCGAAGGCCTTGTATTACTACAGCAATAAACAAGATGGGGTGCAAAGTATTGCAAGTGGCCATCATGTACTGTCTAACCACCTACTCAATAGCCCTTGGCCAAAAAGCGAAAAATTACGTCAGGGCTTTGCTCAACTACCGCTTAAAGACTTATTGAATACAGCGGATTTAGAGCCGCTGTTTAACTGTCTATATGACCAAGAGAAAGCCTTCGATGAGGAACTTCCACAGACTGGCATTAGCATAGAATGGGAGCGCTTATTAAGTAGTCCCTTTATCATTTCTGAGGACTATGGCACACGTTGCTCAACCCTCCTAGCCGTCCATCAAAACGGCCAAGTGTACTTCGCTGAGCGGCGCTTTAATTCAGCGGGTCAAGCCACAGGCGAGCAACAATTCTGGCCCTGGCAAGCCTAATTCCACTTCTAAACTTAAACTTAAAAACCAAGGCACTAGACACTAAGCGAAACCACCAAGGTCATAGTCATTAAAAAACCCGCGGCCAATAATTCGGCTACGGGTTTATGTTAATAGGCTAGAATTCTCTTCAGAACTCCCCCATAAATCTCAGATAGCTTGTGCTAATTCTATATTCATGGGCTTAAGCATAAACAAATAACATCATATTTACGCTTAAGAGTTAAGTGCTTATTGAACGGCGTATAGATACACTTCTACACGACGGTTTTGTGCACGACCTTCTGCTGTGCTGTTGTCAGCAATTGGGTCATTAAAACCACGACCTTCGCTCGTCATGCGATCTGAAGTAATACCGCGAGAAGCTAAGTAGTTTAATACGCTATTTGCACGGTTAACAGATAAGCGTTGATTCAAGCTCGCACTACCTGTGCTATCAGTATGACCCACTGACTTAATGCGTAGCTGTGGCGCAGTTTGCATCTCTTGCGCTAATGCATCAAGCACAGGGAACACATTAGATTTCAAGGTTGCGCTACCTGTATCGAATGTCGCGCCTTCAGGAATATTCAACTTCAAGCTACCATCAGGCATCTGGGTTGTTGAAATACCCAATTGTTGACCACCCGCATCATTCACCTTACCGACGATACGATCCCAGTTATATCCAGTAATTGCACCAGCAACGGCACCGATACCTGCACCGATGGCAGCTGATTTAGAAGAATCACCAATTAGAGCACCAAGACCTGCACCGATAGCGGCGCCTACGCCTGTACCTGCGGCTGTATTACCAGCAGTGGTTGAACAACCCGCCATCACTGAACCTGCTAAAACTAAAGCTGCTAAACGTGTATATTTCATAGGAATGCTCCTGATAGATTTATGAATCCGCCGACGAATGCCAGCACGGCTTATGTAAATAACATTAACGAAAACAACATTAACGATGCGCTTTAAAATGTAACGCTCATGTTTATTCTAATAAGTATGTTGTCACTTGGAAAGAGGGATTACGCTATTTTTAGTATTTTTGACGTTTGATTGGTAACAAAAAGTATATGTTTTCGAAATTTAGCCTTATCCGATGAGTTTTGTGCTGAAATGTAACAACAACGCCTAGATTAGGCACTTAATTATTCGCAATAGATTCGCTCGAAACATAATTATGTCGACCTAACGTAGCAATGACACTGATATTGGTATTGATATTGGTACCGGTCTTGGTATTGGTATTGATATTGGTACCCATATTAAATGCAACTAAGCGCTCATCGTCAATGGCAAGAGCATCACCAACTTATAGTCGAGATGCGTGGCTAAGCGGAAGGTAATTTGCTCAAACTCCTGATAGCCGAGTTGCGGGTGATTGAACTCGCGTAAACCGCCCTCTCGCGCTAAGACCGTCTGACGTTCCCACCAATGTTTAAACACCTCACTGGCCTGGGTTAAGTCTTCTATCATTAAGGCAATGTCGGTCTCATCAATGCTTGCCCCAATGTCCGCACGAAACTCTGAAACTGAGCGCTTGGCGCGCTCTTCCCAATTCACCACAATCTGAGTTGATACATCCGACTGAAATATAAATCGCAATAAATTCGCTTGTGGCTGCCTGGCTAACCAACGCCCAAATAAGGCGTCCATCATATCGTTAAAATATAAAATATTCCAATATTTATCAAGGATATAGGCAGGGCCCTTAATACTATCCACACAGGCCTGTAAATTCAGTGGCAGACTGCCAAGCTGCGACTTGGTATGGTCAGGATCAATACCATCCGCCATATCGAATAGATAGGCACGCTCGGCTTTATTTAAGTGCAATACATCGGCAAGACGCGACCAAACCTGGTTCGAGACCGCCACATCGCGACCTTGTTCAATCCAGGTATACCAGGTGACACTGATATCACAGAGCAAGGCAACCTCTTCACGCCGCAAGCCTGGTGTACGACGCCGCTGCCCAACTGGCAAACCCGCCATCTGCGGCGTCACGCGCGCACGTGCTTCGCGCACAAACTCGCCAAGGAGTTGCTTTTTGCGAGAAGCCGATTGTGCGTTCATAAGATCTATCCTTATAGCGATAAAGCGTAAGAGCGAAGCCCCTTAAAGCTTACTTAGTCTTGCTTAAGCCTACTTAGTCTAATACCGAGTGCAAGTTACGCTTAGCGGTCGCCTCATCAAAACCTGTACGACGGCAATAGTCGTCGAACTGATCTTCACCAATATTGCCAATACTAAAGTAACTCGATAAGGGATGGCTTAAGTAGAAACCTGAAACACTCGAGGCAGGATACATGGCCATACTCTCAGTGAGCATCATACCGATATCCTCAGGCTTGAGCACATTGAACATATCACGCTTCACAATATGATCTGGGCACGCTGGATAACCAGGTGCTGGACGTACCCCTTGATACTTCTCATCAATGATTTCCTCACTGCTGAGATTCTCAGTTTCCACATACCCCCATAGGTCGGTACGTACGCGGTGGTGTAAGCACTCCGCCAAGCCCTCGGCAAATCGGTCACCAATCGCCTTAATCATAATCGATGAGTAATCGTCCATCTCTTTTTCAAAGCGCTCTTCTAAGGCTTCAATACCAATGCCACCAGTCACCGCAAACATACCAATATAGTCAGCAATACCGGTTTCTTTAGGCGCAATATAGTCGGCTAAGCACTTATTATGCACACCCGCACGCTTGGTATTTTGCTGACGCACATTATGCCAAGTGAATAAGACTTCGCTACGTGACTCATCGGTATAGATTTCAATATCTTCGCCATTCACGCTATTGGCAGGATAGAAAGCAATCACGCCATTGGCTTTCAGCCATTGACCTTCGATGACTTTTTTCAGCATCGCCTTACCATCTTCATAGAGCTTTTTCGCTTCTTCACCCACCACTTCATCTTCAAGAATACGTGGGAAGCGGCCAGCTAAGCCCCACGTCGCAAAGAATGGCGACCAGTCGAAGAACTTCTCAATCTCACGTAAATCATACGATTCAAATATACGGCGCCCAATAAATTTAGGTTTAGGCGGTGTATAGTTCGCCCAGTCAATCGGCTCCTTATTCGCGCGCGCTTGCTCTAATGGAATCACCGGATTAGCACGACGATTGGCATGACGTTGACGCACCATCTCATATTCTGCCGCCACTTCATCAACATAGACCTGTGCTTGGTCAGAAACTAAATTGGTACAGACACCAACTGAACGACTCGCGTCAGGTACATAAATCACGGGCCCCTCATAATTTGGCGCAATTTTCACCGCTGTATGGACACGACTTGTTGTCGCACCACCAATCATCAGCGGTATCTTACGCTCACGGAAATACGGATCGCGTTGCATCTCAGAGGCCACATAACTCATTTCCTCAAGACTTGGGGTAATGAGGCCTGATAAGCCGACAATATCGGCATTCTCTTCTTTGGCTTTAGCCAGGATATCGGCGCAAGGCACCATGACACCCATATTCACCACTTCAAAGTTATTACATTGCAACACCACCGACACAATATTTTTACCAATATCATGCACATCGCCCTTCACCGTGGCCACCACAATTTTGCCCTTGGCGCGCACATCACCGCCCGCCGCCTCAATCTGACGCTTCTCTTCTTCAATAAAAGGAATTAAGTGCGCCACGGCTTGCTTCATCACGCGTGCAGACTTCACCACCTGCGGTAAGAACATCTTACCTTCACCAAACAGGTCACCCACCACGTTCATACCATCCATCAGTGGGCCTTCAATCACCTCAATCGGACGACCACCACGGTCCGCAATCTTCTGGCGCACCTCTTCCGTATCTTCCGTAATAAACTGTGTGATGCCACCCACTAAAGCGTGAATTAAGCGCTCTTCAACCGTGCCATTGCGCCACTCGAGGTTCTCTTCTTTCTTAACCCCTGAGCCCTTAATTTCCTCAGCATACTCCACTAAGCGTTCAGTCGATGTGCGCTCATCGCTAGAATCAGTCTTGCCAACTGGATCCTTGCGATTCAAAATAACGTCTTCCACTAAGTCGCGAGTTTTCTGATCCAAGTCAGCATACACACCCAACATACCCGCATTCACAATACCCATCGTGAGACCCTCACGAATCGCATAGTATAAGAACACCGTGTGGATCGCTTCACGCATCGCTTCATTACCGCGGAAGGAGAAACTCACGTTAGAAATACCGCCTGATAAGCGTGCATGCGGTAAGTTCTCATGAATCCACTTCACGCCATTGATAAAATCCAAGGCATAGTCATCGTGCTCTTCAATACCTGTCGCAACCGCAAAGACATTCGGGTCGAAAATAATATCCTCAGGTGGGAAATCTAATTCATCCACTAGAAGGTGATACGCCTTAGCGCAAATTTCAATACGACGTTCAAGATTATCGGCTTGACCTTTTTCATCAAAAGCCATCACCACAACGGCGGCACCGTATTTACGACAGAGTTTAGCGTGCTCTAGGAAAGGCTCAACCCCTTCCTTCATGGAAATCGAGTTAACAATGGATTTACCTTGTACGCACTTCAGCCCCTCTTCAATCACTTCCCACTTTGAGGAGTCAATCATAATCGGCACACGCGAAATTTCAGGCTCACCCGCCACCAGGTTCAAGAAGCGACGCATACTCGCTTGTGAGTCAAGCATGGCCTCGTCCATATTAATATCAATAATTTGCGCGCCATTCTCAACTTGCTGGCGCGCGACGGCTAGCGCCTCATCGAATTTCTCTTCACGAATTAGACGCAAGAAAGCTTTAGAGCCAGTGACGTTAGTCCGCTCACCGACGTTAACAAAGAGCGAATCCTCATCGATATTTAAGGCTTCGAGTCCTGATAGACGCGTCTTAATCGGCACTTCAGGGACTTCACGTGCCGCTACGCCTTGCATGGCTGCCAAGATAGCAGCAATGTGCTCTGGCGTCGTGCCACAACAGCCACCCACCATATTCACGAAGCCCGACTCAGCAAACTCACGTAAGAGCGATGAGGTATCCGCTGGCGTCTCATCAAAGCCAGTCTCACTCATAGGGTTCGGCAGACCGGCGTTCGGATAGACACAGATATAGGTATCACAGATCTTCGATAATTCCGCCACATAAGGACGCATTAAAGCCGCACCTAAAGCACAGTTCAATCCAATCGTGAGTGGGCGTGCATGACGCACAGAGTTCCAAAAGGCCTCAACCGTCTGGCCCGATAGGATACGACCTGAGGCATCGGTAACCGTGCCCGAGATCATCACAGGCAAGCGAATACCACGTTCCTCAAAGACCGTCTCCACGGCAAAAATCGCTGCTTTGGCATTCAAGGTATCGAAAATCGTTTCAATCAGAACAATATCAATCCCACCATCAAGCAAACCATTGAGTTGTTCTGTATAGGCGACGACCAATTGATCGAAAGTAATATTACGGGCACTCGGATCGTTCACATCAGGGGAGATCGAGGCCGTCTTAGGTTGTGGACCTAAAGCACCTGCCACAAAGCGCGGATGCTCAGGAGTTGCAAATTCTTCACAGGCTTGGCGAGCGAGTTTTGCTGAAGCTAGGTTTAGCTCATAAGCAATATCATGTAACTCATAATCACCTTGCGCCACTGAAGTTGCACCGAAAGTATTGGTCGATAAGACATCGGTACCTGCCTCTAAATATTGACGGTGAATCGCCAGAATGACATCAGGACGCGTTAAGCTTAAGAGCTCGTTGTCGCCTTTAACATCTTTATGGTGATCAACAAAGCGATCACCGCGAAAATCCGCCTCACCTAATTTATAGGTTTGAATCATCGTGCCCATTGCACCATCAAGAATCAAGATGCGCCCTGCTGCTAGACGACGGGCAAATTCTGCACCATGGGTATACGCTTCAATGGGATAAGGTAATTTGGGATAGTTCACGGCAATTAAACCTATATAGCAAAAATTAATCAATAAAGCTTGATTTTACCAGTTATACCCTAGCTACATACCTAAGCCCACATTATCAAACAAGTTTAAACGTGAGGCGCTAAGCAAAACCTGCCCCAGACAAAACTAAAGCACTAAAGCACACCGATCAATTAGCACACCGCTCAATTATCACAAAGACCAACGACGGCAAACTTAAACACCATCCATGCGACCACTGCATAAGCCCGCAAAACAATCAACACAAGCATCTAAGTTTTTTTACATTTTGTCATTATTCAAGCCTTAAACCCTTCATTTTCATGGTAAAGTGACGCCTTCGTTCTTGAGTGCTTTCAAGGTGTGTATATCACCCTGATGAAAGTTCAATGGGAAACAGCGCTTCAAGTATAGGCATTCAAACATCAAGGTATTAAGGTACTTGTGATGCTTTTGATAGGTACTTTTGATAGGCACTTTAGTGTAATGAACTTATACCAAGCAAGCTGTGCTGCCCCCGCAACGGTACCCCTCCCTACCTTTTTAATCGAATAAATCGGTAAGCACATTAGGTAAGCCCGATACCAGCTCAAGTGCACGTCCAGCGATGAGTTGTTTAATCTGTTAAGACTTTTCGATTGCCCAATGTAATAGCGATGCCCTCCAACAATTCGTGACACATTGACCCTGTAGCCATGCAGATAAGCCCTTTAAGGCTTTTTGAGTTTATACAGTGTCTTCCGTCAAGAGTATCTCGCGGATTAGATAGTATCCATTCAGAAGGCCTCTTTAAGATTATGTGCAGACTCACCCTGGCATTCCCTTAATTTGTGCGGGGACGCACAGTTTTACAGGCTTACTTATGAAATTCACACTCCATCCTTTAGCGTTGGCGCTTGCCGCCAGCCTGCTCAGCACCTCAGCCTGGGCTCAAGAATCCCCCAAAACCACGACTCTAGATGCGATTGTTGCCACCCCTGCTCGCTTAGATCAAACAATCAGCCATGTTGTTGGTGACATCACCCTGATAGATTCAGTCCAATTAGCCAAGCATCAAGGTCAATCAATGGTCGAAGTGCTACGCCATCAGCCTGGTTTGCAAATCTATCATCAAGGTGGTGCACAAACCGTCTCTGGTGTCTTTATCCGCGGTGCCGCACCTGCCCAGAGCCTAGTGATGCTGAATGGTATTCGCATTAATGAATCGAATACAGGCAGCACCTACTGGAATACTTTAGACCCAAACTTATTTGATCGTGTAGAAATTGTGCGTGGTGCGGCCAGTAGCTTATATGGCTCGAACGCCATGGGCGGTGTCATCAATCTACTCACGACACCTTATGGTAGCGGCGATCGCCCTTTATCTGTAAAAGGCAATATAGGTTTTGGCTCACACGGCACCTTTAAAACCAATGCCAGTATCTCAGGTGCGAGCAATGGTTTTGACTATTTCCTAGCGGGTGGCTACACCACCAGTGAAGGGATTAACGCCACCACTCCTGAAGCCGGTCCCTATACCTATGATGGTGATAAAGATGGCTATGACTCAAGCACTATTCTTGGCGCCTTCGGCTACGAAATCGCTCCCGGCCATCGTGTCGCGGTGAACTTTTTCAATGGCTACAACCGCGGCGACTATGACGCAGGCCAAAGTTTGACAGAAACAGTCGGCCATACCCGTCAGCAAGCCTACTCAATTGAAAGCACCAATCAACTCACCGACTGGTGGCAGAGTCAGCTGAAGTTTGCTTATAGCAAAGTCAGTTATGACAACCGCGCTCCATATGGCAACTCTCTATTTGGTACGCATCATAAGCAATTTAGCTGGCAGAACAATTTCTTTATTGATGATAATCAGACCGTATCGGCGCTGTTCGAACATCATGATGAGCGCGTATTTAATACCACAGCACCGACCCAAGATAAGCGCTTGACCAATGCTGCCGCCTTAATTTATCGCGGTGATTTTGACCGTCACCATGTGCAGGCGAGCCTACGTCACGATAATATCTCACAAATCGGCTCACGCACCACAGGTAGCATTGCCTATGCCTATGATCTGACATCGGCCTTAAGCATTGGCGCTGGCTACAATACAGGTTTCCGTGCCCCAACGTTCGCGGACCTCTATACCCCTCTCGCATGGGGCTATCAGGGCAATCCGAATTTACGTCCAGAGAAATCGCGTAATGTTGAAGTCAATGTGAAATACCAAACGGAAGATACTTCAATTATCCTAAGCGCTTATCAAGGCAAGTACCGTGATTTGATTAATCCGTATGTCTGTGATGCGAATTTCAACTGCACCTCTGAAAACACTGAGCGCGCTACAATCCGTGGTTTAAGTATCGAAGCCTCACAACGCTATGGTAATACGACACTCAGCCTGGGGGCCGATTTTATGAATCCTAAGGATGATAAGACTGGCAAGACCTTAGCCCGTCGCGCCAAGCAAATCTATCGTGCTGGCATTAGCCATCAGTTCGATCGTATAGAGCTCGGTGCTGATTACTTATTTGTAGCGCATCGCTATGATGACGCCAATAACACCCCTGAGAAACGTATGGGTGGTTATGGCCTGGTCAATCTACGCGCCAACTATGAAATCAGCAAGAACTTCCATGCGCAGCTGAATGTTAACAATCTGTTTAATAAAAAATACCAAACTGCCTACGGTTATCGCACACCAGGCACAAATTTTATCTTAAACTTAGCTTGGCAACATTAATTATTTAGAAAGATATCCATGTGTCGTCGTTTCATTTAGACTGCGGCGACACAATAGCTTTCAAGCTCGTCTAGGATCTCTTGTTTTATCACTGAAGCATCATTTTGAAAAAGGCACTACGATTGCGCAAGCTCAGGACTCAATGCTCACGACCGACTAAACTCATCGTTAGACTAGCTCAGACTAGACTGATGCAAACTACGCTCATGGCTAAACTGATACAAGCTAGTCTAGTGAGTGTGTTGCTGAGCACTTCTCTGTACGCTCCACTGAGTTATGCGCAAGTAACTAGTCAAGTCGATAGCATCGCCAAGACAAAACAAGACGAACCAGCGTCTATAACACTGCAAGCCACTCCCTCAGTTATTAAGCAAGCCCCGCAACGTATTATTAGCCTCTCCCCCAGTACTACCGAGCTGATTTATAGCTTAGGTGTTGAAGACCGCTTATTAGCCGTGTCACGCTTTAGTAACTACCCGCCTGAAGCCGCTAGCAAGCCGATAATTGGTGACGCCTTCAGTGTCAATACAGAACAACTCGTCAGCTTACAGCCCGATTTAATCGTTGCGTGGGATAGCGAGCCTTTTAGTAACAGCTTAAAGCATCTGCCGAATACCAAGGTTTGGGACTCTCACCCGAATAGCATTGAGGGCTTATTCGACGATATACAGGCGCTAGCCGATATTGTTAACTCACCCAAACAAGCTGAAATTTTACAATTAAAGCAGACCATTCACGCCTTGGCGCAGAAGTATCGACCGCACGAAATACCCTTCAATTCAAGTGGCGCAGAACACTCACCACAGCAAGACGCCAGTCACGCCATCCCAACTGTGCCATCCATCTCTGCTCGCCCCTTGCAAGGCATGCTCTTAATTAGTCAACAGCCCTTATATGTCTTAACACGAGAGAGTATACAAAGTGATGCCTTGAGCATCTGCAATGCGCATAATATTTTTTCTAGTATCTTTCAAGGCGCGGCCATTGTTAATCGTGAGACGATTCTTATGAATCCACCTGACTTTGTCGTGTATAGCTATAGCACTGAGAAAGAACGTGAGTTACATGAGCGCTTTATCGTACAGACGCTCGGTCTCTCCTTGAATAAGAAACAGCTGATTGGCATCGATAGTGACACCTGGTCACGCCCAACCGTTCGATTTCTACAAGCGCTACCCGGCTTATGTGAACGGATTGCTGCTTCACGTCAAAACTGAAATGTATCTTCTTATTAAATAATCGCGCTGGACACAGTACGCTCACCACTACCTATACTTAGCTAGCATGAATTTCTAGCAGCACATACTCTGTTAACTGAGCACACCGCAAATTCCAGCATTAAGCGCACCTACTATTTAGCTAAAACTCACGATCTTCGAACGCATTTTGAATCGCTTTAGCCGCCACAATTCCATCAGCCATCGAAGTTACAACGCAAGGATGCATACGATTCGCCACCTCACCAATCGCATAGATACCTGAGACATTGGTCTCACACGTCTGTGCATCCGTTTCAATATGGCCTGTTTCCTTATAGCAGAGATGCAGGTCTTCAAGTCCCGCTAACTGAGGCTGATAGCCGTAAAACACCAGAACTGCATCATATGTTTTATTATTCACTGTCATCGCTTGAGGATTAAACTCATATGAACCCATATGAATACTCTTAGAGGCCACCATCTTCATCCACTTATGTTGTGCGCGCAAGGTACGGGCATAGATATCCACGCATTGTGCCCCTCTTTCCTTCACGTACACCGCATTCTCTAGGGCATTATCACCACCACCCAAAACCGCCACACGCTTATCAATAAAGTCATACTGATACAGTGCTCGACCAGAGCCGACTAAGATATCAGGAAACTCAGCATCACCCATCTCCACTGGGCGTCTATGCTTAACACCGCTCGCAATCACAACCTTACGACCATTGATGAGCTTATCCTCACCGAATAATACTTGATAGTGCTGTAAGTGCCCCTGTTCATCGAATATAGGCACAATGCCATTCACCGCTTGCCTCAAGAGGACAGGAACGCGCGCTGAGTCAAGACTCTTTTTCATTTGCTGGCTAACTTCTTCACCCGTTAAGTCAGGTGCGGTGACATTCCATGTGTCTTGGAAGGGATTCAGGGCGCTCAAACCGCCGATAACAGGAGCTCGATCGATAATAATAGGATTAAAGCCTAAATGCGCTAACCATACTGCACATGAGGCACCTGCTGGACCCGCCCCAATAATTACCGCATCATAGATATTATTTTGCATCGTGTTGTTCTCCTGAATCTTGCATTTTTATTAGCTGACTAATCCCTGTGTTCCTACGTGGCCATTCCTGCTAGCCATTCGTTCGTATACAGCGTCTGGCAAAATCTCAGGATATGTGACGGCATATAGCAGAACCAAGTATTTGCCTATATCCGAACCTATTGTAGCCAAATAAGATGCAATTAACATTACAATCTAGGCTTATAAATTTGCGCTTTTATGCGTTTTAGGAAGATATAGAATGCCCACCCAAAGGATTTTTTTTAAACGCCTAGCGCTTGATGCTCGCATTGGTATTTTAGAGCACGAGTTACGTCAAACTCAACCCCTACATATTGACGCAGAAATTGATATTCAAGAAACTCGCGCAGTTGACGATAATGATATCAATAGCGTCTTAGACTATCGTAAAATTCGTCAAATCATTATTGAAGAAGCAACACGCCAGCACATCCATCTGGTCGAAGCACTTGGTGAGATGATCACCAAGCGACTTTTGCAAGAGTTTACGGAAATTACACGCGTACAGCTGCGTATTAGTAAACCACAAGCATTTTCTGATTGCGAAGGGGTGGGTATTGAATACGTGGGAACACCTTAGTTTTTAAAGATTTTCACTATGCAAACACCTGAACAAAGCGCTTTGCCGAAAAAGCCCCAACCATCCATTCAAAGCAGTGCCAATGGACAGCAGCCCGTGCCTGGGGCGGCCTTGAGCGATAAGCAGTCTGAATCAGAGCACACTGCTTTTAACGATAAGCAGCCCGTGCCTGAGCAGATGGCTTCTAGCAAAAAGCCCCAGCCATCCGCTCAAGGCAGCGCCAATGAAGAGCACGCCATTCCTGAAAATACGGCTCTTAACGAGAAGCCCCAGCTGAGCGACTCAATCAGCGCTAATGAGCAATATGCAGCATCGGCTCAACTCTCTCTTAATGAGAAGCGCCGCATCGACAATAACAAGCTCACTAAGCGCATCATGCGTGAGGCGGGCAAGGCCATTGTCGACTTTAATATGATTGAAGAAGGCGATAAGGTCATGGTTTGCCTCTCTGGTGGCAAAGACTCTTATGCCATGCTTGACGTCTTAATGACCCTACAAAAGCGTGCACCGATTAATTTCGAATTGGTGGCGGTCAACTTAGACCAGAAGCAACCAGGATTTCCTGAGGAAGTATTGCCCGCCTATCTCGAGTCAGTTGGTGTACCTTACCATATTGAAAACCAAGACACCTACTCGATTGTGAAGCGCCTTATCCCTGAAGGCAAGACCACTTGCTCCTTATGCTCGCGCTTGCGTCGTGGGATTTTATATCGCTTAGCCGATGAGTTAGGCTGTAGCAAAATCGCCTTAGGCCATCACCGCGATGATATTCTAGCAACCTTCTTTTTAAACTTATTTTATGCGGCTAAGCTGAAGACCATGCCGCCTAAATTAGTCAGTGATGATGGTAAGCATACCGTGATTCGTCCACTGGCTTATATTGAAGAGAAAGACTTAATTGCTTACGCCGAATTAAAGCAGTTTCCGATTATTCCATGCAATCTCTGTGGCTCTCAAGAGAACTTAAAGCGCAAAGAAGTCGGCCGCATGCTGCAAGCCTGGGAAAAAGAAAGCCCCAAGAAAGTCTGGAATATTTTTAAATCACTCGGCACCGTAGCGCCTTCACACCTGATGGATCGCAATTTATTTGACTTTGTGAATTTACGACCCACAGGGATTGCCGATGAGCAAGGCGATAAGGCTTTTGATCAAGAGCAATTTGACGATTTAGAAAGTGAACCCGTAGTAGAGAATGTTATTCTATTACGTAGGGAGCCACAGTCAATACAAGATAATCATAACCGTCCCGCGGAACTTGCTTCGATCCTCCCTTCGATTAACCCTGATGAGTAAATCGTATGAGTAATAAATCAAAAAACCATGAATTAGCTGATGCCCCTTTAGGCCAAACCAGTGCCTATCCAGATAGCTACGATGCCAGTTTATTATTCCCGATTGCTCGTAGCATAGGCCGTCAGCACCTCAGCATACAACCGCCACCAACTTGGTATGGCGAGGATGTATGGCGTGCATTTGAAGTGTCTTGGTTAAATGTGAAAGGCAAGCCTGAAGTGGCGATTCTACGTTTTACCATCCCTGCTGACTCTAAGAATATTATCGAATCCAAGTCCTTTAAGCTTTATTTAAATAGCTTTAATCAGTGGCGAATTGACCTAATTGATTTACTCAAAATCATGCAAAGAGACCTCAGCGATGCGGTTAAAGCACCCGTACATATCGCCGTTGAATTTGCGGACACACCTATTAATGCCACGGCAAACTTAGCCAAGAACACACCCAAGCAAGTCTGGCCATTGCCCACATGCGCAGATAAGGCCGAGCTTGCCTTAGAAGCCATCTTATTAGATGACTTGGATATTGAATGCACTGAGTATGAGCCGAATATTGATTTGCTCGCGGTCCGCGAACCAACAGAATGGCGTAACGAAACCCTAATTTCAGAACTCTTAAAGAGTAACTGCCCCGTGACTGGCCAGCCTGATTGGGCGACCCTAGTGATTAGCTATAAGGGTCCGGCAATCGATCATGCAGCCTTATTACGCTATATCGTTTCCTACCGCAATCACAGTGGCTTTCATGAACAATGTGTCGAGCAAATCTATTGCGATATTTGGCAACGTTGTAAGCCTTCCTATCTTGATGTGTATGCGCGCTATACACGCCGTGGTGGCTTAGATATTAATCCACGCCGTCGTAGTGAAGTTGTACCAGAGCTTAACGCACATGTTGACCAGGCAGTACGGACACCGCGTCAATAGAGCCGCTACTCAGGATGCTCCGCTTGAAGAGTTGAATGAAGGCCAGCGTAAAGGTTTGGCGTAAGAAGCCTAGGATACGCCGCTTGACTTATTCGGCGGCGCCTTTTAACACCTGTAAACTTAGGTGCGCATCACCCGCTTCACTGGAAACCCAGACCTGATCATCTTGAATATTCAAGTGTAATTGCATATTACGTTGGGCCAGTGCGGCCAAATCTTGCGTGCCTTGCACATCCCATTGATAGACACTGAGGCGAGCAAAGCGCTCAAGCTTACCCGCAATACCCTGCCACCATATCGGCACATTACGGCCATAAGCATAGACCTTGACCTCATCTGAGCGTCCTGCTGCTTTCTGTAGACGGCGCTCATCAGGCATTCCTGTCTCAATCCAAAGCTGAATCTGTCCTGTTAAGTCTTTACGCCAGAGATCTGGCTCATCCATATCACTTAAACCCTTGGAAAAGGCCAATTGCTCATCCTCATCCGCACATAAAGCATAGGCCAAGAGACGCACCATCATCCGCTCATCCGTCTCAGAAGGGTGGCGCGCAATCGTCACCTGGTGACTGGCATAATACGCACGATCATTATCGGCGATATGGAGTTCTGCTTTAAATATGGTTGATGATAAAGCCATAGTGATTAGTGTTCAATATACAAAGTGTGTCTGTTGACGTTGTAAAAATATGATGAATGGCTCTTAGGGGGTGACCATGCACACAAGGTGATGACTATCCAAGCAGCGCAGTGCGATTCTCTACAAGCGCATTCATACAATAATGAGGCTAAGCACCCTTATTGCATCTTGTGCTCAGGGATATCCTCAACCGAACGAATCGGCGGATGTGGCATATCGTTCATCTCGTCCGCTAATTCACTATCAACCGCCTTAGTCGGGTCAGCCTCAACTTCTTTAGCATCCGCAATTTGGCGACTGATGTCAGCGCGCTCCTCACTGCCCTCCGGCAATATGGCTTCTAACCTTTCCCAGGTTTTAATCGCACCACGGTAATCCCGCTTCTGGTACTGTGAACCGCCTAGAAGTAGCAAGGCATCATGATGCTCGGGATCAATCGCTAAGGCCTGTCCAAGCAATTCATCGGGTTTGCCATCAAAACTACCACGGTATAGCGCTAATACGCCTGCGAACAAGGATAACTCTGTTGGGTTATCTTTAATCAGCTCCCAAGAACGACCATATGCAGCAACGGCATCCGCATTGCGCCCCATCGCACGATAACTACGCGCCAACATCACTTGATGATTTAAATTATCAGGCTCTTGTGCTGCTCGGCGCTCTAACTGTTCAACAGCACCGATAAACTGCTCGACATTACCGTTCATCGAGAAGGTCTTGGCGGGGTCTGCCGCCGCCCAGTTACCTAGATAATAATAACCTGCTGCAGCCACTAGAGGGACGGCAATAATCGCTAGCGGCATTAATTTGCTGACGCTCTTCGGCCCTGTCGACTGCGCCTCAATCCGACGCATATCTTCAACTAACTGAGCTTGCGTTTCAAATTGCGCCTGCTGATAACTCGCCTCATCCATATTCCCTACGTCAAACTCTTGCTTGAGTTCTTGCATGGTCTGTTCATGAATCGCATAACGCTGCTCTTGTGCGCGCTTATATTGCTTACTTGATTGGTTTTTCTGTGTTGCCCAAAACAAGAGCGCAATCACAATAGCACTAATAAATAAACCGACTAAAATTAACTCACTCATGATTTGTTTCCGAAATCTTGTTTCCAGCGTTGAATATCTTTTTCCATTTCTTCAGCAGAAATTAGCTGATCCAGTGGCTTCTCTTTGCTCTGCTTACGTACATAACGCCACAAAGCGAAAATTAGAAAGCATAAGAGGATGAATGGACCTAGCCATAATAAATAGGTTTTCGGATTAAACGGCGGCTTATAGTGCACAAAGTCACCATAACGTTGCACCAGATAATCAACAATTTCCTGATTGGTTTTTGCGGCGAGAATCTGTCCACGAATCTCTTTACGTAAATCTTGCGCTAGGCCAGCTTGTGAATCTGCAATCGATTCATTTTGACAGACTAAGCAACGTAAGTCCTTCGCCACTTCTCGTAGACGCGCCTCCTGCTCAACCGTGAGACGCTCTTCTATTTGTGCCCAGGCTTGATTGGCAAATAAACTAGCTGCCAAACCGTACAACACACCCATGCACAGGGCATACACCGCGAATGTACGCCCTTTTGAGAATACACGCCCGATTGAGAATGTACGCCCTATTGTCATGGGGAATTTCAATCTTAACTGATTCATGCTATTAAATACTCTTGTCATTACCCGCCAGAAAACTTCAATCTTAACTATTTTCTTCTCTTAACTACTCGATTAATTACCCTGCTCATTACTCACTAGAAAGCCTTACTCTAAACTAGCTCGTGGCTTTAACTGCACATATCGCGACTACCCATTCACCAACTGACACTTTGCTTGTCTAGGGCTGCGCCAAAGCTTGCTCAATCATCGGCTTTAATCGCGCCTCGACCACTTCTGCCGTTAAGGCTCCTGTAAAGCGTTGCACAATTTGCCCTTGCTTATTAATAATAAACGTCTCTGGTACGCCATACACGCCTAAGTCGATACCCACTAAACCTTTCATATCGACGGCAATCCGATCATAAGGATTACCGCCCATATCCACTAACCAAGCACGCGCCGCTTTCGATTCATCTTTATAGTTAAGCCCTACCAAGTCCACACCTTCAGGACGTTTCCAGTCGATGAGTAATTTATGTTCCGCTTGGCAGCTGACACACCACGATGCCCATACATTCAGTACCCAAACCTTGTCTTTAAAATCATCTTCCGTGACTTGCTTATCGGCCTGCATTAAATCTGGCAGGCTAAATTGTGGTACAGGCTTACCGACCAAGGCGGAGGGCAAGTCGCGCGGATTCATGCCGAGTCCAACACCTAATAAGACCAAAACACCCGCAAACAATATTAAGGGCAACCAACGCTTCATACTTCAACCTTCTTTGTTGTAGCCAGTTCTTCTTCGCGCTTACTGGCCATAGGGGCCTTCCCTGCAACTTTAACTTGCACAGCGCCATCTCTCGCTAGCTTACTGCTTAGCGGTGCGCTCTTCGCCTCATCAGGAGATGTTAGCTCATTCCCTGCGACCTTATTCATCGTCGCTGTCACACTGGCGCTCTTGCCCATACCGCTCGCTGTCTTCGCTGTCGCCGGAATTGCGCCTGGAACTGGACTCTGCGCTTGCTTCTTACTCACCTTGGCGCGATAGCGACGGTCGCGTAAGCTCAGCCAACCACCCCAAGCCATCAATAAACAACCCACCCAAACCCAATTCATTAAGGGCTTCCAATAGACGCGAATGAGCCAAGGGCTAGTTTCTGGATTATCACCATGCATTTCACCGAGTGATATATACACATCACGTAAGATACCGCGATCAATTGAGGCCTCAGTCATTGGCTCGCCACCTGAGAAATACTGACGCTTTTCAGGGGTTAAGACAGCAAAAGGACGCCCTTCAGAGCTCACTCTAAAGTGACCAATTAAGGCCTCATAATTCGGACCACGATGGCCTTGTAGATTCTGAAAGCGAATCTCGTAATGCTCAACTTGCACGGTTTGCATGGGGTGAATCACCACATCACGCTCCCACTCATACGCCGAGACAATGGTTGCACCAATCGCAAAAACCGCCACACCTAAGTGAGCAATATGCATCCCAACAAATGCCTTAGGCTGATTGAACAAGGTGCTGAGATACGACTTCCCCGCTTGGGTATTACGCACACGATGGTGTACCGCCCAAAGTGTTGAAGCCACAACTGCCCAGGCAATGCTAAGCGCTAACGCCACTCCCCAACGCCACTCACCGAATAAGAGCGGCATCGGCAGACCTAGCACAATGCCAGCCAATACAATGCCATAGGTCGCACGGCGAATTTTTTGCCACTGGTTTTGTTTCCAATGCCAATGCACAGAGATAGCCATCAAGGCCATCATCGGTAACCAAATCGGCACCAAGACCTGCGTAAAGTACGGTGGACCTACAGAGAATTTGCCGCCACCCAAGGCATCCATTAATAGCGGAAATAAGGTGCCAAGCAATACAGTAGCACAGGAGACCACCAAGAAAATATTATTTAAAAGTAAAGCAGTTTCTTTAGAGAATAAGGTAAACTTCGCTCGACTACTTAATAATGGCACGCGCCAACTGTAAAGCGCTAAAGCACCACCAACCACCACCATCAAGTACATCAGAATAAACATACCGCGAGACGGATCAGTTGAGAACGCATGCACCGAGGTTAAGACCCCAGAGCGCACTAGGAAAGTACCTAAGAGCGATAAGGAGAACGTAGCAATCGCCAACAGAATTGTCCATTGCTTAAAGATACCACGCTTCTCTGCCACTGCTAAGGAATGGATTAAGGCTGTCCCTGCTAACCAAGGCATAAACGAGGCATTCTCTACGGGGTCCCAGAACCACCAACCGCCCCAGCCCAATTCATAATAGGCCCAAGCACTGCCTAAAAAGATACCAATAGTGAGGAAAACCCAAGCGAGAATTGTCCAAGGGCGGCTAAACTTCGCCCAAGCAGCATCTAACTGTCCGCTAATCAAGGCCGCAATCGCAAAAGCAAATGCCACCGCAAAGCCCACATAGCCTAAGTACAAAAATGGCGGATGGAAAATCAAGCCAATATCTTGTAGCAAAGGGTTTAAGTCTGTACCATCTGCCATTGGTGGTATCTGACGAACAAATGGGTTCGAGGTGAATAAGATAAAGAGCGCAAAACCGAAGATAAGCAAAGCCAAGACACCAATCACCAAGTTCTGAATCGAATACGGTAGGTGCTTAGACCAGATACTGACGGCTAAGGTCCATAGCCCTAACATCAACACCCACAACAGGAGTGAGCCTTCATGTCCGCCCCATACCGCCGCAATTTTATAAAAAGTCGGCAACTGACTATTCGATTGATTGATGACATAGCGTACTGAGAAATCATCTTGGACAAATGCGTACGCCAATAAAATAAAACTCAGCATAAGCAAAAGCGCCATTAATTGCGCACTCATCCGCACCGAGGAAAGCAAGCTATCGCGATGCGTACTGCCAGCCCAAATCCCTAATGCACCACTAAACAGGGCAATCGTTGCCGCCAAAATTAAGGCGAAATGTCCTAATTCAACCCACATCGCTTATTGCTCCAACTTTAAACTTCGTGCCGTCTGATGCTGTTGATCAATGGCCATCTGTGCCTCAGGCGGCATATAGTTTTCATCATGCTTGGCTAAGACTTCACGCGCATTGAAGGTTTGCCCATTCCAATGCCCTTGCGCTACCGCCCCTTGCCCTTCTTTAAAGAGATCCGGCAAGATGCCTTTATACAAAACAGGGATATGTGTGACGCCATCATCAATGGTGAACGCCATCGTTACCCCATCAGCCTGACGTTGCATACTGCCAGCAGTGACCATACCACCGATACGGAAATATTCTTGGCTACCCACCTTACCCTCTTTCACCTCGGTGGGTGTATAGAAGAACACCATATTTTGGCGTAATGCCTGCACCACAAATACAGAGATAATGGCTAAGACCACGATCGCTGCAACTACCCAAAGTAAACGTTTTTTACGTGGCGTCATCGCCCAACTCCTAGCTATAAATAATTGTTCTATCAGGGAGAACAATCTATTGTTTATATCATCAGCCGCTCTATACCTTAGCGCTGATTATGAATCTTCTCTGTCTGAGCAGATGCTTCAACATTCAATTGCTGTAACTTTCTTAATATTTGGCGTCGTGCCTTAGCCAAGCTCACTAACTCAGCACCCAATAAGACCACAATCAGCAAGACACAAGTCCAGACATAGAAACCATGCCTACCCATCTGTATAAAATCTGACCAACTTTCCCAATACATAGACTTATCTCATCTTAACAATGCAGTACGCGCTAAGGCCGCTTACTGTTCAATATACTCATCAACGACGAGGTTCAACATACTCGTCGGCTACAACTCGTCAGCTACAACTCGTCGACGCCAACTCAGCGACCACGCTCAAGCTCATCTTGCTGCGCCAGCGTATTCGCATAACGTTGTTGCGCCCAACGATGACTCGCCTCTCTTTGCAATACTAAAATGCGAGCGCGCGCTAAAACCACCGCAATACAATACGACCAACACGCAATCGTCATTAAGAGCAGACTGATAAAAATACTTTCATGCATGGTGACGCCCGACTGGAAGGAAATGGATGCCCCTTGATGCAAGGTATTCCACCAAACCACCGAGAAATATATAATCGGTACATTCAGGGCGCCCACCACCGCTAATATCGCACCCGCCATATCCGCACGCTTCTGTTGCGTAATGCTACGCGTTAAGGCGATAAAACCAAGGTAGAGGAAGAATAGCAGCAACATACTCGTCAGACGCGCATCCCATACCCAATACGTTCCCCAAGTGGGGCGTCCCCAGATAGAGCCAGTTAGCAAAGAAATCGCTGCCATGATCGCCCCAGTAGGTGCCAGAGCCTGCATCATCACCGCTGCCATCTTGGTGCGCAATACCCAATAGATAATCGCCCAAAATGCCATCGCCAAATAGATAATCATCGCCAACCAACTACTGGGCACATGTAGAAAGAGTATTCGATAACTATTGCCCTGCACAGCATCAGGGGGTAAGACAATAAAGCCCATCGTCAAACCGATTGCCGCACAGATAAGTGCCAAGAGCATCAAGGGCCAGAAGAGTTTAGCCGCTAAGCGATCGAACATGACAGGACTGGCAAACTGCCGCCAAGAACCTTTAGACTTCTCTGCTGTCCCCGCCCTTGCCGTATCTACCTGAGACTTCTCAGCAGTTCGCACTTCTTGATGTCCATCAGCTCGGCCATCCAAGCGCTCAACAGACGACATCGTATTTGATGCAGACTCTTGCACATCAGGCTTAGTAGGGGGCGAAGGCTTTTTAATCTCAGTCATTTCTTTTAAATATAAATCATTCAACCGCTAAGCGTAAAGCAGCAGCTGCTGCTATCGGAATAAAGAACCAGGAGCCGATAAGAAGCGCGCCAAGTAACCACCACTCAGCAAACCCCTGCTCAGCGTGACTATATACCGCTCTGCTGGCGAAAATTAGCACTGGAGCACACAAGGGCAAATGCAGTAAGGACATTAATAACCCCGCTTGGCGTAAGCCCAAGGTTAAGGCACTACTTAAGGCGCCAAGAGCCGAAAGTATCCCCATCATCAAGGCCACCGCACCCAGAATGGGCCCTATCAGTTCGCTCGGCAGTTGATACTGCACCACCAACACCAGAGAAATCAAACTCAGCGGTAAACCTATGGTTAAGCAGTACGCCACCATTTTAGCTAAAACCATGACGCCATTGGGTATTGGTAACAACAATAATTGCAGCAGACTGCCGTCTTGCCAATCCTCTTCAAAAAGTCGATTCAAGGTGAGTAGATTGGCTAACAAACCGCTCACCATAATCACCGCAACCCCAATCTGCTCCAAGAGCTCAGGACTCGGCTTAATGGCCAGCGGAAATAAAGCTGCAACCACCACGAAAAAGACCAGACCAATCGTCACATCTAAGCGATTGCGCCAAGCAAGTCGAATATCACGCCGTACTAAAGTGAAAAAGAGCGTCATCGTTGTTCGCCCCGCTGCTCAGCTTTAATACCTTGCCCAGCTTCGCCCTCCAAGCCAGTATCCTTACGCGAGGTTGCGGTATCTACTTCAAGCTGTGCCGTCATATCCTGGGACTTCTTTTTTGAGGAGTCAGAAGACACCTGCGCCTCTACAGTTTTTGAAGACCGCCCGAAAATTACCGTTCTATCCACCTGAAGATGTTCGGGCCAAGCAAAGTGACTCGTAAATATGACGCTGCCACCCGCTGCACAATGCTGATTCATCCATGTAGCCAACTCTTGTCGCCCGGCTTCGTCAAGGGCATTGAACGGCTCATCAAGTAAGCAGACAGGGCGTTGTGTTAAGTACAACTTTAACAAAGCTGCGCGACGCTTCTGTCCTTGCGATAAATGGTATACCGGTGTATCGGCAAGAAACATCAGCTGCATCGCTTGCAAAGCCTGCATTACTTGCTCATGACTGACGGTAGAACCACAGAGCTGAGCATTCATCTGTGCATTCTCATAGACGGTAAAACCATCTTTCAGCGCATTCTGATGGGTGACATAATGCCAAAGCTGGCGTACATCATTACCCGCTTGTGAAAGCGCACGACCCTGCCAGTAAATTTCGCCAGCCTCTGGGCGCAACAAACCTGTTAGAGCTTGCAGAAAACTTGTCTTACCACAGCCATTCGGCCCAGCCAAATGTACGCACTCTCCTGCCAATACATGCATATTCCAGTCTTGGCATAAATACAGTTGACCACGCATCAAGCTTAAGTTGTGAACAGATAATGACGCTACCGATGGAGCTTGCTCCGTATCCTGAGAAATCTGTGACACATTCTTCACACACGCCCCCCCTGAGAGCTTAGCGATTCCCCCTGAGGCTTCTGCGACTCCTTCTTAAAGCTCCGCACCTCACGCTTCACGCTTGCATGTTCATTGTGGACTGGAGAGGATGGGTTCTCTTGCATCAAATTATTAGTCCACTAAGACACTATCGTCTTCAAGACAAATTCTTAAGTAACCAAGATCAGCCTCAACATAGGCCAATAATAAGGCACAGACGGCAGGGTAAAAATCATTCGAGACCTGGATTAATTGGCTACGGCGCGCAAACTCTGGCAGGAAGCTCATTAGCATCTCTTGCACAAAATTATGCTGAAACTTTACCGTCTCACTCCACTGCTCTCTATCTTGCGCAGATGCTTGCTCCTTCTCAATCCAAGTCGCCATAACGCTCAAAATCACCGCCAAGTGATCAGCAGGCTCTTTAAATTCAGCGGGTATTTCCAGCTGATTGTCACGCATAATATTGCGCATCAATTGCGTGGCTGATCCATATAATTCGCCCCGGTCTAAATAGGCGGAGGCATAAGGAATACAGGCTGTTTTTGCATCTAAGAGGAACATCTGAGCAAAGTCGGCGGCCAACTCTAAGCGCATATGCTTAACACCTGTCCAACTATGTACAGCTTGACGAAAGCGCTCGACTTCATCATCTAAACCTATGCTGCTAAGAATAGAGAGTAGTGGTTCAGCTTTATCACCCTGATAGAGCACCAACTGCTCTTCACGCAATTCAAGAGCAAATAAATTAGCAAACCAGCGATACGTTATTGCACGGTTAGTGCTAACCTGTGACCAAGTACTCAATACATCCAACATAAGACTCTATTTCCTCTAAATTCCAACACCCTAGCTTGATAAGCTACACTTCAGTTTATTAAGTCCTAACAGCCTAGCTTTAACAAGCCACACTCCAGACCCTTAAATTCCAACACCCTAGCTTTTATAAGCTACGTTCTAGCCCCTTGAGTTTCACCGCCCTAGCGTTAATAAACCACGCTTCAGATCCCTATGCTTCAAAATCGTATACTTAAGTCCCTTATGTATCAACGCTAAAGCTTCAATGCTATGCTACGGAACCCTTACACTTAAGCTTCAATACTTAAGCAACAGATCCGTCTCGATTAAGCATCTAAGCAACTTTATTTTCAGTGCCGTAATTATTATTGTTCGACAACACGAGCGAATATTTTATACTGCATAAAAGATAAAGTGCGAGCCGACCACTCTCGCACTTTACTGCTGCACCGAGGATTACTCCTTAGGTGCAGGGGTACCGTCAGGTCTTACTTCAATCGGCCCACCGAATGAAGTGACTGGCGGAGCAACACCGACAAACTTCTCAATCTCAACCAAGCAAGTATTTGCACTTGGCCCTTGAGCCAATTGTGAAGTACCTACGTCAAGCGTTAAGGTATTCGGGTCACCATAAGTATCTAAAGAGCCAATCTCTGGACCCATCGGGCCATACCATGCACCCTCTTCGATACGAATAATACCTTCTGGGAAGTTATCCGAAACCACCGCACCTGCCAATAATTGACCACGATCGTTATACACACGGCATAAATCGCCATCCTTAATGCCACGTTTCTCAGCATCAATTGGGCCAATATACACCGGCTCACGACCTTGAACCGCATAGCTTGCACGCCACTCATCTGACTCACATGTCTGCGAGTGTAAGCGATAGTTCGGGTGACAAGATTGCAACCAGATTGGGTATTTTTCCGATACAGGGCCACCGTGAGAGCGTTCAACCTTCTCCATCCAAATTGGATGGCCGCGGCAGTCTTCATAACCATAACGGTCAATCTTACGGCTGAAGATCTCAATAAAGCCTGAAGGCGTACCTAAGGCATTCACCTCAGGGTCATCGCGGAAGTCGGCATGGCGAACCCATGGCTGACCATCCGGGAATAAGACATAACCAGTTTGCCAGAACTCTTCGAAGGTCGGCATTGGGAAGTCTTTCTTCAGGTTATCCACGCGGCAGTCGTTATAGAGCTGCTCTACCCATTGCATTTCCGTCATACCACGAGAGTATTCAATATCACGTTTCATGCGTTTGCAGAACTCACGCCAAATATCAAAATCCGAACGTGAATGATACAGTGGGTCAACCAATTTATGCATCGCAATCACACCACGGTTACTATACGAACCATAAGCATCAATATCATTACGCTCATACGGTGTACATGCAGGAAGAACAATATCCGCGAAGCGACATGTTGCCGTCCAGTTATAGTCAACCGAAACAATCGTCTCAATATTACGGTAAGCCAACTTCATACGGTTACGATCTTGATGACGGTGCCATTGGTTACTACCGGTAAAGATACCCATCTTATATGGTGGTAACTTCACTTCATGACCGTTAAAGTTAATCACCTTACCTGGCTCTAATAAGGCATCAATCGCACGCGCCACAGGAATCACAGAACTATAACCATCATAGTTATTATTGTCATGCTTCGGTGCACGGCCTGTATCCAAGTTCAGAGGGAAAGCACCAGGCATAGAAGCACCTGTGCTCGATACACCAACTGAACTATAGTGGTGAGAGTAACTAATACCGCCACCAGGCAAGCCAATCTGACCTAACATCGCGGCAATCACTGCACCCATCCAGTAAGGTTGTTCACCATGCTGTTGACGTTGAATCGCCCAACCAAAGATCAATTGCGTGCGGTTCTTCGCAAATAGACGGGCTAATTCACGAATACGATCAGCGCTAATACCGCAGATAGGTGCCGCCCACTCAGGTGTCTTCTCGACCATATCGAGCGTCTCACCCTTAAGATAAGGCAAGAACTCTTCAAAACCTAAGGTATAGGTTTCAAGGAATTTCTTATCGTATAACTCTTCTTTCCACAGTGTATGTGCAATCGCCAACATGAAGGGCACGTCAGTCATCGGATTGATGTACTGATGGTCGCAGTTTAGATAGTTCTGCGTCTTGCTCTTCACAGGGTCAATCGTAATAACTTGGATTTCTTTATTGGCGACTTTCTCTTTTAACTGCTCTAAGTAAGCATAAGCCTCATGGGTTTCAGTATTCCAACCCACTTGCAAGTTCTTATTTAGATCACTCGCCCAGAGAACGATAATCTTACTTTCTTTAAGAATAATTTCCCAAGACGTACCTTGCGAATACACCTCAGTTGAGCCCAAGATATACGGAAGAATCATCTGCCCCGCACCGGTTGAGTAGTCACCAGCAGTACCCACGCTACGACCATGCATACCAACCGCACGCAACATATGGTTACCGCAGCTATGCACCTGTCCGACAGAACGCCAACCCACGTTAGCCGTATGTAGAGCCCATGGACCATATTCAGTTTGGACACGCTCTAGCTCTTCGTACACCATATCCAAGGCCTCGTCCCAAGAGACGCGAACAAAGCGGTTATCACCACGCTCAGCCGTATTGCTCTTATGACGATTCTTAAACCAGTCTAGACGCACCATCGGGTAACGCACTCGCGATGGGCTATAAATAACGCCTAAAGTACCTTTTAGAATATCGGTCGGGTGTTTATCGAATTCGAATGGACGAATCTCAACCACACGGTCAGCTTCAACACGAGCACGGAAAGCGCCCCAGTGTGCACCTGACATCTTCCAGCCTTTAAAATCCGTAGGCTCTGGTGTAGTCTGAGCAACTGCTGGTTGGACCACCAAGGTATTTACCAGACCTGCAGGTAGAACCGTTGTTGCACCAACACCAGCCATACCTTTTAGAAAATTTCTTCGATTAATTGTAGTCATAGTAACCTCTTATCCTTATGGTCGAGCAGATTGTACAGTGCCTTCTGGCGAGCCTGGGGCTTGTGAGCCGGTGGCAAAGTCAGACGAGTGCATTTGTAAGTACTTCAAGACCAATTTTGATGTGTCCGCATCCATATTCGTGAAACCCACCATCCCTGCAAATAAGCCGGGCCATTGGTTCACATCATGTCCTGATTCAACTGGCTGACGGTGACACACACTACAGCTGCTCTGATAACTGGTACGCGCAACGTTCCAGATCGTTTCAGGGCTGCTAAGCATTGAGCCAGACTCTACCCAGACTTCAACGGCAACTTTTTGCCATTCAAGACCTGTTAAGTCGTCGACCTTGTTCTCAAGAACATGCACGATTTGTTCATCACGCGAAAAGTCTTTTTCCAAAATGGCGCTGGTGATGTTCATACCAAAGTGGCTATTAAGCACACGGCCAAAGCCCTTGTTCTTACGCCACAAGTCCAGTTCAACTTTCTGAACATTGCCCTTGACTTCAACGACACGCATTGGTGTGGCAACTTCTACGCTACCAATCTTCTTGCTAAGCGTTTCATCCGCATAGATTTCCATTGGTGATGCGCTGTAATACACATTACCCGCGCTCACAGACACGCCGTGTGCTTCAGAAAGTAAGGTATCGAAGGCTGGGTTACGTGCACCTTGTAGATCAGGTAAAGAGTGAGCAATACCACGGTGACAATCCACACAGCTTGCATTACGCTCAGCAGCGCTACGCATAATCATCTGAGAGGTGACTCGCATCTTGCTAAAGTCCATACTGTTATAGTCATGACAGTTACGGCACTCTTTCGAGTTATTCGCTTTAAAGCGCGCCCACTCACGTTGTGCTAACACAATACGGTGCTCTTTAAATTTCTCACGTGTACCAATCGTGCCCATTACGTGCGCCAATACTTCGCGAGAAGCTTGCATCTTACGGGCAATTTTATCAGTCCACTCATGCGGAACGTGGCAATCTGGACAGCGTGCGCGAACACCTGTACGATTTTGCCAGTGCACGGTTTTCTGTAGTTCAGGCAATAAGTTGTCTTCCATGGTGTGACAGGAGAGACAGAATTGTTCTTCGTTGGTCTTTTCTAAGCCATAGTTGAACATATGCCAGAATAAAGCACCCGCAATAAAGCCACCTGCGACCAGCACACCAAGACCAATCTTCGCTGCTGGGCGAGTGAAAATATCATAAGTCCACTTAAGGAAATTCATGATTAAGGTATAAATAGTTTTCATGGGAACCCCAAATTAATACGAGCCAGTATCGTGTCAATCAATCGCGGACTTGAAGATTTTTAAGATAAGACATCTGCAAGAACGAAAGCCAGGCAAATGATGCCAATAACTCACTACACGCCCGATAGCGACTCAAAAAGTTTTAAACAATTATTTTTGACTTAGTTTGGGGGGCCCCAGAACAGCATTTGCATAAACCAAATGATGAAACCATACGCACAAACTGCCAACACAATAGCGATTGGCAGGCCAACGAAGCCCAACATAAAGAAGCGCTTCCATTCACCTTTGGCGTTGATTTGAGCCGGTGCTTGATATTTTTTTGCCATATCTTTTTTCCTCTCGACAAAAAAGTGATTTATTTATACGTAGTTTGTTTTATATCTCTCCAGCACGAATAAGCCCACAAATCATATGGCTGCTTAAACAGGAAGCTTTTATGGGTAGAGGCGAATAAACTTATACCCTTATGCACTACGAGGTTAATTATAGCTGAAAATACCCATAATAGTTATGTGTATATACGAATATTCAATGAGATTTGATTAATCGCAAAAACAGATATAATAGACATGTTATTGTTAAAGGCTTAAGACAATATTCTGCTTATGTATTGGGTGTAGTTTTCTGTCTCCACGAAGTAGTTCATCGGCACTTTCGAAGCTGAGTAATTTATCTGCTCTATCTCCATTGAGTGATATATTGGCGCTTTCGAAGTGTTCTCTAGCGTTTTTTTAACCGCCAAGAGCTCAGAATCACCCTTTTCACGCCGCTTATATTGCATTCGCATTCATGCTATGATTAAGCCGTACCTCTACTTGTAGACAAGCTTTCTTAGAAGGTGAAATAGTCCTTATAGAATCACCTGCACCTCTACCGTAGATAAGCTTATTTGTAGTTAAGGTTTTATCGAGTTTTACTATGTTGCAAGATCGTTTTGGCCGCCGCATTGACTATTTACGCATTTCTGTCACAGACCGATGCGACTTACGTTGTGCCTACTGTATTCCCGAAGGTTTTCGTGGCTTTGAAGTTCCTGAAGCATGGCTCAGCTTTGAAGAAATTACGCGCGTAGTGCGTGCCTTCGCTAATCTCGGTACAAGCCACTTCCGTCTCACCGGTGGCGAGCCGCTTTTACGCAAGAATCTTAGCGAATTAGTTACGCAACTGCGCACGATTGATGGGGTTAAAGACCTCTCGCTATCCACCAATGGTACGCGTCTAGCACAACATGCCGAGAGCTTACGCCAAGCGGGTGTCGATCGCCTTAACGTCAGCTTAGACTCTTTACGTGGCGAATGTATTGCCGAAATTACGGGCAATGGTCGCAGTCTCGCTAAGGTACTCGAAGGTCTACAGAAAGCCAAACAAGCGGGTTACTCTAAGATCAAGCTGAATATGGTCTTACTTAAGGATATCAATGAACAAGATGTCATGCCTATGCTTGAGTATTGCATTGAGAACCAATTCACCTTGCGCCTGATCGAAACCATGCCGATGGGTGATACGGGTCGCAAGATGGGCTATGTTAGCGCACAGCCGATTATTCAAAGTCTCCAAGCGAAATACGGTCTTGTCGCTGGCCAAGAGAGTGTGGGCGTAGGTCCTGCGCGCTATTGGCAGACCCCTGACGGTAAGTTTAGCCTTGGCTTGATTACACCCATTTCTCAACATTTCTGTGAAACCTGTAATCGCGTACGCTTAGCGGTCGACGGCACACTCTATATGTGCCTCGGTCAAGAAGAGCGCTTCGAATTACGCCCTATGTTGCGTGCCGGTTGCTCCGATGAGGAATTAGAGCAGGCCATTCGTGAGGCGATTGAACTCAAGCCTGAACGCCATGAGTTCACCGAGAAGCCAGAGAAGCTGATCCGCTTTATGTCGATGACGGGTGGTTAATCGCGGCTGACTAAATAAGCAACACATTAAGACAGAATAAGGGGACGCTCTGAGTTACGTGGCGTACTGCCTTCTTCTAAGATTTTCATTACCACTTCACTTGCGCCAGACTGCTGAATAGAGGAAACATTCCCTACTCAGCAGCTTATTAATCGTCTCTTTCGCCAGACTGCCAAAGCTGAGCTTATTTCTTCTTCGGGCGGAATGCCTGCGTCACCGCCTCATTCACCTCAATGCGTGGCCCTTGCAAGATATCAATGCAATACGGAATTGCTGAAAAAAGGCCGTGCACGATAACTTGACCATCGGCATTACGCACGCCACCTAAAGTTTCCGCAATCGACTTCGGTTGTCCCGGGAGGTTCACAATCAAAGCATTACCACGAATTACAGCGGTCTGACGCGATAAGATCGCAGTCGGCACATAATGCAGACTGATTTGACGCATCTGTTCACCAAAGCCAGGCATCTCACGATCGGCAATCGCTAAGGTCGCATCCGGCGTAATATCACGTAATGCTGGTCCCGTACCACCTGTGGTAAAAATCAGCGTACATTGTTCTGTATCCGCTAATTCGACAAGAGTTTGCTCCACTTGCACACGCTCATCAGGAATAAGGTGTTCTACGAATTCTAATGGATTCATCACAGCCTTACTTAGCCACTCTTTTAAAGCGGGCAAGCCTAAATCCGTATACACACCTTGACTGGCACGATCAGAAACCGAGACCAGACCAATTTTTACGGATTCATAAGTTGTTGCTTGGGTTGTTGGTTCTGTCATTTAATGGATACCTTATTCAATGTAATTCAATATTGTTCAGTTGTATGGCCTAGAGACTATCTCGCTAATTTAACGAAAACTATTCAACATCTTCGTCAGGTAAGCCTTCTAGATTGATTTCTCGAATATCGCCTGCTTTCCTAGGACGTGCTTCTTCAATCATCTCATCAAGCATTTCTTCATACATTTCGTCTTCTAACTCATCAATGAGTTCAGAAAGCATACTACTGAACGTAATTCCATCATCTAGTTCGTCATCTAGCTCGTCATCAAACTCATCATATAGTTCATCGTCAAACTCATCTTCAAAGCCTTCATCCTCTTCAGCAATCAAGCCCTTAGACAGTTCATCAGATGTCATGGTAATCATCCAATATTAAGCTAAGGGATACACGCGCACCTTATCACCGACCGCAATCGTTGTCTCGGGCTCAAACTCAACTAGACAATTCGCCGCTGCAGCAGCCGATAACATATGTGAGCCTTGGCGAGCCAAGATAGTCACCACCAATTCACCTTGTTCATCAAGCCCCATATGGGCACGAAGAAATTCACGACGTTCCTGCGGCTTAGTACGAGCGAATGTCGTCTTCGCCACTAAAGCACCTAAGGTCTGCACTGCTCCGCCTAAGTCCTCGCGCCCTAAGATACGCTGAATCGCAGGTTTCACTAATACAGAGAAGGTGACAAATGAAGCCACTGGATTTCCTGGCAGCATCATCACATAGGTGTTACCAATCTCACCCCAGGCAAAAGGCTTACCAGGCTTTAAGAGCAATTTCCAATGCGTTAACTGACCCAACTGCTCTAGCGCATTCTTTAGGTGATCTTCTTCACCGACCGAGACGCCACCTGAGGTAATAATCAAATCACTCTTACTCGCTGCTTCCTGTAAGCGCCCCTTCGTAATTTCTAAATTATCGGGTAAGCAACCCTGTTCCACCACCTCACATGCCAAATTCTGCAGTAAGGCAACGGTCTGGTAACGATTCGAGTCAAAGATATGGCCTTCAGGCAAGCGGCCTTCTAATGTCGTTGCATCTATTAACTCATTACCACTGGAGAATACTGATACACGTAACTTTCTATGTACTGGTAACTTGGTATAACCTTGCGAAGCCGCTAAACCAATCACAGCCGCATTTATATACATGCCCTTATTGCAGAGTGGCTGTCCACGCGCCAAGTCTTCTGCTTGGCGACGAATATTCTGATCCGCCTTAATCGGTTTAAGGCAACGCAGCTCAGTACCTGAGACTTCCGTATGCTCTTGCATAATGACGGTATCACAACCTGCAGGAACAGGTGCACCAGTAAAAATCCGACATGCCTGACCAGGCTGTAGTTGCACAGGACTCGCCTTATCACCTGCTGCAATGCGTGCAACCACCGTGTAAGTATCGGAGTCGTGCAAACATAAAGCATAACCATCCATCGCGCTATTATCGAATTGTGGCGAATCGTATTCCACCAATATGTCCTGCGCAAGATAATGACCAAAACAATCCGCCAGTGGCATCTCAATGACCTCAGTTTGGCGCTGACTGACTTGGGCTAATAATTGGTCAAAAGCTTTATAAAAATCTAACATAGTATTCTCATCTAAAGTATTACTACAAACTTAAATAATCACGGATATCATCATGGCTATTAAAATTGCGCATATGTTCAAGTGTAAAACTATAATCATAGCAAGGCAACATATGGACTTGATCTAAGAATCCCTGAATCCGCCGCTTTGCATCCGTACGCAGAAAATGCGCTAAGTGCGCTAAGGCTTGACGCTTCACTAATAGGCTAGAGAATTGATGCACATGCCCTTCCAATGCCGGCAAGGTCGCCATACACTGTGCTTCGGCTTGCCCCAAGAAACTCAGCAAGCGAGCTGTCATATCATAAACCAAGAACGGGGTATCACAAGCTGCTAATTGCACATGGGTGATAGCCTCAGGAAGATATGGAGCCAAACTAGCCAAGCCCGCCAATGGGCCCATGCCCTTAAACTCAGATAAATCTTCAATCACTGGAAAACCAAATTCTCGGTACTCCTCAAGATGACGATTGGCACTAATCCATATTTCATTAACTTGTGGCCGTAAGCGTTCGATTACATGTTCAATTAAGGGCTTACCTTGAAACAATACCAAGCCCTTATCCTGCCCCTGCATACGACGCGCTTCACCCCCCGCCAAAATCAATCCCGCTACCTTATTCAAGACTGTCCTTCCTCATTCGCCGTGGTCTGCCAACGCGCCAATGCCTCCGCATCACTTTGCTTAGCCGCAACCCATTCGCTTGATTGATCACTGAAGAGTTCTTTTTTCCAAAAAGGCGCCTGATTCTTCAAATAGTCCATGACAAATTCCGCCGCCGCAAATGCCGCCTGACGATGCTCTGCATACACCAACACCAACACAATCGGCTCATGTAAGGCAAGTGTCCCTACTCGGTGGATAACCTTCATGGCAGAGAACGGCCAACGCGCAAGAGCCTGGCGCATAATCCGCTCAATTTCTGCCTCAGTCACATGTGGATAATGCTCAAGAAATAAGCCCTGCACGGAAGGCTGAGAGGTATCCGCTTGCGCTAAATTCTCAAACTCCCGCACCATACCCTGGAAAGCCACGAGCGCACCAGCATTACGCGCATATGGCAATAAAGCCTGCTCTTCATCGCCTAATGAGAACGACTCTGTTTGAATCTGCACCTGAAGATATGCCGACATATTACATCCCTCTTATCCCTGTCACAGCGTGGGGCAGTTCTACCGTTAAGAAACTTGAAGCTTTAAACACATTGATCACTAAGGTCATATGCCCAAACTGACGATGCTCTATCATCTCAACCTCCCGTTACAGGCGGCAAAATTCCCACTTCAGCGCCATCAGCAATGGGCGCCGTCGCATGCAAGATCTCTTGATTTAATACAATTTTAAAAATTTTATCCGCCGCTAAAGCGCTAGCCCATGGCTCACCGCGCTGACGTAATAGTGCCAATAACTCATCGGTGTTCAGAGCAGTCCATTCCAGTTGCTCCTCTTGACAAGCCAACTGGTCCTGCAACACACCAAAATAACGAATTCGAATCATTATCAACCTAAAGTAAAAATATACGGTAAAAACCTAAGGAAAAAGGCCGCAACCATAAGGCCCTAAAGAGTCATATTCCTTCGCGAGGGAATACGTTATACTATCAGCCGTACGCCTAATGGTCTATTTGGGTATTATACGGCTTATCTGAATAAAGCTAAAATCCCATCAGACTTAATCTCATGAATTATCATTCTAATTATTCTAAGGAATTATCATTCTAATTAATCTAAAGAATTAGCGTTCTTAATTAGCCAGTGCGTTCATCTTATGCTGAACAAGATTAACGCTCTGCTATGAATAAAAGCCGTCTCAAGAGAGCTAGCGACATCTGACGTTATAACTAGGTATACCACATCTAGGCACGAAACAATTTTAAGGTGACTTATGACATCCCCAAACTCCACAACCCCCTCAGACAACACAGCAGAAGAGCAAGCCACACGCCTGACGCATTTTGATCAAAAAGGCCAAGCGCATATGGTGGACATCGGCGACAAAACACCCACCAAGCGCAGTGCCTTAGCCACTGGCTCAATCTTTATGTCTGAGCAAGCGTTCTCACAACTTCAGAACACGACCGCCAATAAAGGCGATGTATTAGCGATCGCGCGTATTGCCGCTATCGGTGCGAGTAAACAGACCTCGAATTTAATCCCCCTATGCCATCCCTTACCACTTACTAAAGTCAGTGTAGAGTTCGAGCTACATCAGCAAGAGCAGCGTGCTGACATCTTCGTTACCGCCGAGACCCTAGGCCGTACAGGTGTGGAGATGGAAGCCTTAACCGCGACTAGCATTGGTTTACTCACTATTTACGATATGCTTAAAGCTGTCGATAAGAGCATGCGTATCGAAGGCATTACCTTGCTACGCAAAGAAGGTGGTAAGAGCGGTTTGTTTGTGAATCCGAATCAGTAAGTTGGCGTATTGAGCAAGCTCATGTAAGAGAAGTACTTAATAAACGCACTTAATATTCTTACTTAATCAATGCGCTCACACCTTGTATCCCTGCCCCGAAGAACAATGCTTGATGATAAGTTTTGGTAAATACTTTATATAGAGCTATACATAACAGCATAACAAAGCCTTACATAAGCGCTACTTCATTTAAGACGAAGACTGAAGAAGTAGCGCTAAGTCCTTCTCCTCGCCCTTTTTCGCCATTCATCAAGCTTAGTGCAATAGCATTCACGTACATTTGATACTGCCAATAAAATGACCTATAGGTAATATTTCTGCCGTGCGCACGCATGTAACGGGTTTGATAATTGGTACCTCCTGCATAATAATATTTCTGCCCCGCGCCCGCACGCGTAACATAACGTCTTCTCCCCACAAGCAATAACCCTGCCCATCTCTAGCCTATTCCATTAAAGAAAACTATTGAGTTTTTACTTCTCTAATACCCGACTAATTTACTGTGTCTTTTAAGCCATAGATTTCGTCCAAAATTGATTTTTATCAAGAATTTGGCCGCCTAGGATTGTTATTTAGTTTTATTTGCTCAATAATCTAAACACTACATATAGTTATATATTAATTATTAACCACTACATATTGTGTTTATGAATAAATTTAGATATAGCCATGAGCAAGTTGTATGGTTGGAAGTACCCAATGAAGTCTCTCTTGCCTATCAGATTTCAGGCTGCCCACTACGATGCAAAGGCTGCCATAGCGCAGACACCTGGAAGCTCGGTGTTGGGCAAGAATTGAGCCGCGAATATCTGAACTCACGACTCAAGCAATACCAAGGCTTAATTAGCTGCGTATTGTTTTTAGGCGGTGAATGGCAAGTAGACGAGCTCATCGCACGCTTACAGCAGGTTAAGCAAGGAGGATTAAAAACCTGTCTTTACACAGGTTTTGAACAGGTGGAACTGGCTGAGGAAATCATTCCTCATTTAGATTATTTAAAGACGGGACGTTGGATGGCCGAACTTGGCGGCCTCGATAGTCCCACGACTAATCAACGCTTTGTCCAACTCAGCACAGGCGCTGATTTGACTCACTTATTTCGCAAAGGAAACTAAACATGATTCGTTTAAGCCCCGAACAAATCAATGGCAAGTTGCAGTTCATGGCAGATTATATGGCTGCAAATAATGCCGCCGATGGTTCGAAAATGGACGCCAATGCCAACGTCACACAGAAGAACATCGCCACCATGGAGAATGAGCTTCTGAAAGACTTCTTGGTACAAATTAACCGCTCGCAAGTGAGCCAAAAGATCACCGAGCTATTTGGTGATGGCCTTGCTAAAGAATACTTGCGCCAGATTGAAGATCACGAGATTTATGTGCATGATGAAACCAGCTTAAAGCCCTATTGTGTTTCAGTCACACTTTACCCCTTCTTATTTGATGGTTTAACGAAATTAGGAGGTGAGTCGAAGGCACCGAAGCATCTAGACTCTTTCTGCGGTTCCTTCGTTAATCTCGTCTTTGCCATTAGTGCCCAATTTGCTGGAGCCGTTGCGACCGTTGAATTCTTAACCTATTTCGACTACTTTGCTCGTCGCGATTACGGTGATAATTATCTCACCGAACATGCCCATGAAATTCGCAATCACCTTCAGCACGTGGTCTACAGCATTAATCAACCCGCCGCCGCACGTGGTTACCAAAGTGTCTTTTGGAATATTTCTTTATATGATCAGCATTATTTTGATGCCATGTTTGGTGATTTTGTATTCCCTGATTTCACGAAACCTGTTTGGGAAAGCGTCGCGCAATTGCAGGAGTTTTTCTTAAGCTGGTTTAATCAAGAACGCACCAAAGCCATTCTCACCTTCCCTGTAGTTACCGCCGCCATGTTAACTGAGGACGGACAATGTAAAGATAAAGACTTTGCAGGTTTATTAGCCCATGAGCTCGCCGATGGTAACTCCTTCTTTGTCTACCTATCCGACAATCCAGACTCCCTGGCCTCATGCTGCCGCTTACGCAATGAGATTGAGGACAGGACCTTTTCCTATACTTTAGGCGCTGGTGGTGTGGCAACAGGATCTATTAATGTCATCACCATTAATATGAACCGCCTAGAACAAGATGGCCGTGACTTAGCCACTGAGCTTGATAAGATTCATCGCTACCAATATGCTTACCGCAAACTGATGGAAGATTATCAGGCCGCAGGTATGTTGTCCGTGTATGATGCTGGTTTTATTTCATTGGATAAGCAGTTCTTAACGATCGGTATTAACGGTATGGTTGAAGCAGCCGAAGCCCGCGGTATCCAAGCCAACTACAACCAAGACTATATTGATTTCGTGCAATCACGCTTGAAAGTGATATTCGATGCGAATAAAGTCGCTTCCGCGAAATACGGCGTACGCTTTAATACCGAGTTTGTACCCGCTGAAAACCTCGGCGTAAAGAACGCCAAATGGGACCTCGCTGATGGTTATAAAGTCAGTCGCGACTGCTATAACTCTTACTTCTATGTTGTCGAAGACGAAGCGATTAATGCCTTGGATAAATTCCTCTTGCACGGTCGTGAGTTGATTGACTTCCTCGATGGTGGCTCAGCCCTGCACTTAAACTTGGACGAAGCATTGACTAAGGAAGGCTATATGTCACTGCTGAATATTGCCGCTAAGACAGGATGTAATTACTTCTGCGTCAACGTTAAGATCACGATTTGTAATGATTGCGGCCATATCGATAAGCGTACACTGGATGCTTGCAGCGAATGTGGTTCGCATGACATTGATTATGGTACCCGTGTGATTGGCTACCTCAAGCGCGTGTCGGCTTTCAGTAGTGGCCGTCGTATTGAACACGCATTGCGTCATTACCACCGAGAGACAGCCGAGGAGCGTAAAGCCGCATAAATAATATCTATGAAACTTGAATTTTCAGCGCTTGAATTTTAAAGCGCAAACTCTTTCCCTGTAGTGCTTTTCGGCGCCACCGCCATTGTGGCGCCATTTTTTTGCTTATAGCCAATCAACAGAAAGCAAATAACCCTCAATTCAATGCGGCGCAAGAAACAAGCAAAGCTTATGCAACTCAAGAAAACTTGATAATCCATCCATGAGTCAAGCCTAATGTTAAGCCGCAATCCCCATAAAGCTCTCATCATCACGAAACCAACCCGTAACACTCCAGCGTGGTTTCTTACTAGGCAATACTTCATGCTCTAAGAGCTCACTACGGAAAATAACAGTGCGCCCAGCCAGCGGAAGTACACGCTGTAATTCTTCTTGTGGATTAATCGGATCATAAATCACTAATTCACCACCGTCCTCAGGAGACCACTCAGGATTTAGATACATCACGATCGTAATTTTTCTAGAAGCCGTCTCGTGGTGCTGGTCAAGGTGGCGCTTATAGCCAGCGCCTGAAGCATAGCGTGCGAAGTGCAACTCAACTTGTTTAAGACCAAGAAAAAAATACCGGTTTAATGCTTCTTGCATCAAACCGGTTAATTCAAAGATTTCTTGTGTCGCAGGATATTGTTCTTCAGCATCTAGCCAAAGAATCGAGTCACCGCGTATATCAGCGGCTAAAGCAAGATGTTGCTTACGCCCAATACGGGCATCATGAAATTGACCAAGATCCCAGCGCTGCTGACCCTCTTGTAGTAATGCTTGTGTCAAACTTGATGGTAAAAGCTCATCGGTGACGAACCAACCCTGAGTTTCCAGGGCAGTTAAAATCGCATCAAATGTCGTCGGCATACTATATCAGCCTTAAAAGTGTTAGATCTACTCGAATCGCAGTCTCCTTAGACCAAAGTAAATAGGTATGACTTAACAATAAAAAATAAAGTCGGGAGAATATTTTATAGCGATTTGATAGGCTTTGTATAGTTCTTTTTGATTTCTTTCATGTTTTGCGTTTGACGTGCCTGCGCTTACGCTGCGGCACGCCGAACGTTTGATCTGCGCAT
>JAUNUI010000010.1 GCA_030538255.1 Pelistega sp. | reverse complement strand
TTAGCTTCACGCATTTCCAGGACCGTTTCAATGTGTGTTCTACGGACGCTTACGTTCCTGACGCTAACAAATCTAGCCAAGATAACTTTGGCATGCAATTTGGTGACGACTCGACTTCTGACGTTAATATAGTGAACCAAGAAAGTGCCAGTCTGCAATTTGGTGGCGGCTCGACTCCTGACGCTAAGAAAGCGAATCAAGATAACGCCAATATGCAACATAATAAGAACCCTCTAGGCAAACCTCCTTACCACTCTACCCACCCTTGGCGACGATTCTTTGCTCGTTTGGTAGACACATGGGTATTCTTACTCCTAGCCTTTTTTATCATCTCTCTGCTAGGCCAAATCATATTGAGCATATCATCTGACAAATCAACGGCGCTGATTAAATTTATATTGCTCCTTACCACATTTTTGCTATTTATTGCTCTTGCTTTTATCATTATTGAGAGCATCTTTCTCAGTTGCTTTGGTACAACACCTGCTAAATATTGTTTTGGCATTAAAGTTTTAGCCGCTGATGGCCAGAAACTAAAATTTTCAACAAGCTTAAAGCGCACTTTTTATATGCTATTTTTTGGTTGCGCACTTAATCTCCCCTTACTACCGATCATTACACAAATACTGAGTTATTTCCGCCTAAAAAATAAGGGAATAACCCTATGGGATGAGAAAACAGGGGCGGTTGTGACGCATAAGAAATGGGGGGTAATACGGGCAATACTCTGTATTAGCATCACTCTCCTTAGCCTATTTATCCTCTATGCTATTACGAAGATACCAGACATTATTTCGCATCTACCAAAACATTGACGCTCTACCCTAAAGGACAGGATTTTACGGTGAGTTCTAATAAGGAGTTATAAGATAGCAAGCGATGGCTCAATCAGTTGAAGGCACATAAATCACTTGCGGATGACTCAATCTGTTGAAGGCACATAAATCACTTGCAGCTGGCTCAATCAGTCATGGGCCTACTAAGCCAACAATAACTTATCTAACTCCGCTAATACCTGATTTAATTCAGCACGTAGATTCTGCATCTCTTGCGCACTTAAGCGTACGGCTGAGGCTTCGACATCGTGCTTGGTATCGCGTGTGTCACCTAAGCGATTACGTGCGCCACTAATGGTAAAGCCTTGCTCATAAAGCAAGTCACGGATCTTGCGAATTAATAGGACTTCATGGTGCTGATAATAACGGCGATTACCGCGACGCTTGACCGGACTTAACTGGGTAAACTCCTGCTCCCAATATCGTAGGACGTGGGGCTTGACATTGCACAGTTCAGACACTTCACCAATCGTGAAGTAGCGCTTAGCTGGGATCGGTGGCAGAGTGGCTGTTGCTATAAGTTCAGTTTGAGTCATAATTCTACCAAGACAAATTAAATTTCAATTGATTACTAGCTAGCATTCTACCTTAAATTTAGTCTCTATGTCTGTGATTAATTGTAGCTTTTTGCCAAGAAAGGCATTTTTCGGCTAGTTGGAGATGTTTCAGCAATTTATTTTCTCATTTCTCGTTCAGATATTGGCCCTTATCTCCCTACCAGCTACCTACTCTGCGCCACTCTACAATCTACGATAATGCCTTCAACTTACACAGAAAGCTGCCTCGCTCAGTTCCGCTCCGTTAGCGCACGTATGCAATTTTTCCGAACATAATAAAACCCCATCAATATCACACTAATGGGGTTCGTCACACTCGTGGGAGCAGCTTAAACGCCCCACTCACTATACAGCCGATTAAATTTCCTCAAACATTTCTTCAGGATTATCGATGCTTGATTTTAATTTCTGGCTCGCATGAAATGTCACTACGCGACGGGCCGCAATGGGGATCACTTCACCGGTCTTAGGATTACGACCAGGACGCGCTGGTTTATCGCGCACTTGGAAATTACCAAAGCCAGAGAGTTTAACGCTATCTCCGCTGGCTAAGGCTTCGCGGATCTCTTTGAAAAAAGTATCCACAATGTCTTTCGCTTCGCGCTTATTTAAGCCAACAAGATCAAATAACATCTCTGCTAATTCGGCCTTGGTTAGGGTTTTGTTCAGGTCTTCCATAATTTCCTCTTATTAACGTTGACGCACACCGAAAGCATTCACCCATGTGGCTAATACTTTACTCATGCATTGTTCAACGCGTGCATCTTCTAGGGTTACTGCAGGGTCTTGCAGAACGAAGTGGAATGCTAAGCTACGCTCTTGGCTATCACTCTTACTGTCTTTCCAGATATCGAATAAAGACGCTTCTTGAATGAGACCGAGGTCCGCATCATTGGCTTTGGCTTGCGCCAAGGCATCAAATAAGGCTTGTACGGTTAGCGTATTCGGTGCCCAAATCGCGAGGTCACGTGTCACACGTGGTTGATTCGACAACTCTTTCGGTGCATGTAAATCTAGAGTACGCAATGAATCGACTGTCACTTCAAAGACCACGGGCGCATGAACTAAATCATACTCTTGAACCCACTGCGGATGCAACTCACCAATAAAACCAATCACTTGACCATCAAGACGAATCTCGGCACTACGACCAGGGTGTAAGGCAGGATGCTCTTTTGCGGCGAAGCGTAGAGCGGCAGCCTTCTGGCCGAAGAGATTCTCTACTTCTTTCTTCACGTCAAAGAAATCGACTTGGCGCACACTCAAGCCCCATTGTTCAGCTTGCGCTGGGCCCCAAGAGGCACCCGCGATATGTAGCGGTTGATTCACATTCGCTACGCTTAAGTCACCATCTTGAACTTGGCTGTCACGACGATACACGCGGCCAAGCTCAAAGACCTTAACACGCGATTGCTTGCGCTTAGCATTGTGCTCAATATTCGCTACCAGACCAGCAATCAGGCCAGAACGCATCACCGCTAATTGGCTCGCAATCGGATTTAATAAAGCGATCGGGTCAGAATTGCCCATCAACTTCTCTTCCCAAGCACGCTCCACAAAGCTGAAGTTCACCACTTCTTGATAACCTTGCGCGGCTAAGGCATGACGCATATCATGCTCACTACGTTGCGTTTCATTGCTTGGCAACATCACGGCAGGCACGATTGGCGCTACATCAGGAATATTCTCAAAACCATAAATACGCGCTACTTCCTCAATCAAATCTTCTTCAATTTCAATATCGAAGCGATATGAAGGCGGTGTTACGGTAAAGACATTATCTTCTTGGACAAAAGGCAGACCGAGCTGGGTGAAGATATTCGCAACTTGTTCCGCGCTAACAGGTACGCCAAGGATTTTTTGGCAACGTGCTAAGCGCATGCTAACAGGCTTACGCACTGGCAGATTCACCACGGTATCATCGACAGGACCTGCTTGCCCACCACAAAGCGCTAAGACTAAAGCACTAATATATTCGAGGTGTTCAACGACATTATTGAAGTCCACACCACGCTCAAAGCGATGGCTTGCTTCAGAAGCAAATTTATAACGACGCGCACGACCAGCAATCGCTTCTGGGTACCAGAAAGCCGCTTCAACATACACATCTTGTGTCTCTAAGCTTACGGCAGTGGCTTCACCACCCATCATGCCCGCTAAGCTTTCAATCGTATCACCTGCGCAGATTATGCCGACATCATCATCTAGCTCAACCGTTTGTTCATTCAAGAGTTTAAGACTCTCACCCTTCTTGGCCCAGCGTACATTAATCTCGCCCTGAATCTTACCCAAGTCAAACATATGGGTTGGACGACCAAGTTCCAACATCACATAGTTAGAGATATCGACTAAGATAGACACCGAACGTTGGCCTGCGCGCTCAAGACGCTTTTTCATCCAATCTGGGGTGTCTGCCTTGGCATTGACACCGCGAATAATACGACCCGCAAAGCGACCACATAAGTCAGGCGCATGTACATTCACTTTCAAGGTATCCTGAATGCTCACAGTCACTGGACTAAAATCAAATTGCTTGAGGGGCGCATCGGTTAAAGCACTCACCTCACGTGCGACACCGTAGACCGATAAGCAATCAGCACGGTTCGGGGTTAATTTGATTTCAAAGACGCTGTCATCTAACTGCAAAGCCTCACGAATATCTTGACCGATTGTCGCATCTTCAGCAAGCGCCAATAGACCACCGTGATCTTCAGAAATCCCTAATTCACGTGCTGAGCAAAGCATACCGAACGATTCTTCGCCCCGCATTTTCGCTTTGGAGATTTTAAAGTCGCCAGGTAATACCGCACCAATACGCGCTAGAGGTACTTTCATCCCTTGCGCCGCATTCGGTGCGCCACAGACAATTTGCAATAGCTCGCCTGAGCCATCATCAACTTTACAAATACGTAATTTATCGGCGTTAGGATGTGGGGCGACCTCAACAATATGTGCCACCACGATTCCTGTAAAAGCGGGAGCCACGGGCTCAACCCCTTCTACTTCAAGACCGGCCATGGTTAATTTATGCGCTAACTCATCTGTTGTTAACGCTGGATTTGCCATCTCACGCAACCAGGATTCTAAGACGAACATAATAATTATCCGATTTAATTTAAGTTTATACTACTAAACATTGAATTGCTGTAAGAAACGCAAATCACCTTCGTAGAACTGACGTAAGTCATTCACGCCATAACGCAACATCGTCAAGCGCTCAATGCCTGAACCGAAAGCAAAGCCGACATACTTTTCTGGGTCTAAGCCATAGTTACGAATTACCACGGGATGCACTTGACCTGAGCCCGAGATTTCGAGCCAGCGACCTTGGTTTGGACCCGAGGTAAACATCATATCGATCTCAGCCGAAGGTTCAGTAAAGGGGAAGAATGAGGGACGGAAGCGCACGCACAAATCATCAGTTTCGAAGAAGGCGCGGAGGAAATTCGTATACACACCCTTAAGATCGGCGAAGGAGATATTCTCATCAATCCATAAGCCCTCAACCTGATGGAACATCGGTGAGTGAGTGGCATCGCTATCCACACGATAGGTACGGCCTGGTGCGATTACTTTAATCGGTGGTTTATGCATACGGGCATAACGCACTTGCATCGGGCTGGTATGCGTACGCAATAATAAAGGTAAGCCCTTCTCGTCTTGCATATCCACATAGAAGGTATCTTGCATCGAACGAGCTGGGTGATTTTCTGGGTTATTCAGTGCTGTGAAGTTCATCCAGTCATTTTCAATTTCTGGACCATCGGCTACAGCAAAGCCAATTGAGCGGAAAATTTCTTCAATACGCTGCCACGTCTGAATCACAGGATGGATACCGCCGGTATTGACGCCACGGCCAGGTAAGGTCACATCAATGGTTTCAGCGGCGAGACGTTGGTTTAGCTCAGCCAAGGCAAACGCATCACGACGTTCTTTTAAAAGTTGCTCAATAGCCTGTTTCGCTTGGTTAATGCGAGCACCTTCGCTTCGCTTTTGATCTGGGGACAGTTGCGCTAAGCCTTTCATTAAAGCGGTAATGCTGCCACTTTTACCAAGGAATTTTGCTTTTTCATTCTCTAAACTAGCGGCATCAGGTGCAGCAGCAAAATTATCTTGGGCTTGGCGAATTAGATCATCAAGAGATTGCGTCATGAAATTTCCATTCGTAAAAAAACAAACGGAGCCCAAATTGAGCCCCGCTTGTGGGTTTAGTACATCAATACTAGAAACTAGTAGTGATTAAGCACCTAGGGCTGATTTAGCTTGTTTAACAACAGCAGCAAAACCTGCTTTGTCGTTAACAGCCATATCGGCTAGTACTTTACGGTCGAGCTCAATGGCTGCTTTCTTCAAACCAGCAATGAACACGCTGTATGTTACGCCATGTTCACGAACAGCAGCGTTAATACGAGTAATCCATAAAGAACGGAAAGTGCGTTTTTTGTTGCGACGGTCACGATAAGCATATTGACCAGCACGCATTACCGCTTGCTTAGCAACACGGAACACGTTACCACGACGACCACGGAAACCCTTGGCAGCGGCAATTACTTTCTTATGACGAGCATGTGCGGTGACACCACGTTTTACGCGAGGCATATTATTCTCCTATTAAGCAAAAGGCATCATGGCGCGTACTGATGCCACGTCTGAATCGTGAACAGCAGTTGAACCGCGTAAATGACGCTTGTTTTTAGTGGTTTTCTTGGTCAAAATATGGCGCTTGAACGCTTGACCACGCTTAATAGAGCCGCTTGCGCGAACCTTAAAGCGCTTAGACGCGCTTTTTTTGGTTTTCATTTTTGGCATGATTCTACCTAAAATTGCAATGTGACTAAAGGTGCCAAAAGAAATTCTTGGTCTTGTAAAACCCTTATGTCGACGATATATTTATGTATTTCTACAATACGTTCATGTATTTCCATAATACGTTCATGTATTTCAACATATATCTTGCAAGCATGTGATCGGTCGAACCTTATTAATATTGGCCTACGATACTGCTAGCAAAGACCATTATTATAAGCCGATTTTTTATATTATGTCTAGTATCTTAATGATTTAATTGATAAAACTGGCTAAGTGATGCAGATAAAGCAACATATTAAAGAGAGAAACACGCAACAAAGCCAAAAAAAGCGTGCCAAATTTTCCAATAGCGGAGATCTTGGACACGCTCAGCTCGGGGGAATTATTCCTTAAAACAACGTACTGCTAATTTAATTTCAGCCTGAGCTTTATATGCTTTCTGAACAAGCGCTCATGAACAAGCGCTCAAGGTCAGCCTAGAATTGATAACCAACTTTCAACCATCCTGTTGATGAACGATAACGCTTACCCCATTGATGTGAGTACTCTAGGTTGACATCAAGGCCCTTGGCATGCATCACATTCAGACCCACCTTGGCATTACCAACTACATTCGGCAGATCGCTCTTGATATTGATCCAATGGTCTTGGCTACCGCCTTCCAACCTCATGCGTGAATTCCAGTCTTTATTTGACATCCAACTCGCGCCGACACTGGCGTAAGGACGGATCTGATAGTTACCACTCTCATAAGTTTGTGAGACTTCCACTTGTGGACTCACCATAACAGTCCATTGACTTTCTTTAGCCACATGAAGGTTAAGTGCTCCCGCATCCTTCTCCTGATAGGCAGGGTTACGTTGATGCATTAAGCTTAGGTCCAAGCTCGGCTTAATATATCCCCGAGCCAATGGGAAGGTATAGCCTGCATGTAAATTCAAGGAATGCAACCAGGATTTCCACTTGCTATTGGCGATTAATTGATCAGTGGGTAAATTAATATTCCGTTTGGTCTTATAAGAAGCATACATAGTACTTAGAGATGCCGCTAACTCTCTCTGTCCTTCTGTATGCTTAACAAAGACACCACCAACAATCGCATCGCCCTTAGTGCTGATGGCAATATTTTTAGCGTTCACATCCAGATGGTCAAAGCCTAAAGAAGCACCCGCTGACCAGTTCGGATTGAATTGATACTCGCCACCGACTTGGACAATGCGTGAAGTCATTCTGTAGCCGAGATCTTCAGAATCACGATCCATACTTGATTTATTGTAACGACCATCTAACCATAGGCAGGTATTGCCATTCTTCACAGCTTGACCATTACTGAGGTCGCAACTATACATCTTGTTCACAAATTGGCGGTTATGCATAGGCATCATACCCGCAGGGGCAAATATGGCATCAGAGGCGACATTATTCAGTACATCAGCATACTCTCTTGTTGTATCTGCATCTCCTAATTGGGCATAAAAACCATATAAGTCATTACGATCAGGCTGAACGTGCTCTGCTTCTTGCGCTAAGGTCGTAACAGTTTCAGCGCCCAACTTTGACGGCGAACTTGACGGCGAAATAGCGACATTCGCCGTATTAGTCTCTTGCGCTAAGCTTGCGCCAGAGCGCATTAACATAGATGTTAGCTCAGTCCCTTGTTCCTGAACAGCCATCCGTGAACTCATTGCCATCGTCGTAGACTCAGCTTGTTCTTCCTGAATCGCCATGCGGGAGGTGGCGGCAAGTTGTTGCTCTTGTCGACGAGCCTCATTCTCCCAGGTATTTTGTAAATAACGAGCAACACTTTGTTGATCCTCATTTAGACTAGAGAAATATTTTGTTCCCGTAAAATTAGCCTTAGGTTTAATAACTAAAGTATTATTCGGACCATGCCAGCGCTCATATTGATATAAGTTACTACCTCCAAAATGCACGACTTGGAAGTTTTTTTGCACATCAAGCTTATGCCCGTTATGTTTAAAATCATTGGCGTGCACTGTGAGCACGGTGGCCACTTTACCAGGAACCAAGGTACGAGGATTGACCTCCATTCTACTGCCATCATGCAATTTGACATAGGTATACGCCGTTATATGGTCATACCTTGAATTCGCAAAGTCAGCATCAAGCACCCAACGCGCACCCTTATTGAGATGCATATATCCCTTACCGCGTAAATCCGTGTGGCCGAACGAACTACCTGCTACATTAATACCACCACCGTTGTTAACGTTCAGCACGCCCTGCTCACCTAAATCCCAAATCGGCCCTAAATCAATAAAGCCAGAATTATTAACGGTAACTTTACGGCGTGGATCATTTGTAAGAATACTACCTGAAGCGAAGCTGCCAGAATGTAAATTAATATGGGTCTCTTTTTCATTCGTTTCGCCATTGTTCTCCGAACGTAAGAGATACTGACTACGAATGGTTGATCCACTCTCAAGATTCAAGTGTACATTTTGATTGCTATTAATCCGCAAAGCAGTCTCTGCCTCTATCAGCGAGCTATTTCGCAATGTGAGATTACTATGCTTATCGCCACCAATCAGATAGACACCCGTTCTGGCTTTGATGCTACTTTGATCGAGCGTCACTTGTATGCGCTTGTCCGATGCCAGCATGGTTTGTGCGACGATACCAATACTACCTGAACCAACAGCATTAACACTGGCGCCACGGCTTAACTCAATCTTAATTTCACCTGCATGACCTTTTGAACTCAAGGATTGTGAACCCATTCCCCAAGAACTTAAGCCCCCACCTTCAGAAATACTTTGTGCAAAAATACCTTGCGCATTGCGACCCATGGTGGCGATATACCCTTGAATCTTCATCTGAATATCACCGCCCTTGCTTTTGCTCTTGCCGCCATCGTTCTCTTTCAAGTTCTTACGCAAGGCGGTAAGATCCAGATTAGACGTATCTGCCGCTAGACCGCCACCACCGCCGATACTTTGCGCCACAATACCGTAACTCCCATCGCCTACTGTCTGAATGCGTGCATTCGCATTGAGATTGATATTCACCGAATTCGCATGAGCATTCGTCTCTTTTCCACCAACACGCATAGAAGACGGCAAGTTAATACCATCGGCAATCACCAAACCACCGCCACTGCCAATACTTTGAGCAACAATACCATGACTATTTTTACCAAGCGTGGTCAGACCTGTCTCCAAATTAACATTCACGACTTGACCATCACCTTGAGCCTTGATACCACCGATTTGTAATTTCTCCACATTGCTTCGCTGATTCACCGTTCGGTTGCTTAAGTCAATTAATCCACCACCACCACCGATACTTTGCGCGACGACGGCAGAGGCGTAATTACCCTGGGTTTTAATGCCAGCATTCTTAACAAGGACATTAACCTGGCCACCATGACCGTGAGCTTCTTCATTGTCACGACTACCTCCCAGTACAAGATTCATGGCAAAACCTGAACTACTCGCTGCATTGGCGACAGCGGTTGACACTAGGCCACCGCCGCCACCAATACTCTGCGCTAAAATCCCAATCCCCATGGTTTGCATCAACTGCGGTGCGATTTGATTCACGCGCACCGTACCACCCTCGCCTGCTGTACCGCTCGTCCCACCAAGCGCAATGTTCATGCTTCTCTTGGCTTGATTGCCTGTGCTTTGGGTAAAGTTAGTATTACCACCACCGCCGCCAATGCTTTGTGCCACAATTCCCATGGTGGAGCCACGTGTCGCTAAGACCTCACCATCATTATTAATCTTCACTTCGCCACCATGGCCTCCTGCTGCGCCTTTGCCCCCTAGGGCAATAGCCAGAGAAGTCTCTGTCTTACCTTCTTGTTTAAGCTGAGAAAAGCCAGCGCTGCCACCGCCACCACCGATACTCTGCGCGAGTACAACAGAGCCAGCCAAGGCATTAGAGCTTAAGCGTTGATTCCAATGATTAATTTCAATACTACCGCCATTACCGCCTGAGCCACCCGATCCGCCAAGCGTTAAGCCGACTGTGGTTTTGCTCGCGGTTTCTTTTTGACCTTCTAGCGTAGCCTCAGCAGAGCCACCGACACCGCCGCCACCGCCAATACTTTGTGCCACAATCGCTTGTGCATCAGCGCTATGGATACTGTGAAGACTATCAATCTTCACAACACCACCACGTCCTGCACTGCCACCAGAGCCACCTAAGGTAACACTTAGTTGTTGCTCTTTACTTTCGGCGCCATTGGTGATGGTGGCACCACCACTACCGCCACCGCCGCCGATACTTTGGGCCAAGACTGCAATACTTTGATGGCCAGCCGTTTGAATATATTTCTCATTTTTCACCTCAACCTTGCCACCTTCTCCACCCGAGCCGCCACTGCCGCCTAGAGCCAGCGTCACTTGATTCTTCTCACTCTTGCCTGAAGTGCTACTACTTGCGCCACCATGACCACCACCGCCGCCAATGCTTTGCGCGACCACACCATAGCTGAGATTGCCTACGGTATTAATCGTATCGAAGTTTTGCACAATCACCTGCCCACCTTTGCCGCCTGTCCCACCAGAACCACCTAGACTTAGATTAACAGTGACACTCTTCGCTTCTTTACTATTGCTTTTGCCAGCAGCACCACTACCACCGCCACCACCAATACTTTGCGCGAGAACAGCAGTACTCAAATCACCTCGTGTGTCTATAAGTTTGGTGTTTTTAACCACAACTTGGCTGCCATCACCTGCACGACCGCCGCGACCACCTAAGGACAGTCCAATCTGGCTTTGCTCTGTCTTAGCTGAGTCCACCTCACTACTACCACCATGACCGCCACCGCCGCCGATACTTTGGGCAATAATACCCTGGCTAGACAGTCCTGATGAACTAATCGTATGCCAGTTATTCACCGTCACAGCACCACCCATGCCGCCACCAGCACCAGAGCCACCTAGCGCAAGATTGATCTGTGTGGCTTTAGCATCCGTACTGGTGGCTGAGGCGGAACCCCCGCTACCACCACCACCACCAATACTTTGTGCCAATATCACGGTGCTTAAATCACCTTCAGTGCTCAGCAAGTTCTGGTTCGTTAAGGTCACTTCACCACCATCACCACCATTTCCCCCTTGACCACCTAAGGCAATTTTAAGATCAAACTTCTTCTCAGGCGACTCGGTTTTTTTCCCTGTTTTCTCTTCAGTCTTGTCTTTAGCAGGTTGGGCAATGACTTTTTCTAAGGCCTTATTCACATAATCTTGATACTTAGTACCGATATCCTGCGCCTTTTTCGTTTCATCAACGATTTGTTTATTCAAGTCATACATCGCTTTCTCTGCCGCACTGGCTGAGGCACCCGTCGAACCACCCGTACCACCACCACCGCCGATACTTTGCGCATGTAATGCTGTCGATAAGCGCCCATACGTAATAATGCTGCCATGGTTATCTAGCTCAACCTTACCGCCGTGACTGCCTTTGGTACCATTGCCACCAATTTCCAAGGTAATACCACGCCCATGCTTAGTGGAATCCGCATGTGAGGCAGCCCCTTGACCACCACCGCCACCAATACTCTGCATCAGAATAGCGGGAGAAATATCACCATAAGTCTTAATCTGACCTGTATTCTTTAGGCTAAGCTTCCCACCGACATCCCCATCGCCACCACTACCGCCGACCGCCGCAACTAACTCATAGCGAGTCTTCGCGGCGGTGGCTTTGTCAATCGCACCATTGCCACTATAAACAAAACCATTGGTAGAGCCGACTGCGCCATCACCCCCACCGCCACCAATGCTTTTCAACGCAATGCCCGATGAGAGTTGTCCTGCGGTCTCGATGCTCCCTGAATTATCTAAGTGTACATTCCCACCTGCGTTACCCTTACCACCAGAGCCACCAACAGCCACTTTAAGGGTCAAAGAATCACCCCGTGGAATTTCAATCGTACTAGCACTGGCACCACCACCCTTACCGCCGCCACCGCCAATACTTTGCATAAGCACGGCGGTTGAGTCATTGCCTGTGGTACGAATAGTACCCTGATTGTCTAAGCGTACTGAACCGCCCTGGTTACCTTGGCCACCTTTACCACCGACTGAAATCAGACTGGTCACTTGTTGCCCTGAAGTACCCGCAGGAAAGCCTACAACACTTAAGTTAGCCGCTGATCCTCCCGCGCCACCACCGCCGCCAATACTTTGGGCAAATACAGCATGACTTTCCGCCCCTGTGCTGAGTAATTGCCCTTCATTCGTCAAGTGAATATCACCTCCCTTGCCACCCACGCTACCACGACCGCCGAGAACAATACTATTTAAATTAGCACCTGAGACCGAGCTTGAATTCCCGCCCATGCCACCGCCGCCGCCAATGCTTTGCGCTATCAAGACATGAGAGTTGGCGCCCACTGTGGTCGCTGTGCCAGTATTCTTCACAGACACTGTACCCGCGTCCCCACCCCTGCCTCCTGAAGCACCTAAGGCAAAACTCGTTATTTGAAATGCGCCGACACCCTTAACATTACCACCGATACCACCGCCACCACCAATACTCTGAGCGAGAATGGCAGCTGAAGAATCACCGCTACTGATGAGACTATTCTGATTATCTACCTCGACTCTACCACCATGACCCCCGCCACCAGCAGCACCGCCTATTGACACACTGGGGAGTAACACACCAACACTGCCAGCTCTTCCGCCTAGGCCACCGCCACCGCCAATACTTTGCGCGACAATAACCGCAGAGGAATTGCCTTGCGTACTCATAAATCCATGATTATTTACCCGAACTTCACCGCCGTTACCACCAGCTCCCGCCCTACCGCCAATTGCCACAAAGCCAAAACTAGAGCCACCTGCACCACCGCCACCGCCAATACTCTGGGCTAATACCGCAGAGGCATTATTGCCTTTAGACGTCACATAATTATTATTGTTAATAATGACTTGAGCGGCTGATGCTTTATCATTGTCTGAGGTATGGTCTACCCCACCTAAGCTATAGGTATCATCGTTATTTTTTCTCTTAACATCAGCCTGAGTAATTTCACCACGGGTTCCACCAATACTTTGCGCCAGAATCACATGGGCGTCATTAGCGCTCGTTTCTAAAGCACCATTCGAGCTAATCTGAACATTGCCCCCCATACCGGCACGGCCACCAGCGCCACCATGACCAAAAGTTGCTGAGCCACCATCACCCGCAGAGCCTCCTGAACTCTCCACATAAATCGCATTCGATTCTTGCCCCCTGGTTTGGATATGCGCCAAACTTTGAATCGTAATATCACCTCCCCTACCACCTCGAGCACCATTGCCCGCCGTGATAATTCCATCAGTTCCTCGACTACCACCACCACCTGCAGAATAAGCATGTATCCCATCACTGTTAACACCTGCTGTCTGAATATCCGTAAACTCATCCAGAGTAACAGAAATATTTCCCCCTGCTCCACCTTCACCGCGCAGATGTTGAGGGGTCTTGTCGCTACCATCCCCAGGACCACCACCCACACCACCACGACTACGCAAAACCAGAGCGCTACTATGAGCTCCCTTCGTTTCTACATCCATATGCTTAAGCGTTAAACTAAGGTCACCTCCCTTACCGCCACTCGTTGCTTTGGACTCTTTACCAACCGAGCCTTTCCTAGAGTCCCCCCCTCTACCGCCCGCACTCACCATATCGATTGCCGCAACAGAGGAACCCTGGGTAAGCATCTGACTACTTTTCCCTTGTTGCCCTAGAATGACGGTTTGAGAACCGCCCACACCCGCCTCTCCAGCATAATGACGCCTAGCCGTAATTGCATGGTCAACAGAGCCCCCATTGCCGCCATTACTCACAATTTTTATAAGACCCGCAGTAGAGGATTGCAAATCCAGCTGCCCTTGTAAGTCAAGCGTGACGTTACCCGCATTCCCTGCTTTGGATCCATCATCAAGACTCGTTATGCCTTCTTGCATACCTTGTACGCCATTACCACCACTGGTATTGATATCAATAACTTCTCTTGTTATACCTAGGCTTGAGTTCATGGGCTGACGATTAGCGACGAGACTACTTTGTGTCGCTTGTTTGATATGTACGGATCCACCCGAACCTCCGGGAATACGATCACTATCAATAGAGTATCCTGCCGCATTTCCGCCTTGCGCATTGATCACTATACCTTGACCCGCTGAACTTAGGTTCACCTTATGTTGCAATGAAAGTTCAACACTACCCGCATTGCCTCCGCGTCCGCCATGCTTTCTCACGTTATCAGTCTTTGGCGCCCCATGCCCCCCTTTGGTATTGATAGTAATCGCTGGCCGATTCAGCGCTTGGGAGACAGAGGTGTCTGCTGCTGTTGTTAGCTTAATCGAGGCTCCCGACTTACCTGCACGAATCTCAGAATTTGCACCTTCTTTGACACCATCCTTCCCGGCAAAGTGACTTAAGTCTACTGCGCTTGTGTAATCACCACTAATACTACAATTTGATACTACGCAAGTCTGTGCTTGTGCAAAAGCAGGTATAGCACTCAAGCTGAATGCTAGTTGAATAAGAAGGACTATCGGTTTTATTTGAAAAGCGCCGCTTGTTTTTTGGGCCAAAGCAGTATGTGTAAGTTGTTGATAAGTCTTATTCATGGGATAACCTCATTGGTTTGATTAGCGCACTTTTTAAGAGAGAAGCGAAGTTTACAGCGGCAATCTATGGCTAGTTTTATCTGCCTTAGATGCTCTTCTAGGAAAAGTAGCGAAATGTATATAGAACGAGACCTTCACAAAATTAAGGAAGCTTGTGTTTCCCTAAAGTATTTAATTGAATCTACAAGCGATTTGCTATCAATTAGCCTCAACTATTGAAACTAATTTCTATAAAAGCTTTTTGCAAATGTCTCAGAACATGCCAAAAATTAAAACATTTTTACATTTGCTTGAAAATCACTAGAAATAGTGATTTTGTTTTCTTGTTGTTTTCCATACAATGACTTAAGCCGTCATACAAGACACTCAAATTTGCCCAATGGCGCAATTGTCATGAAGGCAAAACTAATAAGCAAAGAAACTACAATAAGTACGAGTTACTCATTAATATGCAGACGGAAGTGAAATGTAAAGCTCCCCCCCTGCGTGAACGAGAGTTGCTTAATACTATGTGAACAAACTGTATGAACGAGAGCCACATGAGAGCAATCACCTTAAAGAGAGACTTTAATGATTAATTTAATTGCACCCGTATTGGTGGTTGAAGACGACAGCTTTATGCAGCAGCGTCTGCAGGCTATTCTGCTAGATATTGGCTACCAAGCCAGTGATTTATTTTTCAAAAGCTCCGTCACCGAAGCACAAAATGATCTTGATGCACAACACATTGCCTTAGCGCTGATTGATCTCGGTCTGCCTGATGGCAGTGGTATTTCCATTATCGACTTACTCAGCAAGGTGCGTCCTGATATTCCTATTTTGGTGATCTCTGCTTGGAGTACCGAGGAGATGATTATTGAGGCCTTACAAGCAGGGGCTACGGGTTATATTCTGAAGGAGCGTGATGATATTGAGCTCAAGGTCTCAATTCGCAGCATCTTGAAAGGTGGTGCACCAATTGATCCTTTTATCGCGCGTCATATTCTGAATAAATTACCTGTTAAGAACAATACAGCTACCATCACTTCTGAACAAAGTCTAAGTACTCATTCTCCCCAAGACCTGCATGAGGCACAAGACGTTAATCTCACTGAGCGTGAACACCAAATTCTCACTTTAGTGGCATCAGGATTAAGCAATCAAGAAATTGCGGAGCATATTTTCCTATCAAAGCACACAGTTGAGACGCATATTCGTCATGTCTATCGTAAACTAGCCGTTAGTAATCGCACCAAGGCCATTAGTAAGGCACGCGAAATTGGTTTAATTTAAGGTCTACAGTCGGGCATGATGCGCTATTCGATCCACTCTCTTCTCTTGTTGATGAGCCTTATCATCGGGCCAAGTCTCTGGGCTCTGGCCCAAGCCCAGACCTTAGCGCCGCTTGAGGGACTAACGATCGCGCATGATTCTACCCAAGACTCAAAAACCTGTACACCTAGGATGGACGGTATCTACGTCACCCGCACAGATGCTGAATCACCCGCAAGCTTTGATACACACCTTAAGGCCGAATGGCAAGCGGTAACATTACCCGATATCTGGACAAAACGCTGGCCTAGCTACACTGGCGTTACTTGGTATCGCATTGACTGGCATGCAGAATGTAGTAAGCCACCTACTGAGCCACTGGCCTTACTGATTAGTGGCATCAATATGGCGGGTAGTGTCTGGATTAATGAGCATCTTCTATGGACTGATTCGCATCTTACAGAGCCCCTTTCGCGCAGTTGGAATGTACCGCGTTATCTGACCTTGCCAATTGCTACCCTCAAAACTGATGCGATCAATCAGCTGTATGTACGCGTCGTGGGTGATTTCATCACTTCACCTGGTTTAGGTAATATCACCTTCGGCTCATTGCATGAGATTAATGCTCTCTATAAGCAGACCGAATGGAATCAACGCACAATTTACTATCTGAATATTATTTTCTCGATTACCTTAGGCATGGTGTGTACTTGTATTTGGTTATTTCGCCGCCAAGAAGTGGCTTATGGCTGGTATACCTTAACCTCAATTTTCTGGGTTGCGTTTATTGCCAATACGCTGATTACAGAAACAGCGCCTTTTAGCAATACCCTTAGCTTCACCAAACTTAACGTCGTTCTATTTTTAGGCTATACCTTCTGCTTTGCTATATTCTCATGGCGCTTTCTCAATAAGCGATTTCCACGGGTAGAGAAGCTATTCTTCGCCTTATGCTTGGTATTAAGCGCCACTATTTGGTTGGCTCCATTCGATCTTGTCCATAGCACTTTATTATTTGTATTTTACGCCTCAATTATTATTTTTTGCATTAATAGCATTTTTGTCAGTCACCTGTGTTTTCAGACTCGTCAAGTTGAGCTCTGGCTACTTGCCATTACCTTAATTACCTGTCTAATTTTAAGTACTATCTCCGTACTATCATTGTTTCATATGTTGGGTAATATTTCGCTTGTCTTGCCCTATACCTCGCTGGTGTTTGCGATTTTTTTAAGTATTATTTTAGCCATGCGATTGACGCAAAGTTTACAGAAGATTGAAGACTTTAATGATGAGCTTCACCAAAAGATTCTTGCCGCTGAACAAGCGTTGGAGGCAACACTTAATAACCGCCATCAACTGAGCATTAAAAACAATCAACTGAAAGAGCGTCTCAATCTTGCACATGACTTGCATGATGGATTGGGTAGCTCAATCGTTCGCTCTATTCTCGAAGTATCGAACGCTAAAGAGCCCTTAAATAATAAGCAAACCTTATCAATTCTCAGTCTATTACGCAATGACTTACGACAAATTATTGATAGTTTTTCAGAAAGCCAAACTAAGCTTCCTAGCAATCCGATTTATTGGTTAGCCCCCTTACGTAATCGCTTTATCCAGGTTTTTGATGATATTGAGATTAAATTACACTGGGAAGTTGACTCTAAGTGGGTGTCTACACCCAGCGCAATTCAATGCCTCACCTTATATCGTGTTGCCGAGGAAGCCCTGACCAATGTGATCAAGCATAGTCAAGCCAGTGAAGTCACCTTTCGCTGCATTGTCAAAGAAGATGAGATCGAGCTGAATATTATTGATAATGGGGTTGGTTTTCAGGTCAATGATATTATGCGTTCAGGCATTAGTGTTGGGATGAGCAGTATGCAACGGCGCTTAGAGCGCCTAGCGGGCTGGTTAGAAATATACTCAGAACCAGGTGAAACCCGTATTATTGTTCACTCACCTTATGAGAGCCCAGCAGCACAGAAAGAATAAGACGACACTCAAACTAATGCAATTACTATGTCTTTTCATCTCGCAAAGATACCGCAACTTAGCGCAATAAAGCATAAGGTCGCACTAGTAATCTACTTTAGCCCCCAACTCCAAAACCGAGCCACTGGGTAGTTTAAGAAAATCAGCGACAGAACTAGCATTGCGATGGAGTTGAGCGAAAACTTTCGCCTGCCACAGTGGCATCGACGTGCCGGCACGTGGAATAATCGTTTCTCTGGAAATGAAATAACTACACACCATTGGATCTAGCTCGCACCCCTGCGCCTGCTATCATTGCCATCAACTAGCTAAGCGCACAAGGCAAAGACCATAGACGAGCCGCACGTGCGAGCCAAGGTTAATAATGAACCATGGCTACCCAAACAGAGCCCCGCCAATAAGATAAGTCTCTATTCCGACTGGCTAAGGTATAATCATGCCTAGCCTTATCTAGCATTGCCTAGTTTTTGCCAAGCATGTTCACGCCTGTTCTATCCATTAACTATGTATAGCTAGCATTTCCAATCATTGCCATACCTATTTTTGCATTCACGTTCTAATGTCTTCATCAAGCCTCAAACAAGTAAACCACTCATGGCTCAATACCCTCCCCTTACTGGTTCTTCCACCACTGTTGTGGGCAGGCAACTTTGTGGTGGGGCGTGCGGTACGCAATGACATTCCACCCATGACCTTATCTTTCGGTCGCTGGGTGATTGCACTTTTGATTATTCTGCCATTCGCCTGGAAACTCATGCAGCGCGATTGGCGTCTCTATTGGCAGCATCGCTGGCTCGTGATGGGTACAGGGATTGTCGGGGTAGCTTCTTTTAATACCTTAATTTATGCAGGGCTGCACAGCACCACCACGAACAATGCTTTACTTTTAAACTCATGCATCCCTGTACTGATTGTGATGATCGGCTGCGCATTCTATCGGCAAAAACTCCAGTTCATGCAGCTCTTGGGCTTAAGCATATCCTTAATCGGCGTGCTCACGATTATTCTGCATGGTGACGTATCACGCTTATTACAGCTAGCCTTCAATCCAGGCGATGTGCTGGTCTTTACCGCCATGGTTTGTTGGGCATTCTATACCTTATGGGTAAAAGCCATCCCTACTTCGATTAACCGTACTGGCTTAATGGGGGCACAAATTATTATCGCGATTCTCTGCTTGCTGCCCTTCTGTCTATGGGAACTCAGCACAGGCGCACAGATTGTGTGGCGTACTGAATCCATCTTGGCACTGGCTTATGTCGGTATTCTGCCATCGGTGGTGGCGTATTTACTGTATACCTTCGCAGTAGCTCGCGTCGGCCCAGTACGTGCAGGCTTATCGATTCACTTAATGCCCGTGTTCGGCGTACTGCTCTCTGCTCTATTTTTGAATGAAGCTATCCATAGCTATCACCTCATCGGGATTAGTGCAATTGCGATTGGTTTGCTGTTATCGAATCGGAAGTGATGCTCTAGTACCTTAGTACGCAAGGCGATTATAAGGGCTTATACTTTTTAAGAACCTATTATTCAAGGTAATCGGGTTTATTGTTCACCTAGCGCTCAGGCCGACAAGCTACGGCCTGTAAGAAGTCTTGTTCCGTGATTTGCTCATGCTCATGAATATCAGCGATGGTTCGCGCGACTTTCAAGACACGATGTGTCACCCGCGCTGACCAGGTGAATGGCTCATTTCGCGCTACTTTTGTGCGCCTCAACGTAAGAGCGCAGAACAGCATTCATACGGGACTGATACCGTGCTCCAGTGCCTTTGAAGAATGCCAACACATCGGCATCAATACGCAAGGTGATTTGTTTTTTAGCTTGAGGTAATTGCTCTGCCGCTTTCATCCATACTGCATCAACTCGTTTAGGCGCATCGCTGTAATCGATCTGCTCATCTGGCATTAAGGCCACAGTATCAAGTCGCGCTTTTTGCTTGGCACTCAATTGAGGCTCTTTCTTTAAGTCAAGAGTTCGCTTGACAATATTGCTTTGTTTCCTTGGCATCGGCTTTCCTCGCAGAGATAAGGCGGACAGTGTCCTCATCTCGAATGGTATAGACTACATACAGGACAACGGAATAGACAAAACCAATCGTGCCCCACGGTCTTCTCCGTGTTCATCCCGACCATCGTAGGTTTCAATCCGCCCATAATCATAGAATACAAACTTGGCATCCTCGAAGGAAACACCATGTTTTTTCAGGTTTCGTGCTGCTTTATCAGCATCCCATTCAAGTTCCATTGTACGCTTAGTGTAAATTGTAGTTTCGTTTTGTAGTTACGTAAAGCTTTTAAAAAATATAAGTACGCATTCCTGCAAAACACCTTAGCGCTCAGGGTGATATATGAAGGCTTATACTTTTTGAAGAATATAAGCTGATTAAACTTAAGCAGGTTTATTGTTCACCTAGCGCTCGGGGCGACAAGACACTGCCTGCAAGAAGTCTTGTTCCGTGATTTGCTTATGCTCATGCATATCAGCAATGGTTCGCGTAACTTTCAAGACACGATGCGTCACCCGCGCTGACCAAGCAAAGCGTGCTATTGAGTTCTCTAATAACTGTTGTATAGGGGGTGATAAGACACAATATTGCCCAATCTGGCTCTCATTCATATGTGCATTCAAGCAGCCTTGTCGTGCATATTGTCGCTCACGGCAGGCCATAACACGGGCTCGAACCTGTGCAGAGCTCTCCGCTGGTGCTTGACGGATCCAATCTTTCTCGACTGGACGTACATGCCAATGCACATCAATCCGATCTAACAAAGGCCCTGAGAGCTTATTCTGATAGCGATGAATAGCATCAGGGGTACACACGCAGGGCTTATCGGGATGGCCTAAATAGCCACAAGGACAAGGGTTATGCGCAGCAATCAGTTGAAAGCGTGCCGGATAGACTTGGGAGCGCTTAGCCCGTGTGACCACAATCTCACCACGCTCCAAGGGTTCACGCAAAGCCTCTAAAGCACGCCGATCAAACTCGGGTAATTCATCTAAGAATAAGACCCCATGATGGGCCATACTGATTTCACCTGGACTAGCATTCGGACCCCCACCAACCAAGGCCACCATAGAGGCCGAATGGTGTGGCGCACGAAAAGGTACGGCTTGGGAAAAAGGCAAGTCCGTATGGCTAAGGTTCTGCCGCGAGATACTCTGTAAGGCCATAACTTCAAGTGATTGTTGCGTACTAAGCTTGGGCAATAAGGTCGGCAACCGATTCGCCAACATACTTTTACCCACCCCAGGGGAACCTGATAGCAAAAGACCATGCCCACCACTGGCTACCACTTCAAGGATATGACAGGCCTCAGCTTGGCCGCGAATATCCGATAAGCATAAAGATTCAGCATCTTGGTGCGAGCAAATGGGTGAATTTCCCACTTGCCGGATTTGCCCTGCTTGTGGGTTTTGCCCTGTTTGCTGAGTTCTCCCCGCATTCTGCGTGTCAGCTAATTGGCTATCCGTAGACAAACTCTCACTCAACATGGCTTGGACACTCTGTGCATCACGCAAATAACTCACTGCCTCTTGTAGGGTACGCACACCGATTACCTTCAAGCCCTCAATCCGTGCCGCCACTTGCGCATCCTCATAAGGCATAACAAGTACCGCATCGGGATATTGACGATAAATCGATAGGCCAATAATTAATGGGGCTTGTACAGGAATTAACACGCCCGTCAAAGAGAGTTCACCTATAAAGAAGGTATGTTCTAAGCTAGCCAGGCGCTCAGCTCTAATACGTACTTGTCCCGTGGCCAATAAGACCCCTAAAGCAATCGGCAAATCAAAGCGTCCTGATTCTTTAGGCAAGGCGGTCGGCGACAAGTTCACTGTAAAACGCCCAGGCGAGAACTCGTAGCCACTGGTATCAATTGCCGAACGCACCCGCTCGCGACTTTCCCTGACGCCCGCATCAGGTAAGCCAACAATCGTCATATTTGGCAGACCTGCGCTAAGATGCACCTCCACACAAACCCGTGGCGCACTCATCCCCATTAAAGCGCAACTATACAAAACTGCCAGACTCATCTTTCGCCTCTTCATAATTTTAAAACTGCGTAAATGAGTATGCCAGTTTCATTTGGCGCGAGGCTTAAAACTGCGAATGATTATCCATGCGTAGAAATGCGCTGGTTTCTTACGCTAATAAGACAAGAATTGACGGAGTGGGATAGACAAGTGTAATTTGAATACATAGTGGACGCACGGTTCGAACGTGATAATAGGCGCTCAACACCCCTAACCTTTCCACTAGGAAACTACCACTATGCACTTAAAGCTTATCATTAAGGAATCACGCCATCAACACATAGCCCTAATGACACATAGACTTAATAACTTAGTTATCACAAAACACTCATCGAAATCACTGCTACACTTCTCTAAACCTCAAAACTAAGGCAGAATAGCGAAATTGAATTTAAAGAAATCAGCGTATGAATACGTTCAGCAGGAATAGCAGGAAACAGGATCTAAAGGAATACAAGACATGACAAAAACTACAGAGTCCTCGGCTGCGCTGCATCGTATCAATAAAACTTTAATTTGGGCTGGTTTTAAACAACTCCTACCCATTTCTCTGTTTGTCACGGCCTTCGGTGCCGCATTCGGTCTGGCAGCGGCACAGCAGGGACTAGATCACCTAATTATTCTTCTTATGAGTGCGCTGGTTTTTGCTGGCGCATCGCAATTTGCCGCCTTGGATTTATGGGGCACACAGGTACCATTGCTGCCTTTAATCGTCACCGTATTTGCTATCAATGCACGCCATCTTCTCATGGGTGCCACTCTTTACCCATGGTTGCGCCATCTACCTGTCGGTCAACGCTACGGCATCACCCTATTCGCCTCCGACGCCAACTGGGCCATGGCAATGCAAGCCTTCAGCCGCGGCCAACCAGGACTTGGTATTGTATTTGGGGGAGGTTTTGCACTCTGGCTTTTCTGGGTGATTGGTACCTGGCTTGGCGCCTCTTTCGGCAATATTATTAGTGACCCCAAGAGTTTTGGCTTAGATATGATTATGGCCTGCTTCCTACTTGCCATGGTAGTAGCTGGCGAGAAGAATCTGCGCGTGCTATTTATCTGGGGAGTTGCAGGCATCTCTTCACTTCTAGCGTACTGGTATCTACCAGAAAATAGCCATATTATTGTTGGCACACTTGCTGGCGGTATCACCGGCGTCCTCATTAATGATGGAGCCAAATAATGAATATTGATATCGCAGGTGCTGGCGCCCTCATCGTCGTTGTAATTATGGGTCTTGTGACCCTAGCAACTCGCTGGGGCGGCGTCTATATCATGTCCTTCGTCCCGATTGGTAAGCGTGTTAGGCAATTTATTCAGGCTATGTCGGGATCTGTATTAATCGCTCTACTCACTCCTATTGCCGTCATGGGTGATACTGGTGCTCGACTCGCCTTATTAGTGACCTTGATCATGATGCTCCTGGTGAAAAAGCCCTTATTAGCGATTAGCTGTGGTGTGCTGACGGCGGCCTTAGTGAGACTGATTTAATTGACGCCTCTACCTAGATTCGACAGCTTGTTATAGACTACGGACATAGATTGACATAAAAAACGACCTCGCTCAAATGGCGTGCTTATTCAGCCTGCCGATTACGGCACTTAGACTGAAGCGCAAAAAAATACCTCGCCCAGACGACGAGGTATTCTTCAATGCTCTGTCATGAATGCGAAAAAGACAGGAAATCACTCATGACTCACAATACGCTAAATCACTCAGCGCCCTCGTCCAAAGATAAATGAAAGCACAGCAATCACGAGGAAGATGAAAAATAGAATTTTAGCGATTCCGACGGCACTACCTGCAATACCACCAAACCCTAAAATACCTGCAATAATAGCGATAACGAAAAAGACTACAGCATAGTGCAACATAATATTCTCCTTAATTGGTTTATCAGGCCACTAAGTCAAAACTAGGCGCTACAACTCACTCGAGGAACTTAGTTTAAATCCTAAGCAAGCTGCTGATATGTAACAACTATACCATAGACATTTTTTATCAGTAAAGCCCATTTCATAGACTAATACGTGTTTTACATCATCTTACAGATTACTTAAACACTCAAGTATTGAAAAAAATCTTATGCAAAATTTAAGCCATATAACGCTGATCAGGCATCAACTTGCAGTTGCTTAATCTTTAGCACCTACGATAAAAGATACCCCACCCCAGTCCAAGTAAAAAAATACGCACATAAAAATTTAAACTCCGATACAAGCGCATCAACTCAGCTCTGTCTCAAAGTTACAAATCTTGCCTTAATATTCAGTGATTAGTACATAAATATGCTGCAACTGCACCTAAAATAAACCTGAATCACGCTCGTTGCATATTTATCTTGATGCAGCAAGGTCATGTTTACACTCGAATAGCTTTTAAATAACAGCGATCGTTTTAATTTGAATAGCGAACCCACAAGCAGCATAGCAGATTAGAATAAGCCCTGAATAACACCTGAGTCATCGACATCAATGCTATGCGCTGCAGGTTTCTTCGGCAAACCTGGCATGCGCATCATTGCGCCACATAAGGCCACAACAAAACCAGCGCCTGCCGCCACTGTCAAACCACGCACAGTGATCCTAAAGTTCTCTGGGCAGGCCAAGAGTTTAGGATTATCACTTAAGGAGTATTGAGTCTTCGCCATACACACTGGTAGATGGTTAAAGCCAAGTTGTTCTATGGTCTTTAAGTCTTCTAAAGCCTCGGCGGTGAAGTCCACATTATCGGCACCATACACTCGGCGAGCAATGGCACGGATTTTCTCTTCGATTTTTAAATCATCGGCATAAGCATAACGGAACTGGGCTGGATCGTGCGCTAAGACATTCAAGACGGCCTGTGCAAGTTCTTCACCACCTGCCCCACCCTTAGCCCAGACATCAGTTAAGGCGACGGTCACGCCATACTCAGCACAGACGGCTTGCACCATCTCTAATTCTGCCGTGGTATCACTGACAAAATGATTCAAGGCCACCACGACAGGAAGGCCGAATACTTCTTTCATATTGCGGATATGCTTGAGTAAATTCGGTAGACCTTTTTCCAAAGCCTCCAAATTTTCATGTGCCAAGTCTTCACGAGAGACACCACCATTATATTTGAGAGCACGAATAGTCGCCACAATCACGGCGGCATCAGGTCTTAAGCCTGATAAGCGACACTTAATATCGCAGAATTTCTCCGCACCTAAGTCGGCACCAAAACCCGCTTCCGTCACAACATAATCACCCAGATGCGAAGCAACACGAGTTGCGATCACTGAATTGCAACCATGGGCAATATTCGCAAAAGGCCCACCATGTAAAAAGGCTGGCGTGCCTTCGATGGTCTGTACCAAATTCGGCTGCAATGCTTCTTTAAGCAAAACCGTCATGGCTCCATGCGCTTGTAAATCACGTGCATAAATAGGCTGCCCATCACGGGTATAGGCCACTAACATATTACCTAAGCGCTGCTTTAAGTCTTGTAAATCACTCGCTAGGCAAAAGACAGCCATGACTTCAGAGGCGACCGTAATATCAAAGCCATCGGGACGCACCACCCCATCCGTGGACTTACCCAAACCACTAATCAGATTACGCAGTTGCCGATCGTTCATATCTATTGCACGACGCCACACCACGCGCTTAGGATCGATATTCAGTTCATTACCTTGATAGATATGATTATCAATCATCGCGGCCAAGAGATTATTCGCCGCACCAATCGCATGCATATCGCCGGTAAAGTGTAAATTAATATCTTCCATCGGTAGCACTTGCGCATAGCCGCCACCCGCAGCTCCACCTTTTATCCCGAACACAGGGCCTAATGAAGGTTCGCGCAATGCAATAACTGCGGACTTGCCTAAGCGTTGTAGAGCATCGCCCAAACCAATCGATACCGTCGTCTTGCCCTCGCCTGCAGGGGTTGGGTTAATCGCCGTGACCAGAATTAATTTCCCTTGTGCGGCAGGTTTTTGATAGATGTCGGGAGGATAGACCTTGGCTTTATAGTGACCGTAAGGCTGAATTTGTTCAGCACCTAAACCTAATTTAGCCGCAATTGCTTGAATCGGTTGCATCACAGCTTCTTGAGCAATTTGTGCATCAGTCTTATAAACCATGGTTCGTCTCCACCAACGTCTTCGTATGAATTATGTAAGCCAATGACGTTATGAAAAAGGATTCTCAGTTATGTCATCGTATAAATTGAACTATCAAAATGACGCAGATAAAAATAATTCTTAGCTACGTCATCGTATGAATTGTTTTACCAAAATGGCGCAATGAAATAAAGAAAAATAAGGCGCCGATTAACGCTAAGAATAAAAAGGGTTGCCACACTACATCAAGCCCTGCCGCCCGGTATAGGATAGCTTGCGCCAACTCAACAAAGTGCGTGGTGGGCGCAATCATCATCACGTGTTGGACTAATTCTGGCATACTTTCGCGCGGAGTTGAACCCCCTGACAACATCTGCAGGGGCATCATCACGAGCATCATTAAAAGACCAAACTGTGGCATGGATTTAGAGACCGTGGCCAGATAAATACCTAATGAGGTCATGGCAAATAAGGATAGCAAAGTCCCCATAAAAAACAAGAGCAAACTGCCCTCAATCGGCACGTTCAGTAAAGTCTCCACTACCAGCTTAATCGACAGGAAAGAGGCACACATGACCACCAAGCTCATTGACCATACTTTAGCCATCATAATTTCAAAGACGGTCACTGGCATGACCAAGAGATGCTCAATCGTGCCATGTTCTTTCTCACGAATCAATGCCGCCCCCGTCAGAATAATCGAGAGCATCGTAATATTATTAATCACTTGCATAATGCTGCCAAACCATACCGTATTACGGGTTGGATTAAAGCGTGTGCGTAGCTCTAACTCAATGGGCAACACCGTCTCTTTACGTTGGCGCTCTAAATATTGATTCACTTCGGCCATCACGATCTGTTGAATATAACCGCTACCACTCATGGCCTGGCTCATGCGCGTTGCATCCACGTTGAGCTGAATTGATGCAGCATTACCTGCCAAGACATCTTCTTGAAAGCCGACAGGAATCACAAGAGCGAAGGTGAAGTTGCCCGCATCCATACCCTCATCCATCACCGACAATTCCGTGGTTTGAGTCAAGAAGTATGGCTCGATAAACGCCCCTGAAATCTGTCTAGATAGACTGGACTGGTCCTCATCCACAATCGCAATTGGTGCCAGATTTAAACTTTCTGGAATAGCGGTTGAAGACACATAGACGGAGAAGGTAAAGGTATAGAGAATTAAGATCAGCATGATGGGGTCACGCCATAAACTCCATAGTTCCTTAGTGCCTAATTGATAAATGTTTTTAAGTTTTTTCGACCACATCTTAGCGCTCCTGCTTCTTCTGGGCAAGAATCGCCACAATGATAATCACAGGGATGGCCCAGGCCAAGGACCAGATTGAAGCGCTTAAGTCCTGTAACTCCAAAGCCTTATTAAAGACACCGCGGCTTACGCTTATCATATGGGTAGCAGGATATACCTCACCAAACCAGCGACCAAAACCTGCTAGAGTACTCACAGGATTCGTCAAGCCGGCGAACTGAGTGGCGGGTAACATGGTACCAATCATGGTCAGGAAGATCGAAGCAATCTGGCTCTTGGTCATTGATGAGAATAAGAGTCCTAAACCAGTTGAACAGATAACATATAACAAGGCGGCCAAACTTAAGGTAAAGAAACTGCCCTTCATCGGCACATCAAATAAGACCACAATCAATAAGACCATGAGTAAATAATTCGCCATCGCCAAAATAATATACGGTAATTGCTTACCTAATAAGAACTCAGCCCGTGTCACTGGGGTGACGTACAGATTCACAATTGAGCCCAATTCCTTCTCACGCACTACAGAAAGCGCGCAGAGCATGGCTGGAATCATCAAGAGCAATAAGGGCATTACCGCGGGCCCCATGGCAGGTAAGCTGCGAACATCAGGGTTATAGCGAAAGCGAGTTTCTACACTCACCTGATTCTGCGCTAAATGAACTCCTTGCTCACTGGCTCTTTGCATCAGCCAATGTGAGTGAATACCTTGCACATAGCCTAAGACGGTTTCAGCTCTAGAGGGCATAGCACCATCCACCCAAGCACCAATTTTCACATTCTCGCCGCGCGCAATATCTCGCGCAAAATTCGGTGGGATTTCAATCGCTAGACTAATATCACCATTACGCATGCGCTTATCAATATCATCATAACTGGTGATCGGCTCCTTCTCTAGAAAGTAACGTGAGCCGGATAGACTTAAACCATAGTTCATGCTTGTAGTCGTTTGATCTCGGTCTAAGATAGCAAAACTCAGATCCTCCACATCCATGGTAATGCCATAGCCCATCACCAACATCAAGATAATTGAACCCAATAAAGCCATGGTGGCACGAATCGGATCGCGCGCTAATTCTAAAGCTTCACGCCAAGAGAAACTTAAAAGGCGGCGCAAGCTAAAGTTTGTACGCCTATGCTGGGTATAGGCCTGCGCCATTGACTGTTCTATACTGTGCTCACTCTCAGCCCTTGCTATACCCACCTGCTTCACTTGATTTGCACTTGCCTGCGAGTTTTCTGCTCCGCTTGAGTTTTGCACAGTAGCTTTTACTTGATTATCCCCTCCAGCAATCACTCCTTCCACTTGCATATTATCTTGCACTAAACTAGCACCTTCTACTTGGCTACTATCGGCACTAGGTGCTTGTTCAGTCCCCGCCCCCGCATCAATCAGATAGGCGATAAAGGCTTCTTCCAGGGTTTTCGTGCCACGTTTTTTAATCAGTTCAGCTGGTGCCGCACTGTCTAAGACTTGCCCTGCATGCATCATGGACATACGATCGCAACGCATCGCCTCATTCATAAAATGCGTCGAGATAAAGATAGTAACCCCTTCGTCACGTGATAGATGCACTAAGTAACGCCAGAAATTATCGCGAGCAATGGGGTCCACACCTGAGGTTGGTTCATCTAAAATAAGAATTTCAGGGTTATGCACGAGTGCTACCGCCAGTGATAGACGCTGGCGAATCCCTAAGGGGACGGCATCAGGTAAGCTATCCTTCACCTCCTGCAGATCAAAGCGATCTAACATGGCTTGTACGCGCTCAGGAATTTGCTCCTTAGGCACGTGAAATAACTTAGCGTGCATCACCAAGTTCTGCGTAATCGTCAACTCACTGTAGAGCGAGAAGGCCTGCGACATATAGCCGACACGGTGACGTGTACTCAAGTCGCGACTATCTACGGGCTGGCCAAATAACCAAGCCTGGCCTTCGCTGGCCTCTAAGAGCCCCGTTAAGACTTTCATCGTGGTTGATTTGCCGCAACCATTCGAGCCGAGAAAGCCAAAAATCTCGCCGCGCTTGATTTGAAAATTCACCTTATTCACAGCGGTAAAATCACCGAATCGTACGGTTAAGTTTTGCGCTTCTAAGGCATGGCCTGCTTCACTTGATGCTGGCAAGGGGGGGATCACAACGGGCTCATAGCCTTGTTTCTTCTCTTCAGGAAGCAAGGCAATAAAGGCGTCCTCCAGATTATCTTTCTGTGTCAGGCTTAATAATTCTTGAGGCGTACCCGTCTTCAAGACCTTACCGTCGTCCATCATGGCCAGCCAGTCAAAACCTTGCGCCTCATCCATATAAGCGGTAGCCACAATCACACTCATCTGTGGACGTACCGCTCTAATGCGATTAATCAGGTCCCAGAATTGCGAACGTGCCAAGGGGTCAACTCCAGTCGTCGGCTCATCCAGAATTAAGAAGTCAGGATCATGGATTAAGGCACAACACAAACTCAGTTTCTGTTTCATGCCGCCCGATAATTTCCCTGCTGGTCGATCTAAGAAATCATATAGACCCGTACTCTTGGTGAGATCATCAATGCGCTTACGCCGCTCTTGTGCATCATGACCAAATAAGCGCCCAATAAATTGCAGATTCTCTTCTACTGATAAGGTTTTATACAGATTTTTACCTAAGCCTTGGGGCATATAGGCAATCAAGGGGCAGACTTTGTCGCGGTGACGTTTATCACGCATATCACCACTCAAGACATGCACCTGCCCTTCTTGAATAATTTTGGCGCCCGCTAAGAGTCCTAGCAAAGTCGATTTACCGACTCCATCGGGGCCAATCAAACCAATCATGCACGAGGCTGGCAAGTCTAAAGAGATATTGTCTAAAGCCTGAACCTTACCGTAAGAGTGGCTGACACCCTCGACTCTGGCCACTAAAGCAGTCGGCGTGGCAGGCGTGGTAGGCGTGGAAGTCCTTGGCTGCATCACTTAACGATATTCTCTAAAAAAGGCGGCCAAGCTTTCTGCTCATCAATCTTAATATAGGCCATGCCTGGTAGACCCGTCTTGACTTGTTCAATATATTTATTCAGTAATTCTGGCGCAACTTTGGCTTTAACGCGGAACATCAGCTTCTGACGTTCCACTTCGGTCTCCACCGTCTTAGGGGTGAACTGCGCTTTGTCCGCCACGAATGAGACAGTCGCTGGCACCACGACATCTTTCGCCGCATCCAGAACAATCCGTACCTCAGTCCCCAAGGCAATACGACCAGCGACAGTTTCGGGAATAAAAAAGGTCATATAGACATCGGATAAATCGATTAGATTCATCACGCGACCACCCGCAGGTACCATCTCACCTACTTCGGCCACACGAAACTGCACGCGCGCTCTCAAGGGTGAGACAAGCACCGCATCATCAATATCCACGGTCACGCGCTCGATCGTCGCCTCAATCGCTTCGACTTGTGATTGTGCACTCAAGGCTTGGCTTTGCGCCGCCAAAATCGCACTCTCGGCGCTATTGACTTGAGCACGTGAAGCACTGAGTACGGCTTGCACACGTTTCACATCAGCTCGCTCATCATCGAGCTGCTGGCGTGAAGCGGCACCCTCTTTCGCCAGAACCTCAGTACGAGACAGACGATTTCGTGCCGCGATCAATTCAGTACGACGCTGTTCAACCACCGCCTCAGCCGCTGCCTTCTCACTTTCGCGCATGGCCACCATGGCATTCGCATTCGCTACGGTACTCTCCGCTTGGCGCTTCTGCGCTTGGACCTCACGTAACTGCGCTTCTAGGCTTGCTGTCTTAATACTCGCTAGGCGCTGCCCGGGTTCAACAAACTCACCCTCTTGGACATACAGCTCTTGTAACTCGCCAGGTATACGCGTGGCAATATTAATTTCCGTAGCCTCAATTCGTCCATTACCACTTACGATACCTTCCATATCGGGGACTTGCATCTTCTGCCAAGACAGATAGGCCAACATCCCAATAATCACAATAATGCCAATAAAAGATATTTTCTTAATATTCATACTTATTTAGGTTTAAATTTATTATTTGCGTGTTTACTGCGCGAGCTGAGTCTGATGACTATCACCACCAAGCGCAATATACAGATCAACATAGGCCTTCAATAAGGCACTCTGAGTTTGAATCCATTGTTGCTCAGCACTTAACAGACTGCGCTGAGCATCTAAGACATCTAAATAACCTACCGCCCCACTATCGTAACGCAATTGGGCTAGACGTGCCGCTTCACGGAAAGCTTCTAAACCCGTACTCTGCAAACGCAGTTGTTCACCTAGGCGCTTCACTTGGACTAAGCCATCAGATACTTCACGAAAAGCATTCTGCACCACCTTCTCATACTCTTGCACGGCAATATCTCGACGCACTTCGGCTAAAACAAGATTGTTGCGCAGGCGACCTGCCGTAAAAATGGGAATACTGATACTTGGCGTGAATGACCACATGCCACTACCTGAGTGGAACAAACCATCTAGGTCTGCACTCACTGTACCAAGGTTGCTCGTTAAAGCAATACGCGGGAAAAAAGCCGCCCGTGCAGCATGAATATTCGCGTGCTTTGATTGCAGCTGTGCTTCAGCGGCACGGATATCAGGACGATTCAATAATAACTCTGAAGGCAAACCAGTCTGTAAGACGGCGGTCTTAAATACAATCGCATCTAACTGGGGCTGAGGGACTTGTACTGGTTGCCCAACTAATTGCACCAAGAAATTCGCTGTTTGTTCCTTCACACTCTGTAATTGCGAGACCAAGGTTTGGCCATTCGTTAATAAAGTTTGTGCCTGCACATATTCAACTTTGGAGCTCGCACCAACCTCGTAACGTCGCTTAAAAATACGTACCGAGTTTTGGTAATTCTGCACTGAGCGCTGCGCAAAGAAAATCCGCTTCTCAAGTTCAGACAATTGAAGATAGGTTTGTGCTGTCTGCTGAATAATACTATTGCGTACCGCTTGTTGGTTCCACTGGGTCGCAAAAAACTGCTGCAAAGCCGCTTCATTCAAGCTGCGCACACGCCCCCAGAAATCCAATTCCCATTGATTCAAGCCTATACCAACGGAATAGTTTTCGGCAATTATGGCTTGACCACTAGGCGATAAATCGGCGGGACTACGTGTTCGTTCAAAACCCACGCTACCGCTTAATGTCGGCAATAAGTCTGCGCGTTGGATACCATAAGCGGCCTGCGCTTCAGCAATCCGTAGACTGGCAATTTGCAAGTCATGATTATGATTTAAGGCTAAATTCACCAATTGCACTAAACTTGGGTCATTCACATAATCCTGCCACGCTAAGACCGCTCTGGGCTCCTGAGTTTGGGTGGGATACTCTGCAGGCAAAGCAACATCGGCAGTTTGATAAGGCGTAGGAGTCTGGCATGCACTTAGCATCACTGCAAACAGCACGCTTGATGGAAGTGAAAAGATACGATTCAGCCGAGGCTGTTGAACTGGCATAATGCCCCCTTATTTCTTCAATAATGAAGACAAATCTGCTTATTAGACAAGTATAGTCGCACATCATCAGTTTTCTATACAGGTTATTTTACTTGCTTCAATGATATAAATCGGACATTTTGTAGAAAGCAAAATAAAACCCCCAGCCACATGATTACTATATTGAGGCTCTGGGGGCTCTACGTCAGGAATACATACATGCTCTTGCTATGCAAGGCGTACTCAGCTCGTCGATATACGTACTCTCGGTAGCTAAGGCTTATTCCGCTAATTCATTACACACGGTTGCTATATTAGGCTTATTCCTCTTGTACACACACGATGTTGCTATGTAAGCTTTGCGCCTTGTGCACATATTCCTGTTATTAACATGTATGGTGCACACATCTTGTCCGCATAGCGTGCATGATGGCGATACGTTTATTTGTCGTTCTGCTCAAGTGCAGCGATGCTCGCTTCAAGCTGCTCAACACGTTGACGTAGGCTATCAACTAATTCACGTTGGATATCAAACTCTTCGCGTGTTACCAGATCCATCTTCGCAAAACCTTGCGCCATAAATGACTTAACGTTCTTCTCAATATCCGCTGCTGGACTTTTAGCAATTAAGTCCTGAACGTTCTTAGAGAATTCTTCAAAAAATTGACTGGGATTAATCATGCGCTTTCCTTTAGGGTTTGGACTTAAATTAAGTGCTTATTATAGACTAAAAGTTTGCCTAAGCAATTAAGGAGAAAGGGTCACAGAATAAGTCAAGAGAATACGCCTCTCAAGATCTACATGCAACGCCTTAAGATTTACAAGAACTTTATTTGAAAAAAGAGAAATCTTGAATAAAAGATCACTAGCTCTGCAAACAAGACCTGAGTTATAAAAACTTAGAAAAAAGACCCCTTATAAAAAAACCTGTTATAAAAAAGACCTGCCCTGAATATCTCTCAAGGTCAGGTCTAGTTATCTATAAGTTATCAACTACGTTTGGGTCTTAACAAAGCGCTCATTAGGCCTTTTTCGTAAAGCTTAACTCATCGCCTTGACGATCCACCAGAATCGTATCTTCAGCGGCAAATTCACCTTCAAGAATTCGCTTAGATAATGGATTTTCAATCATCTGCTGGATTGCTCGTTTCAGAGGACGGGCACCGAACACAGGATCAAATCCGCTCTCAGCAATTTTCTCTAAAGCTTCTTCACTTACAACAAGGTGCATCTCTTGTGCGCTTAAGCGTTGCTCTAAACGCGCCAATTGAATGCGAGCAATATTGGCAATATGCTTATTGTCTAAGCCATGGAAGACCACAACTTCATCAATCCGGTTAAGGAACTCTGGACGGAATGCGTCTTTCAACTCTTCCCAAACCACTGCCTTAATCGCCTCATAGGGTTCGTTCGCCATGCTTTGAATTTGGTGTGAACCAATATTCGAGGTCATGACAATCACGGTATTTCTAAAGTCAACTGTACGACCTTGACCGTCGGTTAAGCGACCGTCATCCAAGACTTGTAGCAAGACGTTGAACACATCGGGGTGGGCTTTTTCAACTTCATCTAGCAAGATGACACTATACGGTTTGCGACGCACAGCCTCCGTTAAATAACCGCCCTCTTCATAGCCCACATAGCCTGGAGGCGCACCAATTAAGCGAGCCACCGAGTGCTTCTCCATAAACTCACTCATATCGATACGCACCAAGTGCTCGTCGGAGTCGAATAAGAAGTTTGCCAAAGCCTTGGTCAGTTCGGTCTTACCTACACCAGTCGGGCCTAAGAATAAGAACGAGCCATACGGTTTGCTTGGGTCAGAAAGACCAGCACGTGAGCGACGAATTGCATCCGCGACCAAGTTCACAGCCTCATCTTGTCCAACCACGCGCTTATGTAATTGCTCTTCCATCGCGAGTAATTTAGAGCGTTCGCCCTGCATCATCTTCGCCACGGGAATTCCAGTTGCACGTGAGACCACTTCCGCAATTTCCTCTGCACCGACTTCAGTACGTAATAAGGTGGTTTCCTTATCGCTGCTACTCTCCGCAGTTTTAAGACGCTCTTCCAATTGTGGTAATTTGCCATATTGCAACTCGGCTAATTGTTCAAATTGGCCCTTGCGTTGGAACTCTGCCATCTGCGCACGGACTTGTTCAATCTCTTCACGAATCGACTGAGTCCCTTGTACGGAGGCTTTTTCCGCTTTCCATACTTGAGCATAGTCATCATACTCGCGTTGCAGTTTCTCAAGTTCCTCTTCGATCAATTGCAAGCGACGTTTAGAAGCATCATCGGTTTCCTTACGCACAGCCTCACGCTCAATCTTCAATTGAATGATACGACGGTCTAAGCGGTCCATCACTTCAGGCTCAGAGTCAATCTCCATACGGATACGTGCAGCCGCTTCGTCGATTAAGTCAATCGCCTTATCGGGTAAAAAGCGATCGGTAATATAACGATTACTTAACTCAGCAGCCGCCACAATCGCAGGGTCGGTAATGTCTACACCGTGGTGAATTTCATAACGCTCTTTCAAGCCACGTAAGATGGCAATGGTTGATTCAACGTCAGGCTCACCCACTAAGACTTTCTGGAAGCGGCGCTCAAGAGCGGCGTCTTTCTCAATATATTTACGGTACTCATCTAGGGTAGTCGCTCCAATACAATGCAGCTCACCACGCGATAAAGCAGGCTTTAACATATTGCCAGCATCCATGGCACCTTCAGCCTTACCAGCACCCACCATGGTATGAATCTCATCAATAAAGACGATATTCTGGCCTTCATCCTGAGACAATTCTTTAAGCACAGCTTTCAGACGTTCTTCAAACTCACCGCGGAATTTTGCACCCGCTAAGAGCGCTGCCAAGTCGAGTGATAATACTTTCTTACCACGCAAAGACTCAGGCACTTCATTATTCACAATACGCTGCGCTAAGCCCTCAACAATCGCAGTCTTACCCACGCCTGGTTCGCCAATCAACACAGGATTGTTCTTGGTACGACGTTGGAGAATCTGGATAGCACGGCGAATCTCATCATCACGGCCAATCACAGGGTCCAATTTACCCATGCGCGCACGCTCGGTTAAATCAATCGTGTATTTCTTCAAGGCTTCACGGTTCGACTCACCCTCTTGGTCAGTCACATTACTGCCACCACGCACAGCTTCAATCGCCGCTTCCAAGGCCTTCTTCTGTAAGCCTGATTCACGCAACATATCACCCGCTGGCCCCTTATCATCCGCCAACACCAACAAGAACAATTCACTAGCAATAAAATTATCACCACGTTGCGCTGCTTCTTTGTCAGTGCGCACTAAGAGTTGGTTTAAGAAGCGACTAATTTGAATTTCTGCGCCTTCACCATGGACTTGCGGTAACGCCGTAATCGCCTCATCTAGGCGTTGACGCAAACGATTTACTTGTACGCCGGCTCGCGCTAACAAACTACCTGCGCCAGAGTCCGCATCTTCCAACATAGCGGCTAAGACGTGGGTGGCTTCAATATATTGATTGTCATTGCGGGCTGCTAGGCTTTGCGCATCGGCTAAAGCTTGTTGAAATTTGGTGGTTAACTTATCAAATCTCATAATAATTTCCCTTAAAATTTTGTGTAAGCGCAGTGTGCGCTCGAATAAAAGATATATGAGGTATAAATTTAACTTTTCAATAGCTTGACTTGAATTTTTTTAGAAATTCATGTAGACAATTACAATCTAGTAAGATTTTATAGAGGCATTCACTCATACTTACGTTGGCTCATGCTGAGTTCACTGAACTTGATTCACTGAGTTGTATTCACTGAGCTTAATTCACTGAGCTTGATTCGCTAGGTTTAGTTCACTGAGCACTGATAGGCAGCGTACAGCATCAAAAGACTTATGCTAGACTCACACATCACTATTCATTCAGTCATATTGCGCTCAACCATGTCGCGACGCCGTCTTACACCTAGCATCACGCCCCTTCCTCAAGTTATCCCTGAACTCGTGGTTCTTGACACCTGTGTGCTAATGCATACCTTAACGCGTAATTTAGTCTTACGCTTAGCTCAGGCCAAACTCTGCACGCCCATATGGGGCGATTATATTGGTATTGAATGGCAACGCAATGCGCCACGCATCTGGAAAGTGGAGCCTGAAGTTGTGGCACAAGAATGGCAATTAATGCAAGAACAATTTCCTGCCGCAAATATGGGCTTGGTAACTGAATTTGAACGGGGACTTAAACATAGTGATAGCAAAGATTGGCACGTGATTGCCTGCGCAATGGCGGCTAAACAACGCTTTCCCAATAAAGAATGCGCAATCCTCACTTGGAATATTAAAGACTTTCATCGTACCGAACTACGTCAACGCAATCTATTACTCTACACACCGGATCAGTATCTAAGCCTATTATGGCCAGATCACCAGGCATTATTTAGCAAGCTATTTGAACAGGCATTAATTGATCATGTGAATATTGGCAGAGCCCTAGAACCGATTACCGGACTCTTCAAACGCGACCGCTTATTTCGTCTAAGTCGCCTCTACCAAAAGATTCAAACTTAAATAAAGATAGTCTTATAGATATATATTGCAATAAAATCACTAACATGACTTACATTCATTTACGAAACTAAGTCTTGATTAATAGCTAATAAAAGTGCAAAATACACGTATCTAGAATAAATTATTTTAGCAAAATTCATATTAAACAAATAAGCTGATTCGTATCATTCAACGCTATTAAGGAGGGAACCGTAAGCAATGAGCTCACTTAAGAATTTTTTCTTCCTCTGCCGTGCTGAGTACATTAATGATGCTTTGCGACACTCCGTTGATAACAATACTCTTTTCCCCTCCCTAGGTCCAATTAGGCTCTATTGGGATATGCATTGATAATCACCTCATTAATATGAATGCGTTAATTGACTTATTCAATACATTACTTGACAGGCTATTCGTTTAATCCCTTGATTAGTGATTAGCTCCTATACAAATAGTATTTTTCTAACCTTCACCATACGCGACATCATCATGGATAGATTTACCCAGCTCGAAAGCTTTGTGTCTATTGTTCTTAATGGCTCAATTTCTGCGGCAGCACGCAAAGCACAAGTTACTGCGGCTATGATGGGTAGACGGCTGGAGTCACTTGAGGACCGCCTAGGTGTCAAGTTGCTTACTCGTACCACTCGAACTCAACAACTAACACCTGAAGGTGAGATTTTCCTTGAAGAGGCACAGCGCCTTTTACGTGAATTAGCAGAAAGTGAAGCTTTAGTGTCGCAAGGCAAGGCAAGCATACGTGGTCCCTTACGTTTATCTGCTCCTGCTGGCTTTGGTCGCAAATATGTCGCACCACTATTAGCCCAATTTAGCCAAGAACATCCTGAGGTTGATATATCACTTAATCTGACTGATCGTGTGGTGGATATTATCGAAGAGCGTTATGACTGCACTATTCGTATTGGTGATTTAGAGAATTCCCAATTGGTGGCTATTCGCTTAGCGGAGAATCGTCGTGTGGTGGTGGCCTCACCAAGTTATCTCGAGCGTCATGGCAAGCCCAAGGTGCCGCAAGATTTACTACACCACCAATGTTTAACATTCGGCGCCGAAGGTACACAGCAACGTGGCTGGTTATTTAAAGATCCGAATAAGCAAAGAGTAATCGCTATTAAACCTGCTGGTAAGCTTTCATGCACCGACGGCAGTGTTTTATTAGAATGGGCCCTTGATGGTTTAGGTTTAGCTTGGCGTTCTTGGTGGGAAGTTGGGGCAGAAATTGAGGCAGGACGTCTTGTCACCGTACTTGACAACTATGCTGCACCTGCTAATGGCATCTACGCTATGCTACCTGATCGCAAACATACCGCACAACGCACTCGCAGTTTTGTCGACTTCCTAAAAGAGCATTATAGCCGCCCAGACTTTCCGTTCTAATCCGCTTTAAATTGATTAAGCGAGTAAATTTGACATCCACCCCCACTATAAAGGATGGGATTTTACGGCTGATATCTGATAGGTTTTACGACTATATTTGATGGGTTTTACGGCGAGCTTTGATAAATCTTACGGCAGTCTTTGATAAATTTTAAGCCGTTTACTTATACACTCTGTACCATCATAAAAACGCCCCCCAAAATATTAGATTTTTTAAGGCTAACTTTGGGGGCTAGTTCATAGATAGCACTTGTTTATTTAAGTCTAACTTAGTTAGCTTGCCGAGTATTTGTCGCTGGCTTATTACTGGCTGGCGTTGCTGGTGCAGCACTGGGACCTGGCGGCGCCACCTGAATTGGGATGACAGGAGGATCTTCATTCGGCGTCAAAATACGCACCAAGGTCTCACCTCGGTCAATCATACTCATCTCATAGCGAGCACGATCTTCCAAGGCTTGCGTTCCCGTCTTCAAGTCTTCAATTTCTGCCAGAAGCGCATTGTTCCGCGCAATCATAGCTTGATTGACTTGGCGCTGTTGCTCTAATTGCTGATTTAACTCCTGCACGCGCGCGTAACCAAACTCACCCATCCATAACGGGTATTGGATAGCGGCACACGCTAAAATCAGAACTAAAAACAACAAGCGCATACATTAACTTCCTAGTACAAATTATAGAAAGCTTCACGACCAGGGTACTGAGCAACTTCTGCTAACTCTTCTTCAATGCGTAGCAGTTGATTGTATTTCGCCATACGGTCAGAACGTGATAAAGAACCCGTCTTAATTTGCATTGCATTGGTTGCAACTGCAATATCCGCAATCGTTGAGTCTTCGGTCTCGCCCGAACGGTGGGAAATCACCGCTGTATAGCCTGCACGTTTAGCCATCTCAATGGCGGCAAATGTCTCGGTCAAGGTGCCAATCTGGTTGATCTTAATTAAGATTGAGTTGGCGATACCTTGCTGGATACCTTTCTTCAAGATCTTAGTGTTGGTCACGAACAAGTCGTCACCTACTAACTGAACGCGGTCACCTAATAGATCGCTCAAGATTTTCCAACCTTCCCAATCGTCTTCAGCCATACCATCTTCAATCGTCACGATAGGATACTTATCACACCAAGAAGCTAACAAATTAGCAAATTCAGCGGCGCTTAAGGACACACCACCCTCACCCGCCAAATGGTATTTACCATCTTTGTAGAACTCAGAGCTTGCGCAGTCTAAACCAAGAACGATGTCTTGACCTGCCACATAACCAGCGTTCTCAATTGCACGCAAAATTAATTGGATGGCTTCCTCATGGCTAGCTACGTTAGGTGCAAAACCACCCTCATCACCCACGGCTGTTGACATGCCCGCATCATGAATAATAGTTTTCAAGGCGTGGAATACTTCAGTACCCATACGTAAGGCTTCACGAAAGCTGTCTGCACCGATAGGCAGAATCATGAATTCCTGCATATCTAAAGTGTTGTTCGCGTGTGCGCCACCGTTAATCACGTTCATCATGGGTACAGGCATGCTCATCGGACCACTACCACCGAAGTAACGGTATAAAGAAAGGCCTGCTTCATCTGCAGCAGCACGAGCAACAGCCATACTCACCGCAAGAATAGCGTTAGCACCAAGACGCTCTTTGGTTTCAGTACCGTCCAAATCAATCAAGGTATTATCAATAAATGTCTGCTCTTGTGCATCAAGACCAATCAAGGCTTCAGAGATTTCAGTATTAATGTTCTCAACAGCTTTCAACACGCCTTTGCCTAAGTAGCGTGATTTATCACCGTCACGTAACTCAATCGCTTCGCGTGCACCAGTAGATGCGCCTGATGGTACAGCGGCACGACCCATAGCACCTGACTCTAATACAACGTCACATTCAACGGTTGGATTGCCGCGCGAATCGAGAATTTCGCGACCAATAATATCAATAATTGCACTCATGAAAATACTTCCTGATAAAGTTAAATTAAATAATTCTGTTATGGATTACTGTCTTAAAACGATGGCCACAATCTACATAAAAAGACTGTTCAATGCCCAAACCTTAAAACGCTAAACCCCTAAAACCATTAAATTCTAAAATTTTCGCGCTCTTAAATAAGAGCTCATTGGAATCTGCTGTATTAAAAAATCCTTAATTTCGGACTCTTCATAAGCTGCCCTTAATTCCGAACCCTTAATTCCGAACCCTTAACCCGGAACGCTTAAATTAAAGACCCTGAACAATGGTCATATCCACTTCCGCTGCGCCTTCGCGAGCATTACGGGCACGGCGGTACTGATAAGAATCATAAAAAGCCTGCGCTGCTTTCATCGAAGGAAACTGCATAATCACCGTACGTTTCAAATCCTTACCTTCAAGCACCTTAGCCTCGCCACCACGTACCAAAACTTTCACATCATGGGCACGCATTGCTAAAGTGGATAATGTTCGATACTGTTCGTATTGAGCTGGTTTCTGAACATCGATATGAGCAATTAAATAAGCAGGCATTAGACTCTCCTCACACTAATTATTATTCATTAAAATGATTTTCTAAAAAACCTTGTTGTTTCACAAGAACATCAATGTCTTTTAGTGTTTTTAATAAAGCAGCCATATGCTTGAGCGGCACGGCATTCGGTCCGTCCGATAAGGCCTGAGATGGATTCGGATGTGTCTCCATAAATAAACCTGCCACCCCAACGGCTACCGCAGCGCGCGCTAAGACCGGCACGAACTCTCGCTGCCCGCCTGAAGAGGTGCCCTGACCACCTGGCAATTGCACCGAATGCGTGGCATCGAACACTACTGGACAATCAGTCTCACGCATAATCGCTAAAGAACGCATGTCCGAGACTAAATTGTTATAGCCGAACGAGGCTCCACGTTCGCAGACCAGGATGTTGTTACCATCACCACCGGCTTCTTGTGCGGCCGCACGGGCCTTAAGGACGACCTGCTGCATATCGCCAGGAGCGAGAAACTGCCCTTTTTTAATATTCACAGGTTTCAAACTCGCCGCACAAGCTTGAATAAAATCTGTCTGACGACATAAGAATGCAGGAGTTTGTAAGACATCCACCACATTTGCCACTTCATCCACTTGAGCAATATCGTGCACATCAGTCAGCACAGGCACATTAAAATGCGCTTTAACGTCGGCCAAAATTTGCAAGCCCTGGTCCATACCAGGACCGCGGTAAGATTTACCTGAGCTACGATTGGCTTTATCAAACGAACTCTTGTAGATAAATGGAATACCTAAGTCTTGGGTGATTTCGACTAATTGCCCACACGTATCAAAAGCCATATCACGTGACTCAATCACACAAGTGCCCGCAATAAGGAAAAAAGGCTGGTCTAAACCGACGTTAAAATTGGCTATTTTCATGCTGATTTACGCTCACTTTGGTAGGCTAAAGCTGCTTTCAAATAACTATCAAAAAGCGGATGACCGTGACGCGGTGTTGAGGTAAATTCTGGGTGGAACTGTACTCCCATAAACCAACGATGACCTGGAATTTCCATAATTTCAGGCAAGTTCTCTGTCGGCGTACGTGCACTAATCACAAGGCCAGCAGCTTCAAGGCGCGGCACGTAGACATTGTTCACTTCCCAACGATGACGATGGCGCTCGTTCACTTCATCACCATACACCGAATGCGCCAAGGTACCAGGCTTGACAGGAACGCGTTGTGAACCCTTACGCATCGTACCACCGAGGTCAGAGCCTTCGCTACGCTTCTCAAGTTTGCCTTCCTTATCGACCCACTCTGTAATTAAGGCAACCACTGGATGTGGGGTTGATGGATCGAGTTCGGTACTATTCGCTTTACCCAATTGCGCAACATGGCGCGCATACTCAATCGTGGCTAACTGCATACCAAGGCAGATACCTAAGAACGGTACATTATTCTCACGAGCATATTGAATGGCTTTAATCTTACCTTCAGTACCGCGCTTACCAAAACCACCCGGCACAAGAATAGCATCTAAGTTGGCTAAGACTTGCGTACCTTCAGTTTCTAAGACTTGCGAGTCAATGTATTCAATCTTCACACGCGACTTATTATGAATTCCCGCATGACTTAAGGCCTCAATTAACGATTTATATGACTCGGTTAAGTCAACATACTTACCCACCATACCAATCGTTAGCTCATGCTCTGGATGTTCTAAATCATAAACAATCTTATCCCAAGTGTTTAAGTCCGCTGGTGCTGGATTAATCGCCAAGGCCTCACATACGATTTGATCAAGCCCTTGATCATGCAACATACGGGGAATTTTATAAATGGTATCGGCATCCCAGACAGAAATCACCGCATCTAATGGCACGTTGGAGAATAAAGAGATCTTCGCCTTCTCATCCTCAGGAATTTCACGATCTGCACGACATAATAAGGCGTTAGGGTAGATACCGATTTCACGCAATTTCTGTACGGAGTGCTGCGTCGGCTTAGTCTTCAACTCACCCGCTGAAGCAATATAAGGAACCAGCGTGAGATGGACAAAAGCCGCACCATTGCGACCCAAGCGCAAGCTCATCTGACGCACTGCTTCAAGGAACGGTAGTGACTCGATATCACCTACCGTACCACCAATTTCAACGATCGCCACATCAGCTTGACCGTCATAGGCTTGCTTAGCACCATGAGCGATAAAATCTTGAATTTCATTGGTAATGTGAGGAATGACTTGAACTGTCTTACCAAGATAATCACCACGACGCTCTTTGCGTAAGACAGATTCATAGATCTGCCCCGTCGTGAAGTTATTGGACTTGCGCATACGCGCAGAGATAAAGCGCTCGTAGTGACCTAAGTCTAGGTCGGTCTCAGCGCCGTCCTCGGTTACAAAAACCTCACCATGCTGCAAAGGGCTCATTGTGCCTGGATCCACGTTAATGTAGGGATCCAATTTCAGCATAGTGACTCGAAGACCGCGTGATTCAAGAATAGCGGCTAATGAGGCGGCTGCAATTCCCTTGCCTAGAGAAGAGACAACACCACCAGTAACGAATACATATTTTGTCATCGTAGTAAAGCCCGTAAGGGCTGAGCAGGAAATGGTAATTATAGCAGATTCATTGTAAAATTTTATGCTGATCAGCCCCTTCACTCATACACTTTTCTTCCTAGCAAAAACTAAAAAAAGTACAGGCTAATAATAGGTATAGCGCACCAAGTGAAAAAATACAGGGGCAGCAAATAAGATGGAATCAATCCTATCCATAATACCTCCATGACCTGAAATCATCGTACCCCAGTCCTTAGCACCCAGACTACGCTTCACGGCTGAAAGTGATAAACCACCAAAAAATCCACAAATAACGATAAGTAAAGAGAACAAGGCGGCATGGGCCATGCTAAATGGTGTCATCCACCATAAACCTGTACCTAATGCCACAGCCATTAGACCGCCCCCAATAAAACCTTCGACGGTTTTATTGGGGCTAACGCGCGGCGCTATTTTATGTTTACCAAATAATTTACCCACCACATATTGAAAGACATCACTTAGTTGCACCACTAAAACCAGATAGAGCAAGAGCATCAAACCTTGTCCCGGGTGTTCAACATTACCCAGTAATAATAAGGCAGGAGCATAGCTTAAGCAGTAAATGGTAAGCATCATCCCCCACTGGATTTTAGCGATACGTTCAAAAAAACCATCGGTATCACCCGATAATGCTTGAATCGCAGGCAATAAGAGGAAACCATAAACAGGTAAGAACATGACAAACAAACCATACCAATCACTGCCAATCAGAAGATATTGAACAGGAATTGCCACATAAAAGCAAAAAACTAGCGCCCAATAATCAGATCGTACAGTTGGGGTTAAGGTCATAAACTCACGCAAGGCAAAAAATGACAATAAGGCATACAGGATTAAGGTCGCTGTTGTGCCAAAAATAAAGCAAGCCACTAACACAGCCACCATGACCCACCATGCATTAATGCGTTGATTTAAATTGATCATGACCTCGTTATTGTTGTTTTGCGCTAAACGTCGGCCAATCACCGTGGCAACCGTGAGGAAAAACACTATCCCCATTAATACCCACCAGAACTTAGGTGGCACGCTACTTAAGGCTTCGTATATCAAGTTCATCCTTTATTCCTTCTCGTCTACTTCTAGAATCTCTGATGCTAGACTGGGTGCTATGCTCGCCCGCTCACTTGCTTGTGTGAGTGGCAGAGACAAGGCGATCACCGATTCTCGGGCACGATGCAAAAAGTCCATTTTGCTTTCGTTCTCAATTATTGGTAAAGCGGGACCAAAGTTGACTTTACAAGTAAATGGCAAGGGCAAAAAAGCGCCTTTTGGCAAACTTCGCCGAGTATTATCTAAGTAGACTGGAATATATTCAAGCTCAGGGTAGCGACGAGACAAATGATATATCCCTGATTTAAACTCAGTGGGCAATACAGCATCACGACGAGTACCTTCAGGAAAAATAATTAATGAATCACCCTGATCCAAGGCCTCATACAAGGGCACGAGCGGGTCTTCAAACTTACCCCCACGTTCAAGCAACACTACATTTAAGCCTTGATGAGCGATTAATCCACGCAATCCACCCTTACCCCAGTAGTCTTTGGCGGCTACAGGACGTGTTTTGCGGCGATACTCAAGCCCCAAGGAAGACCAAATTGCCAAGGTGTCTAAATGACTCGTATGGTTGGCAAAATAGATGCGTTGCGTATGGCTAGGACACGATTGACGCCAGTAGGGGTACGCTCCAATCAAGAGACGTGTCAACGCTGAAATAAAGGAAGCAATCACTTGTTCTCTCCTTGTGCTTGCAGGCGCAACTCAGCAGCAATATCTCGAGTGCGAATATAGCACGTTAAAAGTGAGCCCAAAGCGATACCAATCGCGGCTACCCATAAGGCATAATCGCTATGCCACAAATGCGATTCTAAGGCTCCCATAAGACAAGCCCCAGTTAATAAGGCCATGCGATGAGGCTTGGCCATAGGTCCCGTAAAACGCTGAGGCAAACCTAAGGAGCCTCCTAAGGTGCGAAGATAGGCCGTAGCCATGGCGAACAATGCCCCCAAGTAGCCCAACCAGGCCTGATCGATGCAATAGCCTAAGCCAATAATAAAGAAAGTATCGGCTACTCGATCTGGGATTTCGTTATACAAAGGGCCGCTTGAGGTTTTCTTACCACCTTCTAGCGCCACCATACCGTCAAATAAATTACACAGCAGACGTAATTGAATGCACAAAGCAACACAAATCAAACCAGCAATCGTTGGCCAAAAAACCAAAATTAAGAACGCAATCAAAGCAAAGAATATACTTAATATGGAAATTTGATTCGGTGTTGGCACATCTAAGCGAGCTAGATAGGCTGCGATTGCTTGCGCCCAACGCGTACCACGACTGGCCAAGGGTCTTCGATTGATTTGCTCAGGATTCATAATAATCATTCTGTTTTTGGAATATACTTCATTCTATCTTAAACAGCAGGCCAAGCCCAAAAGATTGATAAATACATCCACCCCAAAAAACCCTTATTGCTCACTCAGAGCAGCTAAATAATTCCGCTCTTAAAAGACGTATACATAGTTTTTGGAAACGAGCCTAGGTTATAATAAAAACAGAAGGAATCGAACCATTTCATGCTTTATTTATATATTGCTTGGCTGATTGTTTCTACTTCACATTGCACACAAAACTCCAAGGAGAACCCATGTTTCCAGAATACCGCGATCTTATTTCTCGTTTAAAAAATGAAGATGCTCGCTTTTCTCGTTTATTCGAAGAGCACAATGAACTTGATCACAAAATCATCCGCCTCGAACAAAGTCCTGTAACGAGTGGTCTTGATGAGATTGAAGAGTTGAAAAAACAAAAACTACATTTAAAAGATCAGCTTTATGTCATTTTACGCAAAGCTGACGCAGAGCAAGAATAATAGGCTTTACGTATTGCACTGCGTTAGTCCGTGTGCCAAGGTCCTTCTACTGCGTATTTAATAGACGAGAAAGGGGCATGGCATAAGGCATACAAACTGTGCATTGTTAGTCTAGGGCAAGTGAAATAAGTCATTTATTTCTTTGCCCTTTATTTTTGCCCTTTATTTTTATGCTGTTGATTTTATTTGCGACCGCTTTTGGGGCAGCAACACTTCTGCCTCTGCAATCTGAAGCCTTCTTGCTTGCCATGAGCATACAAGGTCATTATTCTATCCCCCTCCTTTTGGGCTTTGCTAGTGCAGGCAATATACTTGGCTCTTGCGTAAATTGGTATTTAGGGCAATACTTAGAGCGTTATAAGCATCGTTCTTGGTTCCCCGTCAAGCCTGCGCAATTGGCTAAAGCACAAGAACGTTATGCACGTTACGGTGCACCTGCCTTACTTCTGAGCTGGATGCCGCTTATTGGCGACCCAATCACATTGATCGCTGGCGTATTGAAAGAGCCCTTTTGGCGTTTTCTACTCTTGGTAAGCATCGCCAAAACTGGCCGCTACCTATTTATTATTGCGATCGCGCAGCACTGGGTTTAAATCAGCCTTGCGTTCAGTAAGCACAGTTTTGGATCCTGACTTGTTTTGTATTGGTTCAACTTGAAGCAAGTCTAAGGTAGGATACAACTCTTACTTTGCACAGGCGGCGTGATATTTACTCAATAAACTTGAAGCAGACTTAAGGTTTAGGCTAGCCACAAAGGATTATAGAATTATGGACTCATTACAAAGCATTCGCGTATTTTGTCGTGTCGTACGTTTAGGAAGCTTTACCGCTGCTGCCGAATCGCTAGATATATCAACCGCCATGGCGAGCAAACATATCAGCCGATTAGAGCAGCGCTTACAAGTCAAGCTACTGAATCGTACCAGCCGCAAACTCAGTTTGACCGAGGCGGGTTCACACTATTATCAACAATGTGTTGAGGCCCTAGCAACCTTAGATAATGCCGAACTTGAAATCCAGCAAGGCACCCTAACACCCCGCGGCACGTTAAAGATGACCGTCCCCCTTATCTGCGGCACGCCCTACTTCGTGAGGCTCTTGGCGAAGTTTCAGCAACTTTATCCTGATATTCATCTCTCCGTCTATTTTGAGAACAAACACACGAACCTCGTTGCCGAAGGTTTTGATTTAGCGATTCGTGCCACGCGTACATTAGAGCCCACCTTAATTGCCAAACCCCTAACACGCGTGAAGTTTCGCTATGTGGCCAGTCCAACATACTTGCAACGCAATGGCGTCCCTAAAAGCCTGGATGATTTGCGCCACCACTTTGGTATTGCTGCCAACTACACGGATACCGAAACACCCTTTCGCGTTATCGCTGACAGTAACGACACCTTGATGACCCGTGAGATGGCGCTCGCTGGTATGGGCATTGCGCTCCTACCTGACTGGTTAACCCAGGATTATATGAGTAGTGGTGAGCTAGTCGATGTACTACCAGACTCCCCTCCTAATCTAAACCCCACAATCTATATTGTGTACACCAGCCGCAAATATCTGACAGCGAAGGTACGTACTTTTATTGACTTTATGGTTGAGAATACCCGCTCTAAAAAACCTCTATAGAAAAAGTCGCGGCGAATCTTGCCGCACTAAGCCAACTAGTTTTAAAGACATACAAAAAATGATGGGTTTTTTATTATTTGTCTCTCGTAAAATTACGCAAAAGGCATTTTATGCACAAGTCACCCTGAGCAACAAGCATAGAAACCAAACAACACCAGATATCAATTGCTTGCGTAATAAACGCTTTAATCCTGAGCATCAAGCATAGAAACCAAACAATAACAGATGCTTCTTGCGCAATTGCCTTGATTCTACTCTTTCCTTGCCGCTTTTTCGTATAATAAAATGTGAAAAAATTTTTGAAAAGTAAGAAGGAAAAACCATGCCGAATATTCTGATACTGGGCGCCAACGGTAATCTAGCTCGGGTCTGCACGGCCTATTTTTTAGAACATAGCGATGCCAAATTATCGCTCTATTTGCGCAATGCTGAGCGTCTACAGAATCCCAATCCTGAACGCTGTCAGGTCATTGACGGTGATGTGCTCAATCAAGCTCAGTTAGCGCAAGCGATGCAAGGTCAAGATATCGTGTTTGCTAGCCTTAGTGGCGATCTTAAAGATCAAGCCCAAAGCATTATTCAAGCGATGCACGCAACGGGTCTAAAGCGTCTTATCTTTATTAGCTCAATGGGCATCTATGACGAAGTCATTGGTGCTAATTATGGCGCTATTCTTGATCCTTACCGTGAGTCTGCTGCTGAAATTGAGGCCTCTGATTTAGACTATACCCTCATTCGACCAGCTTGGTTTACCAATGAAGAGGATGTCAATTATCAAGTTACTCGCCGTAACGATACCTTCAAAGGCATGAATGTATCGATGAAAAGCTTAGCCGATTTAATTCTAAATCTAATCCTTAAGCCACATACCGAAGTGCGTGAAAGCTTAGGTGTTAGTAAGCCACTTTAAGAGTCTGATCTACATATCAGTCCCTTGAACGCTTATTATTCAGCCCTAATGTTATGACTGCAAGTGTTTGTATAGTTAGCTCTAATTCATGGCGGCGAGTGTTTATACAGTTAGCTCTAATTCATGGCGGCGAGCACTTGCACAGTATGTTCAAAACCCAAAATTTCAAATAGCTGTAAGTTAATCCTAATTTTCTGTCACAACCACTGGTAAATGAAGCCCTCATCCACCACATTAAGGAGCACACGATGAGTACACCCACCAAAGGCTATGCATGTCATCAGGCCAAAGGACGTCTTTCATTATTTCATTTTGAGCGCCGCGATTTACGTGATGATGATGTAGAGTTTGACATCCTGTTTTGCGGTGTCTGTCATTCAGATTTACACCATGTCTATGGTGACTGGCGCACGCATTACCCAGTGGTTCCAGGTCACGAGCTAGTCGGACGAGTCAGTCGTGTAGGCGCTAAGGTTTCTCGCTTTAAGGTGGGCGATGCTGTGGCTGTAGGCTGCTTGGTAGACTCCTGTCAGCACTGCCAACATTGTTTAAACAATCTAGAGCAATACTGCTCGGAGGGTGCTACTGGCACCTACAATGATCTGGATCGTCAGGATCAGACCCGTACCTTTGGTGGCTATAGCGAACGCATGGTAGCCTCGGAGAAATTTGTGCTAATGGTTCCTGAAAACCTCGATCTAGCAAGTGCTGCTCCACTACTTTGCGCTGGCATCACCACCTACTCTCCATTGCGTCATTGGCAGGTTGGTCCTGGCACTAAGGTCGGAGTGGTTGGTTTAGGCGGTCTAGGTCATATGGCCTTGAAACTGGCGCATGCCATGGGGGCTGAAGTTACCCTCTTTAGTCGCTCTCCTGGCAAAGAAGAAGACGCCAAGCAACTCGGCGCTCATCATGTGGTGATTTCAACAGATGAGTCACAGATGAAACAAGTCGCCGCAAGCTTAGATGTGATTATCGATACGGTCCCCTATCAGCATGATCTTAAGCCCTACTTATCTACATTAAACATTAATGGCACCTTAGTATTAGTCGGTTTAATTGATAAGCTAGAGCCGACCATCAGCACAACACCCCTCATCATGGGACGTCGCAGTATTGCCGGCTCATTAATTGGCGGGATTGCTGAAACCCAAGAAATGCTTGATTTCTGCGGACAGCACAATATCACTTCAGATATTGAGTTAATTCGTATGCAAGAAATTAACGAAGCCTATGAGCGTATGTTGCAGAGTGATGTGAAATATCGCTTTGTCATTGATATGGCCTCATTGAAAGAAGAGCAATAAGATTCATCTTAAACCCTCCTCTTGACTTCAAGATTAGAATACTCTAATATTAGATAAACCTAAATTAAGCAGACCTAATATAAATGTCAGACCAATTACTTTCTGAAGCCTTAGCTCAAGGCGCTAAAGAAGCCACTGCCTTTTTACGAGCACTCGCACATGAGTCACGCTTACTCGTGCTATGTCTGCTCATTGAACGTGGCGAAATGACCGTGAGCCAATTACTTGAAGAGATTGATTTAAGCCAATCAGCCTTATCACAACATCTTGCCAAGATGCGTGAAGAGGGTTTGGTAGATAAGCGCAGAGATGCGCAGCATATGTATTACTTTATCGCGGATCAGAATGTCGCCAAGGTATTAAGTACTCTTAAAGAAATATTCTGTCCTTAACCTTAAATACGTTTGCACAGATTTTTGCCCTTAATCAGCAAGACATTTCACTAAAGATTTGCCTTATATTTTTGCTAAAAATATACTGTGTTTTATATATATTAAATTGAGAATTTTGAAGCTATGAAGAAAATTACCCCCCAAGAAGCACAAAATCTTATTCAGCAAGGCGCAGTGATTGTTGATATTCGTAGCCCTGCTGAATTTGCACGACAACATATTCCTGGTGCTCAATCGCTACCTGTTGATCAACTTAAACAAGGGACTGTCGCGCAAGATAAGGTGGTGATCTTTACCTGTGGTTCGGGTATGCGTACTCAGACCAATCAAGCTTCACTAGGCACAGCAAGTCAAGCCTGCACCGAAGCGTATATCTTAGAAGGTGGTATTTCAGCTTGGGAGAAAGCTGGTCTTGAACTACGTAAAGATGCTTCCCAACCGATTGAAATTATGCGCCAAGTGCAAATTGCCGCGGGTACTTTAATTTTAATTGGTGTTCTACTCGGTTTTTACGTCTCGCCTAACTTCTTTTGGCTAAGTGGCTTTGTCGGTGCTGGCTTACTCTTTGCGGGCATCAGTGGTACATGTGCGATGGCCAGAATGCTCGCCATCATGCCATGGAATAATCGCCCTACCTCTTCTTAATCTCAACAAGGAAAATACTATGTTCACAACAAACCTAGGCTCTATTGATCGTCTTATTCGTATCTTCGTCGGTGCTTTACTGATTGGCTTAACCCTAGCAGGAACTATTGGCGCATGGGGTTGGATTGGGGTTATCCCATTGGTAACTGGCCTTATCGGCTCGTGCCCACTCTATAAAATTTTCGGTCTTTCTAGCTGCCCATTGAAAAAGCAATAAACCGAAGTATCGCGATCTTCCTTATTTAAGCGCCCTATGCATTTTTGTGTGTTGGGCGCTTAATCTATGCTAACTCCTGCCTCTTATGCGCCCTAGTTATTGAGGCTCTCACCACCCTATAAGACGCGGTTTTACGTCGAGGCCCAATAAACAGCGCTATAATAGTGAATCATATATGCAAGTATAACTATATTTTAAAGTTTAAGGATAATCAATGAATCACCCACAATCCGCCATCTTACCTGATGATTGTAAATCAGGTGTGTTTATTGAAGCCGATCTTATTGCGGATAAAGCCGCTTTACTACAAGACGCGTGTCATAAGAGTCTACGTGCAGCGCAATCTTTCCAAGCGCGATTCCCAGAAACCTTAATCGGTCTAACCATAGGCTTTGGCTCAGAACTATGGCAAAGCTTTAATCGCCCTCTCGAAGCTAAAGAGCTTAAACCGTTCAGTCCTCTTGGTAATGGGCTAGCACCAGCAACTCAGCACGATTTAATGATCCATATTCAATCACTACGCCAAGATGTCACGATGGGTCTTGCGCAGGCGGTTGTTGAGGCTTTTGAAGGCATCTGGCAAGTTGCTCACGAAACCCATGGCTATCGCTTAATTGAGAACCGAGGCTATGATGGTTTTGTTGATGGTACAGAAAACCCTAAAGATGATGACCGAGCACCAGCCGCGGTGATCGCGGACGGTTTAGATGATGCTGGTGGTAGCTACGTCTTGTTCCAGAAATATCGTCATGACCTGAAGAAATGGTCACATAGCGACTTAAAACAACAAGAGACTTGCATTGGTCGAACTAAAGACAGCGATGAAGAGTTAGACGACCGTGCTGAGGACTCGCATTTGCATCGCACGGATCTTAAGGAAGATGAGGTGAGTTTAAAAATTCTACGCCGCAGTCTACCCTATGGTCAGCTCACTGGTGAACACGGCTTGATGTTTGTCGCCTACTGTAGTCGCTTGCACAATATCGAAGCCCAGCTTCTGAGCATGTTCGGTGAGACTGACGGCAAGATTGATTTAATCTTAACGCATCTAACTACGGCAATCTCAGGGGCTTATTACTACGCACCTAGTGTGGAGCGCTTACAGAATTTACGTGCATAATAGATGCGCCTGCCAATTTAGTTGTTCTTGTCAGCTTAGTTGCGCCTGCAAGTTTTGAGGCGACCAATTTTGCGCTACACCCCTTCACTTATGAAGTTTTAGCTCTTGCGCATCGGCTGAGCTGCTCTATCGGCGCTGCATCCCTTCACTTATGAAGTTTTAGCCTTACAAAATCGCTTGACCTTCCTATAAAGACAAAGCCCTTAGTGAATTTCTCATCAAAAATCACTAAGGGCTTATTTGATGTCTACATACAAGGCGTTTAGCTTTGTTGTAAAACCGCTGTAATCGCCGCAGTAAACTGTGCTTCAGCCTCAATATTACTGATATGCGAAGCAGGAACGCTGACTAATTTAGCGCCAGCGACTTGTTCAGCAATCCATTGTGCATCCGCTATAGTGGTCACCGGGTCGAACTCGCCACCAATAGAAGTCAGTGGTACTTTCGCGCTCACTAACTCAGCACGTAAATCAGCCACGGCTAAAACCTCACAACACTTCGCATAGCCCTCTGCTGAAGTAGCACGCAATGTCTCAATTAATGGATTGACTTTATCGGCATTCTGCTCGCTATATTCAGCAGTAAACCAACGCGATGCTGCGCTATCGGCGACTGGATCCATACCTTGAGTACGGACTAATTCTGCGCGCTCAAGCCAGGCTTGTTGGTTACCGATCTTAGCTGCTGTGTTACACACCACAATATGCTCAAAGCGGTCCGCGCGGTTGATGGCTAACCATTGGCCCGTTAAGCCACCCATAGAAATACCACAGAACACTGCTTTATCAATTCCAAAAGAATCCAATACAGCAATGACATCTTGACCTAGATTGTCTAAAGTCCAACCCTGTCCGTCAGCACTTGATTGACCATGACCACGAGTATCATAAGCAATCACACGGTAGCTTGATGATAAGGCATCAATCTGTGGCTGCCACATACGATAATCAGTACCCAAGGAGTTACAGAAAATGATCGCCTGAGCACTTTCATCACCGAAAGACTGAGCATTCAAGCGATTACCATCTTGTGTTTTCACTAACATGTTCTTTTTCCTTATGTTTTCTTATGCTTTAGCGCGACCATCAATTAATGGCGCGCCGGTGAGTGATTGCAACTCTTCCCAAGACAAGCCTTCAACCATTTCAAGCACTACAAAACCTTGTGCTGTCACATCGATAACTGCCAAGTCCGTATAGATACGGCTAACGCAGTTCAGGCCAGTTACAGGATAGTTACACGCTTGAACTAATTTAGGCTCACCTTTCTTGGTCACATGATCCATAGTCACGAATACTTTCTTCGCACCAACAGCCAGATCCATCGCACCACCTACCGCTGGAATTGCATCAGGGGCACCAGTATGCCAGTTAGCTAAGTCACCATTCTGAGCGACTTGGAAAGCGCCTAATACACAAATATCCAAGTGACCGCCACGCATCATAGCGAAAGAATCCGCATGATGGAAGTAAGCGCCACCGGTTAATAAGGTCACAAATTCCTTGCCTGCATTAATCAGATCTGGATCACGGTTAGCCTCATCAGGCGCTGGGCCCATACCTAATAAACCATTCTCACTATGAAGGAAAATTTCTTTATCCGCATCAAGATAGTTAGCAATCTTAGTTGGCAAGCCGATACCTAAGTTAACATATGAACCTTCAGGGATATCTTGCGCAACACGTTGGGCAATTTGCTCACGATTTAAACGTTGGTAAGTCATGATTAGGCTCCCTTTTTCAATTCAACAACATGTTTAACAAAAATACCTGGTGTAATAATATGTTCAGGGTCCAACTGACCTAACTCAACCACTTCTTCTACTTGAGCAATTGTGCAGGCTGCTGCTGTGGCCATAATCGGGCCGAAGTTACGTGCCGTTTTGTTGTACACCAAGTTACCCCAACGGTCGCCTTTGAACGCTTTAATCAGCGCAAAATCCGCACAGATTGGATATTCAAGCACATAGTTCTTACCTGAGATTTCGCGAGTTTCCTTACCTTCAGCTAATAAAGTACCAAAACCTGTAGGCGTGAAAATCGCACCTAAGCCAGCACCCGCTGCTTGAATACGTGCTGCAAGATTACCTTGAGGAACCAACTCTAACTCAACTTTACCTGCGCGGTAAAGTTCGTCAAAGACATACGAGTCGGCTTGACGTGGGAATGAACAAATGATTTTCTTGACTTGCCCTGCTTTCAATAAAGCAGCTAAACCAATATCGCCATTACCCGCATTATTGTTCACGATAGTAAGATCCTTAGCGCCATGGGCAATTAAGGCATCGATTAATTCAGCAGGTTGACCTGCTGTCCCAAAACCACCAATCAGGACGGTTGCGCCGTCGTGAATCTTGGCGATTGCCTCCTGCATACTCAAGCTTGATTTATCAATCATGGGTTTTCCTTTTCCATTCGGTGAGATGATTTCTTTAGCACTTCTGTATCAATCTGAATCTATGTTCAGGTGCAAGTAGAATCAAAAAACTTATTTATAAAACGCGAAATGACCTTGAATGCGAATCCAAGGTCATCTTTTAGTATCGTGTTAGTCTGCGTGGTAGCAAGCATATTAATTGCTTGATGACTGGCATAAAGATGCTTGTTCACTCGACTTAACGACTTAATGAGACACTCGCTCGCATTAGCTGCTTAGCGATCGTCTTCGTGCATTGAAGACGGGTGACGGCACAATGGCATCACTTCAATATCCATGTATGGGAACAATGGCAATTGACCAAGTAACTCATGCAATTTCTCACAGCTCTCCACATCGAAGATACTGATGTTCGAGTATTGACCAACGATACGCCAAATATGACGCCATTGACCACTCTTCTGCAGAGTTTGGAAATAGGCCTTCTCATCAGCCTTGATTTTATCAGCCTGCTCTTTAGGCATAGACAATGGAATATTGACATCCATACGAACGTGAAACAACATAATATAACTCCTAATAATTTAAGCAGTACGTAACTTGTAGACTTTCTCTTTATCGACCGCAATACCTAAACCTGGTGCTTGTGGCAATTGCAACATAAAATCACGGTACTGCAATGGCTCAGCCATGATTTCATCGGTCAACAAGAGTGGACCGAACAGTTCTGTGCCATAAGCAAGGTTGGGGAAAGTAGCAAAAACTTGCGCTGAGGCCAAGGTGCCGATAGAGCCTTCAAGCATCGTACCACCGTATAAATCAATACCCGCGACAGCAGCCATCTGACCGACTAACGCTGCATTGCGTAGACCAGCAGCTTGATTAATTTTAATTGCAAATACATCAGCGTAATGACCTGCGGCTAACTCAAATGCATTATTTGGACCAAGCACGGCTTCATCAGCCATAATCGCCACAGCGAAATGATCCGTTAGACGCTTCATCGCATTGCGGTTCGTCGCCGCAACAGGTTGTTCGATAAGATCAACACCACCATCTTGCAGTTGCTGAATACCGCGCATCGCTTCAAGTTCCGTCCAGGCTTGGTTAACATCAACGCGTACGCTAATTTCATCACCTAAGGCCTTTTTAATCGCTAAGACATGCTTAACATCATCTTGCACTGGATTCGAGCCGATTTTCAGTTTGAAGATACGGTGGCGACGATCACTGATCATCTTCTCAGCCTCAGCGATATCCTTAACGGTATCACCACTGGCTAAAGTCCAAGCAACGGGCAGTTCGCTATGGATCGCACCACCAAGTAACTCGCTAATCGGTACACCAAGGCGTTGCGCTTGCGCGTCAAGTAGTGCGGTTTCAACTGCGCTCTTAGCAAAACGATTGCCCTTAATATGCAACTCAAGCAATAACATCGCTTGGGCGACATTTTTAGGCTGTTCTTGCAGCAATAAAGGAGTAATATAGGTATCCATATTGGTTTTAATGGCTGCAGGACTTTCCTCAGCGTAATTAAGACCACCAATGGTTGTTGCCTCGCCCCAGCTCTCAATACCATCCTCAAATACCATATGCACGAGCACCAGCGTCTGCGTACGCATCGTTGTCACCGATAATTTATGAGGGCGAATCGTAGGAATATCTACTAATAGTGTTTCAATAGACTTAATCATAGCTTTTTAGTATATTTATTGGGTAATTTAATAATCTCTTAACGATACCCTAGCTAATTTGTGAATGCAAACACCCTTTTAGTATCTGTTTAATACCCAATAGGTATAGAGCCATGGAACTAAGACATCTTCGCTATTTTATTGCCGTTGCCGAACAACAAAGCTTCACGCGTGCTGCGGAAAAGCTGTTTATCGCGCAACCTCCGCTCAGTCGACAAATTCAACAACTTGAAGAAGAGCTAGGTGTAACCTTATTTGAGCGCGGCACACGCCCTCTGAAGATGACCGAGGCAGGCCAGTTCTTCTACGCTCATGCTCAACAGCTCTTAGCCAAAGCTGCAGACTTGAAAGCCATGACTCAGCGCATCAGCCATGTTGAGCATGATTTATCGATTGGTTTTGTCTCTTCAACCTTGTATGGTTTATTGCCACAAGTGATTTATCGTTGGCGCCAAGCCAATCCGAATGTCAATATTAGCTTGCATGAAATGACCACCATGGAACAAATCATCGCCTTAAAAGAAGGACGTATTGATGCAGGGTTCGGGCGCTTACGTATGGAAGACCCCTTGGTGCGTCGCATTGTCTTACGCCATGAAAAACTAATGGTCACTTTTCCCCCAAATCATCGCTTAGCACACAGCACCGAAGCGTTAAGCTTGATTGATTTAGTGGATGAGAAGCTGATTATCTTTCCTAAGCATCCGCGACCTAGCTTCGCTGATCAGGTCTTGAGTATATTCGCCGACCATGCGATTAAGCCACAGCAATTGATTGAGGTTCGTGAGCTACAAGTCGCCCTTGGCTTAGTTGCTGCTGGTGAAGGCATTAGCATCGTACCCAATACGCTCTACGGCATGCTGCGCAAAGATATCCTGTTTAGAGAAATTAAAGATCTCAATGCCGTGTCGCCGATTATTCTAAGCATGCGCCAGATGGATGAGTCTGAGCCATTGAAAAAACTCCTCACTATTATTACTGAGTTGTATTCGGAATTTAATGTGGAGAATCAGCTGGAGGGGTACACGGGAGGGTAGTTTGCTGATGTGTTGATACGCATCAAATATCCAAATGAGGCGTATCACTCTCCACAATAGCACGCCGACCATCTTTAAAAACAATAGCCACATGATACTTAGACTTTATCTTGCTATTCAAAGACCCAAGATAAAGACCTAATGGGCCAAATGCTACTAAGCCAAGTGCAGCGGATGGGTAGCTAAACTTCTCTTCAATTTCCTGTTTGACTGGGAAATTTGCGACGATTTCAGAGCGGTCAAGAATTTCATTGCCCACTATAACCTTAGTTGAGTATATGCCCACACCCAAAGCATCAAAGTCACCACCGACGATTAAGTAAATCATTTTTCTCCTCGAAAGCTAACAAAAAGCAAGGTAACCATCATCGTAAAGGTGCTATTAAATAGTCATAAAACTCATCGCTTATATTACGCGAATATAGATAAACGTATGAATTAGAAAGTCATTCTAAACTAAACAGGTAAATATTTATCTAAAATACTAGCAAAACATATTCTACTTTACAGAGGACAATTGATCTGCAATTTTTAAGATGTCCTTTTTCCAAGCAAGAGGTACAAGCCATCGTTTAGGAATAGAAGAGACGCCCCAGAGTGCTCCGGCTAGTTGACCTGTAACGGCACCAACTGTATCAGCATCATCACCTAGATTCACAGCCATAATAAGGGCTTGCTCAAAGCTTTCCGCTTGAGAAATACACCATAATGCGGCTTCAAGTGTGTGAATCACATAGCCCGATGACGATATTTCTTTGCGAGATTTATTTTTCCACGCACCTGCTGCGATGGCGGCAATTGCTGCATCACCTTCCCAGTTTCTAGCTCTCAGCACATGTTCTTTGTCAGCACCTTCGCGCACATCCCAAAGCATCTCAGCGAACAGTTGGCAGGCTTGGACGGCTTGTGCGGCACCATGTGTTAACTCACTTTGCTCAACAGCTAATCGAACAGCGCTTTCACGACTCTTGGCAAATATAACAGCAGGCGCAAGGCGCATCAACGAGCCATTACCTGCAGAATCCATAACAGGACTAACTTGCCCCGTACGACGATAAGCTGTTAAAGATGCTAGGGTAGCATTACCAATATCAAAGCAGAGACCCGTGCATGAATAATCACCGCTATCTAGCCAAGCTAGAAAACAGTCTAAAACATCCTTAGGATTAAACCCCTCGCAGTTCGTTAGACTATTTGCCAAAGCGAGAGCCATGGCCGTGTCATCTGTCCACTGACCTGGCTTAAGATCATAGAAGCCACCACCAAGCATCTCTGTGTGATGCGGTTGACTGTCTCTTTGCGTGAACTCTAAGGTGGTACCTAGTGCATCACCAACAGCAAGCCCCAGTAAACAACCTCTCGCCCATTCGCTTAGCTGATTCACTCAGACTCCTTAAAATAGGTTTCAGTCTCTTCATTAAAAATATAACCAGGTGGAACGATTAATTCACCGTTTTCGGCGAACGTGGATCCAGGGGGGATAAACCAACCGTCGCTTTCATTTTCATCACTAGATGAGTGGACAATAATTCCACCTTCGCCATTGACAAAACGAGAGCCAAGTCCCCACTCATTTTTATCATTCATATCCAGCTCCAAAATTCTAGTATTAGAACTACAATTTTACCATTTTAAGCTTTAATTACTAGAATTCAATGTTATCAATAGATAAAATTTAAAATATTTATCGGGAAATACAATATATTTTATTTTAAGTAACCTTTTTCAGAAGACTTATACTACAGATTATCATTTATCTAGAATACATTAAGCTAAAGCCAATTATCAGCAATAGACGAATAAATACGATATAGGGAGCCAGTTAAACACTCATTAGGTTTTAGTCTTACGATGACTTGGCATACTTAATTGCTCAAGCTTACGATAAACCTTAAGCTGTGCTCTTGCATAAAAATCACGCCCATCATCAAATTTAGCATAAAAGTGCACGTCTCCTGCCTTCTCTTTTTTGATGAAAAAACCTAACATAATACCAATACACAAACCCACAACACCATAGAACAGACTGCCGAGAACTGCAAACATAACAATATGAACAAAACTACGTTGCGACTCAAGCTTGTCCAGGGGTTCGTCTAGGCGCAATATATCAAGACGCTGTATACCAGCCCAATCTCGATCGATATCAGAGCGTAATTCCTGTGGGAAAATAATGCACCTATCCTCAATATGCGCGGTACCACTAGGGAAATCACCCACGATTATTTCAAACTCCAATTTACTCATAAGAATATAATCCAAGTATCTATACAGTAAACTTTAATTCTTTTACATCAAATGAGCAAATCTTATATCGCCCTCTTACAGAATTGTTAATTGACATATTTGTAAACTGAAAGATACGCCTCAAAATATCTAAGATTCTAAAATACATCAAATATCCAAATGAGGCGTATCACTATAACCTTAGTTGAGTATATGTCCACACCCAAAGCATCAAAGTCACCACCGACGATTAAGTAAATCATTGATCACTCTACCAAATTTATCAGATTGTATTGAGAAAAATAACTCACTCTTTTGCTGAAGTAATCCATGGGTGATTAAGCACTTATTCTTTAGTGATACTAATAGGATTTGGATCATCTTCATCTGGTTCGTAGGAGTCCCACAACGCAGGATCAAACTCATCATTAAAAAACCGTATCAATTCCGCTCGCAATGCGGATGCAAAAAGCTTACGATCTACAACACCTTCTATAAATATTTCACCAGTATACTTCTTTGCTGCTCGAATAAAAATTAGCGTTGAATTACCAGTGTTAAACACACTTAAGACGGTTTCCCAACTTTCTTCATCAATTGTTATCTGAATAGGTAAATCACCCTCAGCTACTTCTTGCCCAAATGTCAATAAACTATAAAAAGGGTTATACACCTCTGATAAGTTCACTATCAGTTCACAATCCTCAAATGTTATATGAAGATCTATCCAACCATAGCAATCTATAGCTTCAAATCTAATCTTGAAGTCAGCAGGCTTAATGTTCGGATCTAGTTTGAACCACTTAAGAGGGATTTCTGTAGGTCTACCCAACTCTCTATCATCTGCTCTAGCTATTGAAAATAAATCAACTGCTTTAAAAACATTGCCACATACAAAATAGACGCTCAAATTTTCTAGTCTTCTCATTCCCACATCTGTCGGCATTGGCAATCTATATTTCCACTCTATAAGTTCACCATAATTATCCCAAGGAAAACGCTCCAAGCTAATGATTTCTATATATCCATTATCAATTTGAAGTTCAGTAATATATTCAAAACACTGGTTTAAGTATTGGAAAATTGCAACACTTGGTTCAAGCTGAAAAAAATTATTAAGCATTTCATGGCTTACCAACTTAACTTCTTGATTAAATGCTTTATCAAGTTTTTCTTGGACTTTGACACGTCTATCTGATAAAGCCAAAGACGCAGAATTGATTATTGAAGGGATTTCTCGAAAAATTTGTTTTATTCTAATATCTCGACAAGCTTCTATTGGCAATAAAAATCCAAGATAAGGAGTAAAGCTATTCGAATTTTCATGTTTTTCTCCTAATGTGAATAAACCTTTTTCCTTTTTGCTCATTCTTAATCTAAAATTTTGATACATTGCGCCAGGCCAAGCCACAAAGAAAAAAGGCAAAAGCGACTCAAAATCACCCTGCAACGCGCCACAACTAAACCTTATATTATTTATTTTAGAGGGGTTAACAAACTGTTGATTGCCTTGCCCTGTAGGTCTCGTCATTTCAAACTCCTAGTAGTTTCCTATTTTTGCTTCAATTCTCAGTGTAACTACATGACTTATCAGCAAAGGAATCAAGAATAATCTGTACATCGCCGATAGTCTCTAGAACTTTATAATAAATATATCATGTCTTACTGAGCGTGCCTCATAGAATTCATCATGGTGAAACAAAGTCACCCCCAATCCAAACAACACGATCCTACATATGATTTTAATTTCTCATCAAAAAACACTTGCATTAAATCCTAGCTATGTTATTATTTCGTTCTTGACAGAAATATAGATGAATCGGTCAATTGATCTGATAAGTTTCTGCTCTTAATCAGTCTATTATGAATATCTTGGTTTAGGCCTATGGAGATCTTAATAGAGCATATTAAAGAAGAGGAAATCCTTAATTTAATTAGCAGATTAAGTAAGAATTTGTTGTTTTACAACAAAAATATGCAAAAAACTTGCAATCAAGTAAAAAATCGGTCATAATTATATTTTTATTAGTTGCCCAATAGCTCAGTCGGTAGAGCGACGGACTGTTAATCCGCAGGTCACTGGTTCGAACCCAGTTTGGGCAGCCAAAGAATTCAAAAAGCACTTATCTTAATTGATGAGTGCTTTTTTTATGCCTAGATTAGACTGGTATGGATTTATTGAGCAATTAAATTGAATACTCAAAGACTGATTTAGAATCAAAAGTAGACTCATGAAATTGTTCATATACAGTGATAGTCGATCCAAATTTTTATCAAACTACTATACAACATTTAGCCGAGCTCTCACGCATAGAAATACTTACTATCCTCACTCCCACTCGGCCCCTACCCCCATCTAAAAACAGAAAGCGCCAGAACTTAAACACCCTACTCGCAATCAGTCATTGCCATTTATCAATCATTCAGCCAGTATCACTCATCAAGAGGCACTCATTACCATTCATGACAATCAGTCATTCCCATCCATGCGATTTAGTCAGTCTCACTCATCAAGAATCCCTCATTATCATTCATGACAATCAGTCATTCTCATTCATCAAGATCTGACGACACTGGGCCAAATAATCTAACTCACCTGGGTGCAGTTCTGGATACTTCAGATCTAACTTCTCTAAAGCCTGATGTACCGCATCCGCAACCATTAAGCGTGCAAATGGTTTGCTATCGCCTGGTATGACATACCAAGGCGCTTCTTCAGTCGCTGTGTGACGAATGGTCTCTTCATAGGCGTGCATATAATCATTCCAGAATTGGCGTTCATGGATATCGGCTTTTTCAAATTTCCAATTCTTCTGTGGGCGATCAATACGATCAAGAAAGCGCTGCTTCTGTTCTGCACGAGAAATATTTAAGAAGAACTTCAAGACAACTGTCCCATTGCGGCGTAAGTGCTTCTCCCGGTGGCGAATATCTTCAAAGCGTTCATGCCAGATATTCTCGGTAATCAATGACTTATCTAAGTGCTGTTTAGCCAAGATCTCTGGGTGCACGCGCACGACCAAGGTCTCTTCATAGTAAGAGCGATTAAAGACACCAATTTTGCCGCGCTCAGGTGCCACCAAGTCAGTACGCCATAAATAGGTATGATCCTGCTCTAAAGTGCTTGGCGCCTTGAATGAAAACACATCCACACCTTGTGGATTCACGCCTGTGAGAATATTCTTGATAGTGGAATCTTTACCCGCCGCATCCATGGCCTGAAAGACTAACAATAAGGCCCACTTATTATCAGCATAGAGCTTATTTTGCAATTCTGAAATTTCTTCAACGATATCTTCTAATAATTCTTTAGCATCGCCGTTATTGAATTTGATCGCAGGCTCAGTAGATTGCTCTGCGAGTACAAACTTACTACCGTCTTCTATGCGATAACGATCTGAAAAACCTGGTTTAAAGCCATTTTTCGAATTCTTAGCCATTGATGTTTCCTTATTTTTATTTACACAATGACTAACAATACCATATCTCTTTTCTTCGCGCCAATCCGTAATAGACAGGGAATTACTTTTCATTAACATAAGAGGAAGAATGCTAATTAAAGTTTGCTACTACGGATTAGCTCTTTGCCGCACTCAGTAAGAGGCAACTAGTGCGACAAACTAGCTTGGGGTAAATTCAAGCCAACCCTTTAGCTGAGCACTGGGGGCGCTCTCGCTCCTAAAGGGGGACCTGCAAATTGTGCAGGAATGAATTCAGTGGTTTGGAGTATAAATGAATCGGTTAAAACAAGCGGCTGTACATGCAAATAGTCTGCACTACTACCACTCATCAGACCTTGCGCTGAAAGCACACAGAATATACACGAGTATGCTGACGTTGTATGTGAGCCGCCGCGTTGTGGCGAGGACTCTGAGGCGAGATTAATATAACTATACGAAACGCCATCAGGGCCACAAATTTCTATCCGAATTTTGCCTTCACTGAAAGACGCCTGGTCAGGCATAAAGCCGACGGGCACTAAGCTACGCAACGCAAACAAGACAGCAAATACCGCAATCAGATATACTGATCGGCCTTGCCTAACTGCCTGTTGTTTACGTAAATTGGCCATATCGGGGATCTACAAAGACGAAAATAAACTCGAAGAATTGAAAATCAAGAAAAAGGCACTGCTTAATTGAAAGCGCCCTACTACAACTAAAATACCGTACTGCGCCAACATAGCACCGTACCGCGTCAAGAAAAAGGCATTACTTCAACTACAACGCTCTGCCATGGCAAAAACACCAACTTAAAAATGATGAATCACCATGGACGACAAGCGATGTTCATGAAAGACTCGTGTCATTCGCAAGGAAAACACCATGGGCACTCAACAAAAAACACCTCGATAGCATTAGCATCACATCACTAAAGCACAATACGAACCATGATAATGAATTTTTCATCACTTGGCTACTGATATTAATCAAATAACTACTGATTAAATCTTTGATGACCGCCACGCCCACAAGAACGAGAGTTTAAGACGCGTCCTAATATACGAAAAAACCTAGCTAAGGTCTTACGACCTTACTAGGTTTGATCAAGCGCTCAGTGACGAGACTACGTTATGTCGTGATAAGCTCTTAGCGATAAATCTATACTACAATACTCGCTCGCACTAGACTGAAGACTCATTATGCACTTGCTTCACGAGCTGCACGTTTACGCTCGTGCTCAAGTAGATGGCGCTTACGTAGACGAATGCTCTTAGGTGTCACCTCAACTAACTCATCATCATCAATAAACTCAACCGCATATTCTAGGTTCAGCTTGATTGGTGGCACTAAGCGCACGGCTTCATCAGTACCTGAAGCACGCACGTTGGTTAATTGCTTACCCTTAATTGGGTTAACCACTAAGTCATTATCACGTGAGTGAATACCGATAATCATGCCCTCATACAATGGTTCACCTGGTGAAACAAACATACGACCACGGTCTTGTAGTTTCCACAAAGCGTAAGCCACGGCATCACCATTATCTTGGCTAATCAACACACCATTACGGCGCTCACCGATACTACCTTCACGTAGCGGCGCATAGTCATCGAAAATATGGCTCATCAAGCCTGTACCACGAGTCATCGATAAGAACTCTGTAGAGAAACCAATCAAACCACGGGCAGGAATACGATACTCAAGACGGGTACGGCCACGACCATCCGATTGCATATCTAAAAGCTCACCCTTACGACGGCCAAGCTCTTCCATGATGCCACCTTGGTGCTCATCTTCTAGGTCAACGGTTAAGAGCTCCATTGGCTCATGACGAACACCATCAATTTCTTTATAAACGACGCGCGGACGCGATACGGCTAATTCATAACCTTCACGACGCATATTCTCTAAAAGAATAGTTAGATGCAACTCACCACGACCACTTACTTCGAAAACGGTATCGTCAGGTGTATCTGTCACACGTAAAGCCACGTTAGATTTTAATTCAAGATTCAAGCGATCACGAATTTGACGGCTGGTCACGAACTTACCTTCACGGCCGGCTAATGGCGAAGTATTCACCATAAAGTTCATGGTTAATGTTGGTTCGTCAATTTTTAACATTGGTAGCGCTTCAGGTTTGGCTGGATCACATAAAGTACATCCAATACCAATTTCTTCAATACCATTAACGAGGACAATATCACCGGCTTCCGCACTATCAACTAATTCACGCTCAAGTCCTTTAAATTTAAAGACTTGATTAATGCGGCCTTTAGAGGCTTGTCCTTCAGGACCAAACTTAACCACCACTTCTTGACCAGGACGGACACGACCACGGTTAACACGACCTACACCAATCTTACCTACGTAGCTGTTGTAGTCTAGCGAGATAATTTGCAGTTGCAATGGACCGTCTTTATCATCGTCACGTTGTGGGACATATTTCAGAATTGTCTCAAACAATGGGCGCATATCGCCTTCACGTACGTCTTCAGTTAAACCTGCAAAACCTGATAAACCTGATGCATACACGATTGGGAAGTCTAACTGTTCATCGGTCGCACCTAATTTATCAAATAGGTCAAATGTGGTATTCACGACGAAATCAGGACGTGCGCCTGGACGGTCAATCTTATTCACCACAACAATTGGCTTCAAGCCTAGCGCCAAGGCTTTTTTCGTCACAAAGCGAGTTTGTGGCATTGGACCTTCAACAGAGTCCACTAACAATAAAACACCATCAACCATGGACAATACACGCTCAACTTCACCACCGAAGTCCGCGTGTCCTGGGGTATCAATAATATTAATGTGCGTACCTTCGTACTCAACCGCACAGTTTTTAGACAGAATAGTAATACCACGCTCTTTCTCAATGTCACCTGAGTCCATCACTCGTTCAGCGATATGCTGATTGTCACGGAAAGTGCCTGCTTGGCGTAATAATTGGTCAACCATGGTGGTTTTACCGTGGTCAACGTGAGCAATAATGGCAATGTTACGGAGCGCGCGGCTCATAATATATCCTTTTGAAGTAATTTCTCTGGAACAAGCCCAGGTGGTAGTGTCTGTAAGTCTTGCAATTTCTCTTGTGGATTCTCTAAGCCCTGAAAACCCTCAAGGGTTACTGCTTCATCAAGTTTAAAAGGGCCAACCGTCGTGCGGCGTAGTGCAGTTAAATGTGCATAGCATCCTAAAGCACGCCCAATATCTTGCGCTAATGTACGGATATAAGTGCCTTTACTACAGAACACTTCCAGTCGTAATTCTCGCGCAGAAAACTCGAGTAATTTTAATGCATAAATGGTTACGGTGCGGGGTTCACGCTCTAATTCAATGCCTTGACGGGCATATTCATAAAGCGGTCGACCGTCTCGCTTTAAGGCAGAATACATCGGTGGAATCTGTTGAATTTCACCCATAAACTGGGGCAGAACTGTCTCAACCTCAGCCAAGCTCACGCCGGAAAACTCAGGATCAGCTGCTTGTACCACTTCACCGGTTAAATCCCCTGAGTCTGTTTCGGTACCAAGGGAAAGCGTCGCTTCATAGGTCTTATCGACATTCAACATAGGGCCACAAATTTTCGTCGCTTTACCGAAGCAACATACTAATAAACCAGTGGCGAATGGATCTAAAGTGCCAGTATGACCACCTTTCTTGGCATCCAATGCACGGCGAGCCCGTTGTAAAGCATGATTACTTGAAAGACCCTCAGGTTTGTCAAGTAAAAGCACGCCCGTAATGTCCTGGCCTCGTCTTTTGCCCATCTTAATGCCCTATCACCGTAAGTCAATCATCAAGCGCTTACTTAGCCCTTGATTTTAGGTGGAATAAATTCGCTAACAGCCTGCTCTTCCTCAGGGAAGTCATCTGGACGATTAGCACGGTCAATTAATTGCGTCATTTCAATGCCACGAGCAAGTTGATCGTCATGGAAAAAGCGCAAAGTTGGTACCGTATGAATATGCAATATCTTAAACAACAAAGAATGCAAGTAACCTGCTTTCTCATTAAGCGCAGCAGCAGCCACGTCTGGTTCAGCACCGAGCACAGTAAAGTAGACTTTAGCGTGTGCATAGTCAGGCGTTAGATCAACGCCTGTTAAGGTCACTAAACCAGCACGTGTTGTGCTGATTTCGCGTTGAATTAAGGTCGCCAGATCCTTTTGAATCTGGTCTGCCAATCGCAGATTACGACTGGCAGGAGCTTTGGATTTATGTCGACTCATAATATTTACTACTTATAGTGTACGAGCGATTTCACGAATCTCGAACACCTCTAATTGGTCCTTAACTTCGATATCATTATTACCACGCAGGGTGATACCGCAATCAAAACCAGATTTAACTTCTTTAACGTCATCTTTAAAGCGCTTGAGCGAATCTAAAGAACCGGTCCAAATCACCACATTATTACGTAATTGGCGAACTTGTGCATCACGGCGCACGAAGCCTTCGGTGACCATACAACCCGCAACCTTACCGATACGAGAAATACTATACACTTCACGAATTTCAACCATACCGATAATTTCTTCACGCTTCTCAGGTGCCAACATACCTGATAAGGCACTCTTCACTTCATCCACAGCATCATAAATAATGTTGTAGTAACGAATATCGATACCATTATGTTCGGCGATTTTCTTCGCACTTTGATCAGCACGTACATTAAAGCCAATAATTACCGCATTTGAAGCAATCGCTAAGTTCACGTCACTCTCAGAAATACCACCCACAGCAGCGTGTACCACTTGAACACGTACCTCATCACCCGATAGTTTGAGCAATGATTGTACCAAGGCTTCTTGTGAACCTTGTAAATCGGTTTTGATGATCAGCGAGAGTGTCTTCATGCCTTCAGTACCTTGGAACATATTTTCCAAGTTAGCCGCTTGTTGACGCGCCAATTTCACATCACGGAACTTACCTTGGCGGAACAAGGCAATCTCACGTGCTTTACGCTCATCTAATAAGACTTGCACCTCATCACCTGCTGCTGGCACATCAGATAGACCTTGGATTTCAACCGGATATGATGGACCTGCACTTTCTAAGTTCTTACCATGCTCATCAACCATAGCACGTACACGACCAAAAGCCGCACCCGCCAAAATCGCATCACCGCGATTTAAGGTACCGCTCTGAACCAGTACTGTAGCCACAGGACCACGACCCTTATCTAGACGCGCCTCAATCACGATACCCTTCGCTGGTGCATCGATAGGTGCTTTCAGCTCAAGAATTTCGGCTTGTAATAAGACGTTCTCAAGTAGATCATCAATACCTTGACCTGTTTTAGCAGAGACAGGAACGAACGGCACATCGCCACCATATTCCTCAGGAACCACTTCTTCGGCCAATAACTCTTGCTTAACACGATCAGGATTCGCTTCTGGTTTATCGATCTTATTAATCGCAACGACCAGAGGCACACCAGCTGCTTTAGCGTGGTGAATCGCTTCACGAGTTTGTGGCATCACGCCATCATCAGCAGCGACGACAAGAATCACAATATCGGTAGCCTTAGCACCGCGAGCACGCATGGCGGTAAACGCCTCATGTCCTGGGGTATCAAGGAAAGCAACCATGCCACCTTCAGTTTTAACGCGATACGCACCAATATGTTGAGTAATACCACCGGCCTCACCTGAGGCCACTTTCGCACGACGAATATAGTCAAGTAAAGACGTTTTACCATGGTCAACGTGACCCATTACCGTCACGACAGGCGCGCGAGGTAATAACTCTAATTCACGATTTACCTCAGATTCATCCAAGAAAGCTTCAGGGTCATCTAATTTCGCCAAGATAGCGTTATGGCCAAACTCTTCAACCACAATCATTGCTGTTTCTTGGTCAAGCACTTGGTTAATCGTAACCATCTGGCCAAGCATCATGAGTTTCTTAATCACTTCACCCGCTTTTACCGACATCTTATGGGCTAAATCCGCAACGGTAATGGTTTCTGGCACATGGATTTCACGCGCAATAAACTCAACAACCTGTGGCTGACGTTGCTCTTGTTGCTGCTGACGACCACCACGACCACGACGCGATGCACCGCCGGCACGCCAACCCTCTTCTTGAGGAACTGCTGGTGTGCGCTTGTCGGCAACCGCCGCTTTTTTGCCACGAGAACCATCCGTCCAATTGCTTTCTGGACGCTCACCGCCCTTCTTCGCAACGGTTTTAACTTCCTTCTTACCGCCTTTTTTCGAGGTTTCAATTTCTTCAGCAGGAGGTGCTGCCTTGATGACTTTATTCGGTTTTTTCAAAAGATCGCGAATAGCTGCAGCTTCTTTCTCAGCAGAGCGACGGGCCTTCTCACGTGCCGAATCTTCTGGACGCGCTTTAGCATCCGTAGCTGGAGCACGTGCAGGACGTGATTGTGCGGCATCAGGTTTCGCTTTATGTTGTGGCATGTCAGCTCTTTTCTCAGTCTGCTTAACAGTTTCAGTTTTGGGCGCAACAGGTTTAGCCTCTTCAGCTTTAGCTGTTTCCAGTTTCGCTGCCTCAGGCTCAACATTAGCACTTGGTGCTGTTTTGGCGCTAGACTCTGCACTTGACTCAGGCGTAGCTACTGTCTCAAGTTTAGTATCTTCCTTGCTAACTTCTTGAGCTGGCTCTGACGCAGCAGTAGTGGCTGGCTCTGGAGTTACAACAGGCTCAGCAGTTTCGGCAGCTTCAAGCTTAGGCTCTTGCGTAACAGCGGCTTGCTCTTGAATGCTAGGTACCTCTGTTGGGGCAGCTTCAGGTGCAGCCTTCGTCGTTGGCGCTTCAGGGGCAGCAGCCACGCTTTCTTGCGCAGCTACGCTCGCACTGACATCAACAACTTCAGGTGCTGTTTTAGACACGGCACTAGGCTCAGCCACTGCACTCACTGCAGCTTCCTCAACGGAAGCAGCAGATTTTACGGCAACGGGATTCACATCAGGAGAAACTAGCACACGCTTCTTGCGCACTTCAACCTGAACCTTAGAGCCGTCAGCTTGACGAATCTCTGAGACTTTTTTACGGGTTAAAGTAATTTTCTTTTTCCCCTCTTCACCGTGACCACGCGAAAGCATCTCTAGCAATTTAGCTTTATCTGCATCGGTAATGACGTCATTTACCGATTGCAAGTCTGTTCCAGCTGAGCGCAATTGTTTAAGTAGCACGTCGGCTGGCATTTTAACTTCTTCGGCAAATTGTGATACGGTAGTACTGGGCATTCGGTTCTCTTATATAACAACAACAATCAAATAAATAGTAAAGGCAACAGATTTTTACTCGAACCAATGTTCACGAGCTTTCACAATAATCTTGCTGGCTTCATCTTCTGACACACCAATAATCTCAGCGAGCTCATCGCTAGCTAGGTCGGCTAAGTCATCACGGTTTTTCACATCAGCTTCAGAAAGTTTAGCGATCATATCTGCATTCAAACCTTCAAAACCGATTAAATCTTGCGCGCTTTCAACGCGCTCTTCACGTACGATTGCTTCAGTCAATAAAGCAGTGCGTGCGCGATTACGCAACTCTTCGACGAGGTCCTCATCAAAGTCCTCAATATCTAAGAGCTCTTGAACAGGAACATAGGCCACTTCTTCTAGACCACTGAAGCCCTCATTAATCAAGATAGAGGCGATGTCTTCATCAACATCCAATTTCTCTTCAAACAAGGCAAGTAGCTTGGCATTCTCTTCGTCTTTACGACTCTTACTTTCTTGTGGCGTCATAATATTGATTTGCCAACCAGTAAGCTCAGAAGCTAGTCGCACGTTCTGACCACGGCTACCAATAGCTTTGGCTAGGTTATCTTCATCAACCACCACATCCATTGTCTTTTTGTCTTCTTCAACAAGGATAGACTCTACTTGAGCAGGGGCCAAAGCAGAAATCACAAACTCAGCCGGCACATCAGACCACAACACGATATCCACTTGTTCACCGCCTAACTCATTACGCACGGCGCTTACACGTGAACCACGCATACCAACACATGTCCCGATCGGATCAATACGACGATCATAAGCAATCACAGCAATCTTGGCGCGAATACCTGGATCACGTGCAGCTGCTTTAATTTCCAACAAGCCTTGCTCGATCTCTGGCACTTCATTCTCGAACAATTCACGGATAAATTCTGGTGCTGTACGCGACAAGGTAATTTGCTGATTACGTGCTGCATGATCAACGGTCTTAACCCAAGCGCGTACACGGTCACCCACACGTAAATTTTCCTTAGGAATCATCTCCACACGCGGTAGACGTGCTTCAATCTTGCCAATTTCGATAATGGCATCACCTCGGTCAAGACGCTTCACTGAGCCTGATACGATTGAGTCACCACGATCTAAGAAATCGTTAAGCATTTGCTCACGTTCAGCGTCGCGGATTTTCTGAAGAATAGCTTGCTTAGCCACTTGCGCACCAATTCGACCAAACTCTTCAGGTTCAAGTGTTTCTTCAATATATTCACCCACTTGAATACCAGGACGAATATCTTGTGCGTCAGAATATAATTCTTCGCGATCAGGCTCTTGCAAACCCGCCTCGTCTGGCACAACTAACCAGCGACGTTTGCCATGATGCTCACCAGTATGGCGGTCGATAGTCACAACAACATCAGCGTCTTCTTTAAAGCGCTTTTTCATTGCTGAGGCCAATGCGCTCTCTAGTGCAGTGAAGACGATCTCCGCAGGCACATTCTTCTCATGCGCAAGTGCATCAACAAAATGGAGAATATCACGACTCATTTCTTTTTACCTTTGAAATCAAGAACAGGATCAAGCTTGGCCTTCTCTACATCTTCATAGGAGAAAGCGATCACTTGTTTTTCATTTTTTTTAACATCAAACTCAATGCTGAATTGTTCAGCTTCAGTCTCAGCATTCTGTAATAAAACACCGCTAAACACTTTACGATTATCAATTGCCTCACGCAACTTCACTTCTACGCGCTCACCAACAAAACGCTTAAAGTCTGCTAGCGTACGCAAAGGGCGATCCACGCCTGGTGACCCTACTTCTAAGCGCTGATAGTCAATATTTTCAACTTCAAAGACACGCGACAATAAGCGCGACACTTGTTCACAGTCTTCAATATTGACACCACCCTCTTTATCGATGGTAATACGCAAGAGACCCAAAGCCGCGCGCTCGATATCAACGAGCTCTAAGCCTAGTCCTGCGATTGCTTGTTCGGTTAATGTATGTAAATCGGCCATAAAAAAACTTAAAAAAAAATGGGCTAAACAGCCCATATTTTTATGAAGCAATAAGCGCATCAAGTGGACTATCCCAAGATTCTCTGCATAGACCATGCATCACTTGTTCGCCACTCTACGGATGTCTTATCACTGTAAAAATTATCCAAGGTAGTCTGCGTGCTTAGCCAGCTTATAACTAGGTACAACTAAAAAAGTAATAACTAGACTAAGTGCACCATTAAGTGCTTTCACCCTTAAACGCCCCAACAATAATGCCCATTAACATAATGAACACTAACAATATTACGCATTAAGGATTAAACACCAGACACCACAACATGACACCATGTATTAATCTTTGATTTCAACCTACTGATTTCAACTATCAGCCTCAATCATTAATATCAATGATACCATTTCTATACAGACTGTGATTGTAGCATATCCCCTGTATCTTTACAAGAAATTTATACAATTCAATAACTTGTCAAGTTATCGCCTGCTCATAAAGCGGTTTTTCGAGCAGGTTCATAACATTACACACTTGAGCGACACAAACCGAAGTTTAGCTTAGCGCGAGTATTTTGTACTACGCCCAAAGCCTAATTTAGACTCATGCGCAGAGCTACTTCGTGGCTGCCAATCATCACGCTGACGATTGCCTGCTGAACTTTTACGTGCCACTGTTTTAGCTGGACTCGCTTTAGCTCTTGCCTCACCTTGTGGCGCACTCGTTTTACGTGCGCGGCCACGTTGTTGAGTCTCTGACTCTCCAGCACCATGTCCACGTGAAGTCGGTCGAGCACCACGAGGGCCACGGGCAGGACGTGAGTTTTCTTGCATGTGATCACGTGCAGCGCCACGCGCAGCAGACGCCCCACGTTGTGGGCGCGCATCACGACGCTGATGCACACTAAACTCAGGTACTTGCAAAGCCGCCTCAAAGCCTGGCGGCATCGCATTATCATGTGAAATAGGTTGACGATGCGTACGACCACGACCACGTCCACGACCACCCTCTTGCTCAGCTTGAGGGCGATTCAAACCCACCTGCTCCATAATGGCCAAGACCAAATCAGAATCCAATTCTTCCCAACGACCACGACGCAAATTGCGAGGTAGCGTAATATCACCAAATCGTGTACGGATTAAGCGACTCACCAAGAGATCCACCGCTTCGAACATACGTCTAACCTCACGATTACGACCCTCTTGAATGGTCACACGATACCAACGATTGCTACCCTCACCACCAATATAATCTAAGCTGCCAAATTGCGCTGGACCATCCGACAACTGAACACCTTGTAAAAGTTGCTTGCGTTGCTCTTCAGTCATTTCACCCAAAACACGCACAGCATACTCACGCTCCTTACCGTAACGTGGGTGCATCATACGATTCGCCAAGTCACCAGAAGTCGTGAAAATCAACAAACCTTCGGTATTTAAGTCAAGACGACCAATTGACACCCACTTGCCAGTACGCATTTTCGGCAAGCGAGAGAATACCGTAGCACGATTCTCTGGATCGTCCATGGTAACGATTTCGCCCGCTGGCTTATGATAAAGAATGACACGTGGTGGACGAGAACTATTCGGGCGTTGAACTAGGCGACCATTAACGCGCACCATATCTTCACTACCTACGCGCTGACCAATGTGTGCTGGCTCGCCATTCACAGAAACACGACCGGCAATAATCAACTCTTCCATATCACGACGTGAACCGACACCCGCATCAGCAAGCACTTTATGTAACTTCGGCATCACCGCATCGGAAGTTAAATATTTACCTAGACGCTTCTCTAATTTATCACCGTAATCCAAGAAGGCTAAGACTTGTTCGTTCTCTTGCTCAATCTCTTGTGGGCTTAAGGGTTCAGTCATCACTGCCAAATCTTTATTGCTGCTTGGCTTGGTGATACGTGGCTTACGCAGTGTTCTCACACCACGTTTTTTAGGTGCTTCGCTCGGTGCTGCCGCCTCTACTTCAGGCTTTTCTTGTTTATTATTTTCAACAGTAGGCTCTATGCGACGACGACGAAAAGGCGTACGTAATTTGCGACCCTTTCTTGGCGTGTCGCCATCTGTGGTGCGAGGCACCGCAGGCATGTCTAATTCTTGACTCATAATATTAATTTTCAAATAGTCTTATAAATTTTAAAAATAGCTTTTCTTTAATCTTAATTAGTTTTTAGTTAAAACCAGTTTAACGCATCTCATGCATTATCTGTTACTTACATAACAGCACTTATTTAAGCTAATACCGATAAACTTGATGCTTGCGCAGCATATCTATTTACATTGAGTGGGGCGGCTGCTTATCATCATTATCAATAGCTTCGTTTAAGTCTACACTCAGAGTTGCATCTGGCTCGACACGCTGAGATTCGATACTGCCTTGGCTCACCTCATTGACAGCCTCATCAACAATATCCATACCTAAACCTGAGGAATCGCTTTGCTCATCACTTGATAGCTCCTCATCCGTAGACTCCTCAGCCGCTGATGCATCACCCGTAAACTCACCACCCACAGACGAATCAGATTCATTAGGCACCTCATTAAACACACTGATTTCACTCTCACCCTGCGTATCTATTGACGCATCAGCGCTAACCACTTCAGGCTCTTTGGGCTCCACATCAAACGCACTGCCCTCACTCTCATCTTGCGCATCTATTGACGCATTAACTGAACCCTCCAACTGAGATTGCACCTGCTCTGCCTCAGTCGGCACTGCATCAATTGACAATTGTGTAGATTGCTCTTGCAGCAGTTGCGCTAATTCACTATCGCCAGACATAAACTGCTCAGGATTGGTATCAATCGTTGGCAATTCTTCAATCGACTTTAAGCCCATATCATCTAAGAAGTGCTTCGTAATGCCGAACAGTGCTGGGCGTCCTGGACCATCGCGGTGACCTATCACCTCAATCCAATCGCGCTCTTCAAGTGTTTTAATGATCTGCGAAGAAACCGAAACACCCCGGATATCTTCAATATCACCACGGGTTACTGGCTGCCGCCACGCGATAATCGCTAATGTTTCCATCACAGCACGTGAGTACTTAGGAGGTTTTTCTGGATTAAGGCGTTCTAGATATTTCTGCATGCGGGGACGACTCTGAAAACGCCATCCTCCTGCTAGTTCTGCTAATTCTAAACCCTTATCACGCCATTCGTCTTGTAATTTTAGCAATTGTTGTTTTATTGCATCATTATCCACAAGATCTTCATCGGTAAATAATTTCGCTAATTGGCTCACCTTCATAGGTTGGTCTGCACATAATAAGGCGGTTTCCAATATTTCTAATAGCTGCGATTCATCCATAATGGCTCTTTAAAAAAGGTTTTTCTTGGTAAAGGCTTGCATTATTATATCATTAGTCCTATAATTTATCTTTCGACGCGGGGTGGAGCAGTCTGGCAGCTCGTCGGGCTCATAACCCGAAGGTCGTAGGTTCAAATCCTGCCCCCGCAACCAAATACACAATTTGCCTAGATAATTCAAGCGTCCAATTGTTTTGGACCTTTTTATTTTAAGCTAGGGATTATGTTAAAACGTGATTTTACCTTAAATCACCGTACCAGACAGACGCGGAGTGGAGCAGTCTGGCAGCTCGTCGGGCTCATAACCCGAAGGTCGTAGGTTCAAATCCTGCCTCCGCAACCAATTAGAAAGGACTTAGCGAAAATCGCTAAGTCCTTTTTTATTGTCTGAATAAATTGCACTTACCTGATAAAATGAGTTCTAATATTAGTGAAATTACAAAACAATTAGTATGCTTTTAGTGGAGTGCGCTATGTTAGACAGATACTATACTAAAGATGAACTCCGTCGTGAAATCAAACGCGCTCTTCGCCCTGATAATATTGAAGACATGAGTAAAGAACAACGTGAAGATTATTATCGTGAATTAGAGCTTGCCGAATGGATGCGCCGACAAAATAGGAATACTATTATTTTCATGTTTATCTGTTTTGCAGCCATTTTTCTAATTATTGAATTTTCCTTCGGTTAAGACTTAACGTTTTCTTCATCGCCCACAAGCTCTAAATCCAGCGCTGTTGTCAAACCTAACTAATCAAACCCGCACCAAATAAGCGCCTAGTCTCTGGTCTATGGGCAATTCGCTGTTGTGACTGTTCACGCGCTAGCAAATCGGTCGTATATTCCTGATACGCCAATTGATCGAAGTCTTGGCTGAGATAAGCATACGGTCTCAGCCATACTGCGGCATCCATTTGCATGCCTTGCAAGCTATCTACAAATACGTTCATTAATCGCTCAGTATCAACGCTCTCATCATCCCGATCTAGCAAAAACAAATCCGTGGCGAATAACTGACTAAGCCTAAGTTCTTCACGCATATTCTGGTTCACATACTTTTCAGCCTGCTCTAGATCTGTAGGCAGCTTAGACTTTTCTGCGTCCTTCTGCTCTAGATTTATTTGCCCTGTTGCCACCTGTCCCGCACTTATCCTCCCCGTGTTCATCTGCCCCACACCTCTCTCATCTTGCTCAGACACTTGTGAAATCTTCAGCCCAACACTCCACTGTTCTTGCGAATCCATCTGCTCAACAAGTCCTGGCAAATCCACCCCCCGCAAACAAGTCACCACATCCCAAAACACATACCGCTCTTTGAGGAAAAAATCATTATTTAAGGTATGAACGATATTCGCTGGATCCGTATCTGATCTGGCGCACACAATGATATGGGAAAAAGGCACACGCTTCTTCTGTAAGGCCTGCATAAATGCCTCTCGCAACAAATGACTGAGTTCTGCATGCATGCGACAGCACAGGCATAAGCCCTGCATGGTTCTGGTCACTTCAGCTTGAGTTAATTGAATGATCGCTGGTAGATTCTTATGCTGCTGTTGCTCAGACACCCTGACTTGATGCATCATCGATGACGAACTCCGCTTTGTCGCCCCTACTCCTTGTGCGCCCTGCTCTGCCTCTTGTGCTCTAGCAATAATTTGGGCAAGAGATTGGGCACCTTGATAAGTACTCAATTCATCTTGCCCATAATATAAAGTGACTTTGATACGCCTATCGTGCGAGATTATCCCTTCTCTTGGAGTGGAATCCCCACGTTCATTAATACCGCTATCACTCAAGACTATTTCTTCTCTTTGTCAGCGCTCGCGAATGGGAAAGCACCTAAGATATTTTGTGTTTGATTTTGCATCTGTTCTTGCATTTGTAAGAACATCGTCTTAGATTGCTCTACATAATTACTCATGACATTATTCAGCATCGGTGCTTGGAAATTCATAAACTGAGTCCATGCATCCGCACCAAATTGTTTGCCGTATAAGCTGCTTGATTGCTCGCTCAAGCGATTTTGAATCTCGACAAAAGCCTGCATATTTTTTTCTAAATATGAGCCCATAACGCCTTGCATCGCATGACCATAGAAGCGAATAATTTGCTTGAGCATATTCGCATTAAACATAGGCACGCCTTCGCTTTCGAGCTCAAGAATAATCTGCAATAAGATACTACGAGTAATATCTTCATTGCTCTTAGCATCGACAACCTTAAAGCCGACATTATCTAAAACTAATTGTTTGACATCCGCCAAGGTAATATAAGTACTCGTTTCCGTATCGTAGAGTCGACGATTCGGATATTTTTTAATAGTTCTGCTTGAGTCTACTGTTTGGGTCATACTGCATTCCATAAAATAAAGGCGACAATAGTGCCATATTAGCACTATTATCGCCCTAGACAAGCTGATTAGCTCATGTGTAAGCCGCCGTTCACTGAGAAGTCAGCGCCTGTTGCAAAGCCAGAATCATCCGATGCTAACCAAGCAACCATAGAAGCGATTTCTTCAGGTGTACCTAAACGACGTACTGGAATGGTTGCCACAATCTGCTCTAATACTTCAGGGCGAATTGCACGTACCATTTCTGTACCGATATAGCCTGGGGAAACAGTATTAACTGTTACACCGCGACTAGCCATCTCTTGTGCCAAAGCCATTGTAAAGCCGTGGATACCCGCTTTAGCGGTTGAGTAGTTTGATTGGCCAAACTGACCTTTCTGACCATTCACTGAGCTGATATTGATAATGCGGCCCCAACGCTTTTCGTACATACTCTCAATCACTTGTTTGGTGACGTTGAATAAGCTGTTTAGGTTGGTATCCATAACTGAAGTCCAGTCTTCTAGACTCATTTTACGGAATACGCCATCACGTGTAATACCCGCATTATTAACCAATACATCCACGCTACCATGCTCGGCTTTTACTTTTTCAAAAGCTTCAACAGTAGAGTCCCAATCGGCAACGTTACCTACTGAGGCATAGAATGTATAACCCAATGCCGACTGTTCATCTAACCATTTTTGGACGTTACGGCTTGGACCAGCGCCAGCAATCACTTTAAAACCTTCTTTGGCTAAGCGTTGGCAAATCGAGGTACCAATACCACCCATACCACCCGTTACGTATGCTACTTTTTGACTCATATGCGTCCTCCTAAAATATAAACTTACTGTTCAAAAATTCTTACTTTTACTTTACTGCACGTACTTTAACGTACTCACCTGGTGCATCGGTGATTGGTTTATGTTTTGTATTGCCCAAAGTTTTCTTGGCTTTCACTTGATTACCCGAGCGCTCAGCTAGCCAAGCTGACCAATCTACCCACCAGCTACCAGGTTTTTGTTGTGACTCTTCAAACCACTGTTCGTGACTTAAATAGCCATCATCGTACTCATTGTCGTTAACCCAATAATTACGCTTGTTCTTAGAAGGAGGATTAATCACGCCAGCGACGTGACCTGAAGCGCCTAAACAGAAACGCTTCTTACCGCTAACTACATCGTTACTCATATAAGCTGACTGCCAAGGCACAATATGGTCTTCTTTAGACGCGTAAATATACGTATCCATATCCAATCGACCTAAGTCTACACCCGTACCTAGCACTGTCGCTTTATTTGGTTCAACTAAATTATTTTCTAAATAGGTATTACGTAAATACCAAGCAAAGAATGGGCCTGGTAAGTTAGTGCTATCTGAGTTCCAGTACAGAATATCAAAAGCCATCGGTGTCTCGCCCTTGAAGTAGTTATTCACTACATAATTCCACACTAATTCGTTAGGACGCAAGAATGAGAAGGTTGATGCTAATTCCTGGCCTGGCATCAAACCACCACGACCAATTGTCGCCTCGCGCATAGACACCATGGCTTCATCAATAAAGACATCCATAATACCTGTTTCACTGAAGTCCAGGAACGTCGTGAGTAACGTTAAACTATTCACCGGATCTTCATCACGAGCGCGCAGAATTGATAGCGTTGTCGATAACATCGTACCGCCCACGCAGAAACCTAAAGCATTGATCTTATCTTTACCTGAGATCTCACGTGTCATATTGATCGCTGCCATCACACCGTCTTCGATATAATCATCCCAAGTCTTCAGATCGGTGTTATCGGTATCACTGTCCATCGGATTACGCCAAGACACTAAAAATACCGTGTGGCCTTGTTGTACAGCATGATTAACAAAAGAGTTCTCTGGCTGTAAATCAAGAATATAAAACTTATTAATGCAAGGAGGCACCATCAATAAAGGCACTTCATACACATCAGTAGTCTGTGGCGTGTATTGAATCAGTTCAAATAGCGCATTCTTAAACACCACCTTACCTGGTGTAATCGCTAAGTTTTTACCTACTTCGAAGGCCGATTCATCAGTCTGTGTAATGCGTCCCTTGAGCGTGTCCTCGATAAAGTTAGCCATACCTTTCTGGAGTGACTCACCCTTAGTATCTTGGAAGGCTTTCAAGGCATCCGCATTCAAAGCGAAGAAATTCGAAGGTGAAATCGCATCAATCCATTGGTTTGAATAATATTTCAAACGCTCTTTCACGGCAGGCTCAACTTCTAACTTATCCACCATATCTTGCATTGCCTTAGAAGACAGCAAGTACATATGTGCCAAGCTTAATAATTGTGGATTAGCTTTCCAAGCATCGCTACTAAAGCGACGGTCTTTAATTTCTGGCAAACTGCCCTGAGTAGCCTGACCGAATAAATTTTGGAAGTTGCCCAAAAACTGTTGTTGTAATGCTTTAAATTGTTCGGCAGCATTCGCCATAGGCGCTAACCAAGGTGCAATATTCTGATCGTCCTGCTTTTCAGCCATGTTGTTTCCCCACACATTAAATATATAAACTATAAAATACGTAACTCCGTACGATAGCCGTCACGGAACATTTATGTCGATAAGTAAATAAAGTAAACTACTATCTACTATACCAGAGAATACGCTATTTATATTACAGTTTTAATTTAGGATAAACTTCAATGAAAGAAAAGAGTGAAAACCCGAAATTTAACGGTAAAAACGAACTCTTTCTTTATGAAATTGTCGTTTTCCAGACAAAAGTAGCGAGACGCCCTGTCGGTGCTTCACGTCGGTACGAATAAAATAACTGTTCATTTTGAAACGTACAGTAATGACTTAGTTCGACTTCTCGAATATCTTGTGCTTCTAAGCGGTATTTTGCGATTGCTGGCAGGTCCGCAAACCACTTTCCCACATGCCGTGGATGCGGCTTAAAAAACTGAGCAATTTGCTGATCGAATTCAGTAAATGCTTGCAAAACCTCCTCGCCCACTTCAAAACAATCGTATGAAATCGCTGGACCAATCCATGCCCTAATGCCTTGCTGCTCAATTCCTAAATGCGCCATTTTCTGACGCATTACCTTAACTGTTTCCTCTAATACACCGGCACACAAACCGCGCCATCCTGCATGGGCAGCACCAATCACCTGCCCCTGTTCGCTCGACAAAACAACAGGCAAACAGTCCGCCGTCATAATCGCCAGGACACAATCCGCACGCGTCGTCACCGCTGCATCGGCCGTTTTGTCTTGCTCCTGCTGCATATCCGCATCGTATACCGTAATGCCATGAACTTGATTCAACCAAATCGGAGCGTGGGGCAAGAGCTCCTTTAGACGCTCTCGATTCGCTTGTGCATGTTCTAGCACATCACCACAATGCAAGCCCAAATTAAAACCCGCAAAAGGCCCTTCGCTTACGCCTGGCATATTTCTTCGTGTTGTACCGTACACTACCTTAGGCCAACTTTGCCCACTTATGAATTGCTCGCGTTCCATTTAATTTCACCTACACCTTTTTACGCACTTCTTCTCGATAGAATTACGATAGATTTTTAAAGTCCACAACTTAGCTTAAAACCAAGTAATCTGCGCCATCAAGTCCTGCATATCTTCAGCAATAGGTGCATTAAATTCAAGCTTATCACCACTTAGCGGATCGATGAAACCCAATTGAAAAGCATGCAACATCTGTCGTTCTACGCGAACCTGACTACCATAGAGCTGATCTCCTAATAGAGGGTGTCCAATACTTGCCATATGCACACGAATCTGGTGTGTGCGACCTGTTTCAAGGCGACACTCCAAGAGACTCACCATGCGCTCATCGAACTCACCTTGTTGTAAAAGGTGGTAGTGGGTAATCGCAGGCTTAGGTGCAATAGGACGCTCAACGCTCATACGCACAGGGACTCTAGGATCTCTCCCGATAGGTTTATCGACCGTACCTTGCTCCTGCGTCACCCCACTCGCCAAGGCGCGGTAACGACGACTCATCGAACGATCTTGCAACTGACGCACTAAATGCGTCTGTGCTTCAAGTGTGCGTGCAATCACTAAAGCACCTGAGGTGTCTTTATCTAATCGATGCACAATACCTGCACGCGGTATTAAGCCCAGCTCTGGATAGCGAAACAATAAACCATTGAGTAAGGTTCCACTCCAATTACCTGCACCGGGATGCGTAACCAAACCAACGGGCTTATTCACCACAATCCAAGCGGCACTCTCTGCTATCACCTCAAACTCTATATCTTCAGGTAAAAAAGCCTTGCTCTGCTCACTCGCTTGCTCTTGCACTGTGATGACATCACCTGGCCCGACCACTAGACGTATCTTAGCGGTCTTATCTTGCACTGAGACAAAACCTTCCTCAATCCACGTTTGTAGTCGCCCACGTGAATGTTGTGGCATTAATTTGGCTACCACCTTATCCAGACGATCCGCTTGCACATAACGGTCTAAGCGAAAGACATGCGGCTCAGCAGAGACCGCACCAGGGTTAAAAGCCATCTGAGCTTCAACCTCTAGATCATGCTCAAACTCTGCTTCAAGCTCAAGTTCATCCTGTGGTTTCGTTTCCATGGTCTTTTTTGACATCCAAGCTTGCTCCTGCGCATAAGCATGGCCTTTTTGACATCCAAGCTTGCTCCTGCGCGTAATGATATTTTCTAAAAAAGATTATTGTAGCCCTAGTTTGCTATTTTACTGAGCTGCGCTAAAACATATGCATGCAAATAACCCCTAGTATCGTCTATTTTGCGGCACGCAAAGCGATGGTATAAGCCCTTGCACTTATGAGCGAAACACAGCGGTATTAATCGTTAAATTAATTATTTACCCTAGGCAAGTTCTCACAATCACAGAAAAAAACTATAATTTTAGTATTGCAGTGTTATATTTCTTTCTTGCAATGTTATGATATGCATTAATTTTCGATACTAACCATTCTAAAGTCACTATGAAGAGAATCTATCGCAGCGCACTCATCCTACTAAGCACAAGCATTATTGCTGGTTGCGGCATCGTGGGGAAATCTGATGTTGATGAAACTGTCGGCTGGTCTGCTCCACAGCTTTATAATGCTGCTCGTGAGAGCGTGCGTGGTTCTGAATGGAAAAGCGCTCGAACTTATTTAGCGGCGGTAGAAAGCCGTTATCCCTATACATCATACGCACAACAGTCCTTGATTGACCAAGCCTATGTTAACTGGAAGGATGAAGAACCTGCGCAAGCAACTGCTGCGATTAATCGATTCTTGGCGATCTACCCTAATCACCCAGGTACAGACTATATGCTGTACTTAAAAGGCATGGTGACCTTTACCCCACCGAGTGCTTTTTTAACAAGCTATACCGGTCAAGACCCGAGTGAGCGTGACCCCAAGGGTCTGCGCCAATCGTATGATGCGTTTAAAGAATTAGTTGAGCGTTATCCGAATAGCCGCTATGCTTCTGATGCGCAACAACGTCTGACGTGGTTAGTTAGCACCATCGCTGATAACGAGGCGAATGTGGCTGAATACTACTATTTACGCCAAGGTTACGTTGCCGCTATCAACCGATCACAACGTGTTCTACGTGAATTCTCAGGTGTACAAGCTGCCGAGCGTGCGTTATTTATTATGATGAAATCATACGAACAACTTGGCCTACAAGACCAAGCCAGTGATGCTAAGCGCGTACTTGATGCTAACTTCCCTGATAGCAAATATTACACTCAAGGCCTAGGTAAGCAGTCTGGTTCTTGGTGGAGCTGGATGAGTCCAAGCACTTGGTTGAATTAAATCTGTCAACGAAGTACTCAGACTCAGTACTCATTCATTGAGGTTCAGCATATTGAGGTCCAGCATATAGTCCTGTAATTGTTACAGCAGATTGTCGGTCAAGTGTTCTTAGATATTCATTGAGACTCAGCATAGAGTCCTGCAACTGTAATATCGCACCAATATGTGTGAGCTTACTCAAATAAACCTTCTGTGATGGCTATTCCTCGCGAATCAAGCCAATCAAACAGAAGGTTTTTTAATAGTAAAGCACTCACGCATCCTAAGTATGCATGTACCTTGGATTCAGTTATTCAGCTGTTATCTGCTAGACACTTAGACCCAGACATAAATTCGCTCTACTCAAACCAGCACTTACCCTGTGATGCTAATGAGAACGCGTTTACTCGTTCCTTAACTTAAGGCCAAAAATCTAAGCCAACCTCAGCATCACGAGTACGGTAGAAATCAGGTAAGCTGCGCCATAATAATTTACTGTAGAATTTCTCGACCAAGCGCCCATCACCGACAATCAGCACGCCCCGATCACGCTCTGTACGAATTAAGCGCCCCGCCCCTTGCTTCAAGGCAATCACCGCCTCAGGAATCTGAATCTGCATAAAGGGATTACCACCCTTCTCTTTACATTCATTCATCCGTGCTTCTAAGACAGGATCATCAGGAGGAGCAAAAGGCAATTTATCAATCGCCACCAAGGTCAATAACTCACCCGGAAAGTCAACGCCCTCCCAGAAACTCGCACTACCCACCAATACTGCTTGAGTCTCATCACGAAAGCGTTGCATCAAAAGGCCACGTGTACTTTCGCCTTGGCGCATAACAGGGCGATTAATAGACTCCTTGGCAAAAGCAGTCGTCAATAAATCACTAATCGCATCTACCGCTCTTAGTGTGGTACAGAGTATCAGCACGCCACCAGGCGTCTTCTTGATAAACGGCAGTAAGGTCTTAACAAAAGCAGGGTTATATTGCTCACTACGCGGATCAGGCAAATTCTGCGGCACATAAAGCAGCGCATTATCCTGATAGTTAAACGGTGAATCCCAGCTCTTACACTGCGCATCATACAGACCAAGCTGTTGGGTGAAATGATCAAAGCCATGATTCACAGTTAAGGTTGCTGAGGTGAAAATCCAGGCTTGGTCATCGCGTTTAAAACCACCAAAACTCTTTACAGATAAGGGCGCTCGGCTAAAACGCATATGCTGAGTGCCATAATCAATCCAGCGCACATAGATGTCCTTATCCTCATGCTCATGCAGATGCGGATAGGCCCACTTATGGAAATTATCGAATAAGGCTGCTAAGCTGGTATGCACGGCCAAAATATCCGTATGCTTATCGTTAAAGGGTTTAATCTTATCGCATAGATTACCGATGGCGATGATTAAATTATCTAAAGTCGGCTGAACATTCTCAGCGTTCGGAATTTTCTCATAAACCACACGCTTACCTGGCAGGTTTTCAATGTCTCGGGCCTCAATTCGTAACTCACGTACTTCAAATCCTACCTTAGCGCATTCCTTATCCCATTCAAGCACCTTAGGCACATTCGTCGTCATGGCGCGCTCGACTTCTTTGAGCAAGTTCATTAACTCCGCCATTGAGACCACATTCCCTAAGAAATTCGTCGCCGTATCAGGGATTTGATGAGCCTCATCGAAGATCACCGTATCTGCTTGTGGTAGGAATTCACCTTGACCATTCTTACGCATCGCCAAATCAGAGAAATATAAAGCATGATTAATCACCACCACATCAGCATCTTGAGCCGCACGGCGTGCCTTATTCACAAAACAATCATCAAGATATGGACAGTCTTGATTTAAGCAACTTTCCCGGGTCGAGGTGACACGATGCCAGATATCTGCTGATTCAGGCACTGTCGTACATTCAGTCTTATCGCCGCTTTTCGTGCGTTGCATAAAGACTTTAATCTCACGCAATTGGCTGACTTCCTCTTTAGAGCGTAAGCCACCACGCGTGTCATTCTCTAAGCGATTTAAATAAAAATGGCAGACATAATTACTGCGTCCCTTAAGTAAGACAACGTGGGCATGCGTACCCATGGCCTTTTTCAAGGCGGGTACATCTTTGCGAAATAATTGATCTTGTAAAGTCCGCGTCCCCGTTGAAACCAAAACCTTACCCAAGGCGGTAAAAGCTGGCACTAAATAGGCCCAGGTTTTGCCCGTACCCGTACCGGCTTCAGCGACTAAAGTGCCTTGCTCAGCTATCGTCTTCTCTATGGCTTCAGCTAACTCTACCTGCGCTTGACGCACACGATAGCCTGCCTGAGATTGAGCAAGGCAACCATCTTCTTGAAAGTACTCGGCAACACTAAAGGTGGGCATAATTCTTCACGGTAAATTGCAAAGTCACTATAGTATCAAATTCAGGCTGGACAAATCACTACACTGGATAAAAACACAGATATTTTCCAGTATCTCTAACAAGCGCAGGCGCCTAAATCTCACTCAAACCTCAGGGGCTAACGTGAGCGTCTGCACAGTTTTAACTTATTATGCCCTGACTCTGCCTCAGCTCACCAATTTTCCAAACTGAATCGTGTGCAATAGCTCACTAGATATACTGAGTCACTCCTATATGCGTCCTTACAATCCTATCAACTTGAGCTGCCATAAACTCGGCACCAAGCAATCCTATCAACTTGAGCTGCCATAAACTCGGCACCAAGCAATCCTACCATTGATACCTGATGCCTTAAATTTCAAACTTAAATTTTATGCAAATCAGCTACTAAGCAATCCTGATTAATTTCAGCAATTGATTTTGCCCCCGTTAAGGTCATGGCTACCTGCATTTCTTTGCGCATTAAGTCCAGTAAATTCTCTACCCCTGCTTGTCCAGCGGCACCAAGAGCATAGGCAAAAGCACGCCCAATTAAGCACGTGTCAGCACCCAGCGCAATCATGCGCACGACATCTAGGCCATTGCGAATTCCCGAATCGACCAAAATCTTCAACTGCCCTTTTACCGCATCCGCAATCTGTGGCAGAGCACGTGTGCTTGAAAGCACGCCATCTAATTGACGACCACCATGATTCGACACCACAATCCCATCAGCCCCAAAACTCACAGCATCTTTCGCGTCTTGTGGATCAAGGATGCCTTTAATCACCATCGGACCATCCCAGAACTCTCGAATCCACTCTAAATCTTTCCAAGAAATAGAAGGGTCGAAATTATTGCCTAACCAACCAATATAGTCTGCCAGACCTGTCGGCTTGCCTAAATAGTGAGAAATATTACCCAAGTCATGTGGCTTCCCCTTCATGCCGACATGCCAAGCCCAATGGGGATGCAAGACAGCCTGTGCATAACGACGCATCGCGGCATTCGGTCCACTCATACCTGAGTGTGCATCACGATAACGTGCGCCTGGTACCGGCATATCCACGGTAAATACCAAGGTTGAACAACCTGCCGCTTTAGCACGTTCCAAAACATTCTTCATAAAACCACGGTCACGTAATACATAGAGTTGGAACCACATCGGACGCTTAATCGCTGGTGCAACTTCTTCAATTGGACAGACTGACACCGTTGATAAGGTAAATGGGATACCCTTATTATCCGCTGCCTTCGCCGCTTGCACCTCACCCCGTTGCGCATACATACCTGTTAAGCCCACAGGTGCTAAGGCCAGAGGCATAGCGAGTTTCTCACCAAATAACTCGGTCTCTAGACTGAGTTCAGACATATTCTTTAAGATGCGCTGACGCAAAGCAATATCGGCCAGGTCTTTGACATTGCGCTCCAGCGTGGCCTCATCATAAGCGCCACCATCAATGTAATGAAAGAGAAATGGGGGTAAGCGACGACGTGCCGCTTCACGGTAATCTTTAGAAGATGAAATAATCATCATGTAATCCTTAACAATTATCCTTAGAGATCTAAGCGATTTTTACGTTGGCGACGGGCCTCTGCTTCATCAATTTCTCGTACTTCTTGAATCACGAAGTCAAGATGTTGTCGCACCGCTGCACTAGCAGCTTCAGGGTCACGCCGCTCAATCGCGCTTAAAACCGCCGTATGTTGTAAATTTAATTGGTTAAATCGTTGTGGTTCTGCATAAAGTTTGCGACGACCAAGTGCTACGTTATAGCGTAATAATTTAAAGACATTGCGCATCATTTGAATCAGTACGACATTGTGGCTAGCCTCAGCAATTGCCAGATGAAAAGCCGCATCCGCATCCGCTGATAATTCATCTTGTCCCTGCTCTTGGTAATATAAGAGTTGCTCATAGGCTTGGCGAATCATTTGCAGGTCTTCTTCGGTTGCACGCTTAGCAGCATACCAAGCCGTACCACTTTCAAGTACTGCTCGCGCCTCTTGCACATCGTAGCGATAATCTGGATCTTCACTGATTAAAGAACCTAAGAGATTCAGATTCGGCGTAATTGACCAAAGCGAAGGATGCGTCGTCAAGTAAGAACCAGATCCTTGTCGCTTATTCAACATGCCTTGCGCATTCAACTGACTTAATACTTCACGCAAGGTCGCTCGAGACATCGATAGCATTTCACACAATTTTCGTTCTGCAGGTAGACGGTCACCAACATTTAAACCCAAGGCCTCTAACATCTTTGCGAGCTTTTGAATAGAATGGTCAATAACCGTCATACTTACTCCAACACGATTTATTTACGATATTAAGGAATCATCCATGGTAACAAGTACGCTTGGACAGTGACCATAATACCAATAATCGTGGCAAAAATAAGGCTATGTTTTACGGTAAATCTAAACAGATCCGATTCACGCCCAACTAGCCCTACTGCGGCACACGCAATCGCAATCGATTGGGGCGAAATCATCTTGCCAGTCACACCACCACTGGTATTGGCTGCCACTAAGAGCACATCCGAAACCCCAATCTGATGCGCCGTGGTGGCTTGCAACGCACCAAATAAGGCATTCGCGGAGGTATCTGATCCTGTTAAGAACACACCTAACCACCCAAGGAATGGGGAGAAAAAGGTGAAGGCATCTCCGGTATGCGCCAGTGCCAGCGCTAAGGTTGCCGAAAGACCCGAGTAATTCGCGACAAAGGCAAATGCCAACACCATACCAATTGAGGCAATCGGCACTTTTAATTCATTTAAGGTTTCAGCAAATGTCTTGATAGCCTCACTAGGCCGCATTTTCAAATAGAGGATGGTGATGATGGCAGCAATTAAAATAGCCGTGCCCGTTGCCGAAAACCAATCAAACTTATAGACCGCGGCATAGTTCAATGCTTCGCTCACCACAGGAGGCATTTTCTGTACCAGCTGATGTAAGCCTGGAACTTCGACGGTAAAGACCCAATGCTCTAATGCACCGCCCTTAGCAAATAAGCGCTTGAAAGGAGCAACACTCCAGATTGTCACCACAAGCGTGAGGATTGCAAAAGGCATCCAGGCTTTAATAATTTGAGCCATTGTATACGCTTTCGCCCTTGCTTCAGCTTGTGAGGACACTGTCTCTGCAGGCAAAACGACTGAATCCGCAGACGTAGATACTGCATCCACAGGCGTAGATACTGCATATGCTGGTGCTGTTACTGAGTCTGCGGAAACCTTATCCTGCGCTGACGCCGCTTTCTGCACGGTTGCAGCGGCTTGATTAAGTGGCTGGCTGGTGTTCGCGGAGCTACTGCCTTTAACGTAGTTGCTACCCTTAAGCGTAGTCGCAGTCGCTTTTTCCTCATCAAAGCGGAAGATATGCTTAGGCTGCCAGAACTTACACAGAATCGTTAAGCTCGCTAAGGTGGCAATGGCGGCAGTAATATCAGGCAGCTCAGGACCAATATAGTTTGAGGTTAAAAATTGCGCTACACTAAACGAAACACTACCCACCACGATGGCTGGCCACATCTCTTTCACACCGCGCCAGCCATCCATCAAGGCCATTAACCAGACCAACACAATCGGTACAACGAAAGGCAATTGACGGCCTACCATCTGACTGATTTCCATCGGATCAAGGTTGGACACTTGCCCCGCCACAATGATTGGGATACCCATTGCGCCAAAAGCCACGGGGGCCGTATTCGCAATTAGGCAAAGACCTGCAGCGTAGAGCGGTTTAAAGCCTAAGCCGACAAGCAAAGCTGCCGTAATCGCCACGGGCGCACCAAAGCCAGCTGCCCCTTCCAAGAAGGTACCAAAAGCAAAGCCGACTAGGAGCATCTGCATGCGTTGGTCTGCTGTCAGCGATAAGATGCTCGAGCGAATGATATCAAATTGCCCCGTTTTCACTGAAATTTTATAGAGAAAAACGGCACCAATAATAATCCAGGCAATTGGCCATAGACCATAGAAAAAGCCATAAACACCCGAGGCGAGTGCCATATTAAGCGGCATCTGGTAGGCAAAAAGCGCCACCAAAATCGCCAAAATAACCGTAATAGTCCCCGCCACAATACCTGTTAGGCGTAGCACGGTTAAGGCTAAAAAGAAGAAAATAATCGGTATTAATGCGACTAGACTGGATAGCCATATATTACCGAGTGGATCATAGATCTGTTGCCATTGCATTGTTAATTCCTTGTCAATCAAATAGGCTTTAATTTTTTAAAAAGATGTTTGTCTCAGACATCTAGAGTTTTTTAAATTGGTATTACCAATTATAAATATAGACATACCAATTAAGGATTGAAATTGTAGGGGTATTGATAATATTGACCAATAGTGGTTTATACTAATTAATTATGGTCTGACCAATTTTTCTTATCGCGATAAAAAGAAGAATTCGAGTGCGAACTAGCAAGATTTATGCACTCGACTTATGGACAAATCTGTCTGGAATACAGCCATTAAAAGCAAGTAATAAAGCTGATTTGTGATGGTTCAAAGGCGCGAGGCTGAACCAGTTTGTTCTAGAAATAAGGGCACGCTAATGTGGGGAAGAACTGGATAATGAATACGCCGTATGGAATAAATACCAAGAGCAAAGCTGAAACCATAACAAGCCAAGAAATAGCGTCACTCTGAGGAGCGCATAAGCAACGACTGACAGAAATTAACTATTGGTTTCAATTCCGAGCAGCTCAAGTCCGACATAAGGGCAAATCAATGTGGCAAAATACTGGGTTATGTTTTATTTTTATAAAAGCGATTTGCAATGAATACAGAAGTAATAAAGCAAGTGAATGACACCATTGATGAACAACGTATTGTTGAACAGCTAGCCCAAGAACTGAATGTACGAGCAGCCCAAGTTGCGGCCACGGTAGATCTCTTAGATGAAGGCGCCACTGTGCCCTTTATCGCACGCTATCGTAAAGAAGTGACAGGCGGCTTAGATGATACCGTCTTACGTAATCTGGAAGTACGCCTTGTTTATTTACGCGAATTAGAAACCCGTCGCTTAGCGATTATCAGCTCGATTATCGAACAGGAGAAGATGACGCCTGAGCTGCAAGCGCAGTTATTAAGTGCCGATTCAAAGCAACGCTTAGAAGACTTATATGCACCGTATAAACCGAAGCGCCGTACCCGGGCACAGATTGCCAAAGAAGCTGGTTTAGAACCGCTGGCCGATGCGATTCTTGCCGATCAGGATTGTGAGCCACTAGTCTTGGCGGCGAATTACTTGAACCCTGAACTTAAAATTGATGACGCTAAAACTGCTCTAGATGGTGCGCGTGATATCTTGGCAGAACGCTTTGCTGAAGATGCAGAGTTAGTTGCGGATATGCGTGACTACTTAAATAAGAATGCCGTACTGCACTCTAAAGTGATTGAAGGTAAAGAAGCCGAAGGCGATAATTTCCGTGATTGGTTTGAATTTAATGAACGCGTGAGCACCCTACCCTCACACCGTATTTTGGCGCTTCTTCGTGGTCGCACCCAAGGCATTCTAGACTTACGTATTGGCCTGGATGCTGAACAAGATGCAATCGTCCCCCACCCTTGCGTTGAACGTATTAGCGATTTCTTAGACCTCGATGCTGACTATAGCATGCAAGCAAATCCACGTAGTAAGTGGTTAGCAGAACTATCACGCTGGACTTGGCGAGTTAAATTATTAACGGCTTTCGAAACTGAGTTTATGACGCAATTACGTGAGAAAGCCGAAGAAGATGCGATTGCCGTATTTGCTGCAAACTTAAAGGACTTATTGTTAGCAGCCCCTGCGGGTCCTAAATCTGTGCTCGGTCTTGACCCTGGTATTCGTACAGGCGTTAAAGTCGCAGCAATTGACCATACCGGTAAATTACTCGATACCGCCACAATTTATCCTTTCGAGCCACGTCGTGATGTGCAAGGCTCACTACATACCTTAATGGGTTTAGTCGCTAAACATAAGATTGAACTGATTGCGATTGGTAATGGTACCGCCTCACGTGAGACTGAGAAACTTGTGGCTGAATTATTAAAAGCCATCCCCAATGCAGGCGTGAAGAAAATCGTGATTTCTGAAGCAGGTGCTTCGGTGTATTCAGCTTCTGAATTAGCGGCGAAAGAATTCCCTGATCTGGATGTGAGCTTACGTGGCGCCGTCTCAATTGCTCGTCGCTTACAAGATCCACTGGCCGAATTAGTCAAAATTGAACCTAAGGCAATTGGTGTTGGCCAATATCAACATGATGTGAACCAACGTGAATTAGCCCGTTCATTAGACGCGGTGATTGAAGACTGCGTGAATGCGGTCGGTGTTGATGTGAATACTGCTTCAGCTGCTTTATTAAGCCGCGTATCCGGCTTGAACACGAGCTTAGCCAAGAATATTGTGGATTGGCGCGATAGCAATGGTGCCTTTAGCACACGCCGTAAACTTATGGACGTACCACGTTTTGGCGCGAAGGCTTTTGAACAAGCGGCAGGCTTCTTGCGCATTAATAATGGCGAGAACCCACTGGACGCTTCAGCCGTTCACCCTGAAGCTTACCCTGTAGTTGAGCGTATTTTAGCCAAGATCCAGCAAGATGTGAAAACCGTCATGGGCCAACGTGAAGCACTGAAGGGACTTTCACCTAGCGAATTTACCGATGAGAAATTCGGTGTGCCAACAGTACGCGATATCTTTAGCGAATTAGAAAAACCAGGCCGTGATCCTCGTCCAGAATTTAAAACCGCCACCTTCAAAGAAGGTATTGAAAGTATTAATGACTTAGCGGTTGGTATGGTATTAGAAGGCGTAGTGACTAACGTGGCGAACTTCGGTGCTTTCGTGGATATCGGAGTACACCAAGATGGTCTGGTGCATATTTCAGCACTCTCGGAAACCTTCGTCAAAGATCCACGCGATGTTGTGCGTGTCGGTCAAATGGTCAAAGTGAAAGTACAAGAAGTCGATGCTCCACGCAAGCGTATTGGTTTAACCATGCGCTTGAATGATGATAGTGTACCCTTGAAACGTGGTGATGGTGCTGGTGCCTCTTTCGGCTCAGGCACCAATAATGGTCGCCCAGCACGTCGTGATAGTGGCTCGCGCAGTGGTCGGGATAATCGTGGCGGACAAGACCAAGCGAGCCAAGGTTTAGGTGCAATGGCGGCGGCTTTTGCTAAATTGAAGAAATAACATTCAAGTCTGATTGAGACAGTTAATTTGAAGCTTGACTGAGACAGTTAATTTGAAGCCTGATTGAGACAGTCAATTTATAGATTCAACTAAGACGTAAATTAATAAATTCAATAAAGTAAAGACCTAATTTTTGACGAGCTCCCCGCTCCAAATGACGGCGATTACTACCACGCTTAGCGATATTTCCGCTAAGCCACTTGTAATAAGTCATATTAAGCAGATAGTGGAAATCATTCGCTATCTGTTTTTTTGTAGCTATTCATTGTGTTTTATCGTAAGCGTTCGTAGAACACATCTTGAGGCGGCTCTAGAAATGCGTGAAGCTTAATGTCTTCACGCATTTTTTATGAGTACGACAATGACGACAGCACAGCTTAAGATTTTAAATTCAGTAATTTATCAGAGCTAGCCGTGAAACCTCTTCCTTCAGGACGGCAATGACATCATTTTATTCTTTTTAATGTGTTACAAATAGTTCTGATTAAGGTCGATCATGATTAGGTTTATGTTGCACTTAATGAACAAGCAGTTACGCAAGCTCATTTTTTCAAAAATATTCCTAAAAATTAAAAAAAATCAATTTTTTAGACAAAATACATTATTTACCAATAAGAATCAAACAATTAACCATTAACTTTGCTTATCATTCGCTAATAAAAAATACTCATAAAATCCTCCTTTCGAAAAAATCACTATTTCTAGTGAGTTTCAAAATTAATAAGCTGTGTTAGTTTTGTGAATATTTGTAAATTTCTTATAAAGTTTGAAATTTCAGTATCTCGACTTTCTCTGATACCGCTTATCAGAACCACTTTTTATGATTTGAACCGCCCGGAGGCGACATATGAATAAGGTTTTTCGAAGTATATACAATGAATCCCTAGGTACCTGGGTTGCCACATCAGAATTAAGCTCTGCGTGTGGTAAAAAGACAGGATCCTCACGCCTACTCTCCAAACCACAAAGCGAAAATACCGTAAATGCACAAAGACGTTTACAGGCATTGTCAGTGAGTCTACTCGTGTTGCTAGGTCTTAGCTTAAGCCCAACAATCTCGTATGCGCAACAATCCAAGCAAAAGGATAGCTATGAAACGGGGGTGAGCTCAAGAAAAAACACTAATAGCAATAAATCTAATGCTAATAGTCAAAATGCCAATTCGAAAAATCAAAAAAACGAAAAAAACAATAATGGCAATAACGGCGGTACCAACAACGGTAACAACGGTAACAAC
>JAUNUI010000037.1 GCA_030538255.1 Pelistega sp. | reverse complement strand
CTCGAACCCGCGACCCCCGGCGTGACAGGCCGGTATTCTAACCAACTGAACTACCGCTCCGCAGCGGTTTACTACTAGTGTACTGCAATCCAAACAAGTTGTTTGGCGTCCCCTAGGGGATTCGAACCCCTGTACCCACCGTGAAAGGGTGGTGTCCTAGGCCTCTAGACGAAGGGGACTTCGGACTCAGTAATTAGGAAGTTGGTGCTCTTAATTACTGTTCAACATCTCGATTAAATTTCTTTAATCTGTCGCTGTGTTGAGTTCATAACTATAACACAGCTGTAGAATTATGCAAGCACTTTATTAAAAAATTTTTCAATAAGTTGTTTGGTGGAGATAAGCGGGATCGAACCGCTGACCTCTTGCATGCCATGCAAGCGCTCTCCCAGCTGAGCTATACCCCCATGTAATGCATAATTCTTATTTCCTAAGTTAGCCTAAGCCACTGAGGAAAAATAGGATATTACAGGTATAAGCATGGCTCTGTCAAGGAAAGAGGCTTTATAAACTACTTTTGTTGCTGTATAACTACGGAATGACGAGAAAATACCTTTCTTCTTAAGCTTAATAGCATAATGAGGCCAATTAACAACAATATGGGTGGGTTGCCTGCTCGGGCGTAAGGGGTGTAACCTTCAGTGCCTTGGACCAGAACATCTAAGATGCCAGGCACGGCATTCGGTAGCGAAGAAACAACATTTCCATATTGATCGATGGCAGCAGTTGCTCCCGTGTTGGTTGCGCGCAACATTGGGCGAGCCGTTTCCTGTGCACGCATACGCGCCATCTGCAAGTGTTGCCCTAGCGCATAGGTATTACCAAACCAGGCGAGATTACTGACATTAAATAAGATCGAGGCGCCAGGGTCTCCTTCATGCGGAAATAGAGCAGGTAATAACTCATTGCCGAAAATATCTTCATAGCAAATGTTCGGTGCGAGGACATGTTGATCCACAATAAAGTTATTCTGTCGTACAGCACCACGATTAAAGTCGCCTAATGGCACACTCATGGCTTCAACAAACCAACGAAAACCGAAAGGAATAAACTCGCCAAATGGCACGAGGTGCTGTTTATCGTAGCGCTTGATGGCTTGGCTCGCATTGTATAGGTCATCCACTTGGGTATTGCCATTAATCGCTAAGATACTATTGGCAAAATAAGGTTGAGCATTATGTTCCGCAAAGTAAGGGGCACCAATAAAGAATTCAGCGCCTTGGGCAGCGGCCATATTAATCACCGATTGCCAGAATTGTGGATCCATGCGGTTCTGGAAACTTGGAATAATGGTTTCAGGAAAGATAACAATCCGTGGTGGGTGCTGCTCATCGGATGGGGGCAGTAAGGCGAGTTCAAAATTCTCCCACATACTTGCAAACATCTCTTGTGGGTTAAATTTCGTTGCTTGATCGATATTGCCCTGAATCAGTCGGATTGAAATCGGCTCATTTACCGGTTGTGACCAATTGATAGGCTTCAAAAGCGAGCTAGCGACAAAAATACCGATGCCGCATAATAGATACAATGCGGCTTGCTTTTTCAAGCGCCAATGGTGCAAGGTTAAGGCGATTAAGGCCGAGAGTAAGGCGGCGATGAAGGCTACCCCGTAAGCCCCGATAATCGGTGCCCAAGCACTGAGTGGACCGTCAACATGAGCATAAGCAATATTTAACCAAGGAAAGCCTGTGAAGACAGTCGCACGTAGCCATTCACCTAGTGCCCATGCAGCGGCCAATAGAAAGGCACTAAAGAATCGTGGGCGTTGGTCTAATAGACGATAGAGATAGGCCGCTAAAGCTGGGTATAAGCAAAGATAAAATGACAGTAAGAACACGGCAGTGGCGGCAAGTGCACCAATCATATGCCCATAGGTATGCATGCTGATATAGAGCCAATAGATACCCGAGCAGAAATTCGCTAAGCCAAAAATAAAGGTAAAAGCGACGGCTTGCTTGCGAGAGGCGGCACGCATAATGCCGAAAAACAAGACTGCAAGACTGAATAGCTGTGCATAAGGTAGAAAAACAGCAGGAATAACTCCTGCTGCAAAACTTTGCGCATGGAGTAATCCTGCTGCCACTAAGAGTAAATAGAACATACAGTCTTCTTTGACGGGTTAGGTCGATTCTGGGGATGCTTTAGGTAAGCGTCGAATATGGATCCATAAAGCGCGTTTTTCATTGGCACGCAGTACCTTAAAGCGTAAGTCTTGGAATTCGTAGGTATCGCCGCGACGAGGGATATGATCAAGTTCAGAAGCCAACCAACCACCAATGGTGTCGTACTCGTCCTCAGGAATTTCGCTCTGAATGATTTCATTCAAGGTGCAAATATCGGTGCTGCCCATAATCCGCCAACTCGTGTCAGACTCAGGAAATACGGATTGTTCAGCCTCTTCATCGTATTCATCCTCGATGTCACCGACGATTTGTTCAAGTACGTCCTCCATCGTCACTAATCCCGTGACACTACCATACTCATCAATAACGATGGCAATATGGTTACGGGTCTTCTTGAACTCTTGTAAGAGATTGTTGAGGTCCTTGGTTTCAGGTACAAAGTAGGCGGGTCGAATTAACTCTCGAACAGTAATTGTCGGATCAGTAAGATGGCGTAAGAGGTCCTTGGCCAAGAGCAAACCAATCACATTATCGCGTTCGCCTTCATACACGGGGAAGCGCGAGTGGGCCGTATTGATAATGAAATCAACGAGTTCAGGAATGTGTTGGTTGATATCCACCATATCCATCTTGGAGCGAGAAACCATAATATCACTGACAATTTTCTCGGCAAAAGAGATGGAGCCCAACACCATAGCGTGCACATCATCGTCGATGATTTCACGTTCGTGAGCGGCATTCAGGAGCTCATGGATATCCTCTCTATCTTCAGGCTCTTTGCGCTTTAACAATTGTTTCATGCGCGTTAGGAGCTTGTTAGAGAAACTGGATTTAGAGGCCGTTTTTGAGTCCGATTCGGCCGCGGACGGATAAGGATCTGTTGACATCTCTGGACGTCTAGTTAAGGGACTTTTAGAATAACCTAAAAATAAGACTTTTTGATTAAAACTGACAAAAAACTTAAATATTCAAAATACTTTTCGTAAAACCCAAGGGTTAACCATGGCTTTTCACTGAGTGCTTGCTCAAATGAAATATTTACATATAGGGATTGGCGATTTTCATCTGCTGCAAAATAGCGATTTCCAAGGCTTCCATATGTTCGGCCTGTTTATCATCAAGGTGATCATAGCCAAGTGTATGTAAGGTGCCATGAATGACTAAGTGTGCGGCATGATCCTTGGCGGACTTACCTTGCTCTATGGCCTCATTTTGCAGTACTGACCAGCAAATAACAATATCGCCACGAATCGTGCCTAATGGGTCTACACCATACTCGAAGCTTAAAACATTCGGTGCATAGTCTTTATCACGATAAGTTCGGTTAAGTGCGAGAGCTTCGTCGCTATCGACAAAGCGTAAGTTAAGTTCCGCACTTTCAAACTCATGCTCATCCTGTTCATAGGCAATATTTAGAGCACGTACAACCCAGGCGCGCACTTGTTGGCGACTCAGCTCGGGGACTGGCGTAGCGTACTGCACACTAAGATGTAGTTCAATCATAATAAGGCTCTCTAGTGACTGGCTTGAATGAAAACAATTGTGATTATTTTGAAGCGACGTTCAATCATGACGAGATTCTTCCGTCATGGCTTCAGCGGCTTCATAAGCATCAATTATACGCCCTACTAGGGGATGGCGCACCACGTCTTTACTGGTAAATTGACTCACCGCAATACCTTGTACGCCAGATAAAACCCCCAGACTGTGACTTAAGCCACTGCGTTGGCCACGGGGTAGGTCAACTTGGCTGGGGTCGCCCGTAATCACGGCTTTACTACCAAAGCCAATACGCGTGAGGAACATCTTCATCTGTTCGGGTGTGGTGTTCTGTGCTTCATCTAAAATGACAAAGGCATGATTCAGGGTGCGACCGCGCATATAGGCGAGCGGAGCAATCTCAATGGTTTGTTTTTCAAAAAGGCGCTGTACCTTATCAAAGCCCATTAAATCATATAAAGCGTCATAAAGTGGACGTAAATAGGGGTCGACTTTCTGTGCGAGATCGCCCGGTAAAAAGCCCAAGCGCTCTCCGGCCTCAACAGCAGGGCGTGTGAGGATAATGCGTTGGACATTGTCACGCTCTAAGGCGTCAATGGCGCAAGCTACGGCGAGCCAGGTTTTGCCCGTGCCAGCGGGGCCCACGCCAAAGGTAATATCATGACGCAGAATATTGTTTAGATAAGCGCGTTGACGTGGTGTACGCGGACGTAAATCACTCCGACGCGTGCGCAAGGCAATGCTATCACTATCATCGTCAAGGGGCGGTAGCTCAGGCAAGACTTCTTCTTGGGCCAATAGTTCCTTAGAACGATTGACTGAGCGTGACGAAGCAAGGTTAGAGGAAGTAGAGCTAGAGGAAGTCGAAGTAGGGGAAGCTGATCTAGAGGGCACAGGGCTGGCTTTTAGCTCAACTAAACCGAGTTGAATATCATCAATCGAGAGGTCTTTATGGCGTGCTTGGCGGTGAAATAGATGAATCGCATTCGCCGCCGCTTGTGCTTGTGCACCCTCAATATTGATGCGGTTACCATTACGCCCAACTTCTACGCCCCAGGCGATAGCGATTTGGCGTAGATTTTCATCTAGAGGGCCGAGAAAGTTGGCGAGTTGCGTATTATCACCATCTAAGACGACCACGGTTGGCATTGTGCGTTTGGCTCCCATGCGACTCCTTAATCTTGTATGACGATAGCGCCACGTAATGAGTTGGTATAAACCTCAGTAATTTGAATATCAACCATCTGGCCAATTAAGCGCTCAGAGCCAGCAAAGTTGACGATACGATTGTTTTCAGTGCGACCAGTTAGCTCTTCACTATCACGGCGTGATTTGCCTTCAACCAGAACCTTCTGAGTGGTTCCGATCATGCGCTCACTAATCGCTTTCGCTTGCTTATTGATCTGTGCTTGCAAGCGCTGTAGGCGCTTTAATTTCACATCATAAGGCGTATCATCATGCAAGTCCGCAGCTGGTGTACCAGGGCGGCGTGAATAGATAAAAGAGAACGAGGTATCGAAGTTAAGGTCTTCAATCAACTTCATAGTAGCTTCAAAATCTTCTTCCGTTTCACCAGGGAAACCGACAATAAAGTCAGAAGATAAGGTTAGGCCAGGTCGTGCTGCATACAGTTTACGTACCACCGACTTAAACTCTAAGGTTGTGTAACCACGCTTCATGGCGGCTAGAACACGATCGCTACCGGCTTGAATCGGCAAGTGTAAGAATGGCACTAATTTAGGCAGTTTCGCATGCGCCTCAATTAAGCGCTTCGTCATTTCCTTAGGGTGAGAGGTGGTGTAGCGGATACGCTCAATACCAGGAATCTCATGCACATATTCTAAGAGCATAGCGAAGTCAGCGATTTCACCACTGTCCATCAGGCCACGGTAGGCGTTAACGTTCTGCCCGAGCAGGTTGACTTCTTTAACCCCTTGGTCGGCTAAGTCCGCGACTTCAACTAAAACATCTTCAAAAGGGCGTGAGATTTCTTCGCCGCGGGTATACGGCACGACGCAATAACTGCAATATTTACTGCAGCCTTCCATGATGGACACAAACGCTGAGGGACCATCAACTCGAGCAGGCGGTAAATTATCAAATTTCTCAATTTCAGGGAAGCTGACATCGACTTGTGAGCGGCCTGTCGCTTGCTTCTGATCAATTAACTCAGGCAAGCGATGTAAGGTTTGTGGGCCAAAGACGACATCAACATAAGGTGCGCGGCGAATAATTGTGGCGCCTTCCTGGCTTGCCACACAACCACCCACGCCAATCACAAGGTTTGGATTCTTTTTCTTGAGTAGGTTCATGCGACCTAGGTCGGAGAACACTTTCTCTTGCGCTTTCTCCCGAATTGAACAGGTGTTGAGTAAGATAACATCAGCCTCTTCAGGGTTTTGCGTTAATTCTAAACCTTTCTTTGCGTTGAGTAAGTCGGCCATCTTGTCTGAGTCGTACTCATTCATTTGGCAACCGAAGGTTTTAATATAAAGTTTCTTGGCTGAATCGGGAAGTTGGACTTCAGCGCCTAAGACTGATGCGGTAGGGGTTGGTTCTGCAGCCGTAGCGCCAGTGCGCTTAAGAGATGTTTCTTGCATAATTGGTACCGTAACGGGTTTAAGCCCGGGGGTAAAAGTTTAAAAGGGAACATTTTACTCTTTTTTTACGTAAGTAGCTGTGCTAGCCCCTTGATTTACATAAAATTTTCGGTGTTTCATGTGTCTGAGGCCTTAGCAGTTTACGAAGCACGCCTTATATGTGTTTTTAAATAAAAACTGCGCGACTGTTCTTGAGTCGGAAAATAAAACCTGGCTTAGTTCTTGTCGCGGAAAATAAAAATCCCTCGTTTTGTTCTTCTTCCAGCTGCCTGGTGGGGGAACCTTACGAGGGATTGTTGGTCTGCTGCTTTGAACTTATCCTTCCATAAGCTCAGCAGCAGGATCTTCTTTCTTCGGTGCTTTAACCATATCTTCGCGCTTAATACCAAGCCACATAGCAATCGAAGAGGCAACGAATACTGAAGAGTAAATACCGAACCAGATACCAATCGTTAGAGCCATGGCGAAGTAATGCAAGCTTGGGCCGCCGAAGAACAACATGGCAAGAACCATCATCTGGGTTGAGCCGTGCGTAATGATGGTGCGCGAGATGGTCTGTGTAATTGAGCTATTGATGACTTCAACCACGCTTGATTTACGTTGCTTGCGGAAGTTCTCACGGATACGATCCATAATCACCACCGATTCGTTCACGGAGTAACCGAGGACGGCAAGCACACCTGCGAGTACGGGTAAAGAGAATTCCCACTGGAAGAAGGCAAAGAAGCCGAGGATAATCACTACGTCATGTAAGTTGGCAATGACCCCAGCGATCGCAAATTTCCATTCGAAGCGGAAGGCTAGGTAGAGACAGATGCCTAAGACCACAAAGATAAAGGCATTCAAACCGTTCTGGTAAAGCTCATTACCAATCTGTGGGCCAACAAATTCCACGCGGGTAAGTGTCACGCCATCATCATAGGATTGCAAGGCTTTAAGGATGTCTTCACTCTGTTGGGCTGAGGACTTGCCTTCTTGAATCGGTAGACGAATTAAGACGTCTTGTGCGGTACCAAAGTTTTGTACTTGGAAGTCCTTATAACCTAAATCGCCAATTGCTTGACGAGTGTGCTCAATATTTGCTGTCTGAGCGTATTTAGCTTCAATAACGGTGCCCCCTGTAAACTCTACGGAGAGATTGAAGCCGCGTGTCACAATAAAGAAAACCGCCAAGATGAAGGTAACTAAGCTGATCAGATTAAGTATCAGCGAATACTTCATAAAGGGGATGGTTTTACGGATTCTAAATAATTCCATTGTTCTTTCCTAAGTGTTCGCAAGTCAAAGTGACTTATCAACACATTTGTCAGTACTCATTGCTCGCTGCTGTTAATTAACACCTTGATAAGTGTTGTTTAGTCAAAGCGGCGAATAAACATATTTTGCATCTTGATGTCATCAGCATGATGCGTGTGTCTAGCAGCGAGAGCCACTAGACACTGGCTTAATCAATTACTCTTTGCTGTCTGTGGCTTCAGGTTTCCAGATAGTACCGATAGCCAGGGTTTTTAGTTTCTTACGACCGCCATACCAGAGGTTCACCAAGGCACGGACACCGACGACCGATGAGAACATGGAGGTTAAGATACCTAAGCAATGCACCACGGCGAAGCCACGAATTGGACCAGGGCCACTAAATGCTAATAGAGCAATACCCACGATTAATGAGGTTAAGTTCGAGTCTAAAATGGTACCCCAAGCTTTATCGAAACCGATATTAATCGCTTGTTGTGGGGTTGCACCATTACGCAGTTCTTCACGAATCCGTTCATTAATCAGCACGTTGGCGTCAATCGCCATACCTAGCGTGAGCGCAATCGCCGCAATACCAGGCAAGGTTAAGGTCGCTTGCAGGATTGAGAGTAAGGCTAAAAGCAGCAAGACGTTAAAGGTTAAACCAATTGCTGAGAACACACCGAAAAGATGGTAGTAAATCAGCATAAAGATGGTGATGGCTAAGAAACCATAGAGGGTTGAGTTAAAACCTTGTTTAATGTTTTGCTCACCAAGGCTAGGACCAATCGTACGCTCTTCAATAATACTCATCGGTGCAGCAAGCGAGCCAGCACGAAGTAATAGCGCCACGTCAGCCGCTTCGGTAGGGCTCATGGAACCAGAAATTTCCACTTGACCGTTAGGGATTTCCGAGCGAATAACAGGTGCCGTTACCACTTGACCGCGGCCATTTTCAAATAAAACAATCGCCATGCGCTTACCAATATTGTCACGTGTAATATCACGGAAAATACGTGCGCCCTTGCTATCTAGAGTGAGGTTAACGGTGGGTTGTTGGGTCTGTTGGCTACGACCCGATTGGGCATTCTCAAGGTTCTCACCGGTTAACATCACTTGGCGACGCAGGAGAATTTGACGGCCATCGGAGTCGGCGAAGGCTTCCAAGCCAAAAGGCACCGTGCCTGAGGCGAGGGCTGTAACAGCCGCAGGCGAATCATCGACCATGCGTAATTGTAGCGTAGCAGTACGACCTAAGATGTCTTTGGCTTTTGCAACGTCTTGTACGCCAGGTAATTGCACCACAATACGGTCATTGCCTTGCTGTTGAATCACGGGTTCAGCCACGCCAAGCTCGTTAATACGATTATGTAAGGTAACGATATTTTGCTTTAAGGCTGTGTCTTGGACGCGATTAATTTCAGTCGGGCTGATTTCACTGATAAGTGCGAATTTACCGTCTTCAGCACGCACTTGTGAAGAGAGTTCAGGCAAGCGAGTTCTGAGGAAATCATTGGCTTGCTCAGCGGCATTCTGGCTAGCAAAGGTAGAAACAATGCTAGAGCCTGATTTATTCACGCTCTCAGCTACGTGATTATTATCACGTAGAAGGCCACGAACCTCATTGCTCATCGAGTCATAGCGTAAATCTAAGGCACCACGCATATCGACTTGGAGTAAGAAGTGCACACCGCCACGTAAGTCTAGACCCAAGAACATAGGGTGGGCGTTAAGCGCAGCAAGCCAGTCAGGTGAGCCAGAAAGTAAGTTTAAAGCAACGACATAATCAGGCTCTGCCGGGTTTGGGTTGAGCGCCTTCTCAATAATGTCTTTAGCTTTAAGCTGGGTGTCGGGGGTATCAAAACGCACGCGCACTGTACCCACTGGGCCATTCATACTAAAGAAAGAGCCAGTGAAAGGGATGTCGTTTTGCTTGAGAATGTCTTCAACACGCGTTAGTGTTGATTGATCGACCTTGCGTGCCACATTAGCACTCGAGACTTGCACTGCCACGGACTCACCGTAGAAGTTGGGCAAAGTATAGATGATGCCGAATAATAAGGCAGCGAGGACAATTAAATATTTCCAGAGAGGATAGCGGTTCATGCCTAGCCGTATAGAGAAAAGTTAAACAAAGCCAATACTGATTCCTCGTTAACTAAAAAAGGGGCTGACTTTGCAAAAAAGAGCTGAGCTATTGTATCTGTGTATTCCCGCCATTGCGGGCTACGTAAACAATGACACAAAGTAAATTAGTGTAGCGCTGTATATATGCTTAGCTAAGGGTCTACTTAAGAAAGACAGGCACGCACCTATTGAGATGATTCCGATCGACTCAGGGGGAGCAGAGCCTGTCTATGCAGATAAAGATACTTTAGCTTATAGATCTTTAATCGTGCCTTTAGGTAATACGGCTGTAACAGCAGTACGTTGGCAAAGCACTTCAACAGGTTTGAGGTCTTGGTTAGACACTTCAATAGCTACATAGTTGTCAGTCACGCGGCTGATTTTGCCGAGTAAACCACCTGCAGTAATCACTTCGTCACCCTTGGCAAGGGCTTGTACCATTGCACGGTGTTCTTTTTGGCGTTTCATTTGTGGGCGAATCATCAAGAAATACAACACCACAAACATGATCAGGATTGGCAGTAAACCACCAATAGTGCCCATTGCGCCTTCTGCGCCTGCGGCTTGTGCTAAGGCTACTTGAGATAATTGAGTAAATGACATGTGTAGAAACTCCAAAGGTATAATCGTAAAAATTAGTTGTATATTGTAGCGTGGAAATTATTCCGTGTAAGCAGAGAACCTATAGAATGAGTCAATTGCTTGTCGACTTATAATCAATATGACACTGTTGTCAACGATAATGTAAACTTGGCTGAGGAAAGTGTCTGTGTAGAGCGTGCAATCTGCCATCATTGTTAAACCACTGGATGACTCTCTGCAACGATTAAACTTGCGCCACAGCTGGTTTTACTGCCATGACGGGCAATTTGCTTGCCATTGATTGTGGCAAAACTACCATCCACAATATAGTTTGTACCATGTTTAGGGCAAGTGACTTTATCACCAACGCAGGCAATCGGTTTGCCTAAGATAGTCGAGTGCGAGCTTGCTGTTACCACGATACCGCCATGGGTGGTTTTCGTGCCGATGGTCGCCACAGGCGTTGCTGCCGATAGATCGGTTTTCATTTGCTAGATTCTCTTTGGGTGGTTTCTTTGCTCTGGGTCATAGGATTATTTGAAGAATTTACAGCATCTTTATCAGGCAAGATGGCTGGTTCTGAAGCTATACGTATTGGATTATCTACAGTGATCGAGCCGAAATACGTTAAAACCTGATAGATGATTTCAACAATAGCGCAATAGATAAAGCCATTAATAGCAGCGAGAAAGAGAAAGCCACCGATGAATAAAGCCATATCGCCCAAGCTCATCTTTGGCAACTCCCCTGAGCCGATAGTGCCAACCCCAAAAAATATCAACAGGATAAGGAGCATAAGCACAAGAGGTGACAGCCAGAATAAGATTTTGGGTGTCAGCGGATGCAGTGCGTGCTTAATAAAATAGGAATAAACCACCAGACCGATTAAGAAGGGCACATAAAAAGTGGCGGAGAATGCAAACATCTGCCAAGGCATCCTCGCTGTTTCGAAGATAAAGTAGCCAACGAAGATAAGGACTGGAAGCCAGATAGCGGAAATATAAAACTTTTTGAAATTCATGGTTGTTGCATTATGTTTTTTAGTTTGAACATAAATTATTTAGAATGAGATTGACTGCCCCTCTCTTAGGCAACTATTCATGGGCAGGTAAAGGACCGTAGAGTTTTTCGTATTTGGCCTTAAGGGTGGGGATGTAGTTGCTGTTTCTGTATAGAACCCATGCTGACTCTTTGTTGTTAGGTGTTGCTGCCACAATTATGACTACTTCCCCTTGTTTATAGAAAGCTATATTATCCTCATTGTCTTTTAGATATTGTTTATAGTTTTCGAATTTAATTTCTTCCTTAAAAATTGAGGCATATTCTTCATATGAAAGACCAATATAGGATTCGTATAGCTTATCAAAGTCGTTTTTCAGAACAGAAAATTTCTTGGGTATATTCATTTCTGACATGTTTTGAAGATAGCCATTATCAAATTGAAATATTAAAATAGACCCGTCAGCATTCTGTATAGTAATTGATTCTTCCATAAAGACATTTTTGCCACGATAAGTCATAGTTCCATTATTAGAGTATAAATATTTAGGGTAGCGCATATTTAGTTCCATTACAGACGCAGTCCCAATCTTTAACCCGTAAGGCGCTGGATTATTCAAGTTTTTGTTTGCGTCCTCTTCACTAATTCCATCTATGGTTTTGTGCTCTACTGTTACATAATCACATGCCTGCAATAAGAAAACCAATGAAATCACCATCAAAAAATTATAAATTTTCATTACTGAAGCCTAAAGAAAAGTTAAAAACATAGTGTGTAAGTTATGCATTGCGAAGCTCCTATACCCGATCCTGCTCCTGCGCCAATACCTAATGACTGAGATGTGCCTGGACTATTTCCATCAAATGAATTGGAGGTACATTGACTTACTTCCCCTGTAAGACCAGTGCCAAACTCTCCGCCACCGCAGGTGGACTGAGACCAACCGGTCGTTGCCGCAGCATCGCCATAGGAAAATTCTCCGCCAACCTTCAACGATGCTGCAGCTCCTGATTCAAAACAAAGGGCGCCCGAAAGACATGTTTGACTGTAGCCATTTTTGAGTCGATTATATATAACAGCCAACTTCCCACTGCCTCCTATGCCGAAGATTTGCCCTTTAATAACGGGACCTACACCAATGCTATACTCGTTATACACTTTATTTTTGAGGATTTCATAATCTAAAGCATTTTGTAATGCCGCCTCATAGGATACATGCGGAGCCATTGCCTGTACGTAGCCAGTGAAGTCCAAACCCAGCACATCGCCCCCCATCACAGGATTCCCATGCCCGTAGGCATAAGGATTAATGCCGCCTTTTAAGCCAATCGGATCCTGAGTGAGGTAACGTCCTGTTTCTGGATCGTAATAGCGATGTCGGTTGTAATGGAGTCCTGACTCTGCATCAACGTACTGGCCTGGGAAGCGAATCGGGTTATCGATTTCGTTGATATGTTGCTTAGCCACTTTACCGTATGCATCCAGTTCAACTGACCATACAAGTTTGTTCTGTGCGTCGTATAACTCTTGCGGTGCTGTGTAAGGTTAAGTACTGTTGGTGATTATGTTGCTCTTTTAATCTTAAAGAAGCATAGCGGCCCCCTACCTTATCCGTATGATAATTTCCCGGCCATTCATACTTGTGCCCATTATGTGGTTTGCTAGGAGTTTGGGCTGAATAGACGATATCTCTTGCCGCCAGGGATTGCATATAATCATAATCATTTAATTCATAGCTTGCTGATCTTAACTCCTGATGGTGCGAGATATCGCACATATAGTCATGATGAGCATTGATGAGCTTATCTTGCTCATAATAGGGGATGCTTTCATAACCAAACACCCTTGAGTGATGAACCTGAATATCCATCAAAACAAGGGTATGTTTATTGTTTTCATGCCGAAAAAAATAATGAATCCCTTCTTTCTCTAAAAGTCGTGTAACAAATTGAAAATCAGTTTCCCCATATTGCACGCAGTACTCATAACTGGGGTATTGATGGCCTAGTCGCCATTCATAATCATAAGGGTAAGCAGAAAGAATTTGCTCAATAATCTCAATAATCGTTTTATGCTGATAGATACGAAACTCTTGTGTCAGTGAGGTTAACCAGAACCACGGCACTACAGTTGCTTGGTATACGTAATAACGGTCGGTTTCCCCTTCTTGTCCAAGATAGGAAAAATGTGCTATCAAACCATTTAAATAACGTGGTTCTGCCTGAGTGTCAATTGAGACCGTAAGTGATCGCCCTAGGAACTTCTCAATATCGTCTTGTTTACTTGCACATAAGAGCCGTACAGTATAGTCAGAGAGTGTGGAGAGCGCATCTATGCCATGGAGCTCATCAAACAGAAACTGCGTGTTGTCTTCATCAATCACGACGGCAAACAATCGTTGTGGATTATGCTGAAGAGCCAATGGAGATTCAATTATCCTTGTCATAAAAATAGAGATTAATTGTTTTTTGAAATTTAAATTATTAATTTTCTAAGATTGTAGCCTTAACTCTATTAAAGTTTTATGACAGTTTTAGATTAAGTGGTGATAAATTTATCCTGGTTATTTTTAACAAGGCCACGGGCAAGCTCTTTGATATTCGTTAGGTTTGCAATTATTCCACAATGCTCATGTGCTGCTTCGCCCGTGCTCCTTGGCCTATCTCTCAATTCCGCCTGATGTAGCCTTACTCAATCCCCCGAGCACGATCCTTAGCGAACTGCTCCTGCCACTCGGCAAAGCGATTCTCTTCGATAGCGTCGCGCATCTCTTGCATAATTTGTAGGTAGAACGCTAGGTTATGTAAGGTATTTAAGCGTGCGCCCGTGATTTCATTGGCTTTTTGCATATGATGCAGATAGGCACGAGAGAAATGACGGCAAGTATGACAATGACAGCTTGGATCTAGGGGGCGCGTATCGTCTTTATAACGAGCGTTGCGGATCTTCACATCACCAAAGCGGGTAAATAGCCAACCGTTGCGTGCATTGCGGGTCGGCATTACGCAGTCAAACATATCGACACCTTGGGATACGCCATAAACTAAATCCTCAGGTGTGCCAACCCCCATTAAGTAGCGCGGAGCATCCTCGGGTAATTGGTGGGCAATATGTTGCAGGATGCGCTCCATATCTTCTTTAGGCTCACCGACTGAGAGGCCGCCAATCGCATAACCGTGAAAACCGATATCACGTAAGCCCGCGAGGGATTCTTCGCGTAAATCTTCAAACATGCCACCTTGTACGATGCCAAACAGGGCGTTCGGGTTCTCTAATTGATTAAAACTGTCTTTCGAGCGCTTGGCCCAGCGCAATGACATGCGCATGGATTTGGCGGCTTCCTCGTGAGTGGCGGGGCGGTCATCAATCTTATAAGGCGTACACTCATCGAACACCATGACGATATCGGAATTCAGCGAACGTTGAATCGCCATTGATTTTTCAGGTGTGAGGAAAAGTTTCTCGCCGGTAATCGGTGAGGCGAACTTCACGCCTTCTTCGCTCACTTTACTACCTAGACCGCTCAGACTAAAGACTTGGAAACCACCTGAGTCGGTTAGAATTGGTTTATCCCATTGCATGAAATCGTGTAAGCCATGGTGCTTTTCGATGATTTCACAGCCTGGACGCAGCCAGAGGTGGAAGGTGTTGCCTAAGATAACTTGCGAGCCAATTTCTTTGAGCTCGTGCGGTAACATGGCTTTAACACTGCCATAGGTACCCACTGGCATAAACATAGGGGTCTGTACGGTACCGTGATTTAAGGTCATACTGGCACGACGTGCCTTGCCCTCGGTATTCAGTAGTTTAAATGATAATCCTGACATAAATCTTCATTAAAAATGGGGTTCAATCAGCATGGCGATATAAGTTGGCCATGCGGGTTGCTAGTCTATAAAAGGTACAGCGGTAGAAATTGCTGTTTAATCAATGTAGCTGTATTGTTTGACGATAATGCTTGTGCGTAATCAACGTCCTTACATTAAAAATTAGGTTCGATTAGCATGGCATCACCATAACTAAAGAAGCGATATTGTTGAGCAATAGCATGAGTATACGCTTGCTTAAGTCGATCAATACCAATTAAGGCCGAGACCAGCATGAGTAAAGTCGATTGTGGCAAGTGAAAGTTGGTGAGTAAACCATCCACCACCTTAAACGTATAACCGGGTGTAATAAATAAGCGTGTATCACCTTGATGTGCAAGTGGAATCCGTTGTCCTTCAACGGTCCCTGCTTGTGCCGCGGCGGATTCAAGCGCTCGGACACTGGTGGTGCCAATCGCCCATACGCGTCCGCCTGCCGCTCGACACTGAGCAATGGCGGCTTGAGTTTCAGCACTGACTTCATACCATTCGGCATGCATAATATGGTCTTGGATGCGCTCAACGCGTACCGGCTGGAAAGTGCCAGCACCCACATGTAAGGTGACGAAAGCAGTCTGAACGCCTTGGTCTTTCAGCAGTTCCAACATATCTTGGTCGAAGTGTAAGCCAGCGGTTGGGGCTGCCACAGCACCTGCGGGTTGCGCATACACGGTTTGGTAACGTTGTTCATCATCGCTATCGGCACTATGCTCAATATACGGCGGCAAGGGTGTGCTGCCAAATTGTTCCAAAATACTCAGTACTTCACCTTCAAAGCGCACATCAAACAAATCGTCTTGGCGCCCTAAAACAGTGGCCTTAGCCTGTTCGGCAAAAATCAGCTCAGTGCCTGGTTTGGGCGACTTGCTCGACTTAATATGCATCAGTACGCGATTCGGCTCGGTAATACGTTCAACGAGTCCTTCAATCTTGCCACCGGTGTCCTTTTGTCCTATTAAACGAGCCTTAATGACCCGCGTATTGTTGAAGACTAAAAGGTCATGTGGACGCAAAAACTGCGGCAAATCGGTAAATGCCTGATCGCTTAAGGAGCCATCAGCACGCAAACACAATAAACGACTTTGGTTGCGTTCTTGAGCGGGCTTTTGGGCAATGAGTTCTGGTGGTAAGTGATAATCGAAATCAGCAAGGCTGAGAGTGGGGTCTATCATGAGAAATACTTTTTGGAAGGCCGATCTTGAACCGTTCATCTGCTTGTGAGTGATCGGTGAGCGAGTGGTAGAGTGCGGTACTTGTGGCACCCTACTCAAGGCAATTAAAAACTCTATTATAAACCGCTTTTTTGCAGTTTAAGAGGGGGCGGCAAGTTTTTACAATCGCTTGAAATTCTTCAGCTTAAGAGGGAGTGATATGTTTTTACAATCGCTTGAAATTCTTCAGGTGAAAAACGGCTAAGTGCTCCCTAAAACCGCTGATTTTGATAGTATAGAAGCGTTTGTCTAAAAGCGTTATTAAGGCGCTTAATTTACCTCATATCGGAGTTCCCATGGCTGTCCATGAAATCAATCACCCCCTTATTAAGCATAAGATGGGGATTATGCGCAATATCGAGCTAAGCACAAAAAGCTTTCGCGAGTTGGCGCAAGAAATTACGACCTTATTAACTTATGAAGCAAGCAAAGATTTCCTACTTGAAGATACCGTGGTGCAAGGCTGGAATGGGCCTGTGACGGTGCAAAAGATCGCGGGTAAGAAAGTCACCGTCGTGCCAATCTTACGTGCGGGTATTGGTATGTTGGATGGGGTGTTGACCTTGATTCCTGGTGCTAAGGTGAGTGCTGTGGGCATTGCGCGTAATGAAGAGACGCTTGAGGCTGATACCTATTTAAAGCGCTTGGTCGGTGAGATTGATCAACGCTTAGCCTTAATTATTGACCCAATGCTGGCTACAGGTGGCTCTATGGTGGCCACGATTGATATGTTGAAGGCCTCTGGCTGTAAAGAAATCCGTGCCTTGACTTTGGTTGCAGCCCCTGAGGGGATAGCGAAAGTAGAGGCGGCACATCCTGATGTGACGATTTATACCGCCTCAATTGATCAGGGTCTGAATGAACATGGTTATATCTTGCCAGGCTTAGGTGATGCGGGCGACCGTATTTTCGGTACGCGCCAGAAAGAAGATTAGTACAGGAAAAAGATTAGTATTTAGCCCTGAAGTTATGCTTAACAGCGAAAAGTTCCTAAGTTAAGTGTGTCAGGGCTTAAGCGCATAAGTTAATAGGAATGGCTTAAGCGCATAAGTTTATAGAGTATAGGCTCACGGATGTAAAGGGTTGAGCTCGTAAAGATTAAAGAGTCAGAGATTAGAGGGCCAAAAGCTATGCAGGCAAGGACCAGAATGCGGCTCTTTTTTGAAGTCTAATTTACTTTATATTTACGAGATTGTTCTGTAGGTTCGCTTGGCAGAACCTTTTGAAAAAAATTTCATTTTTTTGTAAGTTGCAAAAGTTTGTAAAAATAGTCTTGCTATTGGCAAAAAGGCCGTAATATGTAACTTAAGCGATTCACGTAAATCGCGTCATTAAGTTAACGTAAGGAGTAATAATTATGCCAGCACGTAAAACCACTGAAGAAGAGTTATTAGAGCACTTGCGCGCCACTGTGAAAGAGGCCGAAGACTTATTGAATGAAGCTTCTAAAGTTGGGGCCGATAAGGCGGATGAGTTACGCTCTCGCGCAAAAGCGGCACTTGAGTCAGTACAAGCTAACTTTCAACACCAGAAAGAAGAGGTGATTCAGCGTGGCAAGGAAGCCGCTGGAGTAGCGGATGCCTACGTTCATGATAATCCATGGCGTACAATTGGTGCTGTAAGTGCCGTCGCCTTGTTATTAGGTATTATTATTGGCCGCAAGTAATGCCAATCGTCTGCATAGTAATTAAGTAATTCATTAGAGGACTTTAGACGATTTAATTGGCTGACTTAGAACACGGGGCAGTATGATAATATGCTGCCCCAGCCCTAAGATTAAAGCAGAATGAGATTGGAGCATAATGAGTATACGTAATGACTTTACTCGCTTAGTAAACAACTTCTTGGCGATGGGGAGCACTCGAGCCAAGTTGTTTGCGCTTGAACTGGCCGATGAGAAACAGCGTTGGCTGAATGTCATCGTCTTGGCGATTGTTGTACTATTATTTGCTATGTTAGGTTTAATAATGGCCTCGGTGGCGATTACCTTATTCTTCTGGGATACGGAGTATCGTTGGTGGGCCTTGTTTGGCGTGACGGCATTTCATTTTGTTGCGGCCCTTATCGCTTATCGCTGTCTACTGTCAGGTGCAAGAGCAGGTGGAGCACCATTTGCCAAGACACGAGAAACTTTATGTGAAGATATTCAGCGCTTTAGTCAGTCAAACGAGCCGAGATCGACAAGCACAGCCGTAGTCGTCGTGGAGCCTATTGATCCTTCGATAAGGCCAACTGAACGAGGAGATATATGATGAATCCTCAACGTGAATTAGAGAAGCAGGCCTTAGTGGCGAAAGCCGCGATTGAACGAGAGACTGCACGTCTGCAATGGCAACAGTTCAAAAGTGCTAGCCGTCCTGAAGCCTTAAAGTCTGAGTTAGTACAGTTTGGTGCGGACAAGATTGCGCAGGCCATGCCGAATGCCTCGGGTCTTTTTTCTCTTTTAGAGAAGTATCCCTATATCAGCCTACGCGTGGCGAAATCTTTGTTGTCATTGACGGCTTCACGCCATCGTCTACTCAAGCCAATCGCGATAGGACTGGCTTCTTGGTTTATTGCTAAGCGCTTTCGCAAATAAGCCGTCTGCTTGTAAGTGCTCACCTTGGCTTGTGTTGTGAGTATCAAGATTAAGCGACATCTTTAATCATAAAAGATGCCGCTTTTTTAATGGCCATTCTAGTGATGTTTGGTGTGTGACTTATAACCCTAACTCCTGCCAAATATCATCCACGCGCTTTTTCACGCTTGGGTCCATCACAATCGGACGGCCCCATTCGCGATTCGTTTCTCCTAGCCATTTATTGGTGGCATCCAAGCCCATCTTGCCACCTAACCCAGAGACGGGGGAGGCGAAGTCGAGATAATCAATAGGGGTGTTTTCCACCAGGACGGTGTCACGTACAGGGTCCATACGAGTAGTCATGGCCCAAATCACTTCTTTCCAATCGCGCGTATTCACATCCTCATCAACCACTACAATAAACTTGGTATACATAAACTGACGTAGGATGCTCCACACACCAAACATAATGCGCTTGGCATGCCCCGCATATTGCTTACGAATAGAAACGACGGCAAGACGATAACTGCAGCCCTCTGGCGGTAAATAGAAGTCCACAATTTCAGGTAACTGTTTACGTAAAAGCGGCACGAAGACTTCATTCAGCGCAACACCAAGTACCGCGGGCTCATCAGGTGGTTTGCCAGTGTAGGTGCTGTGATAAATAGGATTTTTGCGCATGGTGATGCGTTCTACGGTAAATACAGGGAACCAATCTTGTTCATTGTAATAGCCCGTATGGTCGCCATACGGTCCTTCAAGCGCCATCTCGTAGTCACGTTGTGCGGGTGGCTGCATGCCTTCAGGCACTTGCGGTTGCACGGCATCAGGATGATTGGACGGCAGAATATGCCCTTCAAGCACAATTTCAGCTGATGCAGGGACGCTTAAATCACTGCCGATGGCTTTAATCAGTTCGGTGCGCGAGCCACGCAGTAGGCCTGCAAATTGGTACTCGGATAAGCTATCAGGCACAGGGGTCACCGCACCTAAGATGGTGGCAGGATCGGCACCCAAGGCAACTGCAATTGGGAAAGGCTTACCGGGATGGGCCAAGCTATGATCACGAAAATCCAAGGCGCCACCACGATGCGAGAGCCAGCGCATAATGAGTTTATTGCGGCCGATCAATTGCTGACGATAAATCCCTAAGTTCTGCCGCTTAGCATTCGGTCCGCGTGTAATCACCAAACCCCAAGTAATGAGTGGCGCAATATCGCCAGGCCAGCAGCCTTGGATTGGTAATTGATTGAGATCGACTTGATCGCCCTCAAGGACAATTTCCTGGCAAGGCGCACTACGCACCGTCTTGGCTTGCATATCCCACAAGGCCGACTTCAGCATGCCAATTTTGCTAAAAGCATCTTTCAGATTACTTGGTGCTTCAGGCTCTTTCAAGGAGGCAAGTAGTTCACCTACCTCTTTTAAGGCGGAGATATCTTCAGCACCCATGCCCCAAGCGACGCGCTCAGGTGTGCCAAATAGATTACTTAGAACGGGCATACTGGCTTTCTGGCCATTGTGTTGACCATTCGTAAACAGCAGCGCTGGTCCGCCTTGTTGCAAGACACGATCACTGATTTCGGTCATCTCAAGATGCGTTGATACCGCAGTATCAATTTTTTTGAACTGATTTTTCTTCTCAAGTTGTGCGATAAAGTCGCGTAAATCCTTGTATTTCACACAGTATCCCCAGATAAATAGTGCTTCTATTATAGGGTAAATGGCGCAGGAAAAAAATTAAAACAGCCGCACGAAATCAGGCGGCCTGGAAAATAAGGGATAATAGGGCATTGGCAGGAGAGCCTTATCAGAACTCGCAGTAAAACCTTGCCCTTTAGGAGGGCGTCATAAGGCTTCAACAGGCAGGAAGTATGAATAGTTAAGGGTAGAGCAATAAGCATGAGTATGAGTTAGAGACTGATACCGCAATAGATAACAGTAGTGCACTAGCGCTATCCAGAAGTTAAGTCATAGGTATGAGTAAATAGGTATGAGTAATATACAAGCGGCTGTAATACTGCTTGTTATATTCTAAAAGAGACGATAAATTATGGTGACAAAACCCTTAGCCTATATGGGTAAGACCCTGGCAATTTTCTTAAACTTTATTCACCTCGCCGTGATCTACTTTGGCATAGTAGCCATGGTAGGTGTTGTGGCGGTCTTCGTTTTGCCTGCGGCCAAAGAGCAAGCGCTATTAGTTCGTAATGCGGTAATGGATACCTTGGTGCCAGAGGAGCGTCTCTTAAATAATCAAGACCTACTACAAATTCTTGGCTTAAGTGATGATAAGGGCTTAGGCACGAATTTGGCTTTGCAGCGCTCCAGTGATTATGCCGGTGGCGGAGAGGGGCTGAGGAGTTCCTCGGCAGGTGCTTCTGCCGCTCAAAGCACTGAGGGAGCAGAAGGACAGGAAGAACAGCAGACTGGACTGGGGTTAAGTACCGAGGCCGCCGTGCAAGATGGGGCCTTCTTTGATGGTTTTGCTTCAGCATCGCGCTTTCAAATTAAGGGCGTGCCACAAGATAAAGCCTTGGCAATGCGTGAGTATTTATCACGTAAGTTTCGGGTGGCTCGCGATGTGACGGGGGTCTTGATTCATGTGGTCTATGAAGAGGCTGAGAAGAAACAACTAGACCCACTATTAGTCTTGGGCGTTATTGCAATTGAGTCGCGCTATAACCCCTTCGCTGAGAGTAGTGTAGGCGCTCAGGGATTAATGCAAGTCATGACGCGCGTGCATCGAGATAAATTTGAACCGATTTCCGCCAGTGAATATGTCGCTTTAAATCCAATTGCCAATATTATCGTTGGTACCCAAATTTTACATGACTGCATCAAGCGTCGTGGAGGTGTTGATGCTGGGCTAGCTTGTTATGTTGGTGCAACAGGACCGAATGATGGGGGGTATGCCGAGAAGGTGCAAGATGAGCGGAAGCGGATTGCGCTGGAGTCAAGGATTCCACTGGGGCTTAATTTAGGTCAATATCGCTAATTCAGGCTAGTCATTGAGTCAGCGACTCATGTTAAACCAGTCAGCCATTGAATCAGTTCCCATGTTAAACCAGTCAAGCCATTGA
>JAUNUI010000036.1 GCA_030538255.1 Pelistega sp. | reverse complement strand
ACGAGTAATGAACAGATGAGTAATGATCTCGTTTAACGAGAGATTAAAATATAAAACATGTCATTTATATAATTAAACTCATCTATACAATTTACCTGCGTAGAATAATTTGATTCTGAATTAGCTGAGCCCTTGAGGACTTTAAAATGGTTTTTTTGCCTAATAATCAAGGCTCTACTGGGATTAATAAATTATTCGAAAACACCCTAAAAGATATATTTCAGCAATATTTTTGTCATAATACGAGGGGTCGACTTAGTCGATGGCTGCTTCATGCAGTCGCGTGAAACCTCTGGTTACTTTCTCTCCCTCTGTAACCAGAGGCGGATCGCCTACTCAATCTTCTCGCGAAAGTAGTATACTTATGCGCTTGCGTGGTTCGGAATCCTCCCACGCCGTTAATCTCTCTCCTCGTTTTGGCTCGCACGAAAAAATACAGAAGGCTTTTAAGCTAAGCAACGTCGTGTTTCTGCAGATTGGACTGAAGAGAGACCAACGAAACCAAAACTACGGAAATTATTTATTATGACTTTATCTGATCAACAAGCCTTGGTCATCTTTTCGGGTGGCCAGGACTCAACGACCTGTTTATTACAGGCAAGAGCTCTGTATGGAGCCAATCACGTGCAGGCGATTAGCTTTGCGTATGGGCAACGACATGCCGTGGAATTAGAATGTGCACGACGTATTGCTCAAGACTTAGGGGTGAAACAAACCGTGATTGATTTGTCGCTCATGGGGCAATTAACGCACAACGCCTTAATGGATGCGCAAGCGGATATCCAAGAGACTGAAGGTGCCGCACCGAATACCATGGTGGACGGCCGCAATGCTTTATTTTTAATGTATGCAGCAATTTATGCTAAGTCGCAAGGTATTAAGCACATTATTCTTGGCGTAAGTCAAACCGACTATAGTGGGTATCCAGATTGCCGCGATGTGTTTATAAAGTCCATGAATGTGAGCCTTAACCTCGCCATGGATTATGAATTTCAGCTACACACCCCCTTAATGTATTTAACTAAGGCCCAGACCTGGGGCTTAGCGGATGAACTGGGCTACTTGGATTATGTCCGTGCGCATACGCATACCTGTTATTTAGGTGTGGCGGGCGGTTGTGGGACTTGTCCTAGTTGTGTCTTACGGGAGCGAGGTTTAGAGGAATATTTATCCTCCTCAAGCGCTCAAGCACAGCGTAGCGTTCAAGCGCAGCAAGATTCTCAAGCTCAGCAAGACCCGCAAGCTCAGCACGTCATCTCGCGCCAAGCGACAAGCCAAGGGAGTGTGTCATGAAAGTGGTAAAGACCTTTAGCTTTGATATTGCCCATATGTTGGATGGCCATGATGGTAAGTGTAAGAACTTACACGGACATACCTATCAACTAGAGGTGGAAATTAGTGGCCCTTTGATTGAAGAGGGTCCGAAAGAGGGCATGGTGCTAGACTTTTCAGACTTAAAACAAGCCGTGAAACAATGGGTGGTTGACCCGATGGATCATGCCTTCCTCTATCATCGGCAGAATGAGCGCGAACTAGCTTTGGCCCAGATGCTTGAAGGCTGGAAATTAAAGACCTATGGTCTGGATTGTCGTACCACAGCCGAAGCGATTAGTCGCCATATTTTCCATAGTTTACGCGATCAAGCTGGCTTACCGATTAGCCGTATTCGCTTATGGGAGACGCCAACTTCATATAGTGAGTACGAGGGTGAGTGAGATGAATGCTTTAAACCCAGAGTTTCGCATCGTTGAAATCTTCGAAAGCTTACAAGGTGAGGGCTATAACACCGGGATGCCGGCGATATTTATTCGTCTCGGGCGCTGCGACTTGTCCTGTACCTGGTGTGATACAGATTATTTAAAATATGAAGTTTTTCCCTTGTTACAGATTCTTACGCAGCTAGAGAGGTATAGCGCTCGCACGATTATTATCACCGGTGGAGAGCCTGTCATTCATCCGAGATTAACGGTGTTGTTGGATGCTTTAAAAGCCCGAGGCTATCGCTTATGCATTGAGACTAACGGCTTACACCCAGTGCCAGAACAGATCGATTATATTGCGACTAGCCCGAAGGCCTGTTATGCACCGCGTTATCAAGACGGTGGCTTAAGCCAGGCGGATGAGGTGCGGATTGTGGTGGATGTGGATGGTTTGCTAAGTGAAGTGAGCAAGGATGATGCTTCGCTAACGACGAATCACTTAGACATTGGGGGCAGTATGCCTCTAGGTGTCGATAATATAAATGCAGATATGGACAGTCAATATGCGGTAGAGCCTGCTAGCACTCAAGTCCTGCATGCGCCTAGCCATATTCAAGAGAAGATCCGTGCTTGTCCTGTTATTTCCGCGAAAGAGCGTGCATTTATGCAATTTGCCCAAGCAATGGCGGAGAAAATTAATGCCAAGCATTATTACCTTTCTCCGCTTGAGCAAGGTGGACATATGAATATCCATCAGACTATTCGTCTTATTGGCTTATTAAACAGTGGCTTAATCAATCCGCTTGACAAGATGAGTCTGGCGGATGACCAAGCGGCAGGGAAGTTAAGCGATATGGTGGGTCAGCAAGAGCCCCAAAATTATATTGTTCCAGGAGACCACCAAACGCCAGGGAAGGTTCTAGATAAGTCACCGAACCCCTTGATTCATTGGCAACTCAGTGTGCAGACGCATAAGTGGGCGGGCATTGAATAATCGAAGCAGGCATAAATATAGCGTGAGTTAATCGGTAGTGTGTAAGTGCTTAATCCGTATAAGCTAAGAAGAGGCGACAATCAACCTTGGACGCAGCGCCTGACGAATGCTTAATTCGTATAAACTAAGAAGACGGCACACGATCACGTCTACGATAGTCGATATTGCTCACGCTGCTAATCCGTATAAGCAAAAATGATTGACATCAATTTTGGAACACTGAATTGCTAAGGGTTTACTTGGTATTCATAGGGTTCGCCTGTTATGATTGATAGCAATTTTAGGACAATAGGATGTCAGCCCATGAATTACGCCAACTTATTTACCCCCTTATCCATTGCAGGGACCCAGGTAAGAAATCGAATTTTTTTAGCGCCCTTAACGCGCTTACGTGCTCAAGTGCCAAGTGAAGTGCCATCAACGATGGCAGCTGAATACTATTCACAACGTGCCAGCGGCGGCTTATTAATTGCTGAGGCCACGAATATTTCACCACGTGCGCGTGGTTACGGTGGCGCCCCAGGTCTATATAGCGATGAGCAACAAGCGGCATGGCAAGAGATTGTTGAAGCCGTGCATGCCAAGGGTGCCAAGATGGCCGTGCAATTATGGCATTGTGGTGCGGTCTCACATCAAAGCTTATTAGATGACGAGCGAGCACCGATTTCGGCGAGTGCGAATAATATCCAAGGATTACGTACCTCATTACGCCATCCTGATGGGAGTGTGTATCGTGAGGCCACAACACCTGCACGTGAAGCGACTCTAGAAGACATTGCGCAAGTGATTCAAGATTTTGCCGACAGTACGCGTCGTGCTAAAGCGGCTGGATTTGATTTTGTGGAAATCCATGGTGCGCATGGCTACTTACTCGGCCAGTTTTTCTCCAAGGCAACGAATCACCGTACTGATGCTTATGGTGGTAGCCGTGAAAACCGCGCGCGCTTAATGTTGGAAGTGATTGACGCATGTGTAGCCGCCTGGGACAAGGATCATATTGGTATTCGTATCTCTCCCTTAGGAACCTTCAATAATGTCGATATGGGTTACGATGAAGAAGAAACCTTATGGCTAGTGGAGCAGATTCAACAGCGCGGCATTGCCTTTTTACATGTCTCAGAACCTGATTGGGCCGGTGGTACACCGCTCTCACCAGCGTATCGTCAGCAGCTTCGTGCTCGCTTTAAGCAAACCTTAATCGGCGCCGGCGCTTATACAGCAGAGAAAGCCAGTCAATTAATTGCAGAGGGCTTACTAGATGCGGTGGCTTTTGGTCGAGCCTTCTTAGCGAACCCTGACTTGCCTGAACGCTTCGCCCAAGACGCGGCACTTAATGAGATGAGTAAAGAAGGTGTTTATGGTGGTCATGCCGAAGGGTATATTGATTACCCACGCCTGAGTGCCTAAGTGGATAAGTACATACGCACTGCTTAGAGTTTAAGCGGTGCTTAGGCTGTGTAAATCTGTGCAGAGCTGTTCTAGTCCAAGCAAGAAGCTATTGTTCAGTCCGCCTCAGCGCTAATCTAAGCCGACCAATCAGCAAACGTCTTACGTACCGCTTGGCGCCATTGTACTAGGTGGTTATCGCGTGCATCTTGACTCATTTGTGGTTCAAAGCATTGATCGAGTTGCCACATCTGCTCGACATCACTGGCTGAATACATGCCGCATTCTAAGCCTGCCATCTTCACCGCACCAAAGGCCGTCACCTCGGTCATGGTCGGGCGCAAGACGGGGACACCCAAGATATCGGCCTGAAATTGCATCAAGAGATTATTCGCGCTAGCACCACCATCAACGCGTAACTCGGTAAGTGGCGTCGGCGCATCTTGTTGCATAGCGCTTAAGACATCCGCTACCTGAAAGGCAATTGCTTCCAATGCCGCCCGTGCCAGGTGCGCTTTATTACTGCCGCGGGTTAAACCACTAATTTGCGCGCGCGCTTCAGCTTGCCAATACGGCGCGCCTAGGCCGGTAAAGGCGGGGACTAAAATCACCCCATCCGTATCGCTCACTTGATTGGCGAGCGCTTCAATCTCATGACTCTGTTGGATAATACCTAAATTGTCGCGTAGCCATTGCACGATAGCGCCTGCCATAAAGACGCTACCCTCAAGCGCGTATTGCACTTTCTGCCCCTGAGCCTGCCAAGCCACGGTGCTTAAGAGTTTATGTTGGCTCTGGATACGCTGCTCTCCGGTATGCATCAACATAAAGCAGCCTGTGCCATAGGTGTTCTTCGCCATCCCCGCATGCTGACAGTTGTGACCGAATAGGGCGGATTGCTGGTCGCCAATGGCGGAGTAAATCGGAATCTGCGCACCCAGTAAGCCTTCGGCGGTATGGCCAATTTCTTGCGCCGAGGGAATGATTTTGGGTAAAAGGCTCTGCGGAATATTAAACAGCGTCAATAACTCTTCAGACCATTGGCAGGTCTGCAAGTTCATTAACATGGTGCGAGAGGCATTGCTGACGTCGGTCACATGTAAGCCATGGGTGAGTTGCCAAATCAACCAGGAATCAATCGTCCCGAAAGCTAAGTCACCTTGCTCGGCCAGTGCTCGTGCGCCTTTTACATGTTCTAGGAGCCAGACAATTTTGCCGGCACTGAAATAGGGGTCAAGCAAGAGACCGGTTAAGGATTGAATGCGCTCGGCATGACCTTGTACTTGCAAGTCTTGACACCAAGCGGCAGTACGACGGTCTTGCCAGACAATCGCTGGGGCAATCGGGCGCCCTGTTTTTCTATGCCACAACACGGTTGTTTCACGCTGATTGGTAATCCCAATGCCCTTAATATCTTTAGCTAATAAGCCTGCTCGACCAATCGCCTCTTGGACACAGGCAATCTGGGTGTTCCAGATATCCCATGCGTCTTGCTCAACCCAGCCAGCCTGCGGCGTATGCAGTTCGAATGGTTTTTGTGCGGTTGAGACAATCTGACCTTGTGCATCGAATACGATGGCTCGGCTTGAGGTTGTGCCTTGATCAAGGGCTAATAAATAGGCCATTAGCGCTCCTAATATGAAAGAGATGGGTTTAAAGAAGCTAATTAGTACTAAAAATTATATACTCATTGCTGAAAAATAAAAGTATTGCCTTCAAAGAGATTAAGCCATGTCAAGCATTCGCCCCCAACATCTTGTCACCCCGCCTGCGATGAACTTTAATTCCAGTCAGCAGATGTGGCTTCATGCGATGCGTTTACGGACGCTACCCTTGAGTGTCGCCGGTATTCTTGTCGGCAATGCCTTAGCCTGGCGTCTTGACGCATTTCACTGGCAAATTGCCTTATTAAGTTTGAGCACGGCGATGTTATTGCAAATAGTGGCGAATTTGGCGAACGATTACGGTGATGGTATGAATCAGGCTGATGCGCAGGATCGTCAAGGACCTGTACGAATTACCGCGAGTGGCTTGGTGACACCAGCAAGAATGCTATGCGTAGTGCTTCTTGCTTGTGCCCTAACCATCGTAAGTGGTTTGGCCTTGCTCGGCGCCACTTGGCAAATACATGGTCAGATCAACTGGAGTTTTTGGATTGCTTTGGGTTCACTCTCCCTAGTGGCGGCACTTGCTTACACAGTAGGCGCTAAGCCCTATGGCTACCGTAGCTTAGGTGATTTGGCGGTGTTGATTTTTTTCGGTTTCGTCGCCGTACTTGGGGCGGTCATGTTGCAAGTCAATCATTTACAGAGTCTAAAACACTACCCGCTGTACTTCGCTAGCTTGGCGATAGGTTTGTGGAGTGTTGCCGTATTGAATCTGAATAATATGCGTGATATTGAAAGTGATGCAAGACATGGCAAGATTACCGTGGCGGTGCGACTTGGCTTGCGCAGAGCGGTGCGCTATCAGCAGACCTTAATTCTCGTGGCTAGTTTAAGTTGGTTTGCGGTACTTTATGACTCACTGCTTAGTACGCCTGCCTATCTCTTAATGGGGCTTGGACTCTGGTTCTTGTGGCGTCAACTTTCATTCCCGTGGTTGCAGGCAAGTGCAGTGCGCTATACCCAAGAATTACAGAAGTTATCACGCGATGTGCTTATCCAAGTGCTTGTTTTCACAGGATTTTTGACCTATTTTTCGAACTAGTATGCCCGCAAAAAGCAAATAACCCTGCTTTCTTTAGCACTATTTATAATAATAAAATCATTCCTATATAATAATTGGTTATATAATTAGAAAAAATCAATTGTTCGTTTACGCAAGGAAAATTCGTATAGTAAGTCCTATTGTCAATTTTATGCATTGGGATTTTTCTATGAAGATTAAGGCTAAACTTTCTGCGTTGTTCTTAGGTTTAAGCTTAGCGACAGGTGCTGTAGCGCAAAGCGATGGGGCTTTTTTAAATGTCTCATATGATGTGATGCGTGACTTTTATAAAGACTACAACCCTCTATTTTTAAAAGAATATGCGGCTAAGCACAATGGTGCGACCTTAAATATTCAGCAATCACATGGCGGATCTAGTAAGCAAGCACTAAGTGTAGCCAATGGCTTGCAAGCTGATGTGGTGACCATGAATCAAAGCTCGGACGTAGAACTCTTAGAGAGCAAGGGTCTGATTGCGCCAGGTTGGGATCAAGAATTTCCTGACCATGCGGTGCCATTCACCAGTGCGACGGTCATCTTAGTACGCAAGGGTAATCCGAAGAACATCAAAGATTGGGAAGATTTAACCAAAGAAGGTGTTCAGGTTGTGATCGCTAACCCGAAAACAACAGGTAACGGTCGTTATACTTTCTTAGCTGCCTATGGTGCCGCCTTGAAAGCGCACGATAACAATCACGATAAAGCCAAAGAAATCGTCCGTGCGCTCTTTAAGAATGTGCCTATCCTAGATAACGGTGGCCGTGCTGCAACCACGACTTTTGTCCAACGTCAGATTGGTGATGCCTTAATTACCTTCGAGAATGAAGCGAATATGGCTGCACGTGAGTTCGGTAAAGACCAGTTCGAGTTGGTTTATCCGAAGTATTCGGTGAAAGCAGAGAACCCAGTCGCTGTGGTTGATACAGTGGTCGCTAAGAAGGGCAGCGAAGCTGTTGCTAAGGAATACTTAGGTTATCTGTGGAGTGATGCCGCTCAAGAATTAGCAGCGAGTTTATATCTACGTCCTAGCAATCCAGAAATCTTAGCCAAATATAAAGATCGCTTCCCCGAAATCGACACTTTCCGTGCGAACGATGTGTTCGGTACTTGGCCAGAAATCATGAAAACATACTTTGCTGATGGCGGTGTGTTTGATGAGATCAATAAGCGCTAATTCGTTTCTTTAAGTTTGTCGTTTCTATCATGTATTTATTAAAATCACCGACCATTATTCCAGGCTTTGGCATCAGTTTAGGGATTAGTATTTTTACCTTGTCTCTACTCGTGGTGCTACCTTTTGCGGCTATCGTGTATAGCACATTAGGTTTAGGTTGGAGCAATTTTTGGACGGTGATTTTAGATGATCGCGTGCTTTCTTCGATCTTATTAACACTGAAAGTCTCTTTCGCTGCGGTTATCGTGAACGTGATTTTCGGTACGATGATCGCTTGGGTCATTACCCGATATCGCTTTCCTGGCCGCAGCTTGATTAATGCCTTGGTTGACTTACCGTTCGCCTTGCCAACTGCCGTTACAGGTATCGCCTTAGCGACCTTATATGCACCGAACGGTTGGATCGGTCGTTGGTTCGATTCTAAAATTGCCTTCACTCCCTTGGGTATTTGGATTGCCTTAATCGTCGTCAGTTTGCCGTTTATTGTACGTGCCGTGCAGCCCGTCATCGAAGAACTTAATGCTGAGCTTGAAGAGGCGGCCACGACTTTAGGCGCCAACCATTGGACCATCTTTCGTCGCGTTGTCTTACCAGAATTGGCGCCGGCATTGGTGATGGGTTCTGGTATGGCTTTTGCACGTGCCACTGGCGAATATGGCTCGGTGATATTTATTGCAGGCAACATCCCTTATGTATCAGAAATTTTACCCGTGATTATTACCGGTAAATTAGAGATGTTTGATACCGCGGGTGCATCAGCGGTGGCCTTATTTATGTTGATTATTTCCTTTGTGATCTTATTTGTTTTTAATAGTGCGCAATGGGCCTTAAGTAAGCGTCTAGGAGCGCGAGTATGAGTCAGATGAATCAACATATTGGTGAGCCTAAGTGGGTGCGCTTAGTTTTGATTGGGCTAGTCGTTGTGTTTTTAGCCTTAATGCTCATTATCCCTTTGGTCTCCGTATTCATAGAGGCCTTTCGTCAAGGTTGGGATCTCTACATCAAGGCCTTAACCGAGCCCGATGCGTGGGCGGCAATTAAGTTAACCTTACTCACCGCCGCGATTGTGGTGCCCGTCAATGCTGTGATTGGTATTGCCATTGCTTGGTTAATTACACGCTATGATTTTCGTGGTAAGCAATTGTTTACCACTTTGCTGGACTTGCCATTTGCCGTCTCGCCTGTTGTTGCCGGTCTGATGTTTGTCCTCCTGTTTGGTTTAAATAGTACCTTGGGAGGCTGGTTCGAGAGTCAAGGTATACAGATTATCTTCGCTGTACCCGGCATTGTAATTGCAACCTTGTTCGTGACCTTTCCATTCGTTGCCCGAGAATTGATTCCCTTAATGCAAAGTCAGGGTGACCAAGAAGAGCAAGCTGCCTTAATCTTAGGTGCGAATGCTTGGCAGATGTTTTGGCGCGTAACCCTGCCAAATATTAAGTGGGCCCTCATGTATGGTTTGATCTTGACCAATGCACGTGCCATGGGCGAATTCGGTGCAGTAAGCGTGGTTTCGGGGCATATCCGTGGTCTCACCAACACCGTACCACTGCATGTCGAAATTCTCTATAACGAGTATAACTTTGTGGGTGCTTTTGCCGCAGCCAGTCTCTTGGCTTTCTTGGCAATCTTCACCCTTATCATTCAGCAAGTGCTGGCCTACTTACAAGCACGTAAACTACGTGTCAGCTTAGAGCGCACTATGCCTAACGAATCTTTAAAAGAAGTGACAGTATGAGTATCGAAGTCAGAAATTTAGAAAAGCATTTTGGTTCTTTTCACGCTTTAAAGAACATTAATATTCATGTGCCAACGGGCGAGCTCGTTGCGCTCTTAGGTCCTTCAGGTTGTGGCAAGACCACGCTATTGCGGATCATTGCTGGTTTAGAAAATAGCGATAGCGGTCAAATCTTATTTGACGGCCAAGACATCACCCACAGCGGCGTGAAGGAGCGTAAGGTCGGCTTCATGTTCCAGAGCTATGCCTTGTTTCGCCATATGAGCGTATTCGAGAACGTCGCCTTCGGTCTGCGCGTATTACCTCGTTCGCAACGCCCAAGCAATGATGAAATTAACGAGCGTGTGAATCAACTCTTAGACTTGGTGCAATTAAAGTGGCTCGCTAAAGCCTATCCGCACCAATTATCGGGTGGTCAGCGTCAACGTATTGCCTTGGCGCGTTCACTGGCGGTACGACCTAAGTTGTTGTTATTGGATGAACCCTTCGGGGCTTTAGACGCGAAGGTGCGTAAAGAGTTACGTCAATGGTTGCGCGATATCCACCATGAGCTCAATATTACCAGTCTCTTAGTGACGCACGATCAGGAAGAAGCCTTAGAAATTTCTGATCAGATTGTGGTGATGAACCACGGACATGTCGAACAGATGGGCAATGGCTCATCACTGTATCATGCCCCGCAGACTCCTTTTGTCACGGAGTTTCTAGGTGAGGCGAGTGCCTTTAATGGCTACGTTGAAAATCAACATTGGCATTACGGTCAGTTCTCCTATCGTCTTGAGCAGCCTGTTGAGTTTGAGCAAGCAGTCTCCTATATTCGCCCCCATCAGTGGAAAATCCAACGTGATAATCTAGGGGCTATGTTGATGACTAAGGTGCGCCATATCCATGATATGGGTCCATTGCTACGCTTGACAGTACTGGATGAATTAAGTCACAAGGCGATTGAGATTCTCTTGACGCCAGCCGACCAAGAGAAAGCGCGTTATCAGGTGGGTGAAGCTTTGTATTTAACGCCGATGCAGATGCAGGTTTTTGAGAAGCCACGTGATGGTCAGTCTAAGGCTGTAGCAAGCCGTGCCGTGGTAGAGACCTTGCCTGAAAACTTACATGGCCATCAATTACAGATGAGTGCGGTGTAATGCTGAGTTAGATTGGATTGAATGGCTTAAAACGAGTAATGTACTGTATTTTTTTGACGCTATAAAGGCTTATTGTTTCTTGTTGGTTAATGATTGTTCAACGAATCGATTATTTACATACTAATATGAAAGCATTAAACTGTCTTCATTGTGATTGATTCAACTAGCGAGTCACATTAGTAAATAAGTCTATATTCATTTAAGTATTGAAAGGAAATTCCATGAGCAACACATTTTATGATTTACAAAAACAACGTCGTTCAATCTATTCTATCGGTAAGAACGTTAACGTTAGCACAGAAAAATTACAAGAATTAATTAAGAAAACCATCGCTGAAGCACCTTCAGCGTTTAACTCACAATCTTCTCGTGCCGTAATTTTATTTGGTGAGGCTCATGAGCAAGTTTGGAATATCACATTAGAAACTTTACGCAAAATCGTTCCTGCTGAGGCATTTGCAGCAACTGAAGGCAAAATCAACGGTGCCTTCAAAGCAGGTTTCGGTACGGTATTGTTCTTCGAAGACCAAACAGTTGTTGAAGGCCTTCAAAAGCAATTCCCAGCCTATGCGGATAACTTCCCAGTATGGTCTGAGCACTCTACAGGTATCGCTCAATACGCGACATGGTTAGCCTTAACTGAAGCAGGTTTAGGTGCAACACTACAGCACTACAACCCAATCATTGACGCTGAAGTTGCGCAAACTTGGGGTGTTCCAAGCACATGGAAACTACGTGCACAGATGCCATTCGGTAGCATTGAAGCCGAAGCAGGTGCTAAAGACTATATGAACGAAGACGATCGTTTCAAAGTATTCGGTGCTTAATTACTCGCCGATTCAGTTTTAGGGCTCACTTGGCTAAGGCGTAATAATCTTGATGCGATTATTGATTTCTAAAGCCAAGTGAGATCTCCCCCTAATAAGCATAAAGCGCTTATCGAACCTCAACTCGATAAGCGCTTTTTTTGCGCTGTTGCTATAGTGTGCACTAGCGAATTTTATCATCTAGTTTTGATCTCGTTTTCACTACTTATCAATTATCTAAGCGGCCGTAAAGCACGGTCCTTAACATTGTGCGAGCTTGTTAGAGACTTTTAATCTTTCGATTCAGATGATAGACGCCGACTCCAATTAATAAACCCCAGAATGCACTGCCAATGCCAAGTAAGGTCATGCCTGAGGCACTGGCGAGTAAGGTGATGAGTGAGGCTTCGCGAGTGGCTGGCTCAGACCAAGCTGTATCAATATTACTAATTAAGGTACCAAAAATCGCGATACCTGCCAAAGCCCAGAGCAATTCACTTGGTAGGGCGGTAAAGAGAGACACCACTGCACCACCACACGCGGCAAGTATCAGATAGAAAATTCCCATAAGTACATTGGCACGGTAACGCTTGCTTGGATCGGGATCGACCTCTTTACCAAGCGTGAGTGAAGCACTAATAGCAGCCAGATTAATAAAAAAGGCCCCAAAAGGCGCAAGCAATACGGTAGCTAGTGCGCTGCTATTGATAAGAGGTTTACCTGGCGTATCGTAATGATAAGCGCGTAGAATCGCCATGCCGGGGACATTTTGTGAGACTAGAGCGGTAATGAATAAAGGGATGCCAACGCTGATGATGCTTTGCAGATTAAAGCTTGGCTCCAGCCACACGAGGGTAGGGGCTTGCCACTGCAAGACATCAAGCTTCAGTAGGTCCATCACATAGGCGTAGCTAAAACCAACCACAAGCATGAGCAAAAGGCTGTAACGAGCAAAGCGAAATTTACTCAGCAAATAGGTTAAGAGCATGAGCATTACTAAGACAGGCTGTGTCTCCATTGAGGTGAATACACGACTGCCGAAATTAATGAGAATGCCTGCCAACATGGCGCTTGCTAAGGTGCGTGGAATCAGCGCCACAATGCGGTCAAAAAAGCCAGTCAATGAGACGAACAGCATGAGAGCGCCGGCAAAAATAAAGGCGGTGATGGCTTCACCCATAGGAATGCCCATGGTGCTGATCATCAGCACAGCGCCTGGGGTGCACCAAGCGAACATGATCGGTGTTTTATATTTTATGGATAAAATTAATGTCAGTAAGCCACAGCCCAAACCTAATGAGGTAAACCAAGAGTTGATTTGCTCTGGTGTTGCGGCAAAGGCGAGAGCTGCTTGGTAAACAATAACGGCACTTGAGCCGTAAGAAACTAAGATGGCGGCAATAGCTGCAGCGAGGTGACTTGATGAAAAATAGTTTAGCTTCATACTGAATGCTTTGTGTTGTTTGTTATTTAAGGTTTTTTGATGTGTTCTATTCTATCACTTGAGGTGCTTTATGTTGATGTTAAGTCGAAGTATGACTTTGTGAAATGCTAGCTAATTCGTGAGCACGGCTAAGTAATCCTTGGTGGTGCTTTTTGAGACTTAGGTATAATAACTGGCTTATATAATTCACTTGGGCTTATTTGAGGAGAGTTAATGGCTTGGTTATATCTAGGTTTAGCGATTGTGGCAGAAATTATTGCGACTAGCGCCTTACAGGCAACACAAGGGTTTACTAAATTATGGCCCAGTGTGCTGACTTTGTTAGGTTATGGTTTGGCCTTTTACTTCCTATCACTTACCCTACGCAGTATCCCTTTAGGTATCGCGTACGCCATATGGTCAGGCGTGGGGATTGTATGCGTCAGCATTATTGCCTACTTCTTATATAAACAAAGCTTAGATTTGCCCGCTGTCTTAGGTATGTCTATGATTGTCGGTGGTGTTGTAATTATTAATCTCTTTTCTAAGACTGTCGGGCATTAAAAATAGAGCGAAAGAGCATCAATTCTCTGCTGCTTATTAAATAAACGCTCTAAGTTTATGAATAAGCCTCGTAAGCTTATGAATAAATCTAAGGCGTTTGCTTCTAAGCCTTGCAAGCTAATGAATAACGTAATATGTTGGCCTATAAGCCTCTCAAGCCAATTATCAAGGGCTTAAGTTCTAGAACGAAGAATTAGGCTCTTGTAAAAAGGCGATTTCCTCTGCGCTTGACGTTCGGCCTAACACTGCATTGCGGTGCGGATACCGACCAAAGCGATCAATAATGACTTTATGTTTTAACTCAAAATCATAGGTGTTTGCTGATGTATATTGCTTGAGCAGGGGAGCTGCAATTTCATGAATTTTTGCGGATTCGGAGTGCATATACGGAAGCAATAGAAAATTTCGCTCTAACTCTGTTAATGACGCGAAGTCTACTTGTTTGAGTGCTTCTTGTGCGAGCACTAAAGCCATGGCATCTTGTGCGAAAGCGAGGGGTGAATCGCGATTGAGATTGCGTGAAAACTGATCTAGGACGATAATTTCGGCAAGACGGCCATGAATTGTTGCGCGCCAGGGTTCTAGCTCACCTGCACAGGCCGCTTGCCAGGTCGTATAAAATTTCTCACGTATGCTCAGATCCAATTCATCACTACGCACAAACCAGAGTTCAGGCGCTGTTTCTTTAAACCAAAAATCCAGAATATCTTGATAATTCATTATTTATCCTTGTGCTAATTAAGAGGGTGAATAGACGAGTAGAGTACATATGGTGTCGAGAATTGCCCATCTTTACCCACTGTTCCAGCCAGTTGAAATCCTTGCTCACCGAAAGGCGAGTTGGCTCCTATGTTGTCTAAGCCTACGAGCTAGATCACTTCGCTAGGTGCTTGAGAATGAGTATAATGCATTTATTTAAATCCGCCGAGTGGCAGTTATTGCGGCGCTTGTGCGAGAGGATAGGTAAATCCGAGAAGAGGAGAGTGAGATTGGATAAGAATACGTTTGCATGTCCTTGTCAATCAGGGAAGCTCTATGCAGATTGTTGCCAACCCTATCATCAGCAAGCCGCTTATGCGAAAACTGCTGAGCAATTAATGCGATCACGCTATACTGCCTATGTCTTAGGCGATATAGACTATCTAGTACAGACGACCTTACCCATTCAACAAGCGAAGTTAGATAGTGAAGCGATTCGGCAATGGAGTCAGGGCACTCAGTGGGATGGTTTGACCATTATTAAACACCGACCAGCGATGGCAGCGAATCAGGCGATGGTGATTTTTGAAGCCTATTATCGAACACCAGAGGGACGGCAGACACATTACGAAGAATCACTCTTCGTCAAAATTAATAAGCGTTGGTATTTTAAAGATCCTAGTGTATAACTACGACGCCGCTTACAAGTCCTCTAGAACGACTCGGATTTCCTTTTTGTCATAAATTCTTATATCAGAACACAGAATAAAGCTCGACCTTTAGGGTAAAGAAGGGAGCCAAGGCGTTAAGGTGTGCTCAGAGCTTATGGTGAGTCCTGTTCTCATCTGAGCGCAAGGAACTATGATAGCGACTTATACTATTTTTTTATATAAACAGCTTCCTGGTGCACGAGAAGGTTTTAATAGCACATCCTCCCCAAAATAAATTTCTAATTAAATTAGTTTAAATTATATGTCTTATATAAGACATAAGATATTTCAAAATTACTATTGATAATGAATAGTCATTATATTTACACTATAAATTATATAGAAGCAATATGTATCAATGAAAACAAATGCATATACAAGTAGTTTGTAAGGGCATTTGATAATCATCAAAAGAAATGTATATACCTGTTGATGTTGACATAAAAAAAGCGTAATCTTAATATAAGTTATAAATATTTGAATGTTAGCGGCGGAGTCCAGACCGAGAATAAAAACAGCATCATCGCATAATCGTTCAAGTAAAAAATAAATTGTCATGATATTGCCATGTAAATTCCCTAGGATATAACCCTATGATTTGTAGGATTATCCTTTTTGGGTTTGTTTTTTTAGTATTAGGAGAAGTATATGTCTACACAAGCTTCGGCAGCGAGTCCGAGTCAGTCGTTCCAAGGTAACGACCGCTTGCTATTTGGTATTATCTTGGGGGTGGTTGCCTTCTGGATGTTTGCGCAAACCACATTGAATATTGCCCCAGGGATGCAAGCCACCTTAGGGATGAATGCTGAGGCAATGAATATTGCCGTCTCCATTACTTCTTTATTCTCTGGGATCTTCATCGTTGTTTTTGGTGGCTTGGCTGACCGTCTAGGTCGCTTGAAAGTCACTCAAATCGGCTTTGTTTTAAGTATTATCGGTTCTCTTCTTGTTGCCATTACACCTGCCAATAGCGCCTTAACTGTGCCTGTGATGTTGGCCGGTCGTGCACTTCAAGGCTTATCAGCTGCATGTATTATGCCTGCTAGCTTGGCCTTGCTTAAAGCCTACTGGGATGGCCCAGCGCGTCAACGTGCGATTTCTCTATGGTCTATCGGTTCATGGGGTGGTTCAGGTCTTTGCTCGCTATTCGGCGGTTTTATGCAAGATACCTTTGGCTGGCGCTCAATTTTCTGGTTAGCCATTGTGTTCTCCGTCATTGGTCTATTGCTAATGCGTGGCACACCAGAGAGCAAAGTTGAAACGAAAGAGCCGTTCAAGCTTGATGTACCCGGTATCTTAACCTTTATGGTTGCCATGATCGCGATCCAAGTTTTCATTACTCAAGGTGGTAAATTTGGTTGGGCAAGTCCAGTGTCATTAGGTTTATTGGCTGTTACCTTTATCTTCGGTTTCTTATTCGTTCGCTTTGAAACGCAAGCTGGCAAACCATTCTTTGACTTCAAACTCTTTAAGAACTCAACCTTTACTGGTGCGACCATCTCTAACTTCTTATTGAATGGTGTCGCTGGTATGTTAATCGTGTCTTTGCAATTACTACAAATCGGCGGTGGTCTATCAGCGAATGAATCAGGTTGGTTAACCCTTGGTTATGCGATTGCGATTATTGCCTTCATTCGTGTTGGTGAGAAACTATTACAACGCTTTGGTGCACGCAAACCAATGATCTGGGGTTGCTTGATTACGGCCTTCTCAATTGCTTTGTTATTACCAACCAACTTAATGTTAACTGAGTATAAAGTCTTAGCGATTATTTCTTACACCCTATTCGGCGTCGGCTTGGCGTTCTACGCAACGCCTTCAACTGATGCGGCTTTATCAAATCTACCCGCTGAGCAATCAGGAGCAGGTGCGGGTATCTATAAGATGGCATCATCTTTAGGAGCAGCCTTTGGCGTGGCGATTTCTGCCGCGATCTTTACCGCGATTCGTGTTTCAGAAGAAGGTTTACCTGCCTTAGCTAATGCGGTTGACTTCGTCGGTCGTCAAGATAACGTAGCGGTACGTGAGGCAGCGATGGTTGCTTTAGGGTTTAACTTATTTATGGTTGTCTTAGCCATTGTCTCCATTATGCTAACCGTGCCGAAAGGTAAAAAAGCCTAATCCGTTTTAAGTCCTGTGACGAATGCATTGACATGAATGTGTTCAAAAGCTAAGCCAATAGATGCTTAGTCAGCTTTAACAAGCCCCCTTGCTAATTAATCACAAGGGGGCGATGAAGAGATTTACATCACTACGCCGGCATTAGTCTTCTAGACGAGTGAGTAGGGAGTGATGAATAAGTCGACATCACAATCAAACAAATTATCCCCTGAGCATAGCATCAGGGACGCGATGAGAAACTCCTTGGAGCACTCATCCTCACCCAATTTAATGAAGGAAGCGTTATGAATGATATCTTAGCCCAAGTTTCTGCTGAAAAAGCCAGCACAGAAGAGTTTTTTAAACATATTCACGCACACCCAGAACTTGCTTTTGAAGAGTCTGGTACGGCCAAATATATTGCTGAGAAATTACGTGCTTGGGGTTATGAAGTTGTTGAAGGTATTGGTAAAACAGGTGTTGTTGCACGCATGAAAGTAGGTGACGGCAAAGCATCAATCGGTTTACGTGCTGATACCGACGCCTTGCCAGTAGAAGAAGCCGCAGATCTTGATTATAAGAGCACCGTACCAGGTAAATCACATATGTGTGGTCACGATGCGCACGCTGCCATGTTATTGGGTGCGGCGGAATACCTAGCGAAAAACAAGAATTTTAACGGTACCTTAAACTTAGTATTCCAACCCGCCGAAGAAATTATGGGTGGCGCAGTGGCTATGCTAAAAGATGGCCTGCTAGAAAAGTTCCCTATGGATCGCATCTTTGGCATGCATAATATGCCGAGCTTACCGACAGGCGTGTTGTACTTGACTGAAGGCCCAATCATGGCTGCTGTGGATAACTGGGAAATCGTGCTAACCGGTAAGGGTAGCCACGGTTCAATGCCTGAGAAGAGTATTGACCCAGTGGTGGCGGGTTCTGCCTTGGTGATGGCCTTACAAACCATTGTTTCACGTAACGTTGCGCCGATGGATGCCGCGGTGGTATCAGTGGGTGCTTTCTTAGCGGGTGATGCGGGTAATGTGATTCCACAGACCGCGACGTTGCGTATGAGTACTCGTACACGTAAGCCAGAAACACGCTTGATGGTATTGGACAAGATCCGCAGCATTACCAAAGCAATCGCTGAAGCCTATAACGTGACCTATGAAATTAATGAAGGTCAACCAGGTGCCGTGTTAGTGAATGAGCCAGAACAAACACGTGAATGCGTTCGTATTTCACAAGAAGTGTTCGGTGAGGAAAGCGTTGTATGCCCAGGCCCAACCTTTATGGGTAGTGAAGACTTCGCCTTCTTTGCACAAAAAATACCAGGTACTTATGTATTTATTGGTAATGGTGATACACCAATGGTTCATCACCCTGAGTATGTGTTTGATATTAACAATCTACCACGCGGTGTTGCGTACTGGGTTGCGATTGCACAGAACTTCTTGAAGTAAGTCCTTAATAGGAGTGTTAATGGTAGATAGGCAGCTTAGCCACAGAGAAAGGGTTTGCTGCCATACCATCATCACGATTTAAACCAATTTAGTGATTTATCTTAAGTTGTTATAGTAGGCCCGCGCTGAATCTCACGCGGGCTTATTTTTTGCGCTTGGGATGGCTTTGATATTTGCCGTATATGTGCTTGATGTTGCTAGCACTAAAACCAAGTTGCTTAAGTCCTGTTCTGAGTATGCTTAAGCATGCGCTCATTGTCAGTTGGCGCTTATCAAGTAAGCACTCTCAGCGCAGGCCATTATTTCAAGGTGATTTTCGCCTCATCAATAATTTTCTTATATAAAGCACGGTCTCGTTCAATCAAGTGATTCAATTCTGCAGGAGTACTACCGACGGGCACAAAGCCTGCGTTCTTAAACTTTTCAATAACATCAGGTTCTTTGACAATCTCGGCAATTTCTTTTGAAACACGTTGTACTACAGCATCGGGCGTGCCCTTAGGTGCTAATAAAGATGTCCAAGAGTTCATGACAAATCCCTTATAACCTTGCTCTTCAAACGTAGGGATATCATCTTCACCTGCAAAGCGCTTGGCTGAAGTGACACCAACAACATTAAGCTTGCCTTCTTTAACATGGGGCATTGGAACTAGGATTGGGTCGAATGTCATAGAAACGCGGCCCGCTAATAAGTCCGCCAAGATGGGTGCACTTCCACGGTACGGAACATGCGTCATATCTAAGCCCGTAATTTGCGCAAAGTGCGCTCCCGTCATATGACTGCTTGAGCCATTGCCACTAGAGCCGTAGGTTAAGGGATGAGTTTTGCCATATTCAAGCAATTCTTGCAGGTTCTTCGCAGGGATATCTTTGCTAGTAAATAAGAATAAAGGCAGGTCTGCAATATGCGAGACGGGCACAAAATCCTCAGCCTTATAGTTCAGATCATATAAGGAAAAATTAACCGCATAAGCCGCAAGAATTGTCACAAACGTATAGCCATCAGCTGGCGCACGAGCGGCTTGAGCCACACCAATAGTGCTATTCGCGCCTGGTTTGTTTTCAACGACAATTGTCTGTCCTAGGCGTTCTGAAAGTTTTTGCATGACGACACGTGCCACCGTGTCTGTTGAACCACCAGGGGTGTAAGGCACAATAACCGTGATAGGTTTGCTTGGCCATTGTGTGTCCTGAGCAAGTGCAAGCGGTGAGCAGATAGATACCGCTACGACACTTAATAGAATGTTATTCAGTCGTTTCATTGATGTCTCCAACGTTATTTAAAGTTTTTAAAATTCAGCTTATAAGTATTTGAGTAATTCATGAATTACCCCTGCTATGAGTAGCGAAATCATCTTAATGGGTTTTATGTGCTTTCAAATCGATATTAATCAGAATTCAAGGCTAATTTTTGTAACAGTGTATGAATTATAGCAAAATAATGTTTTGCATGGTGGAAATAAATTCTGATAATATGGTATAAATAGAGAGTGATATTTTAGGTTTTCTTTATGACAGTAGGCTTTCTTTGGGTAAGCCAATTCATCCAAACTATTAAAGGAGTTGGAGATGTTGAAAACAGCAGGCAAGAAATTTATATGGGCGAGTTTATTTGCCATGACCGCTATGGGTACGCAAGCAGTAGCACAAGATACATACCCAACTAAGGCGATTACCTTAATCGTGCCTTATGGTGCTGGTGGTACCACGGATTTGATTGGGCGTGCATTGGCTGAAGGTATGGGTCAGCACTTAAATCAATCCATTGTGGTGGAGAATAAGCCTGGTGCGGCAGGCTCTATGGGTGCTAACGATATGGTGAATGCGAAACCTGATGGCTACCGCATTACCTTGGCGCCTGCGGGCATCTTCCGTCAGCCGTATTTGCAAGCAACACGTTACGATCCGATTAAGGACCTACGCTATATTGCTGCTTTTGCGAACTATGATTTTGCTATCGCGGTCGCACCTGATTCGCCAATTCAAACCATCCAAGACTATGTGAAATTTATTCAAGAGAATCCGGACAAGATGGACTTCGGTACACCGGGTCGCTTTACGGGTAATCAGGTGGTGTTGGTGGAGTTGGCTAAGGCAGTGAACGGTAAGGCCGTGCATGTGCCCTTCAAGAGTGATTCTGAATCAATTTCTTCTTTATTAGGTGGTCAGATTCAGTCAGTCGTATCGACCAATATTATTTTGCCGTTTATCGAGTCAGGTAAGGTGCGTGTGTTAGCGACGGCGGCGGCTGAGCGACCAGCGGCTTTTTCCCAAGTCCCAACCTTGAAAGAGGCAGGCTATGGTGTAGTTGTGCCTTCTCCCTTAGGTGTAGCGGGTCCCAAAGGTCTGCCTGATGAGATCGTTGCCAAGCTTGATGAGGCCGTGAAAGCGACGGTGGAGTCGGATAAATTTAAAAAGGCGATGCTAGATTATGGCGTACAAATCAAGTATTTTAATCATAAAGATTATCAGGACTTGGCTGAGAAAACTTTCCTTGAGGAAAAGTCAGTGGTAGAACGCTTGGGTAATGAGCAATAAATGAAAAGTTAGTGGTAGAACGCTTGAGTAATGAGCAATAAATGAAAAGCCAGTAGTAGAACGCCTAGGCAATCAGCAGTAAGTGGAAAACCTATTGCAGACAGCCTAGGCAATCAGTAATAAGTTTTAATTTAAACGACTAGTCTATAATTCGCGCGCATAAGTGAAATAGATAAACTTGGGCACTTAGCCGGTGACCATTAATGATATGCATAAATATAAGGAGACATAATGATGACTAAAACATGGAAGACACTTTTGGCAGCCACGCTGATGAGTGGTGCAGTGATGGCGGGTGCTGTGCAGGCACAAACAGAGTACCCAAATAAACCGATTAGTTTAATCGTGCCATTTTCACCAGGCGGAATTACCGATATTCTAGGACGTGCGATTGCCGAAGGTATGGGGCAGCACTTAAAGCAGACGGTAGTGGTTGAGAATAAGCCTGGAGTGGCAGGTTCCATGGGGGCTAATGATATGGTGGGTGCGAAGCCTGATGGTTATAGTCTAAGCTTGGCGCCAGCCGGTATTTTTCGTCAACCATATTTGCAAAAGACGCGTTACGATCCGATTAAGGATTTAACGTATATTGCAACTTATATGGACTATGATTTTGTCTTGGCAGTGAAAGACGATTCTCCATTCAAAACCTTAGAAGACTTAGTTAATTTTGCCAAGCAGAATCCAGGTAAGCTTGATTTCAGTAGTGCGGGTCGTTATACCGGCAACCAGTTAATGATGGTGGCCTTAGCTAAAGAGGCAGGTTTGGATGTGGTGCATGTACCCTTCCGTGGTGATACTGAGGCGATTACGGCTTTGCTCGGTAATCAAGTGCAAGCTGTGGTGAGTTCGAGCACGATTATTCCTTTCTTAAAAGATGGTAAGGTGCGCGCCTTGGCGACAGCAGCACCAGAGCGCCCAGCGGCATTTGCCGATGTGCCAACATTAGTGGAGCTTGGTTATGATGTGACGGTTCCTTCGCCATTGGGTGTGGCAGGTCCAAAAGATCTGCCACCTGAAATTGTGCTACGTCTAGAAGCAGCGGTGAAAGCGGCGATGGAAGGGGAGCGCTTTCAACGACTGATTAGCGACTATGGTATTCGCACCAACTTTATGGATCATAAAGCCTATGCTGAATTTGCCGAACAAGCCTTTAAGCATGAAAAAGAGGTTGTGGAAATGCTTGGTAAGGATTGATTAAACATTAAGTGTGTTTCTAATCAAGTTTGAAGAGAAGAATATAAAGGGAGCGTCATGCTCCCTTTATATTGTCAGACTGCTGACAAAGGTCTAGCTTCGGCTAGGCCTTTTATATTAGAATATAG
>JAUNUI010000009.1:40523-101598 GCA_030538255.1 Pelistega sp. | reverse complement strand
CTAAGAAAGTTGTTGCCAAGAAAGCGGCAGCACCTGCCAAGAAAGTCGTAGCCACTAAAGCAGCGGCGCCAGCCAAGAAGGTCGTTGCGAAGAAAGCCGCAGCACCCGCCAAGAAAGTAGTCGCCAAGAAAGCGGTAGCTACCAAAGCAGCAGCTCCAGCCAAGAAAGTAGTCGCTAAGAAAGCCGCAGCGCCAGCCAAGAAAGTCGTTGCTAAAAAAGCCGCCGCGCCTGCTAAGAAAGTAGTCGCTAAGAAAGCGGTAGCCACTAAAGCAGCTGCACCGGCTAAGAAAGCTGCTGCCACCAAAGCAACACCCGCCAAGAAAGTTGTTGCCAAGAAAGCGGCAGCGCCTGCGAAGAAAGCCGCCGCAAAAAAGTCTAGTGCCGCAGCCGCGAAGAAGAACGTTGTGACTGCGGTTAAGTCGAGTAGCAAACCAAGCGCCAGCAAGACAGCGAGCCCAGCTGCTAAGACAGCGAGCAAAGCGAGTGCCAACGCGAAGAAATCGGTGAATAGCTCTTGGCCTTTCCCAACGGGTTCTACTCGCCCTTAAGTCATTTTAAGCCATCCTTAAGCATTCTTTAGGTGCTCTATAGGTACTTAAATTGGCAAATTAAGCCGTCTAAATGTGTACAATGTTTAGACGGCTTTTTTATATTTCTGAGACATTATGAGTGATGCATTAAGTTTTTTGATTACCACATTTGCTACCTTGTTTTGCGCCGCGTTGATTATGCGCGCATGGATTTTTTGGCGTCGAATTCCACCCTTTAATCCTTATAGTAAATTTATTTACGCCTTAACTGATTTCATTATTGTGCCAGTGCGCAAGATTATTCCTTCCTCTCAACATATTGATTGGCCGAGTTTATTAGTGGCTTTCTTAGTCTGTGTATTACAGATTTTCTTGACTACTTATATCGCTCAAATTAATGAGGTCTATCCCATCAATATCTTCTATGTTTTCGTGTATGCCTTGCATACGCTCTTGCAAAACATGCTCACCCTGATTTTATGGATGTCGATTATCTTTGCCTTGATGACATGGATTAATCCCATGGCGCCATTCGTGCCATTCCTGCGTGCCCTGATTGAGCCACTGCAGAATCCTATCCGTCAAATCTTGCCTAACTCACTCAAGCAATCAGGTATTGATCTCTCCTTAATGCTGATGATGATCCTCATTATTGCTTTACAAATGGCCCTACCTTCGCTTCTTGGTATTGCTTAAATAACACAAAGCCCAGGGACATTATGACCTGGGCTTTATTTTTCGCTACTCATTGCTCATAAGCTAAGCGCACTTTCTACGCTTAAGTTGAATATAGAGTCTACATCCATACTAAAGCGATGCTTACTACATATGGACTTGCGATAACTACAAACTTAAGCCATAGGCCTTATTTAAAAGTTCAGAAATTTCTTCACGGCTATGGTTATAATTCTGCGGACCTTGTACCGCAATCTTCAAGGAACCCATCACATTCGCCAAGCATGCGCTATCGTGCCATGACCAGCCTTGAGTTAAGCCATACAATAGGCCGCCACGGTGTGCATCACCACAACCGGTAGGGTCTTGCACCGACGCTGGTTCAATCGGCGCAATCTGCGTCAGTTCACCGTCTTGATATAGATGTGCGCCTTGTGCACCTTGTGTCACTAAGACCGCTTCAAGCAAATGTGAAAGCTCCGCCATACTACGGCCCAAACGTTGCTCAATCACCGAAGCCTCATAATCATTCACGGTTAAGGCTTGAGCCATGCTCAACATACGCTCGAGATCATCCTTATCGAATAATGGCATGGCCTGGCCCAAATCAAAGATAAATGGGATGCCCTTGGCTTGTAAGCGCTCCGCATGTGTGAACATACCATCCTTAGCATCTGGCGCCACAATTGCCCAACCACCTTCTAAGCTTGAAATATCATTGCTAGCCGAACGACTCATTGCGCCAGGATGGAAGGCAGTAATTTGATTGCCATCAAGGTCGGTAGTGATATGGCATTGCGCAGTGAACTCATCTTCTAAGACCAACATACCGTCAGTAGCAATTCCCAAGTCTTTAAAGCGTGCCATATAGTCGGCACTATCCTTACCTACGCTGGCCACTGGAACCGGCTGACCACCCAACATATTTAGGCTATACGCGATATTACCCGCACAACCGCCAAACTCCTTGCGCATAGTTGGCACAAAGAAAGACACACTTAAAGACTTAATATGTTCTGGCAGAATATGCTCTTTAAAATAGCCTTCAAAAAGTGTAATCGTATCAAAAGCCACTGAGCCACAAATTAGGACGGGGGAAGACATTAGGATAAAACCTCTAGGAAATATAGCAAATAAAAAATTAAACTATGGGAAAAAGAGACCGAGCTCATAATTACTCACCGCATCACCGCTCAGGATAAAGGGCAAATTAATCAAGACTTGTGCGCCCGGCTGAAAGTTCTGCATCAGCATCTCTGGCAATACATACTGCTTTGGCTCAATCACTTTGCGGTTGCTCACAGAGCCGGTGGCATTTTTCAAGGTGAGAATCAATGAAGGCCATTCACTGGCAACAGTACCCTTGTTCAATAAATTGGCCTGTAAGCGTAAGCCATGTTCGCCGGCATTCGGTTTTAGACTTGAATCTACGCCCACATTCACTTGGCTCAGCTCTAAATCCTCAATGGATTTACTAAAGCCAAGATTGCACTTTAAAAAGCCGCACATCTGAATTAATAAGGGGCGCGAAGATGGCAAGATCGTGCTGATCTGATTACGAAAGACATACATAAACTGGCCCGCGAACAGAGCAATCGCCACCAGCACCAAGAAGAACCAAAACAGACCACCACCACCTGAACGACTAGGCACATAGTCACTATAGTCTTCTTCATAAGATGAGTCTGATTGAATGGAGAAGTTCGCATCCTTACTGCCTCGACGCGCTGAAGCTTGGTCTATGTAGTACTCATCCTCATAGCTATCGTGACTGGCGTGCGAACCAATTTCATGCGTCACGCTACTCTTGTGAGCACCCGACATCATCGTTCCTTGATTAAGGTGGATATGCACTGCAGTCGGCGCTGTGCTTGGTGTAGCTGCGTGACCCTGAGCGGGTTCTCGCATCGGTGTCGACATCGGAGCTGATGAGGAGGCATGCACCGAGGCAGAGGATGTTCTTGGCTCTGACTGATGACTTCTATGTGCGGACATCTGCTGGGCATCGCTTGTCTCATACCCAGTATGAGAGACTGTAGAGCTCGATGTCGACCTGATCTGTGCGGTCGCAGCCGTCCTCATTCCTTGAGAAGGAGTCGCACTGACGGGACTACCCGAGCCACCCTTAATCGACACTGAGGCCGAGCTTGGTACCGCTGAACTTAGCGCCACGGTGCTTGATCTAAAGGACGCTGGCCCTGACTGATTCGGCATCAAAACAGGTTCATCATCCTGTTCTTGAAGCACAGGATAATCATCTTCCACCAAGTATTCAAGTGCATTAAATACCTGGCGACAAACACCACAACGCACCATGCCTTGGCGCTGTTGAATCTGTTCTTCAGTTAAGGTAAGTAGACTGTCGCAATGCGGACATGCTGTCTTCATGTATAAGCCTCGTCGCTATTTTTTCTGTCCATGTAAGCAAACCCAACCTTCTTGTGCTCGCCAGACGGAGAGTTGGATATAGGGCGCATAAGCTGCAATGACCTCATCCGCTTGTCGCTCTAGCACGCCTGATAGCACTAAATGACCATCCTCTTGAACGCGTGCACTTAGCATGGGTGCAAGCATCTTCAATGGGTTTGACAGAATATTAGCAAGCACCACATCAAATTGTCCAGCGGCAAGCGCATCGGGCAACATAAAGTCAATGTCGACATGATTAATGCTAGCATTATGCTGAGCGGTGGTAACCGCCTGGGCATCAATATCAACACCTAGTACTTCTTGTGCGCCTAGTTTCTTGGCAATAATCGCCAGAATTCCAGAGCCAGCACCATAATCAAGCACTCGCTGACCTGCATAATGGCTTTGTGCTAACCATTCCGAACACAAGTGAGTAGTCGGATGGCTTCCTGTGCCGAAAGCTAAGCCTGGGTCTAATTCAATAAAAATATTCTCGTCCTGTGCTTGAGCATGCACAACATCAGGATTCTCTTTGTGCCAACTCGGCACAATCCAAATTCGTTCGGCAATTTGGATTGGGTCAAATTGCGCTTGCGTTAAGCGTACCCAATCTTCATCGGCCACTTCACGCACATGTGCCACGTCACGATAGTCCGTGCCACTTAAATTGTGTAATAGGCTTAGCACTTCATCAGCGCTAAGTTCATCGGGCAATAAAGCCACCACATAGTTGCGCTCCCAGGCTTGCACTTCAGGCTCTGTGCCTGGCTCGCCAAATAATGGGCGCTCGCTCTCGGTGTTATTGTCGGCATCTTCAACCGAAACCGATAAGGCACCGATTTCTAATAGATGATCTGATAAGGCTTCGGTTTCGCTTTCAACGCTGAGTAAGACTAGCTCGCGCATATGAATACCTCTATGAAATTTTAGGTTTAAATCAACAACAACCCCGTCCAGAGGACGGGGTTGCTGAGTAGAATACATTAGCATCGCTCGTGTACAGAGTCCTTGATCCGCCTCGATAAGAACGTTGAATAATACGACGAACACATCACCACTTGAGTTGTATCGTAGATACTCGCTTGGGCCAAGACTGCGCTATTAAGCGACGCTGTATAGATAGACAGCACGCCATCTAGACTTAATGCCGCGACAGCGCCCCGTCTCACTGTACAATCTAGCAAACTCTGCCAAGCCAACTATTTAGCGGACTTCGCTGATTTACCCGTTTCGTTTAACTTATTCTCTAAGTAGTGAATCGTCGTACCACCCTCAATGAAGTTCGCATCGCTCATCAAATCACGATGTAACTCAATATTGGTCTTAATTCCTTCCACTACCATCTCAGACAAGGCCAAGCGCATACGTGCTAGCGCTTGCTCACGCGTTGCACCATAGGTAATCAACTTAGCAATCATGGAGTCGTAGTTAGGTGGCACGCGATAACCCGTAAATGCATGCGAGTCAAGGCGAACCCCTGGGCCACCTGGCGTGTGCCAACCAGTAATTAAACCAGGCGATGGGATAAAGGTATATGGGTCTTCGGCATTAATACGGCACTCAATCGCATGACCACGAATCTCAATGTCTTTCTGTTTGATTTCCAGTGGTAAACCAGCAGCGATACGGATTTGCTGTTGTACTAAGTCAACCCCAGTCACACATTCCGTGATGGTATGCTCAACTTGAATACGGGTATTCATCTCAATAAAGTAGAATTCACCGTTCTCGTATAAGAATTCGAAAGTACCAGCACCACGGTAGCGCAGTCGACGACATGCAGCCACACAACGGTCACCGATTTTCTCTATTAATTTGCGGGGAATTCCTGGAGCTGGCGCCTCTTCAATCACTTTCTGGTGGCGACGCTGCATCGAGCAATCACGCTCTCCTAACCAAATCGCTTCACCATTACCATCACCCAAGACTTGGATTTCGATGTGACGCGGATTCTCGAGGTATTTCTCCATATACACTTCAGGATTACCGAAGGCAACACTGGCTTCCGCTTTGGTCATCTGTACCGCTGTTAATAGTGCGGCTTCGGTATGCACAACGCGCATACCACGACCACCACCACCACCTGCGGCTTTAATGATTACTGGAAAACCGACTTTCTGTGCAGTGGCTAAGATTTCTTCTGGATCATCGGGTAATGCACCCTCAGAGCCTGGCACTACAGGTACACCGGCTTCAATCATGGCTTTCTTGGCACTGACCTTATCGCCCATAGTGTGAATCGTCTCAGCACGTGGACCAATAAAGACAAAACCGCTACGCTCAACGCGCTCGGCAAAATCGGCATTCTCGGCCAAGAAGCCGTAACCTGGGTGAATCGCCTCAGCATCGGTCACTTCAGCCGCCGCAATAATGGCGGGCATATGTAAGTAGCTGAGTTGGGGAGCGGCTGGACCAATACACACCGACTCATCAGCGAGTCTTACGTATTTGGCATCGCTATCTGCCTCAGAGTGAACCACAACGGTCTTAATACCCATCTCACGACAAGCACGTTGAATCCGCAGCGCGATTTCACCCCTATTAGCAATAAGAATTTTTTCGAACATAATTTTGGCTTCGCTGTTTTAGGCAATCACGAATAAAGGCTGGCCGTATTCAACGGGCTCACCATTCTCAACAAGAATCTCTTTAATAACGCCGGTCTTATCGGCTTCAATTTCGTTAAGCAACTTCATCGCTTCAATAATGCAAAGTGAATCGCCCTCTTTCACCGCGGTACCCACCTCAACAAAAGCTGGTGAGCTCGGGTTCGGTGCACGATAGAAAGTACCCACCATAGGTGCTTTCACCACGTGACCAGAAATCACCGGTTCTGCAGCTGCCACAGGTGCGGCGGCAGGGGCTGGGGCAGCGGCTACTGGTGCAGCAGCATACATAGGAGCTGGTGCAGCAACATGCTGTACTACTGGGGCTTGTTCAGAGAATTTTACAATGCGAACTTTACCATCACCTTCAGTGATTTCAAGCTCTGCAATGCCTGACTCAGCAACGAGGTCAATTAATGTTTTTAATTTTCTAAGATCCATAAGGCATTCCGATTGGACAATGTTTTAAACACAAGCTTGTGCAACGATATCGGTCACACAAAGCCCAAATTATTAATGATTGATTGCATACAATAAAGCCGCTTCGTAACCAAAGGCTCCTAAGCCACAAATCACGGCAACGGCTTTATCGGATAGATAAGAAAAATGACGAAAGCTCTCACGTTGATGGACATTCGAAATATGCACTTCAATAAAGGGTATATTCACCCCACTCAAGGCATCACGTAAAGCCACGCTAGTGTGCGTATAGGCACCCGCGTTAATGATGATCCAATCAACCTTAGCCATCGCTTGGTGAATACGGTCAACTAGCTCTCCCTCATGATTACTTTGGAAAAAATCGCACTGCGCACCAAGCTCCTGTGCCTTAGCGGCAAGGTTCTGTTCAATATCAGTTAGGGTGAGCTTGCCATAGATGTCAGGCTCACGCTGCCCTAATAAATTCAGATTCGGTCCGTTAATTACGAGCAATTTTTTTGTCATTGACTTATTTTTGCAATCAAATAAAACTCTATTTAACGCTAAAAAGGCGCTTTTGTCTATTAAAATCTCGAAATTTTACGGTTTTTTTAATTAAAATCGAAGTCATCTATAAGACTTTGAAGCTGCTCTTTTTCGATTTCACCGAGCAATAAACTATGCACTTCGCCTTTTTCATCAAACACCAAGGTGAAGGGCAAGCCCCCTCTTGGGTTGCCTAACTGCTTGATTAAGCGTAGGTATCGACTGCCGGCGACAAGTAAGGGATAGCTGACTTGAACGCTCTGCTCAAATTTCTGCATGTTTTTGAGGCTATCAATCGTGAAGCCGATAAATTGTATATCCGGGTGCTTTTTGGCAAACTCATCCAGTAGCGGCATCTCGCGCACGCAAGGAGCGCACCAAGTTGCCCAGAAATTCAAGACCAAGGGTTTCTCTCCGCGTAGACTGGCAAGCGAAATCACCTCTCCATCGTAGCGCGGTAACTCTAAAGCCCATAACTGCGCCAAGGCTTCGGGATTTAAGGCGGGACGCTCGGTGATGACGGCTTTAGCAAGCGCTGAACTGGACCAGAACATCGCTAAACTCAGACCGAGGATGGCGAAGCTAAAGCCAATCGCCGCGGGGCCTCGGCTCAGCGCCGCAGGTTGATACCGCAACGGTCGCCACAAAGCACGCAACAAGCAAGCTAAGAACGGCAGCAAAGAATATGTCAACGAACCTAAGAAGGTGCGAGGTGTATGCGAACCCAAGAAGGCGCGACGAATCCAATTAATGAGCATAATTTAACCGATTAGCACAAGGCCCTGACAAAGGGCGCATGCGAATCATCTCTTTCATTCTAGTAATTTCTCTAGTTTACCCCAATTCACTGAATACCTTAGGGCGATTACGCTTAAAATAGCGCCAGGAGAAATTTATGCATATTCATATTCTAGGTATTGGCGGCACCTTTATGGGTGGACTCGCTCTTATTGCTCGCTCAGCGGGCCATACAGTCACGGGTTGCGATGCGGGAGTTTACCCGCCAATGAGCACGCAATTGGAAGAGCAAGGTATTGCGTTTATCGAAGGCTTTGGTGCCGAGCAGACTGAGCTCAAACCTGATTTATATATTATTGGTAATGTCGTCACGCGTGGCAACCCCTTGATGGAGGCGATCTTAGAGCAAGGTTTACCGTATACCTCAGGGCCTCAATGGTTGGGTGACCATGTCTTGCGTCAACAGCATGTCTTGGCGGTCGCGGGCACGCATGGTAAAACCTCAACTAGCTCTATGTTAGCCTGGATTCTTGAACATGCAGGCTGGCAACCGAACTTCTTAATTGGTGGAATTGCCACTGACCTTAAAGTGTCGGCGCGCTTTGACCCCGCGCAGAAATTCTTTGTGATTGAGGCAGATGAGTATGATACAGCCTTCTTTGATAAGCGCTCTAAGTTTGTGCACTACCATGCACGCACAGCGATTCTCAATAATCTAGAATATGATCACGCTGACATCTTCCCTGATTTGCAAGCGATCGAGACGCAGTTTCACCATATGGTGCGCGTAATTCCTCAAAGTGGCACGGTAATTGCCCCGGCCCATGATGAAGCCCTCAAGCGAGTATTGGCGCGTGGTCTATGGTCACAGCACCGTAGCTTCGGTGCTGAGGGTGACTGGCAATGTGGTGCACGCGATGAAAGTGGTCAGGTATTTGAAGTGCTCTACCAGGGTGAATCAATGGGCCAAGTTAACTGGTCTCTGACAGGTACGCATAATATTAATAATGCCTTAGCCGCTATTGCTGCGGCCCATGCGATTGGCTTAGAGCCCGCGCGTGCAATTGCCGCGCTTGCCCTTTTCCAAGGCATTCGTCGTCGTATGGAATTGCGTGGCGAAATCAATCAAATTCGTGTCTATGACGACTTTGCCCACCACCCGACGGCGATTGCTACCACCTTAGATGGTCTGCGTAAACAAGTGGGTAATGCGCGTATTATTGCCGTGTTGGAGCCACGCTCGAACACCATGAAACTCGGTACCATGGCGGCGCGCTTACCGGAGGCGCTGAAAGAAGCTGACTTAGCCTTTTGCTTTGGTGAAACCCATGGTAAGCATGCGCTAGGTTGGGTGCCAGAGGATATTTTCGGTGAAGAAGCGGCCAAGGTGCAAACCTTCCACGACCTCGACGCCCTACGCGAGCGTATCTGCCAAGTGGTGCAGCCAGGCGACCATGTCCTCATCATGAGTAATGGTAGTTTTGGTGGGCTACATGGCAAACTGCTTGAAGCCTTAAGGGATATGGCATGATTCTCTATCTACACGGTTTTCGTTCTAGTCCACAATCTGCTAAGGCACAAATTGTTGCTCATGCTCTACAAGCGCGCGGTCAAGGGGATTTATTTGTGGCACCACAATTACCCGTGGCGCCGCGTGATGCGATTGCACTCTGCCTAGACTTAGCTAAACAGGCGCAAGGTGAGTTATGTATTATGGGCTCTTCACTCGGTGGTTACTACGCGACCTATCTAGCCCAAGTGTTGGACTGTCGTGCTGTGCTGATTAATCCGAGCATCTATGCAGCGCGTGATTTATCGACGCAATTAGATGTGCGTACCACTTTCTATTCGGATGAGCCGTTTCACTTTAAAGCAGAGCATGTGAAGCAATTGGCTGAGCTCTTCATCCCGCAACTCAACAAGCCCGAGCGCTACTTACTGCTTGCAGGCAAGCGCGATGAAGTGTTGGATTGGCAAGAGATGCAAGCGCGTTATCTGGGAGCTCAGCAAATTATTGTTGATGATCAAGACCATGCCTTCGCCGCTATCGAGACTTACCTGCCTGAGGTATTTGAGTTTATTTTTAAGCTAGGGAATAACGCTTAATGCCTCCCGCAAGAACGATAACACCCGCAGTATTTAAGTTTATTTTTAATCCAGGGAATAATGCTTAATGCCTCCCACAAGAACGATAACACCCGCAGTATTTAAGTTTATTTTTAATCCAGGAAAAGACGCTTGATGTTTGTTGTATTTGAAGAAAATAGTCAGTTTAAAGCCGAGAAAATCTTATCTGAAGCGGACACCACGCTACAGGTCGAATCAGCGAGCGGTAAGCGCAGCAAGATTAAGCGTAATAATGTCTTATTTACCTTCAGTGATCGCGAGCCTGAGGGCATGGTTCAAGAAGCACAAGCTCTGGCGCAAGAGATTGATGTACAGTTTCTCTGGGAAATCTGCCCAAGCGAAGACTTCTCGGTTGAGCAACTGGCGATTGAATACTACGGCGAAAAGCCAAGTAGCCTAGACAAGATGGCGCTCTTATTGCGTCTACATGAAAATCCAGTGTACTTTCACCGCAAGGGCAAGGGCAATTACCGTGCCGCTCCCCTAGAGATTCTCACGGCAGCCCTAGCGGCTTTAGAAAAGAAGCAAAAGCAAGCCGAGCAGCAACAAGCGTGGACTGATAGCCTAGTAGCAGGCACGGCTCCTGAAGAGATTGCCAGTCAGTTACCGAGTTTCTTAGGCCGCCCAGATAAGAACACCATGGCCTGGAAGGCTTTCGAAAAAGCCATGGAAGTGACAGGCAACAATGTCGCTGAGCTACTCTTAAAGCTTAAAATCTTTCCACATGAGCTGGCGCTACACCGCTATGCCTTTTTATCTCAACACTTTCCTAAGGGCACCGCAGCGCCTGAAATACCAATTCCTGAATATGAAGCTCTTGAAACCGCAGCGGTTGAGGCTTACTCCATCGACGATATCAGCACTACCGAAATTGATGATGCCTTCAGTATCCAAGCGATTAGTGAGCAGGAATATATTATCGGTATCCATATTGCCTGCCCAGCGCTTGTGGTTGAGCGCGATACGGATTTGGATAAGGCCGCACGCCAGCGTATGTCCACAGTCTATATTCCTGGTGAAAAGATTCCGATGCAATCGGACCAACTAATTGAGCGCTTCTCTCTGAATGAGGGGCGCCTAAATCCTTGTCTTTCTTTCTATGTGCGGGCGAATATTGAGACGGGCGAGATTCTGGAACGCCAGAACAAACTTGAACAAGTCTTTATTAAAGAGAATTTACGTAGCAATCATCTTGATGCCTTAGTCACGCTTGAAGCCTTAGAGGATCCCCAAGCTGATTTACCGCATGCGCAATTGTTGCGCCCGATGTGGCAATTGTCTAAGCATCTGCGTCGCGCACGTGATGAGTTTCGTGGCAAGCCTGAGCAGTTGGATCGGATTGAATTTCTCTTCAGTCTAGATGGTCAGTCTGATGACCCTAATGCCAAGGTCATCCTCACACCACGCCGTCGGAATGCGCCATTAGATTTATTGGTCGCTGAGTTTATGGTTCTGGTCAATAGTGAATGGGCTAAGCTCTTGGATGAGTACGGTCTACCTGGTATTTTCCGTTCACAACAATTTGGTCGTGTCCGCATGTCTACTCATGCCCAATCTCATGATGCGATTGGTGTAAGTCACTATATGTGGAGTACTTCGCCACTACGTCGCTATGTCGACTTGATTAATCAAGGGCAGTTAATTGCGGCGGTTAAGCATGGGGTTTCAGCACGCTTAGTGGCGCCATTTAAACCCAGGGATGCGGATTTATTTGCGATTATCAGTGGTTTCGAATCGCAATACACCTTATGGTCAGAATATCAAAGCAATATGGAGCGTTATTGGTGCTTGCGTTGGTTTGAACAAAATCACGTCAAGCAAGTCACCGCGACAATTTTACGTGATGATTTGGTGCGCTTTGATAATGCGCCTTTCGTCACCACCGTGAATGGTATGCCTGAGTTAGAGCGTGGCGATAAGGTCGAGCTTGAACTCTATGAGGCTGACCTACTCAATCTTACCCTCACTTGTCGCTATATTCGCACCTTAAGTGAAGACGAGGCCTAATTATGTCTATTCCTCTACGTTTTGCGGTTTTTGGTAACCCGATTAAGCATAGTTACTCGCCGCTGATGCATAGCTTATTTGCTCAGCAATTTGGCATTGATTTACGCTACGATAAGCAGCTCGTGCCGCTTGATAGTTTTGCTAGCACAGTAGGGGATTTCTTCGCCCAAGGAGGTACAGGTTTAAATATTACGGTTCCATTCAAGCTTGAAGCTTATGAGATTGCTAAGCAAGGTTTAAGCCCACGCGCTCGTGCCGCGGGCTCTGTGAATACCTTATGGCAAGAGCAAGGCATCATTCATGGTGACAATACTGATGGCATTGGTTTGGTGCGTGATTTAGAGCGCCTCGGGGTGAATTTAAGTCAGCAACGTATCCTCTTAATTGGGGCGGGTGGCGCGAGTCGTGGTGCCCTTTTACCCCTACTTCAACGTCAATGTGCTGCTTTGCATATTGCTAATCGCACAGTGAGCAAGGCAGAAGAATTAGTTCATCTCATGCAGGACTTGCAGGTGCTTAGTCCAGAGCAAGGCTTAACGGCTAGCGCCTTGGATGCAATTCCTGGCGCCTGGGATGTGATTATTAATGCGAGTTCAAGTAGCTTAAGTGATGCGCCGATTGATATTCCTGCGAGTGTCTTCACGCCACAAAGCTTCGTTTACGATATGTTGTATGCCGCCAGTGGGCAGACAGCATTCCTCAAGCAGGCGCAAGAGGCTGGGGTTGAGCGAGTGAGCGACGGCTTAGGGATGTTGGTGTATCAAGGCGCCGAGGCTTTCCGCATCTGGCATCAACAATTGCCTGATGGTCTACCGGTCTTGGAGACCTTGCGTCAAGCATTGCAACAGGCTTAGCAAGATGTTCTTGCCCGCGCAGAGTTTCGAGCGAATCCGCCCAGCACTAGGCCTAATCAATCCGCTGCGAGCGGGTACGTACTGGCAAAAAGGGTTGCGCTTACTTCTATTAGCTCTACTCTTGATCGTGACCTATCAGATGTACTTGTTCTTGAGTGTGACTTATTACAGCGTATTTAATCCTTCGTCGAGCGCGATTATGCGAGCGCAAGAGCGCGTCTTAGCAGCACAAGCACAGGCACAAACCAAATCCTCCAGCCAAGACAACAAGCCCACATCGCTTATCCGCTACAGTTGGGTGGATTACGAGCATATTAGCGATAGCGTCAAGCGTGCGGTAATTGCCTCCGAGGATAGTAATTTCTTACAGCACTCAGGGGTTGAGTGGGGCGCCATCTGGGATGCGTACGAATACAATCAACGCCAAGAGGAGAAAGGCACAGCGCGACGTCGCGGTGGTTCTACGATTAGCCAACAATTGGCGAAGAATCTCTTTCTCAGTCACAACCGTTCGTATATCCGTAAGGGGCAGGAGCTGATCATTACCTATATGCTCGAAGGGGTGATGTCCAAGCAGAGAATTTTAGAGCTGTATTTGAATGTCGCACAGTTCGGGCCAAATATCTTCGGTATTGAGCAAGCGAGCCAAAGCTATTTTAAAAAGCCTGCCAGTCGCTTAACGGCGATGGAAGCCGCAAAACTCGCCGCCTTATTGCCGAATCCTACGCGCTACTCGCAACAGATGAATGGGCGCTTTATGAATTCTAGGGCGCATACGATTAGCCAGCGTATGCGTCTTGTAACACCTCCTTAATGGTCACTCATACCTGATTAATGCTCGTCATACTTCATGCAGTTCATAGACCATTAAGAAATAATTCATACAGCTCATAGACCATAAAGAAATAATTCATACAGCTCATAGACCATTAAGACTTGAGCGACATCATGGTGCGCATCAGGGGCGGCTGGATTTTGTAACACTTGCTTAAACGAAGTTTGGCGAGCGAAAATACTTAGGCGCATAAATACGTTTATAATGGTGTTACTTTTTTCTACCCATAAGCCTCTCCAGAAATGAGAACTGCGCGTCGTTATCTTGCCAGCGAAATTTATCGAACCACTACGGCGGTTCTCTTAGTCTTGCTTGGCCTTTTTACTTTCTTTGAGCTCATTGATGCGCTTGATGACTTAAGCGAGAAGTTCTCTTTCGCCTCGATGTTGTATATGCAGGCATTGCAATTGCCCACTCGCTTATACGACCTCTTGCCGATTGGCTTATTGATTGGTGCGGTGATTAGCTTAGCGAGCCTCGCACAGCGCAATGAATTAGTTATTTTGCGCGTCTCGGGCGTCAGTAGTAAGCGACTCTTGGCAATGCTTTGGGTGATTACCATTCCCGTGATGGTTTTTGCGGCGCTACTCTCCGAAATCATTACCCCTATCGCTGAAGTTAAAACCAGTGAAATTAGTTTAAGTCTCTTGGGCAAAAGCAGTAATCGCATGGCGAGCGGCTATTGGTTTCGTGAGCCCGATCGCGCTTTTGATACGAGTGACAACAAGCCCACGGCACAAGCAGCAACACCCACTACCGCCGTGGCGAACAGTGATGGATCAAGCGTAGCCAAGCAGGAGTCAAGCCAGGCTTTACTCAGTAGTGAGGCTAATCCTGATGTGAAGCATGGGGCGCCTGAGAGCGATTATTACCGCATTATTAATATCCAAAAACTCAACTCTGAAACTGAAGTTGAGAACGTACGGGTGCTTATCTACAATATTGAAACCAATCAATTCTCTCGTATGTTGCAAGCAGCCAAGGGCACGCTTAAGGATGGCAAGCTAACGTTGCCGAATACTCTCGAAGTCACCAGCCTTATCGATATTGATAAGACCTTAAGTAATCCTGATATGCCGGTGGAGAATGTCTCTAGTCGCCTGCGCCATAAAGAAGTGGTGCTTGCCACTAGCTTAAGCAACGAGCGCTTAATTGCCACTGAGCTGCAACCGGACCGCATGTCGACCGTGGCCTTATTGGACTATATTGACTATCTTGATACCAACCACCTGCAGACGAATCGTCACGTCGTCGCACTCTGGCGCAAGGGCAGTTATCCCTTCACCTTACTGGTGATGATTACTTTGGCTGCGCCGATTGGCTTTGTGCAGATACGCAAGGGTGGAGTTGGTGCTAAAATATTCCTAGGCATTCTCATTGGGATTGTGTTCTTTATGATTAATCAGTTAGCCCTCAATGTCGGCATGTTGAATAACTTACCGCCATGGATGACGGCTTTACTGCCCAATATAGTTGCTTTATTACTAGCTTTTGCGGCGCTCTTCCTGATGGAGCTACGCGCCAAACCGAAACAGTTTATTCATGCAAAATAACAACTCTAAAAATATTTGGGTGATTGGCGATGTCCAAGGATGCTGTGTTTCCTTGGAAGCCTTATTAAATTTACCTGATATTAAGAATGACCCAGATTGCGAATTATGGTTTGCCGGTGATTTAATTAACCGTGGACCCAACTCTCTGCGGGCACTACGACTGATTATGTCACTCGGTGATCGAGCCAAGTGCATTCTAGGCAATCATGATCTCCACCTATTAGCGGTATATGCAGGTATTCGTCGCGAGAACCGCTCAGATACGATTGATGATATTCTTTGCTCTGCTGATGTAGATACCATTATTGATTGGCTACGCCATCGCCCCTTAGCCTATTATGAAGACGGTTACCTGATGGTGCATGCGGGCATCTTGCCTGAATGGAGCACCAAGAAGACACTCAAGCTCGCCGAAGAAATTGGCAGTTCCTTGCGTGATAAGAATTGGAAGAAATACCTACAGAAGATGTATGGTAATGAACCGAATAAGTGGAACGATGACTTAAGTGGCGCCAAGCGTCGTCGCGTCATTATTAATGCCCTAACGCGTATGCGCATGTGCACACCTGACGGCGCTATGGATTTCGGCTCGAAAGAAGCGCCAACTTACTCTAAAAATGTGAATTTATTACCGTGGTTTGATATGCCTGGCCGTAAGACTGAGGAAGTGACGGTGATTTTTGGCCACTGGTCTACCCTAGGCTTGATGGTTAAGAAGAACTTATTAGCACTTGATACAGGCTGCGTCTGGGGCGGCAAGCTCACCGCCATTCGCTTGCAAGATCGCAAAGTTTTACAAGTCGACTGTCATACCGAGCATCGCTTGGCACCGGTATAAACCATTATTGTTGATCGACATATGGTAGCACTTGGCCGAGACTTGCTTAAGGCTCGGCTAAGACTTAGCGCCAGTTTAAAACTAGCGCGCGAAATTAACCGCGCGCTAACTCAGCTGAAATCGCCGCCTCAACACGCGCACCAATAATATTACGGCCTTCAGTAGACTCTACACCCGCTTGCGTCACCGGTGGCAAGAAGCGCACGGTCACAGAAACATCACGACTACTTAGGAGAATCCAAATATTCGCGACTAAGGTTTGCTCGCCGACAAAGGCCACGTGACCACTGCGCTCGCCCTTATATTTAAAGATTAAGCACACGGGTTGAATTGGCACTCGCGCACGCAGTGCACCCTCAAGCAGACCATATTTAATCGGCAATAAAGAGAAACCTTCGCTGGTTGTCCCCTCAGGGAATAAACCAACCGCCACCCCTTGTTCAAAAAGTTCGGCCATCTTCTTATTAATCTCTACCGCTGCTTGACGATGACCGCGCACAATAAAAATAGTTCCGACTTGATGAACTAACCACCCCACCACGGGCCAAGAGCGAATCTCTGCCTTCGCGACAAAAGAGGTCGCGCGCTGCGCATTAATAATAAATATATCAATCCAAGAGACATGGTTAGCCACTAGCATCACTGCTTGATTATGCAATGGCTCCCCTTCTTGCTCAAGTCGCACACCAGTAATAAACATCAAGCACGCTGACCAGAATTTCAATAGCCAGTCTTTCTTGGGTTTACTTAGCCAAGGGTAAAATGCGAAGGCGATAAATAGTCCAACTGCCAATAATGACAATAAACCGATTACACGGAAAAAAAATCGAATATATGACAAACAACTACTCCCTTTCCCAGACCAGACGCCCACCGACCAGAGTCTTCATGACTCGTCCTGGCACTTCGTACTGATTAAATGGCGTATGACTACTCTGGCTGAGTAAGTTTTTACGTGAAACCTGCCAATATTCATCAAGATCGATTAAAGCAATATCTGCTGGAGCACCTACTCCTAATTGACCGCACGGAGGTAGCGCTGGCGCACCCGCCTTAAGAATCAGGTAAGGATTGACGGTAATTTTACTTAAGGCATCTAATACTGGCACCTTATTCTCAAGCGCCCACTTGTAGACTAAGCTAAATAATAATTCAACACCAACCGCACCCGAGTCTGCCTGAGCAAAAGGCATTAATTTATCATCATCATCGATGGGTGTATGATCAGAACAAATCGCATCAATCGTCCCATCCAATAAACCCTGAGTAATCGCCTCACGGTCACGTTGTGAACGTAAGGGTGGGGTTAAATTATAATTACTATCAAAAAAGCCGATATCTTGATCAATCAGATGTAAGTGATTAATCGACACATCACATGTCACGGGCAAGCCACGAGCCTTAGCTTGACGCACCAATTCAATACCCTCAGCACTGCTGAGACGACATAGATGTAAGCGCACTTGATTGCTACGTTGCAACTCAAATAGAGCATGTAAGGCAATCGTCTCAGCCTGTACCGGCACACCCGCTAAACCTAAGCGACTGGCAAAGGGTCCACTGGCCGCCACGCCACCCGAGCTTAAGCTAGGCTCTGAAGGCTGAAACCAAAGTGTGTAGTCGAAAGTCTTGGCATACAACATGGCACGATTCAGAATCGACAGATTTGGAATGCCATAGTTCGCTTGTGAGAAGGCCACACAACCTGCTTCGGTGAGTTCGGCCATCTCGGTCAAGGCCTCGCCCTTAAGACCTAAGGTCGTTGCGCCCAGGGGGTAGAGATTCGCTTGGTGCATCTTGCGTGCACGGTGCTTAAGCATCTCGACTAAACCTGGCTCATCAAGACTTGGCTCTGTATCTGGTGGTAGGACCAAGCTTGTCACCCCACCTGCCAAGGCCGCTATCATCTCACTTTCGAGCGTGGCGCGATGCTCATTACCTGGCTCACGTAAGCGCACGGATAAATCAATTAAGCCTGGCACTAAGGTCAAGCCCTTAGCATCAATTTCCATATCTGCTTGAAAGTCTGCCGTACTATCAATACCCACAATACGACCAGCAGCAACCGTCACCGTCGCCAATTTATCTTGTTGATTGGCGGGGTCCAATAAGCGACCATTCATTATTCGTAATTTCATACACTCGCTCCCGCCACAATACTCATCACCGCCATCCGCACAGCAATCCCGAAAGTCACTTGATTAAGAATCACCGAGCTCGGGCCGTCAGCTACGGGGGTATCAATTTCCACGCCACGGTTCATCGGACCCGGGTGCATCACAATTGCATCATCCTTGGCTAAGGCAAGTTTTTCCTCAGTTAAACCATAATGCTTAAAGTATTCTTGTGAGGAAGGCAGTAAGGCCCCCTTCATACGTTCGTTCTGTAAGCGTAAATTAATAATCACATCCACGTCTTTAAGGCCTTGGCGCATATCGGTAAAGACACGCACACCCATCTGCTCTAAGCCGCCTGGCAATAGGGTTAGTGGCGCAATCACACGAATCTGCGCCGCACCCAATGTCGTTAAGGCATGAATATCCGAACGTGCCACACGCGAATGCAGTACATCACCAACAATCGCCACCACCAGATTTGAGAAATCTTTCTTGAAGTGACGAATCGTGTACATATCCAATAAACCTTGAGTCGGGTGAGCATGACGCCCATCACCCGCATTCACCACATGGATATGCGGCGCCACATGCTGAGCAATTAAATAAGGCGCACCACTGGCTTCATGGCGCACCACAAATATATCCGCCTGCATGGCTGCCAAATTGCTAATCGTATCCAATAAGGTCTCACCCTTAGAGGTCGAAGACGCATTAATATTCAGGTTAAATACGTCCGCCGACAAGCGCTTAGCGGCAATTTCAAAGGTTGTACGCGTACGGGTTGAATTCTCAAAGAACAAGTTAAAAACGCTCTTACCACGTAGCAAGGGCACTTTCTTAACTTCGCGCTCAGCTAGTGGCACAAAAGACTGTGCCGTATCTAGAATGTGCGTGATAATTTCTCTGGATAAACCTTCGGTACTCAATAAGTGAGTTAATTCACCATGTTTATTTAACTGAGGATTATGCACTAGCTTTGTCCTTAATCTCGATATCGAATAAATGCTGTTCATTCTGAGAGAGCACAAAACTGGTGCCAGGCTCTAAATGAATAACGCCACCCACTACATTCGCAGCAATGGGTAATTGACGACCTCCACGGTCGATTAATACAGCAAGTTCAATGCTGGCAGGACGACCATAGTCGAACAACTCATTCATGGTTGCGCGAATCGTGCGTCCTGTATAAAGAATGTCATCCACCACAATAATATGTTTATCATTCACGTCAAAAGGAATCTGAGTGCTTTGTTTCTGGGCGTGCAAACCAATCTGATGAAAGTCATCACGATAGAAGCTAGTACTTAAAAAGCCAACCTCGTTCTGTAAGGCTAAGTCTTTCTGCAAACGCTTCACCAACCAGGCACCACCTGAGTAAATTCCCACCAAGTGCACCTTATCCGCGGGCTTGTCTTGCATTAACTGTTCAATACCGGCTTTCATCTGGCTATAGAGCTGTTCGGCTGTCGGTAAATCTTGACTATTGTTTACACCCATTACACCCATTAGATTTCCTCTTTTTGAAGTTTGCTTATTTTACCCTAAGCCTGATCGAAATAACGCTGTAATATGACCGCTGCTGCAACAGCGTCATCATCAGCATGTGTGCCCAGAAGTGCTTGCGCCTCTAAACTCGAGCCGCGCTCATCAACTAATACCACGGGTTTATTAAACCGCCCATGTAATTGATTGGCAAATCGGCGACTATGCGCTGAAGCATATTGTTCCTGCCCCTCAGTGGTGAGTGGCAAACCAACCACTAAAATATCGGGCTGCCAAGTCGTCAGCAAGGCCTCAATCTGCGCAAACCGCTCCTGGCGTGTGATTGCCCGAATAATGGTCAGTGGCTGCGCTTGCTTAAGCACGGTGTTCCCTAGGGCGACACCGACTTTTTTCAAACCAAAGTCAAACGCTAAGATGGTTTGCTCAGGCATGTCCAGCGTCACCCTGTAATAGACTAGGATCAAAGCCTAAGAGCTTAATCGCCCGCGCATAGCGTTCAGCAATCGGACAGTCGAAAATAATTTTCGGGTCTGCTTGAACGGTGAGCCATACATTGCGTGCGAGTTCGTCTTCTAGCTGGCCTGGCGCCCAGCCTGAATAGCCTAAAGCGAGTAGCAAATTCTCAGGTCCTTGGCCCATCACATAATCCTCCAAGACATCACGTGATGAAGTCATGACTAACTCCCCACTTTGCAGTGAAGAGCGATACTCACGACTTGGGCTATGTAAGACAAAGCCCTTATCAGAATGCACTGGACCGCCGAAGAATACCATCTTCTCGCTCAGGTCCATGCTTGGGTTAGGCTCTACTTCCAGATCATTCACCACCTCGGCGAATGAGATATCGTAAGGATGGTTAATTAAGAGACCCACAGCACCTTCCTCGGAGTGATCAAATAGATAAATCACCCCGCCATCAAATAAATCAGACTCTAGGCTCGGCATCGCAATCAGAAAATGTCCCGTTAATTGTAATTCTTGCTGTATTTCAGTCATGCCAATACCTCCTGTAGAGATTGCCGAGCACTTGAAGTAAGGCATCACTTATGCTTAGAATTTCAAGCGCAACTGCATTGTGATACTCACGATAGCAGAGAAAGCCTTGATAGCTGCTAGGCACATGAAAGCTAAGACGCCCATGAGACCAAGTGCTACTTGCCGCCCACATTAAAGCGCCATCATCTCAAAATCTTCTTTGCGTGCACCGCACTCTGGGCAGACCCAGTTAGGTGGCACATCTTCCCACTTAGTACCTGGTGGGATACCTTCTTCGGGACAGCCCGCTTCTTCGTCATAAACCCAACCACAAATTAAACACATCCAAGTACGCATAACGACTAAAATCCTTATCTCTAATTATCGACTAGCGACGCCTTGGCGAGACAATTTCTAGCATCCAACCAGCGCGTCAAGTTTACATTGCCTATAGCTAAATCAAATCTTAGGCCCTTGATATCCTTAAGTCCCTAGAAAAATCGCTACAATCATATTATGTATTTTACCGTAACTAAGCTTGATTAACCGTGTCTGAGCAATTACCTCCTTCTGTTTTATTTTTTAATCTGCATGATCCGAGCTATCGCGCGTATTTACCAGCGGAAGCGGCGCATGCAAGTCAATTGCAATGTCAGCCATTAAGCGTGATTACGGCGATTAGCATACAAGACTCTTCGGGAATTCACGAGATTTACCCCTTGACGCCTGATGCCATTGAAGAGCAAGCACGTTGTGTCTTGGAAGATATCCGCGTGCAAGCGATTAAGGTCAATCATCTATATTCGCTTGAGGCCCTTACGGTCGTGGCTCAAGTGGCGGCAGACTATGAAGATGTCCCCATGGTATTGACCCTAGGCGCACATTATTTGGCGAGCCTATATGAGGATGATGTTGATCAATTACTTGACTCCTACCTCGAGGTCTTAGCGCCCCATGTGCATACGGTTATTCTTGATATGACCTATGCCGAACAATGGCTCAGCTCCGATAGTCAGTTAGAGAATGCCGAGGACATTATCAATCATTGTTTTGCGGCTGGTGTTGAATATTGCTTCTTACTCTCGAACACGCAAGATAAGGAGCTGGTATATAACAGCCTGTATCATACGTTAGGCACGGTAGAACACTTCACTTATGACCCGCCGGCATTACGCCAAGCGGAGTTTGCCGATATCTTCAGCACCTCACTCAGCTGCTTAATCGCACAACAATTACCGATGAGTGAAGCGTGCAAACAAGCTATAATCTTAAGCTTAAATCAATTCGCCAATCAAATCCCGCTCGGCATGGGCCGACCGCAAGTCAATCGATTGATGACATACACGACGACTTATGCTGCAGAAGAAACAACTGTTGAGGATGAGGCGACTGAAGCTGAAGCGAGCACAGAGGATGAGACGACTGTTGATGAAACGTCGGCAGAGACTAGAACGATCGCAGAGGCTGGGACGACTGAAGCAGGAACTAATGTAGAGCACGATACTGAATCTACGGGAGCGAATCGCCATGAGTAATAGAGAAGAAAAAGACGCCGCGATTATGGACACGAAGCCAACAGTGAAAAGCACCACACTCAACACTCCCCGCTTCCCTGTTGGCTTATATGGCATTAACCCAGATTGGGATGATTTTGAGCGACTCTATCAAGCGATTGAACAAGCCTGCCAAGCAGGTTTACCTGTCTTACAATGGCGCCGCAAACATTTAAGCGAAGAGCAAGCCCTAGATCAAGCCACGCAGATCTTGGCGCTCTGTCGTCGTTATGGCACGCTCTTAATGATTAACGATGATTGGCGCTTAGCCTTGACGATTGGTGCGGATGGCGTACACTTAGGCCGTGATGATGAGGATGTCGCTACCGTGCGTCAAGCACTGAATCAGCACACGCTTACGGAACCCTTCTTTATCGGCGTCAGCTGTTACAATAGACTGGATTTAGCGCAACAAGCGGTGCAAGATGGCGTTGATTATTTTGCTTTCGGCGCCCTCTTCAGCTCAACGGTGAAACCTGAAGCGGTGAATGCACCCCTTGAGCTTTTTGCTCAAGCGCGCAACTATTTTACCCAAGCCGAACTCACTGCAGCTCAGCGCCCTACCTTAGTAGGGATTGGTGGCATTACACTGGCTAATGCACAGCAAGTCATCCAAGCGGGATGCGAAAGCCTGGCCGTGATTTCGGGTCTTTTTGAACAAGATGATATTGGCGCCACCACACGCCAATTTATCGATTTATTTAATCAATACTATGTTAAGCAATAAAGAAATTTTTGAACGTGCACAACTCACCATTCCTGGTGGTGTTAACTCCCCTGTTCGTGCTTTTAAATCTGTCGGTGGCACACCCCGCTTTATCGCTAAAGCGAAAGATGCCCATATCTGGGATGTTGAAGGCAAGCGATATATTGACTATCTTGGTTCTTGGGGCCCGGCTATTGTCGGTCACGCCCACCCTGAAGTGGTTGAAGCCGTGCAACAAGCAGCCTTGAATGGGCTCTCATTCGGTGCACCCACGGAGGCCGAAGTAAAACTTGCCGAGCTTATCTGCGAGCGCCTGCCTTCTATCGAGCAAGTACGCTTGGTGAGCTCAGGCACCGAAGCCACCATGAGTGCCATTCGCCTAGCCCGCGGTGCCACAGGTCGCAATAAGATTATTAAATTTGAAGGTTGCTATCATGGTCACTCAGATAGCCTATTGGTGAAAGCGGGCTCGGGTTTATTGACCTTCGGCAACCCCTCATCAGCAGGTGTTCCTGAAGAGTTTGTCTCACATACGATTGTTTTAGAGTTCAATAATCTGAACGCGATTGAAACAGCCTTCAAAGAGCATGGTCAAGATATTGCTTGTGTGATTGTTGAGCCAGTGGCTGGCAATATGAACTTGGTTAAACCTAAGGCAGGCTACCTCGAAGGCCTACGTGCCTTATGTACTGAACATGGTGCTTTATTGATTTTTGATGAAGTCATGACAGGTTTTCGTGCCGGCCCAACCGGGGTGCAAGGCTTCTCAGGCGTCACGCCTGACCTCACCACCTTGGCGAAAGTCATCGGTGGTGGTATGCCAGTCGGTGCTTTCGGTGGCCGTAAAGAAATCATGCAGCATATCGCTCCGCTTGGTGCGGTATACCAAGCCGGCACGCTATCTGGTAACCCAGTCTCTGTCGCTGCTGGCCTGAAGACCTTAGAGATCTTAGGTCGCCCAGGTTTCTATGAGGCGCTAACAGCGAGTACTCAGAAACTGGTTGAAGGTTTAAGCGCTCTCGCCAAGAAACACGATGTGGTCTTCTGCGCCGACTCTATTGGTGGCATGTTCGGCATCTACTTCCGTGCTACGGTACCGACAAGTTTTGTTGAAGTGCAAGATAGCGATACCGCGGCTTTCAATGTATTCTTCCATGCCATGTTAGACGAAGGCGTGCACTTAGCACCTTCAGCTTTTGAGGCAGGATTTGTCTCGGCATGCCATAGTGATGAGATTTTAGAAGCCACCTTCGCCGCAGCGGATAAGGCTTTTGCTAAAGTGAAACAAGCACAAGCGAAATAATATTTTACATCCATACCGACTCCCTGCCTAAATGACAGGGAGTTTTTCCAAGACTCTTCTTCTAGGAATTTGCTATGCCCGTTAATTTCCATATCCCTGAGGCCAGTGAAATTAAAGCCGTCAGCGGCGTCAAAATTGGTATTGCTTCTGCTGGCATTAAGAAAGCTGGCAAAAAAGACCTCACGGTATTCTCGTTTAGCCCCGGCACACAAGTCGCTGGTGTGTTCACCAAGAATCGCTTCTGCGCAGCACCTGTGCAGATTTGCCAACAACGCTTGCAAGCAGGCAATGACATCCGTGCGCTCCTCATCAATACGGGCAATGCGAATGCAGGCACAGGCCAAGACGGCATGGACCGCGCACTGCTCGCCTCAGCAACCTTAGCGCAAGAACTTGGCTTGAGCGAAGGTCAAGTGCTGCCTTTTTCCACAGGCGTGATTCTTGAACCACTACCCGTTGATAAAATTAATGCCGCCATTCCTGATGCCGTGAAGAATCTTGCTGCTAATGAGTGGATGAATGCCGCCTACAGCATTATGACCACCGACACGGTGCCGAAGATTTCATCGACACAGATTGAAATTGACGGTAAAGCGGTGACCTTCACGGGCATTAGTAAGGGCGCAGGTATGATTCGTCCGAATATGGCGACCATGCTTGGCTATGTCGCGACCGATGCGCAAATTTCACGCGAACTCTTGGATGAGCTCACGCTTGAAGTGGCGAATTTCTCCTTCAACCGAATCACGGTGGATGGCGATACCTCAACTAATGATTCCTTCATTATTGCGGCCACAGGTCAAAGTGGTGTGAACGTAGAAAAAGGCACGGCGACTTATGACGCCGTACGCGAGACCTTAATCACCATTGCACGTGAGTTAGCGCAGAAGATCGTACGTGATGCAGAAGGCGCGACCAAATTCATCACCATTAAAGTAGAGCAAGCGAAGAATTCTGAAGAAGCCTTGAAGATTGCTTATGCGATTGCGCACTCACCCTTAGTGAAAACCGCGTTCTTTGCCTCAGACCCTAACCTTGGCCGTATCTTGGCAGCGATTGGTTATGCTGGCGTAGAAGATCTAGACACAAATACTTTAAACTTGTATTTAGATGATGTCTTAGTCGCTGTCAATGGCGGCCGCAACCCAGAATACAAGGAAGAGCAAGGTCAAGCCGTGATGCAAAAACCTGAAATCCTCGTCCATGTCGTATTGGGCCGCGGTGAAGTGAGCGAAACCGTCTACACCTGCGATTTCTCCCACGAGTATGTCAGCATTAATGCCGACTACCGCTCGTAGAGACTACGACACACAAGCTTGGCGAGATCTTCACTGGCTGCTGAATTCACCCAGTCTAGTTGAAGAACTTGCCGGCTACGGTGCTGCAGAGTTTACCCCCACACAAGCCGCGGCAATCCATCATTGGCTTAAACAAGAAGCGCGTGAACCTAGGCTTTTAACCAATGACTTTGCCACAACTTATCGCCGCTTGGGCTTATATGCAGAATCCTTGCTACGCCTAGCCCTAGAGCATAGCGCACAGACCGAATTGCTGCTACAGCACTTCCCCCTACAAGAGGACTTAGCGTGCGCGTCAGATAGTCAGCAGAGCACTGATCACGCGGATAATCAACTTAAGCAAGTTGGCTGCAAGCCCGCTCATGAAGAGATAAGCACAGAACCTCAGCACGACAAGCAACATAAGGCTAAACATAAGAACAAAGGCAAGCGTACCATTGGTGAATTAGATTATGTCTGGCGTGACACCTTAAGCGGTGAAGTGCATCATTGGGAATTAGCCGTTAAGCTGTATCTGTATATTCCACCTAATTTCCCCCCCGAACGGCCGATTCAATTATTACCGTCCAAAAGTAGTCGTGTAGAGTTAAGCAAGACTGAGTTAAGTGCAACTCAAGCAAGTCCAGTGGAGCTTAGCGAGATTATCTTAAGTGGCTCAGGGACAAGTGACTTTCAAGTAAGCATAGAGGCAGCATCTATCCTCACCCCATTAGACCGCTTTGTGGGTACCCAAAGAATTGACACACTCTATCGCAAATTAAATCATCTTCAAGAGCGTCAACTCCCGTTAGCGCAACACCCGCAAGTCAGAGCAACCCTACAGCAAGAGATACATCAATCCGCCTACTACATTAAAGGGTGGCTATTCTATCCCTTGCGCCCACAACACGCAGAAGACTGGAGCAGCTATTATTTACCTGAGTCTCAAGTAAGCGCTTTACTGAACCCACACCATTTGCGTGGTTGGTGGTTATTACAAGATGAGTTTGAGCAACATCTTGCGCAGCAGGAACAGGCAAATCAGCCCTGGCGCTGGAAAATCCTGCCGCGCCTACAGTGGTTAAGCCCGCATCGTTGCGCCTATGCGGAAACCTTAACGGGGACTAAGTTATGGGAGACCATCCAAGAGAACTGGACCTTTTTTAAAGAAAAAGAAGAAACCCCACAACCGCAATTAGTCGTGGCGTTACAAGAAGATAAGCAGACATCGGGGCAATGGCATGAAGTTCATAGAGGGTTTGTGGTGCCAAGCGAGTGGTAGAATGTCATTATTTGAAATAGATAATCTGCTTTTTGCAGATTATCTATTTCAAATAATGGGCTTAATCAGTCTGCAACTCATTAATGACCGTATTGAAAAACGCATGCGACCACAGATCTAGCTCACGCATGTCCTTGATAAAAGGTTGAACATCTGTTTTCGCTTTAGCAATATCAAGCGTTGTTAGTCTCTGCCTTAATAAGACGAGCACTTTCTGCCTATCCAGATTAATTGGAATACTGATATCCTGACTTTCTAAATACTTGCAACTTTGCTCTAATCTGGCTTGAAGATGAGTTAGGTCGAGCTTTACACCATTGGCGACGTACCAAACCAAGTCATACCAATCGCGACCTTTTGGTCGATTCCCCCAAGCACGGCACAATATAGCGTGCATTTTTCCTGCATATAAACTATTTAAGGTAAAAGCATTAATACTATACGCTCTGGGGCTTAATCTGATGATATTTTCTGTCGTGAAGGATAGCGGCGGATTCGTATCAACTTCAAGCTTTATTTTGATGGTTTGATCTCTATGGACTTTATTGCTTATTGTCGCTGGCGCATTAATATTAATCAAGTTTTTTAAGGTATTACTCTTTACAAAAGCTGAAGCAATGGCACTATTCTCCGCATTCTTCTTAATCTCTATACTCGCCTCAAAACCATAAGATCTAAGGGCATCGATAATGGCCTCTTGATAGGACGTTAAATTAAACTCTTCATCCGCCTTCATCAATGAAAAGTCTAGGTCTTCAGAGAATCGAGGTAGCTGGTGCAAAATCCGTAAAGCCGTACCACCGTAAAAAGCCGCATGTTTAAAGAATCCAGCATCATAAAGACCAAGCAAGACTATTTCTTGCAAGACTTCGCGTAATGCATCATAGCTACCATCTGCACTCGATAAATCATATTTTTCAAGCATCTTAGTCAGCGCACGATAACTCATTGTTGTTCCTTTTCGATGACAGTGGCTAAGGTTCTTAAGTTGCGAGAACCATAGGCTTGAGCAATGTGACGTATCCATTCTATATTTAATGGCTTAAGAAACTCAATTCGTAGATCTTCGTATAGATACTCCAACATTGCTTTCTGCGATAAGGTACCAATGCCCTTATCGTATCTAATCTTGTCGCATAAAGCTTTCTCGGCGGTAGCGATAAATCGACCTCCTTCCACTTCATCATAATCCCAATCCACCCCTAATGCATATGCGTTAAGAGGGATTTTCTGATAACTAAATCGACCTACAGGCGTATCAAAAATTTTATTATGCTTATAGGTGGCGGATGTTATCTCATATACTCGCTCTGGAATCATTCCGTATAAACTTAAAGCATACTCGAATGACACATACGAAGGCGCATATAAACCATTAGCGATGGCAATCAGGTCAAAGGGATGAGCTTGATAGTGCTTAGCAAAAACATAGAAGCCTTTTTTAAGACGAATTAAGTCACCGTTATTGACAAGTTTGAAGATCTTATCGTTAACGTTACTCAGCTCGTTTCCCAGTAGGCCAGCAAGCATATCATGGGTAATAAGCGATAGCGGCAGAGCGTTTCTCAGTTCTATGGTTTTCATACGCTTTATTTTAACTCAAATACTCATTATTTACAATAGATAATCCACAAAAAGCAGATTATCTATTGAATAAAACAAACTTTAATATTGATGTAGATGAATTGAGATTTATTAAATTAGCTAGGATAACTTTCTCCGATACAAGACTTGCTAACAATACAGAGATTGGCAAAACCCATTACACACTAAGAAGCGAGCAAAGATACTAGCTCCTCAAATCTACTAATAGCAATCCGCTTAGCCCCTTAATATGTTTCAAATATATGACAGTTTGACCTGAATCACAAATCCGCTTTAAAGCATTACTTACTTGCTAAGGGCTATAAGCTCTCAAGCAGCGATGCTAATTCCATCATTGGAACTCAGGGGCAAGAGACGATTCATGCTGAGTTTGATGGTCAGGGTCGATTAATGAAGTTGACTAATTAAGCTAAGACTTATTGTGGAGTCTGTCTGATTCGCGGCTTTCTTTCAAGTGAGGTTGATACTCTGCTTCCATCTTGCTTGGCGTGTGCGCATTGTGCTGTCTGATGACGAGTACTTGGGTTTTTCTGCGTCTTCAAGCTCAGCTGCCCTTCTACAGACACAACCCGACCTTGCGCATCGGTCTTATAGATATAGCCATTAATCGTATAGGTATGATTCGACAAATAGCGACCATATTGAGATTGAAACAATGTGACTTTTTTTGCAAATCTATTCTTATTAACAAGCCATTACGTAGGCTATATGTTATCAGCTGACCCGTTTCATCTGGCACTTTAACCCCATAAACAATCGCTGGTTTACGCTAATATCTAGATAATCTCCCATAGCTCCTGGTTTAGGTAAGTGGTCTATTCCCGCTATTTGCTAAAAATACGCCTTCACTTGTTAGTCACTGATACCTCCAAAAAACCACACCTCTGAAGCCAAGGAATTGATTTGTTTGACTTTTTGCCAAATTAATGGTTATAATGCAAGGCTTACTAGTGAATTTCCCTAGTAAGTCATTACGTTGCAATATATTCATTGCGATAAATTGCAATAAGCAAACTAGTACTCTTGTAATTGAAACCAGTGATTGAAAGTTGTGCGAAATGAAATCGCGCCCTTAATTTATCACAGTAAACTCGAGTACTCTTTCTTTTAAATTTAGAGGTTACCCATATGTACGCGGTCATAAAAACCGGCGGCAAGCAATATCGCGTTGCCCAAGGTCAAAAACTTAAGGTAGAACAGATACCAGCAGACATCGGGCAAGAAATCTCGCTAGATCAAGTATTATCAGTAGGCGAAGGTGAATCACTTCAAGTGGGCACTCCTTTAGTCGCTGGTGCTGTGGTGAAAGCTAAGGTTCTTGCACATGGTCGTCACGATAAAGTGAAAATTTTCAAAATGCGTCGCCGTAAGCACTATCGCAAGAGCCAAGGCCATCGCCAAAATTACACTCAAATCGTTATCGAAGCTATCACAGCTTAATATTGCAGGAGTTATATCATGGCACAGAAAAAAGGTGGCGGTTCAACCCGTAACGGTCGTGACTCAGAAGCTAAGCGTCTAGGCGTTAAAGTTTACGGCGGCCAAACAATCCCAGCTGGTTCAATCATTGTTCGTCAGCGTGGTACACGTTTCCATCCTGGCGCTAACGTCGGCATGGGTAAAGACCATACGCTATTCGCATTGGTTGATGGCAGTGTTAAGTTCTCTATTGGTGGTGCGCTTAACAAGCAAACAGTTTCAGTGATTGCTGCTGAATAAGCGCAATTAGAAACATATAAAATCGCCGCTCATGACTTGTGAGCGGCGTTTTTTTTACTCCACGCGACAGGCGTGGTAAGAAGGTCTTATGAAATTTGTAGATGAAGCAAGAATTGAAGTCGTCGCTGGTAAGGGGGGTAATGGTTCCGCCAGTTTCCGACGCGAGAAATTCATTCCCAAGGGCGGTCCCGATGGTGGTGATGGCGGTCGTGGCGGCAGTATTTATGCAGTAGCCGATCGCAATATCAATACCTTAATCGATTTCCGTTATGCTCGACTACACCGTGCTAAGAACGGTGAGAATGGTCGTGGCTCCGATCAATATGGCGCCGCCGCTGAGGATATTATTCTGCGCGTACCTGTCGGTACGGTCGTATACGATAATGAAACGGGCGAACAATTATTCGATTTGGATAAGCATGGTGAGCAAGTCACCTTAGCAGCAGGTGGTGCTGGTGGCTTAGGTAATATCCACTTTAAATCCAGCGTTAACCGTGCCCCGCGTCAGTTTACTCCTGGCAAAGAGGGCGAGCATCGCTTCTTGCGCTTAGAACTTAAAGTATTGGCTGATGTCGGTTTATTAGGTTTGCCGAATGCGGGCAAATCAACCCTGATTACCAAAATCTCTAACGCTAAACCGAAGGTTGCGGACTATCCATTCACCACCTTACACCCGAATTTAGGTGTGGTGCGCACATCGCCCTCACGCAGCTTCGTTGTGGCCGATATTCCGGGTCTGATTGAAGGTGCTTCCGAAGGCGCTGGTCTAGGTCACTTATTCTTACGTCACTTAACCCGCACCCGCGTATTACTACATATTGTTGATGTCTCAAGCTTAGATCCTGAGGTGGATTCTGTTGCACAGGCCGTGCACGATGCCCAAGCGATTGTGCAAGAGTTGCAGAAATACAGCGAAGAGTTGTATGAAAAACCGCGTTGGTTAGTGCTGAATAAATTAGATATGCTTGAAAATCCTGAGCAAGTCAAAGCGCAGTTCTGCCAACTCTATGGCTGGGAAGGCCCTGTATTTGCGATCTCTGCCTTAACCGGTGATGGCACGCAAGAGCTGATTTGGGCACTGCAAGACTATATCGACGAAGTGAAAGAAGCAGAAAACTTAGCGCATGATAAGCAACAAGCTGACTATGTTCCTGAGGATCCACGCTTTGACGACTCTCGTTCAAACACGTAAAATAGAAAGGTTTTATAGCTAAATCATCTTAGCGGGCTTATTGCTGATTGCTACTCCTGCCTCCTGCTGCGTATCCCTTATCAATTAACGATGAGTTAGGAATACACAGGGATTTACGCAGCGGTTACACGGGGTCTATTTGAGCAGGAAAGCCTTACTAGCCAGACCCATTAACCATTTATTTTCTCTATACGCACATGACAGCCTCTACCTCTTCTGTTGTTAAGTCATCGCATCGTCTTGTTCTTAAAGTCGGCTCATCGCTGGTGACCAACTATGGCAAGGGGGTAGATTTTGAGGCAGTCACACATTGGGCCAACCAAATTGCCGCCTTACGTGCTCAAGGTAAACAAGTTATTTTAGTCTCCAGCGGTGCAATTGCTGAAGGCATGGCGCGCCTAGGCTGGAAAACCCGCCCCAAAGAAGTGAATAAGCAACAAGCGGCGGCCTCCGTGGGACAGATGGGGGTGATTCAAGCCTACGAGAAGGCCTTCTCCACTCATAATATTCTGGCCTCACAGATTCTGCTTACGCATGAAGACTTGGCTGATCGCCACCGTTATCTGAATGCTCGCTCTACTCTATTCACCTTATTAGATCTCGGTGTTGTGCCGATTGTGAATGAGAACGATACCGTGGTTACCGATGAAATTCGTCTGGGTGATAATGACACCCTAGGTGCACTCGTCGCCAATTTGATGGAAGCGGATACCTTAGTCATCCTCACCGATCAATCTGGTCTCTATGATAGTGACCCACGTAAGAATCCCGACGCGAAACTGGTTGAGCAAGCGACAGCGGGTGATCCTGCTCTAGAAGAGATGGCGGGTGGTAGTGGCTCCATGGTCGGCACGGGTGGCATGGCGACGAAGGTCTTTGCGGCTAAGCGCGCTGCCAGTAGTGGAGCACATACGGTGATTGTCTCTGGCCATGAAGACAATGTCTTGGTACGTCTGGCTAGCGGTGAGCGTATTGGCACGGAGTTACGCGCCAGTGTCCCGCTACGCTCAGCACGAAAACAATGGTTAGCTGACCATCTGCGGGTACGTGGCAAAGTCGTACTTGATGCAGGTGCTTTGTACGCACTCACACAGCAAGGAAAGAGCCTTCTGCCAGTGGGTGTTATTGACGCACAAGGCACCTTCAAGCGTGGCGATGTGGTCGCCTGTATCGATGAGCAAGGTGTGGAATACGCGCGTGGTCTAGTGAATTATGCTTCATCAGACGTACGCCGCATCCTACGCCAAAGTACCGCACAGGTCGCTGAAGTACTCGGCAGCAGCTTTTTAAATGAAGAACTGATTCACCGCAACAATATGGTGATCTTGAAAAAGTTCGAGCGTAACTAATACCATGCTTTAACTACTTTAAAGTGCGCTTCCACTATCTTAAAGTGCGCTTCTACTTCCTTAACGTACAAACTTAAAGGATAGCCTTCTATACGCTTACCTTGACAATTCGTCCTCCATTCGATAAACCTTACGCTCTACTTACGCGTAACTAGGCACTAGCACCTATTGCATTCGCATAGCAAATTTCATACACTACGACTTCAAGCAGGGGTACTGCACTGATTTTTAGTGCGGTTGAGAAATACCCTTTGTACCAGTACGGATAATGCCGAAGCTGGGAGACCATCACAATCTATTCGTCGTGTCTATCCCTCTTTCGGCTCCTTTTTTGGAGCATTTATGAACTCACCTCACCCTTTTGTAGCAGCCGACGCTCAAGTCGATAATGCCGCTATTCAAGCCCTTCCTTGTTCTCGCAAAGTCTATGAAATCGGCTCTCGCCCTGATATTCGTGTGCCATTTCGAGAAATCAGTCAAGATGATACACCCACTTCTTTTGGTGGCGAAAAGAACCCACCGCTCACGGTCTACGACACCAGCGGCCCGTACACTGATCCTGAGGTCCAGATTGATCTTCGCCAAGGTCTGGCACCTATGCGTAGCGCCTGGATTGAAGAGCGTCAAGACACTGAAGTGCTGCCCGGACCTAGTAGCCAATATGGTCAAGAGCGTTTAGCCAATCCTGAACTGCAAGCCTTACGCTTCCAATTAAACCGACAACCTCGTCGCGCTAAAAGCGGCAAGAATGTCACGCAGATGCACTACGCCCGCCAAGGTATTATCACGCCCGAGATGGAGTTTATTGCTATTCGTGAAAATTTACGTTTAAACCACTATCTTGAAAGCCTACGTGCCAGTGGTCCTCAAGGTGAACAGCTAGCCAAGCGTCTAAGTCGCCAACATCCAGGACAATCCTATGGTGCACGTGTTGGGCAAGCGATCACGCCTGAGTTTGTGCGCGATGAAGTCGCCAGTGGTCGCGCTATCATTCCTGCGAATATTAACCACCCTGAAATTGAGCCCATGATTATTGGTCGTAATTTCTTAGTGAAGATCAATGCCAATATCGGCAACTCTGCACTTGGTTCAAGTATTAACGAAGAAGTCGAGAAGATGACCTGGGCGATTCGCTGGGGCGGCGATACGGTGATGGACCTATCAACCGGCAAGCACATCCATGAAACGCGTGAATGGATTATTCGCAATAGCCCTGTGCCGATTGGCACGGTGCCGCTGTATCAAGCACTTGAGAAGGTTGGCGGTAAGGCCCAAGATTTAACGTGGGAGATATTCCGTGACACCTTAATTGAGCAAGCTGAGCAAGGTGTAGACTACTTCACCATTCATGCGGGGGTGCGTCTACCATTCGTGCCGATGACCGCTGATCGTCTCACGGGTATTGTCTCTCGTGGTGGTTCGATTATGGCCAAGTGGTGCTTAGCGCATCACAAAGAAAGCTTTATCTATGAGCACTTTGAAGATATCTGTGAAATCATGAAAGCCTATGATGTCAGCTTCTCCCTCGGCGATGGCTTGCGTCCAGGCTCTATATACGATGCCAATGACGAGGCGCAGTTTGCTGAGCTAAAGACACTGGGTGAGCTGACGCAAGTCGCTTGGAAGCATGATGTACAGGTGATGGTGGAAGGCCCTGGTCATGTGCCGATGCAGATGATTAAGGAAAATATGGACTTGCAATTAGAGCATTGCAAGGAAGCGCCTTTTTACACGCTAGGCCCATTAACCACCGATATTGCACCTGGTTACGACCATATCACGTCGGGCATTGGGGCCGCTTTAATTGGTTGGTATGGTACCGCGATGCTTTGCTATGTCACGCCAAAAGAGCACTTGGGTCTGCCGAATAAGAAGGACGTGAAGGACGGCATCATCACCTATAAGATTGCAGCGCATGCCGCGGATTTGGCTAAGGGCCATCCTGGTGCGGCGATTCGTGACAATGTACTTTCTAAGGCACGCTTTGAGTTCCGCTGGGATGATCAGTTTAATCTTGGACTAGATCCTGACACTGCTAAAGCCTTCCATGATGAGACCCTACCGAAAGACTCGATGAAGGTGGCACACTTCTGCTCAATGTGTGGTCCCCATTTCTGTAGCATGAAAATCACGCAAGATGTGCGTGAATATGCCGCCAAAAAAGGCCTCAGTGAGCGTGAAGCGCTTGAGAAAGGCATGCAAGAAAAGTCGATTGAGTTTATCCGTGACGGCGCTCAGCTCTATCAGAAGAGCTAGTCGTTTAGAGGACTGCTTAAGTGGCCAATTTATAAGGGCAATTTATAATGCCACTTAAGCACTGAGCCTTTTAATGGCTTATCAATTACGACTCTTAACGGCCTCCCTAGGCCAAAGCGGCCTCTCTGCCTAACTCTCTGCCCTAATGGACCAGTTTTACGGCAAGCTCTGATAAAAGAGGAATAATGCCTTAGCAAACAACGTTATGGCATATCCCTCTAGAGTATTAATTGACTAGGCTCGCACTGATACACAGCGGCTAAGCGTTCGCAGGTCTTGGACTGGGGCTTGGATGCCTTTTTCTCCGCTTGAGAAATTGAAGATTGTGTTAAGCCTGTGATTTGAGCAACTTCTTGCTGAGACATGCCGCGAAAGATGCGCCACGCGGCAAGTAGGCTGACATCTTGATCGAGCATTAAATTAACGACTTCATGCGGGATAGTCACATCATCATGCTCATCAGCATGATAAGCAATGTCTTGAAATTCCAGCTCATCTTCAAGGGCCACTAAGCGCTTGTATTCGGCAACAGGCATAACGACATATTCAGCTTGTCCTGCGGAATCATTAATGAATTGAATTTTGTTCATGGTCTTCCTAGTGATGTGAGTCGTCTAATAGGTGGTTGAGGTTCTGCGCATCACGGCTTGTATATTGATTATTACAGGTTTTCCATCGATAACATCAAAGAGAATCCTATAAATTCCCACCCTTAAACGAAATTGATTTGACTCGCCAGATATTTTCTTAATATCTAAATCAACATCCGGAAAGTCGGATAACTTGCTAACCTTATTCTTAATGCGATGAATATATCTTTGGTCTATTGACATTAACTGCTTAAGTGCTCTCCTAGTCCATACTATTTCATTCATATATATCCACTATTCATAAGAAATTTTATTAGATAATATGCTTTATTCTTGTTAATGTCAATAAGATATTAGATAATTTTCTAATTTACTAGAGAAGCATCATCTCGCCACATACACAATCTTGGCGTCCTAAAAGCAGGTTTTTTTCATTTATTTTGTAATATTCTGAAACCGAGCCCTAAGGTATTCTAAAATGGCGATTGCGTCTTTAAAACTCCCCCTTTAACCCCCCTTATCGGTCTAAGGAAATTAGTATGTCAATCGTTAAAAAATCATTATTAGCCGCTAGTTTAGGTCTGCTACTTGCTCAAGCTCCTGCGCAAGCAGAATCCCTCACTAAGGTCGTTATCGGCTCTTCTGGCTGGACGGGATTTGCCCCCTTAAACCTTGCCGTTGACAAAGGATTTTTTAAGAATCATGGTCTCGATGTAGAGATTAAGTTCATCCCTGTGAAGGACCGCCTACTTGCTTATGCCGCTGGCTCATTGCAATGTGCGGCCACGACTATCGATACCTTCGTGGCTTGGAATACCAATAAAGTACCTATTAGCATGATTTTCTTGTTAGATATGTCTCATGGTGCTGATGGTATTGCTGTGCGCAATGACATTAACTCGATTGCCGACCTTAAGGGTCAAACTATTGCGGTTGAGACACCTGGTGCCTCACCGTACTTCTTGCTCTCCTATATCATGCATAAGAATGGCATTAAGATGAGCGAAATTAAGACCAATACCTTATCACCACAAGCAGCTGCGCAAGCATTTGTGGCGGGTCAAGGCGTTGCGGCCTCAACCTATGAGCCTTACTTAAGCACCATCCGTGACAATCCACAAGCAGGTAAAATCTTAGCCACTACGGTTGATTACCCTGCGATTATTGACTTCTTAGGTTGTGAGCCTGAGTTCCTTAAAGCGAATCCTAAAGTAGGAACAGCTCTGGTGAATGGTTATCAAGATGCTTTAAATTTCATCAAGTCTGATGAAACTGAAGCCTTCACAATCATGGGTGCTAAGGTCAAACAAAGCGCGGAGCAATTTAAGCAATCGGCTTCATTCCTTACTTGGAAAACCAAAGAAGATAGCAAAGCCTACTTTGCCAACGATATCTTGCCATTCATGCAAGAAACCGTTGAGATTTTATTCGACACGAAAGTGATTCGTACTAAGCCTGATAACCTTGAGGCCATGTACGATGCTTCTTATGTAAACTAAATATAGAGTCAATGAGTAAACTGATAGAAACAAGACCCTTAAAGCCCATCAATAATGGGCTTAAATGGGCTTACGGGCTATTGTTCTTTGCCCTTTTTGTGGCGGCTTGGGCGGTGTTCACCTTAGGTGGCTTTGTTTCACCGACCTTCTTAGCTAGCCCAATCACCATGCTGCATGAGGGATATCTACTTTTCACCGAGTATAACTTCCTCTACGATATTGGCATTACCGTGATGCGCGTGATGGTCGGCTTCATTCTGGCCTGTATTATTGCGGTGCCAATTGGGATTGCGATGGGCGCTTATAAGAGCTATGAGGCGTTCTTGGAGCCTTTTGTTTCTTTCTGCCGTTACTTACCGGCATCGGCTTTTATCCCCTTACTCATTCTATGGGCTGGTGTGGGTGAAACTCAGAAGATCTTAGTCATCTTCATCGGTTCGGTATTCCAAATTATTCTCATGGTGGCTGTGATTGTCGGTGGCTCTCGTCACGACTTGGTTGAAGCGGCCTATACGCTAGGTGCCAATAACCGTGGTGTTGTGCGCCGCGTATTGATTCCCTTAGCCGCCCCTGAAATTGCTGAAATCTTACGCTTGGTGCTAGGTTGGGCCTGGACTTATGTCATCGTGGCCGAGCTGATTGGCGCTTCATCAGGGATTGGCCATATGATTACCAATAGTCAATCGCTCCTGAATACCGGACAGATTATCTTTGGCATTATTACGATTGGTGTGATTGGTTTAATCTCTGACTATGTCTTTAAGCTAATCAACCGCCGTCTATTTGCGTGGAGCCTGCTCTAATGAAAGCTGATTCTTATCTGCATATTGCTAATGTCAGCCGCGACTTCCCGGGTAAAAAAGGCCAAGTGACGCATGCGCTGACACCGATTAACTTGGACATTGCGCAGAATGATTTCGTCACCATTCTGGGTCCCTCAGGCTGCGGTAAGTCCACCTTATTGCGTATTATTGCGGGCTTAGATACGCCAACAACTGGCCATGTTTCGCTTGAGGGCAAGACAATTACAGGCCCTGGACCAGACCGTGGCATGGTCTTTCAAAGCTATACCCTATTCCCTTGGCTGAATGTTGCGCAGAATATTTGCTTTGGTCTGCGTGAGCAAGGGATGTCTGCGGCAGAGCAAGCCGAGCGTTGTGCTTACTTTGTTGATCGCGTAGGGCTACGTGGTTTTGAACAGCATTATCCCAAGCAGTTATCGGGTGGTATGCAGCAACGCGTAGCGATTGCCCGCGCGCTCGCGAATGACCCGAAGATCTTATTATTAGACGAGCCGTTCGGTGCCTTAGATAATCAGACGCGTATCTTAATGCAAGAGCTCTTATTAGGAATTTGGGAATCAGCCAAGAAGACGGTTCTCTTCGTTACTCACGATATTGATGAATCAATTTTCTTAGGTAATCGAATTGCGGTATTTAGTGCCCGTCCTGGTCGCATCAAGACAGAGCTTGAGGTGAATCTCCCGCACCCGCGTCACTACACAGTGAAAACTACGCCCGAGTTTATGGAAATTAAAGCTCGACTCACCGAAGAGATTCGTGTCGAAGCCCAGATTGCTCAACAAACAACGGCAAGCCGTTAAGTTGTAGCCAATCTAGCAATAGCCGTCAGCACTGATTTTGAATCTGGTTCTGGCGGTTTTATTTTGCGCCTTATTATAAAGCACGACGCTGGCTTTTTCTTCAGCAACACTGTCGGACATAAGCGGCTGTATTTCGCCTGCTAGTAATAAAGCATGACTCAGGCTTTTTCCTCAGCAACACTGTCGGACATAAGCGGCTATATGTTGTGCGCTATAAATCACGCAACAAGACAGACTTAATAAATTAAAAAGTAAATGCTATGCTTACAAGTCATAAAAATTTACTATACTTAACGACGTATTATTGATTAATAAATGCTGGAGGCCTTGTGAATCAAGCCGTTGAAACCAATGCAATGAATGAAGACATTCGTCTATTAGGGCGCCTATTAGGTAAAGCCATCCTTGACACTGAAGGCCAGAAGGCCTTTGACTCAATTGAATCCCTGCGACGCTCGGCCGTGAAGATTCGTCGTGAAGGCTTAGTTGGACAGAACCATATTTTGGCCGATACCATTGCAGCCATGGACGATGATATGGCCAACACCATGTCGCGTGCCTTCAGTTATTTTATGCACCTCTCGAATATTGCCGAAGACTTAGATCAACAACGCCATAAGGATACCGATAATCCAGAAGGCAGTCTGAAAGCCACGGTGGAATTGCTACACAAGGAAGGCTTATCCAGTGAAGCCATTCAAGAAGCCTTAACCCAAATGCAAATAGTGCCTGTGCTGACAGCTCACCCGACTGAAGTGCAACGCAAGAGTACTTTAGACGCGCACCAGATGATTGCTGATGATCTAGTCAGCTTTCTAAGCAGTCATGATGAAGATAATAAGGAAGATAGCCTAGAGCGCCTTGAAGCCCATATCAAGTTACTCTGGCTAACTCGTATGCTGCGCTTTACCAAATTAACGGTCGAGAATGAAATCGATAATGCGAACAATTATTTCCAAACAACTTTTTTAAAAGCTATCCCTACTCTGTATAAGCGCCTGCGTCGTTCCTTAGGCAAAGAAGAAGTGGACCGCACTTTGCCCGCTTTCTTACGCATGGGCTCTTGGATTGGTGGTGACCGCGATGGTAACCCGAATGTCAATGCCAATACCTTGAAAGTAGCGTTCCAGCAGCAGTCCATGACCGTGCTACGCTTTTATTTGCATGAGGTTCATGAATTAGGTACAGCGCTGTCTGTGAGCACCTTCCTCACGGAAGTATCACGTCCACTACAAGAGCTATCGGATGCCAGTATCGACACCTCCCCGCATCGTGCTGATGAACCGTATCGACGTGTATTAATTAATATCTACGCCCGCTTAGCGGCGACTGCACGTGAGTTAAGCGATGGCTTATTACAGATTAGCAATGTCAAACCAGCCACTTCCTATGCCAGTCCTGCTGATTTCCTAGCTGATTTACGTATCGTCGCCGAGTCTTTACGCCAGAACGATGCCAGCTCAATTGCTGATTTACGCTTAAATCAATTAATTCAAGCCGTCGAGATTTTCGGTTTTCACTTAGCTACAGTCGATTTACGCCAAAGCTCGGATGTGCATGAGGCCGTATTGGCTGAGCTTTATACCCGCAGCATGACTCACTTTAAGGGTGAAATATTTAACTATGCACAATTAAGTGAAGAGGACAAGGTTGAGCTACTCTTATCAGAATTGAAGAACTCACGCCCCTTAGTCTCTCCTTGGCAACACTATAGTGAGCAGACCGCCAAGGAATTGAGCATTCTGCAAACCGCTGCTAAGATTCGTAAGCGCTATGGTCAACAGGCGATTGTACAGACGATTGTTTCACACACAGAGACCTTAAGTGACTTACTCGAAATCCTAGTGCTCCAGCAAGAGACAGGGTTGATTTCCTTAGAAACCAATGAGCAAGGTGAACTATTACCGATTCAGCCTGGTGATGGTTTAATTGTTGTGCCTCTATTCGAAACCATCCCCGACTTAGAAGCGGGCGCGCAGATCATGGATAAGTGGTTTAACATTGATATTGTTAAGCAACGCATTATTCATGCACAAGATGGCTTACAAGAGGTCATGTTGGGCTATTCCGATAGTAATAAGGATGGTGGCTACCTCACCTCGAATTGGTCCTTATACAAGACAGAATTAGACTTACTTGAAGTCTTTAAAAAGCATCAAGTGCGCCTGCGTATGTTCCACGGCCGTGGTGGCTCAGTTGGTCGTGGTGGTGGCTCTAGTTTTGAAGCGATTCTGGCTCAGCCACCAGGTACAGTTGCGGGTCAGATTCGCTTAACCGAACAAGGTGAAGTGATTCAAACCAAGTACAAATCCCCTGTCATTGGTTTATGGAATCTAGAGCGCTTAGTCAGTGCTACGATGCAAGCTTCACTCAGCCAGCAATATAAGCAGGGTGATGACTATATGCAGAAGTACAGCTCAGCGATGCAGCATATTTCGAATATTTCACAGCAAGCATATCGTCATCTGGTTTACGAGACCCCTGGTTTTGCGGAGTACTTCTTTGCCGCCACCCCAATTAATGAGATTGCTGGCCTGAATATTGGCTCACGCCCTGCTTCACGCAAGAAGGGGCAAAGAATTGAAGATTTACGCGCCATTCCTTGGACCTTCTCATGGGCGCAATGCCGCATCTTATTGCCTGGTTGGTATGGTGTAGGCACTGCCTTAGAGACCTATATTGAGCAAGGTCTTGAGGGTGACAATTTAAGTGCTGAACAACGTATCGCCTTCTTACAAGAGATGCGCCATGAATGGCCTTTCTTTACCACCCTCTTATCAAATATGGAGATGGTGTTAGCGAAATCCGATATGGAAATTGCGAAGCAATACAGTACGCTAGTAAAAGATGAGGCCTTAAGAATTAAGATCTTCGGCTTAATTTTAGAAGAGCATGAGCGTACCGTACGGATTCTTAAACTTATTCTGGGTACAGAACTGCTCGCTTGTAATCCTATCTTAGAGAAAGCCCTGCAAGCTCGCTTTGCCTATATTGACCCCTTAAATTACTTACAAGTTGAAGTGATTGACCGGGTACGTAAGGGCGCGAGTGCAGCAGCCAAGCACACACAAAGTCGTTATGATTCGCTACGCAATGAGCGCAGTATTCACTTGACGATTAATGGTATTGCTTCAGGCTTACGTAACTCGGGTTAATAGAATTTTAATCTAGTACATAAGCGAAATAATCACGCCCCGGAATTGGATATAAAACCTCTAATTCTGGGGCTCTCTTTTTACACTACTCACAGCATAATGATTCAACTCACGCTCAAGGGCAGATAAGCTGTCTTGCCAACACCAGTAAAGTGTGTATAATACACATTATGAATAGTAAAGACCTTATTAAGCTACTTGAAGCAAATGGATGGCAACTTAAAAACGTGAAGGGATCTCATCACGTATTTCGCCATTCCATATTACCAGGTCACATTAGTGTGCCTCACCCTAAGAAGGACTTAGGGGTGGGTCTAGTTAATAAACTGCTTAAGCAAGCTGGTCTTAAATAAGGAGTAATGTATGAAATATCCAATTGTTATTGAGCCAGGTAATGAGAAAACAGCTTGGGGGGTTGTTGTTCCTGATCTGCCTGGTTGTTTTTCTGCTGCCGATGAAGGCATTAATCAGGCTATTGAGAATGCTAAGGAAGCAATTGAATTGTGGATTGAAGAAGCCTTGGATAACGGGGAGTCTATTCCTAAACCTAGCTCTATAGATGTTTATAAAGACGACCCTGACTATCAAGGCTGGATTTGGGCTATCGTTGAAATCAACCCAGACTTCTTTGATGACAAAATAGAAAGAGTTAATATCACCTTACCAAGACGTATTTTGGCGAGAATCGACGCTAAAGCTAAAGAGGCTGGCGAAAGTCGCTCTGCTTATATTGCCCATATGGCGCTAACTAATTAATGGAACTATCTGGAGAATGATAATAATAATCAGCGCTGCCTTGAGAACAAGCAGCCCCCAAAGAGCAGCTATTTTTCTTAATCTCAGGGCGTTCTTATCTGTAAATCAATAACGCAAATTTACCTGCAGACAAACTTGATAAGCATAATACTGAAACACAATACTTACCAAACCTCAGCGTTTAATTAAAAAACATCAAGCACCCAAAGCAAAATAACGGTGTACTAAGTTAATCACTCAGTACACCGTTATTCTTTATAGCGTAGATTCAGCAAGTTGCGCCGTGATTACTTACCACGCTTTAACTGACTGATATCACGCACCGCACCACGGTCCGCTGATGTGGCCATCAATGCATAGGCTTGTAAAGCTTGGGATACATAGCGGTCACGCGCAACTGGCTGCCAGGCTTTAGCACCCTTAGCATCCATCGCTTGGCGACGCTTAGCGAGTTCCTCATCGCTCACCACTAAGTGAATGGTACGATTTGGAATGTCGATTTGGATTTCATCACCATTCTCAACCAGACCAATATTACCGCCTTCAGCCGCTTCAGGCGAAGCGTGACCAATCACTAGACCTGATGAGCCGCCAGAGAAGCGTCCATCGGTTAAGAGCGCCGCTTTAGCGCCTAGGCCTTTGGATTTCAGGTAGGAAGTTGGGTAAAGCATCTCTTGCATACCAGGGCCGCCTTTCGGGCCTTCGTAGCGCACGATCACAACATGGCCTTCTTTCACTTCATCACCTAAGATACCGGCGGTAGCGTCTTCTTGGCTTTCATACACAATTGCCTTGCCCGTAAACTTCAAGATGCTTTCATCCACACCCGCGGTTTTAACAATACAACCATTCAAGGCGATATTACCGTACAACACAGCAAGACCACCATCTTGTGAATAGGCATGGGCCTTATCACGGATACAGCCATTGGCACGATCTAAGTCTAGGCTTGGATAGTATTTATCTTGGCTAAAAGCCACCTCGGTTCGAACACCACCTGGTGCCACTTTAAAGAAGTGTTGTACCTCTTCGCTGACATTCTCGCCACGTACATCCCACTTCTCGATCGCCTTCGCTAAGGTGCCGCTATGGACATTATAGACATCGGTATTGAGTAAGCCTGCACGATTAAGCTCCGCTAGGATACCGATAATACCACCCGCACGGTGCACGTCTTCGATATGGTATTTATCTGTCATCGGTGCCAACTTACTTAAACAAGGCACACGACGCGAGATGGCATCAATATCGCTCATGGTGAAGTCAACTTCAGCTTCTTGGGCTGCGGCTAATAAGTGCAACACGGTATTGGTTGAACCACCCATAGCCACATCCAAAACCATGGCATTCTCGAAAGCGGTTTTCGTCGCAATACTGCGTGGGAGCACGCTGCTATCATCTTGCTCGTAATAGCGACGGGTAATTTCTACAATTAAGTCACCTGCGCGCTCAAATAGGGTACGACGCGCAGCATGGGTTGCCACCACAGTACCGTTACCAGGTAATGATAGGCCCAGCGCTTCGGTCAAGCAGTTCATTGAGTTGGCGGTAAACATACCTGAACATGAACCACAGGTTGGGCAGGCATTCTGCTCAACCAGCTCACTCACCTCATCACTCACGCTTGGGTCCGCCGACTTAATCATGGCATCAATCAGGTCAATTGAGATGACTTTCTCTTCGCCTGGTAAGACAACCTTACCCGCTTCCATAGGACCGCCAGAGACAAAAATCACCGGAATATTCAGACGCATCGCCGCCATTAACATTCCTGGGGTGATTTTGTCACAGTTAGAGATACATACCATGGCATCAGCACAGTGCGCATTCACCATATACTCAACCGAGTCTGCAATCAAATCACGTGAGGGTAAAGAGTACAACATACCGCCATGACCCATAGCGATACCATCATCAACTGCAATCGTATTAAATTCCTTGGCTACACCACCCGCTTTCTCAATTTGACGGGCAACCAATTGGCCCAAGTCCTTAAGGTGCACATGACCAGGCACAAATTGGGTAAACGAGTTGACCACAGCAATAATGGGTTTACCAAAGTCAGTTTCTTTCATACCAGTGGCACGCCATAAAGCGCGCGCACCAGCCATATTGCGACCATGGGTCGAGGTTTTTGAACGATATGCAGGCATAATTATTCCAACAAAAAATTTATTTTACGTGTTGTAGAAAATCGGTCAGACGTTGGCTCGGTGGATTACGGAGTAACTCACTTGGCACGCCATCATGAGCTATTTTACCCTTATCTATGAAAAGTAGGCGAGTACCCACTTTTTCCGCAAAGCTAATTTCGTGCGTGACCACAATCATGGTCATGCCCTCTTGCGCTAAATCTTGCATCACCTTCAAAACTTCATGACGAAGTTCAGGGTCAAGCGCCGAGGTTGGCTCGTCAAACAGCATTAGATGCGGCTTAATCGCCAAAGCTCGAGCAATCGCAACACGCTGTTGTTGACCGCCGGATAACTCGCTTGGGTAATGATTCATACGCTCACTAAGACCGACTTTCTCTAACAGAATAGCAGCAGCGGCACGTGCTTGTTTGCTGGATGTGCCTCGAGTCTGAATCGGGCCGAACATGACATTCTCTAAGGCGGTTAATTGCGGGAAGAGATTAAATTGCTGAAACACCATGCCCGCTTCACGACGCAGCTCACGAACTTCAGCAGGCTTACCCAGAACGCTGTGCTTACCAACAATAATGTCACCACCTTGGATAGTTTCCAAGGCATTAATACAGCGCAGGAAAGTCGACTTACCTGAGCCTGATGGCCCCACCACCACCACGACCTCACCCTTATTAATGGTGAGGCTAATATCGTCAAGAATTGTATTATTGCCAAAGCGCTTGGTCACGTTCTTAAACGTCACCATAGCTGTCGGTGCATTAACATTCATCGCTGAGGCTGGTCCCTTTGTTGCTTGTGTGATTGTGCTTGCCTCAGTCATTATAGAATCCTCATTTTCTTTTCAAGCAGCTTCAGGAGCAATGCTAAGGTACCTGTTAGGATGAGATAGATAAAAGCCACCGCGCCCCAAATCTCAACCGCCTTATAGTTCATGGACATAATTTCTTGACCTTGGCGAGTTAACTCAGCCACACCAATCACAATAAACAAAGAGGAGTCTTTCAGGCTAATAATGCATTGATTGCCCAAAGCGGGAATCATTCGGCGAAAGGCCACCGGGCCAATAATTTTGAGGATAATCTTATGAAATGGCAGGCCCATCGCTAAACCGGCTTCGTACAGACCACGCGATACAGATTGTAAGGAACCACGTACAATCTCGGCAATATAGGCGCCAGAGTTAATAATCAGCGTGGCAATCGCCGCTGTCATAGCATCGACTCGCAGGCCAAAGGCTAAGGGTAGCGCGAAGTAAATAAACATCACTTGCACCACAATCGGTGTGCCGCGAATAATCAAGATATAGAGCTGCGCAATCCAAGAAAGAATCGGCAATAAGATACCGCTAATCGGGCGATGCGCAATCATCTGCTTATCAAACCAGGCCGGTACATAGGCGCGGACAACGCCTGCTAAGGCACCAAGAATAGCTCCGCCCACTAAACCATAAAACGTAATTTTTATGGTGACCCAGGCACCTTCCCATAGTCGCGGCATGGCATCCAAAACCGCTTGAAAATCAAAATCCATATAAAACCTAAGTGGTACTTATTCGTAAAAAGGCGATGGCGTACTATGCCACCACCGCCTATTTTATCACGGGTGTTTTGGGTCTCTAGGCTCAGAGCGAAACCCTATAACACCGAAATTATAAAAAACTCAGTATCAGGCGAGCTTATTGTGCGCCTTCACCGAACCACTTAGCGTGAATCTTGTCGTACTCACCATTGTCACGTAAGGTTTTTAGTGCCGCATTGACTTTTTCTACTAAATCACTGCCTTTCGGGAAAGCAATACCGTAGAAGTCGCCACTACGTAGTTTGGCAGTTACCGCTACGCGACCCTTACCTGCCGTGTTAGCATAGTATTGAACGTTAGGTGTGTCATGCACAACAGCATCAACACGACCAGTTTGCAAATCTAAGAAGGCGTTATCGATATTCGGGAAGAGTTTCATCTTCGCGGTTGGCACGTGCTCTTTCACGAAGTCCACAGAACCTGTGCCGGTTTTAACAGCGATTTCCTTATTCGCTAAGTCTTCAACTGACTTAATCTTGTCTGCGTCTTTAGCCATCACAAGAATCGCTAAACCACTATCGTAGTAGGGATCAGAGAAGTCCACCACTTCTTTGCGGTCTTCACGAATCGTCATGCCCGCAATTGCGGCGTCGAGATTCTTGGTTTGTAGGCCTGGAATAATGCCGTTGAAGTCCATTGGCTGCCATTTAAATTTAAGACCCGCTTCTTTGGCAATGGCTTCGAATAGATCGATATCAAAGCCAGTGTATTTGTCACCATCTTTAAACTCAAACGGTACAAAACCTGTGTCAGTCGCCACGATTAATTCTTTATCTTGAGCCATTGCAGTCTGTGCTGCGGGTACGGCTAGGGCAATCGACAAACCAAATAATACGGCTTTTAATTTATTTTTTAGCATAGTGTATACCTCGAAAGTGAGTAAAATATCTTGCTGTCAGCAAACAGCTCTAAATATCTTACTCGCTTTAAAGCGAAGATACAAATCTCATTAACCCTAGGTTAAAGCCAAAATTAGCGATCGCGCTCAATGGCGAAGGTGCAGAAATTGCGTAATGAAGTTTTGTAGATTGAGTCTGGCAACTTGTCTAAGGCATCAAGAGCAATCTGCGCTTCTTGTACGGCAATTTCACGGGTGTATTCGAGCGCGTCAGTGTTCTTGATGGCAGCGGCAACCGCGTCAAAATCCGCCTCACCTGTCTCAATAGCTTGGCGAATCAACGCTTGTTCCTCAGGTGTACCTACTTGCATAACACGAATCAGTGGCAAGGTTGGCTTGCCTTCACGTAAATCATCACCCACGCTCTTACCTAAATTCTCCGCTGAGCCAGAGTAGTCTAAGACATCATCAATCAATTGGAAAGCAGTACCGACATGACGTCCATAGGCGGCGGCCGCCTCTTCTATTTCTTGCGGCACTTCGGCAATCACCGCGGCAATCTGGGTGGCGGCCTCGAATAACTTAGCGGTCTTATAACGCACCACTTGCATATAGCGCTCAACCGAGACATCAGGGTCGTGTACGTTCAATAGTTGTAGGACTTCACCCTCAGCAATCACGGTGGTTGCTTGTGAAAGAATCTGCATAATACGCATGGTATCGACTTCAACCATCATCTCGAATGAACGTGAGTATAGATAGTCGCCGACGAGAACACTCGCTGCATTGCCGAATACTTCGTTGGCGGTTTCGCGACCACGGCGCATATCCGATTCATCCACTACATCATCATGCAATAAAGTTGAGGTATGAATAAATTCAACTACGGCAGCCAAGATATGATGCTTATCGCCCTGATAGCCCAAGGCATTGGCCATCATTAACACCATAGCGGGGCGCATACGCTTGCCACCAGCACCGATGATATATTCACCAATGGTACGAATCAGAACAACTTCAGAGTTCAATCGTGCACGAATCACGCTATCTAGCGCCTTCATATCTTCCGCAATCGGACTAATAATTTCGTTTATGCTCACAACTTACCTAGTATTCAAATTTTGAGGATTGATTGTGCACCATTATATTGGAAACACCATTGCAAAATGAAGAAATTTGCTAACTTAAATGATAATGTATTGTTTTTGATTGTTTAATTGGAAATCTTGTGTCAAATCCTGATCTCTCTTTATTGATTACGCGAGCCTTAGGCGTGTTAGAACAATTAGAGGCCTGGCTCCCTGCCGCACCTAAACCCGTTGACTGGTCGGCTAAGGCATTTCGTTGGCGTAAAAAAGGCGCTACTGCCTGGTTAGAAGCCATTCATATCACCGACAATATTGAACCTGAAGATTTACTGCATATTGAACGTCAGAAAGAAATCATAGACCGTAATACCCGCTTTTTCATGTCTGGTAAGCCTGCAAATAATGTCTTAATGACCGGTTCTCGCGGCACAGGTAAGAGTTCTTTGGTGAAAGCCATGTTGAATAAATATGCCGACCAGGGTCTGCGCTTAATTGAGGTCGATAAAACCGATTTAAATGATCTGGGTGATATTGTCGATTTAGTGAATCAGCGACCAGAACGCTTTCTGATTTTCTGTGATGATTTGTCATTTGACGAGGGCGAAGTCGGTTATAAAGCCCTGAAATCAGTCTTGGATGGCTCTATCGCGGCCAGTGGTGAGAATATCCTGATTTATGCTACCTCAAATCGTCGTCATCTGATGCCTGAATATATGCAGGAAAACTTAAAGACGACGTATCGTGATGATGGTGAAGTGCACCCAGGCGAAGCGATTGAGGAGAAAATCTCCTTATCTGAACGCTTCGGTCTCTGGCTATCCTTCTATCCATTCCGTCAAGATGATTACTTAGCCATCGTGTACTATTGGTTGCGTCAGCTAGGCTGTCCCGAAGAGCATATTGAAGCGAGTCGCACCGAAGCCTTACAGTGGACGATTGAGCGCGGCTCACGTTCTGGTCGTGTGGCGCGCCACTTTGCCCGTGATTGGACTGCACGACATTTGGATAAGTAAGTACGCTTTAGATACTTAGGTGTACTTTACTTTAGATACTTAGGTGCGCTTTAGATGCTTTATTGAACTTTAGCTTTAGATGCTTAGATACTTAGTTGAGCTTTAGCTTTAGATACTTAGGTATATGTTAGAAAGCGTCAACGATCGCTAACAAGCAGTGCTAATACTTAGTAAACACAGATTTAGCAAGCACAGCGCCTTTTACCCTAAACAGGATTTTAATATGAGCAAACCGTATATTCGAGTCGCCGCTGGTGTGATTTTAAATAAAGAGCATCAGGTTCTACTGGCTCAGCGCCCAGAAGGCAAGCCATGGAGCGGCTGGTGGGAATTTCCTGGTGGGAAAATTGAAGAGAATGAATCGGTCGAGTCGGCCTTGGCACGCGAATTAGAAGAAGAACTAGGGATTCAGATTGCGGGGGCACGTAAATGGGTGCGCTTTATTTATGAATACCCTAAAAATATCGTAGAGCTTTGGTTCTGCCAAGTGACTGAGTGGCAAGGTGAGCCTAAGGGACTGGAAAATCAAGCCTTCGCTTGGACGCTACCTGAGCAGGCGAGTGATTTAGGTGAGTTGCTACCCGCTTCAGTCGCGCCTATTCGCTGGTTGCAAATCCCGACTGTTTACGCTCTGAGCCAATGGCAGAGTCCTGAGCAAGCAGACGCCTATAAAACCCGCTTTGAAGCCGCGCTGGCTCAAGGCGTACGCTTATTCCAATTGCGTGAACCCGCTTGGCCAGAGGGTGTGGGAGCGAAATCACTACAGAGCCTGTTTGAGTACATGTTAGAGCGTTGTCATGAGCATGGTGCGAAATTGATCGTGAATAGTGTGCATCCAAGAGCATGGGCGAAAAAAGCCGACGGGATTCAATTACGTGCTGAGGATGCCGTGCAACTTGAAGAGCGCCCACTGCCAGACGATAAATTAGTGGGCGTCTCTTGTCACCACTTAGGCGATTTATTGTACGCTCAGCAATTGAACGCGGACTTTATGGTGCTCGGTCACGTTTTGCCGACTCCTTCACATCCTGATGCTGAGCCACTCGGTTGGGAACAGTTTACCCAATTAGCCCAAGAGGCTGGCCGCCCTGTATTTGCCATCGGTGGTCAATCACTTGAAAGTTTAGAGCAGGCACAAGCGCATGGAGCGCATGGGGTGGCGGTGCTGAGGGCGATATGATTGAGTAGCAAGGGAGGGTTGCCTGTACTAGCTACCTACCCCTGTTCCAATGAGCCCTGCAATCACTGTGATAGTCGTATTCTCATCACCGTTAGGGCGGTGATGACGTCAAAGTAGAGTAATAGGAGCCCACTAGCTCCTAACACCCCTTAAAAACTACCATTCTTCGCAGATCCACTCAGTACAGTGACGAATTCACCTGGAGGCACATCCTTAGTAATCCAGGTATTGCCGCCAATAATCGCGCCCTTACCAATCGTGATACGGCCTAGAATCGTCGCGCTAGCGTAAATCACCACATCATCTTCAACAATCGGGTGACGTGGTAGGCCCTTATGTAGATTACCATCATCATCCGCTGAGAAACTCTTGGCGCCTAAGGTCACGGCCTGATACACACGCACACGCTCACCAATAATACATGTTTCACCAATCACGACACCTGTGCCATGGTCGATAAAAAAGCCCGCACCAATTTGTGCGCCTGGATGAATATCAATACCCGTCGCACTATGCGAGAGTTCAGAAATAATACGTGCGGTTAAGGTTGCCCCCAAGCGATAGAACTCATGCGCAATACGGTGATAAATCATGGCGCGAATGCCTGGATAGCAGAGCAAAATCTCATCCACACTACGTGCGGCTGGGTCGCCCGCATAGGCCGCCAAAACATCGGTATCGAGTAAGGTACGGATACGTGGTAAGGACTTGGCGAAGGTGCGTACAATATCTGAGGCTTGCGCATTCAACTCTTCGGAGTCGATTTCTTTATTACGATTATGGTGATGCACCTCATATTTCACTTGGGTCAATAAGGTGTTGAGGGCTAGACCAATGGTATAACCCACATAGAAATCTTCGTTCTCCAGGAGCAGATCATCAGGCCCCAAGCGCATCGGGAATAGAGCACCACTTAATTGTGACATCGCCTCATCAATCATACTCGGTGAAGGCAGATGACGCCCTCCCACCTCGTGTAAGCGATCTTGCTGAGTACGCCACTTGCGACGCGCCTCACGCAGACCACAGACGATTTCCTCTTGGTCGAAGCTGATCGGATGATTAGATTCACATTTAAAAAATGGCATGATCTTTCACTATAAAAATATTATTCATTGGCGTCGCGGCGTGAGTATTTGCTAAACGGCATAAGCCATTGTACGCTCAAGCACTTATATACTGAATACTTCGGTCATTATGTTGCACGAATACATGCAACAAATTCTCGAAAATTATTGCGCCTGCTCACTAGGCAATTCACTTGCCTCACTACTTGCCGCAGCTGCACTCACTACGCTATACGGCGAGGTACCAGGGACTTCCCACCCACCACCTAAGGCCATTAGCAAATCGACAGCCGCATTTAAGCGCTGACTCATTAATTGCAAGGCGGTGATTTCTGTATTATAAGCAGTATTTTCGACTTGAGTCACACTTAAGTAATCAATTAAACCAGCTTGATACTGATTGCGTGTAATCGTTAGCGACTCTCGTGCAGCAGCCAAGGCTCGGCTTTGTACCGCTTGTTGCTCTCTTAATACGCTCATCAAGGTCATACCATCCTCAACTTCTTTCAGGGCGGTTAAGACAGTTTGGCGATAATTAGCCACTTGGGCACGATACTGGGCCTTGCTCGTATCGACTGAGGCTTGTCGCGCACCACCATCGAAAATAGCCAAGGCTAATTGGGGTCCGAGCGACCAGAAATTCAGCGGTGAAGATAACCAATCAGCAAAATTACTATGGCGCAGACCGCCATTGGCTGAGAGATTCAGACTAGGGAACCAGGCCGCTTGCGCCACACCGATATCAGCATTGGCACTGGCGACTCGGCGCTCGGCCGAGGCAATATCTGGGCGACGTACCAATAAGCTGCTAGGTAGGACCGTAGGCACGGCTGGCACTTGCACACTGAAAGCTTGTGCAGGTAAGGAGAAATTCACTGGCGCACGGCCCAATAAGACCGCAATTGAGCTCTCTAATTGTTGTCGTTGAGCACGAATATTAATTGCTTGGGCACGGGCATTCTCCAACTGAGCCGTGGCACTGACGACATCGGCACGTGCAGCAACCCCTTGCTCATAACGATTTTGGTTCATGCGCACCGAACGTTCATAGGCTTGAACAATACGTCCTAAGAGCGCACTCTGCTCATCCGTCATACGCAAGCTAAAGTAGTCTTTAGCTAATTGAGCTTGCATGCTTAAGCGCATATCAGCGAGGTCTGCTGCGGCGGCTTGGGCAGTATAATTACCAGACTCTACTTGACGCCGCACCCGCCCCCAGAGATCCACTTCCCAACTTAAGGTGCCACTGGCAGTATAGGTATTCGCTGGGTCTTGGCCTGAACCACCAGCGCGATTCAAATTCGCATTCGTGCCTAGGCTTGGAAATAAATTAGCGCGAGCCCCACGTGCACCTGCCACAGCAGCCTCAAACTGCGCTAAGGCTTGAGCAATGCGCAAGTTGGAGCTATTTAACTCTTGCATTAACTGGTTTAATTGCTCGTCTTGAAAGCGTAGCCACCAGTCTTTATAACGTAAGTCATCAGGTACTGAGACTTGCTGCCAATCGCTTAACTGAGTCGCTTTATAGTCAGTACCAATTTCAAGTGGAGGGGCTTGCACATAGTCAGGCCCCACCGCACAGGCACTTAAGATCAGACTTAAAGCAACACTTGCCGTACTGCGCGGAAATGGTAATACGTTCAGACGACTCTTAGTCTCAATGCCAGATTGGCTAACATTACTCATAGTCCTGCGAGGGAATCTTAGAAAATCCATATAATCCTTCTGCTCTCTACCTAATGGCTAATATGCAGTGCTGAGCGACGATGAGACTCGAGATAACTCATACCGTTTCACTTGTCGCTATACTTGTCGCCACTGATTTACGCTTAAAGCGACGACGCATTTTTTCTAAAAACAAATAAATCACGGGCGTGGAATACAAAGTCAACAGTTGACTCAAGACTAAGCCACCGACAATCGCCACACCTAAGGGTTGACGCAACTCAACCCCAGCCCCAGTTGCTACAACCAATGGCACAGCACCAAAAATCGCTGCTACGGTAGTCATCATAATCGGCCTAAAGCGCACTAAACAAGCTTGATAAATCGCCTCTTCTGGACTATCACCAAACTCTCGTTCACGCGTCGCCGCAAAGTCCACCATCATAATCGCATTTTTCTTCACAATACCAATTAATAAGAATACCCCAATTAAGGCAATCAGGCTGAACTCCATATTCACCATCATTAAGGCCAACAATGCGCCTAGGCCCGCTGAGGGTAAGGTAGAGAGGATAGTGAGCGGTAAGATATAACTTTCATAGAGTACACCGAGCACTAAATACATCACCACAATCGCGCCCAGAATTAACCAAGGCATCTGGGCAGTACTTTGTTGGAACATCATCGCATTGCCGCTAGGGTCTGCCTGAATTAAATTGGTCGGTAAGGAAATTCTCTCCACTGCCCGATTAACTGCCTGCAGCGCTTGGTCTAAGGTGACATCAGGCGCTAAGTTATAGGAAATCGAGTCGGAGACCATTAAACCCTGGTGACGCACACTTAAGGGGGCATTGCCTAGACCTAACTGGGCGACAGCACTTAAGGGCACTTGTATACCCTGATTATTGACCAAGGTAATCTCATTCAGAATCTCGGGATCTTGTGAATAATCACGTGCCACACTCATAATCACATAGTATTGATTCAGATCACTATACAGCGTCGACACTTGCGCACGCCCAAAGTAAGAACCCAAGGTCTGGGTAATTAAATTCATCTCTATGCCAAGACGCTTGGCTGCTTCACGGTCAACGAATAACTCAATCCGCCTACCCCTATCCTCAGCGGCTTGCATCACATCATTCAACTCTGGTAATTGCGCCATCGCCTGTTGCACCCGCGGTGCCCATTCGCGCAGCACATCTAAGTCACTAGCACGCAAACTTAAGTCGTAAGAACCACTTGAGCCACCAGGTGGACCGCCGCCGGCCCGAATATCTTGCTGAGCGACTAAGGAGAGCTGAACACCAGGAACAGGACCAAATTTACGCCGCAAATTATCAATCACTTGCTGTGCGTTAAGATCGCGCTCCTCAACGGGCTTTAGTTGAAGCATTAAAAAACTTGTATTAGAGCCACCACGACCACCCGCATAACCCATCACGCGTTCCACATTCGGATCTTGCATAATCACTTCACGATAGTAATCGAGTTTACTCACCATCGCCTGATAAGAAGTACCCTGGTCTACCCGGAAGAAGCCCATTACCATACCCGTATCTTGTTGCGGAAAGAAACCCTTAGGTATCGCTATAAACATAAATATATTTAAGCCGATAGTAATGAAAAACACCAAGAGCGTAAGAAATTTAAAGCGTAAAGCCCAAGCTAAGGTTTTTCTATAGCCACTTAATAGCCGACTAAAGAAATAATCAAAGCCACGGATAATAAAATTTTTACGCGGCGTCTCCTCGTCTTCCGCACGTAACCAACGCGCACATAAACTAGGCGTCAGCGTTAAAGACACGACTAAGGAAACTAAAATTGCCACGGATAAGGTCACGGCAAACTCTTTAAACAATTGCCCTAAGAGATTTTGCATTAGGAGCAAGGGTATAAATACAGCAATCAGCGACAAACTCATACTAATCACAGTGAAACCCACTTCTCGCGCACCCTTTAAAGCGGCCGCTAAGGGTCGTTCACCCTTCTCAATATGCCGCATAATATTTTCTAGCACGACGATTGAATCATCCACCACAAAACCCGTCGCCACAATAAAGGCCATAAGGGAAATCGTATTGAGTGAATAGCCGAGAAAATAAATAATGATAAAGGTACCCAGCAAGGAGACGGGCACTGAGATGGCAGGAATTAAGGTCGCCCGCATTCTCCCTAAGAACAGCCATACCACCCCAATCACTAAGCCAATCGCAATCAATAAGGTTAATTCAGCTTCATACAAAGTAGCGCGAATACTGGGGGTACGGTCTTGCACTAAGCTTAACTCTGCTTGTGGCGGTAGCAACTCACGATAGGCATCAAGGTCCGCCTTAATCGTATCAACGGTCTTAATAATATTCGCCGATTCTTCTCGGCGAATCATCATAATCACGGCTTTCTTATCATTAAAGAAGCCGCTATTAAACTCGCTCTCAATATAATCATAAACATTCGCCACATCTTTCAGGCGCAAGGCTTGGCCATTATCCCAATGAATAATCAAGTCACGAAAGTCACGCGCTTTCTCAAGCTTACCATTGGATTTAATCTGCCATCGTAGCTCATCGTTCTCAATAAAACCATTGGGTAAAAGGGTATTGGCGCGTTGAATCGTACTGCGTAATTGCTCAACCGTAATATTGTACGAAGCTAAAGCATAAGGATTAATATCGACGCGAACGGCAGGCAGAGATCCGCCACCAATGGTCACCTCTCCCACACCTTCGACCTGGGAGATTTTAGGTTGTAAAATTGAACTAGCCAGATCGTAGAGAACACCTTGATCTAGGCTATCTGAGGTCAAGGCCAAGGCCATCACCGGCATGGAGGAAGGATTCATCTTCCGATACGAAGGCGGATTACGCATGCTACTGGGTAATAAAGGCCTAGCCGCATTAATCGCGCCTTGCACCTCACGGGCAGCATCGTCAATGTTCTTATTCATGGCGAATTCAAGGAAGATTCGGCTACTCCCCTCAGAGCTATTAGAGCTCATAGAGTTTAAACCTGAAATGCTTCCCAACGATCGCTCAAGCGGCGTAGCCACACTAGAGGCCATGGTCTCAGGACTCGCTCCTGATAGCGTGGCATTCACCGTAATCATGGGAATCGACATCTGCGGCAAGGGTGCGACGGGCAAGAAGATGTAGCTAAACACCCCCATCACACTAATGGCAAATGCCAATAAGACAGTAGCAATAGGACGATAGATAAATGGCCGCGAGAAACTCATCTCTATGCTCCTCTATCGGGCTCGTCAGGCGATAGAGAAGATGAATCTGTTCTCCTGAAGCGTTGGCTCAATTGGTCGAAGTATAAATAAATCACTGGGGTCGTGAATATCGTCAACAACTGACTACAGAGCAAGCCACCCACTAAAACCAAACCTAAGGGTTGACGTAATTCCGAACCCATTCCTGTGGAAAGCATCAGCGGAATCGCCCCAAATAGTGCCGCTAAAGTGGTCATTAAGATAGGTCGAAAACGCAAAAGCGCTGCTTGATGAATCGCCTCTAATGGCGCCAAACCTTGCTCTCGCTCAGCATGCAAGGCAAAGTCAATCATCATAATCGCATTCTTCTTCACAATACCGATTAAGAGAATAATACCGATAATGCCAATCATATCAAGGTCACGGTCGGTTAGCATTAAGGCTAATAAGGCGCCGACAGCGGCTGATGGTAAGGTAGAGAGAATCGTGACGGGATGTATATAGCTCTCGTACAATACGCCCAAGACAATATACATAGTGAAGATGGCGGCCAATAATAACCATAAGGTATTACTTAAAGACTGCTCGAATGCTAAGGCAGAACCCTGGAGTTGCAAATCAATCGTCGCAGGCATCTGAATCTGCTTGGCGACTTCAAATAACTGCGGTGTAATTTCCGATAAAGAATAACCTGGTTCAATATTAAATGAAATCAGAGCGGCTGGAAATTGCTGTAAGCGCTGCATCTCTAATTGCGCACGACTAGGTTCAATGCTGGCAATTTGCGTCAATTGAATCAAGCCATCGCGACCTTGTACATAGACTGACTCTAAGTCAGCGGGACTTTGACGGAAATTTGGTGCCACTTCAAGAATCACACGATATTGTGCCGACTGAGTAAAAATCGTCGAAATCAAGCGCTGACCGAAGGCATTATATAAAGCCTCGTCCACCGCCGACATACTCACGCCTAGCTGACTGGCACGATCACGATTTAGCACCACATTCAACTGGGCCGCATTGGTCTGGAAATTATCAGTTACCCCCCAAAGCCCGGGGATTTGCTTAATTTCATCAACAAAGCGTGGCACCCAGGTCTCTAGGAGATGATTATCGACTGCCCCCATGGTCATCTGATACTGGGTTCTGGAGAGTTGGGTATCAATGGTTAAGTCTTGCACCGCCTGCATAAAGCTCTGAATACCATCAATCTGACTTAAGCTTTCCTCTAAGCGCTGCATCACCACACTCATCTCATCGCGTGCTTGGTCGGTATGCAATTGCACTAAGATACGTCCCGTATTCAAGGTAGCATTATTACTATCCACGCCAACAAACGAAGAAACACTCGCGACCGCGGGGTCTTGCTGAATCACCTCGACTACTTTTAACTGACGCTCAGAAACATTACGGAAAGAAGCCGATTGCGGTGACTCAGTAATAATCTGAATCATGCCTGCATCTTGTGAGGGGAAGAAGCCCTTAGGAATGGCGATATACATGAATGCCGTGAGCACAAGCGTCGCAATGGCCACCATCAGCGTCAGAAAGCGATGGCGCAAAACCACTTGGAGTAACTTGTCATAGCCAACAATCACATGATCAATTTGGCGCGATAAGAAGCGGGCGAGCGCTGATTGCTTCTGCTCATGCTCAGGTTTGAGCATACGTGCGCACATCATCGGCGTAAGGGTCAAGGAAATGACTAGGGAGAGCATAATCGCCATCGCTAAGGTCACGGCAAACTCTCGAAATAAGCGACCAATCACATCCCCCATAAATAATAAGGGAATCAGAACCGCCACTAAAGAGACGGTTAATGAAATCAAGGTGAAACCTATTTCCTTCGCACCCTTGAGTGCCGCCTGCATGGGTGACTCACCCTCCTCCACATGACGAGCAATATTCTCAATCATCACAATCGCATCATCCACCACAAAACCAGTGGCAATGGTCAGCGCCATTAAGGACAGATTATTTAGGCTAAAGCCCAAGAAATACATAATGGCGAAGGTGCCCACAATCGATAAAGGCACCACTACCGATGGAATCACAGTGGCACTAAAGCTGCGTAAGAATACAAATGTCACCAAGACCACTAAGCCAATCGCCATCAGCATCTCATTCTGCACATGTTGAATGGATTGCTTAACTGAGACGGTACGATCTGAGACGACCTCTAGACCAATGGAACTAGGGAGACTTTGTTGTAAGCTGGGCAATAGACTATGTACTTGCTCCGCTACCTGAATCACATTCGCATTCGGCTGACGTTGAATATTTAATAAGATAGCTGAAGTAGTACCCACCCAAGCCGCTTGGCGAATATCTTCGGCATCATTCACCACATCCGCCACATCCTGTAGACGCAAGGCGGTGCCATCCTGATAGCGCAGGATTAACTCTTTGTATTGTTCTGGGCTACGCAATTGCCCATCGGTATAAATCGTGGTCGAACGCTGTGGCCCATCGAAGGTTCCCGTAGGGGCATTAATATTGCCAGAATTAATCGCACTACGAATATCATTCAAGCTTAAGTTATTCGCCGCAAGTGCTTGCGGATTGACTTGAACCCGAATCGCTGGCTTTTGCCCCCCAGAAATACTGACGAGACCCACTCCTTCAATTTGAGCAATTTTCTGCGCTACCCGTGTCTCGACCAAGTCACGCGCTTCATATAAGGGCAAGGTAGGCGAAGTAATCGCTAGCGTCATGACGGGCGTATCAGCGGGATTCACCTTGTTATACACGGGCGGGCTGGGTAAGTCCGAAGGCAAGAGGTTGCGCGCACCATCCATAGAAGCCTGTACTTGTTGCTCGGCCACACTCATCTCTAAATTCAAGGAGAATTGTAAGGTAATCACCGAAATCCCTGCTGAGCTGGACGATCGCATTAAGCTTAAACCAGGCATCTGGGCGAACTGCCGCTCCAATGGGCTCGTCACCAAAGACTCCATGACCTCGGGTCCCGCGCCTGGGTAATACGTTAAGACTTGAATGGTTGGATAGTCTACCTGAGGTAGCGCCGATACGGGCAGTTGTTTATAACCTAAAAAACCTCCGATGACCAATGCAATCATCAGCAAAGTCGTGGCTACTGGACGAAGGATAAATTGGCGCGAAAAATTCACGGGATAATCTCTACCGTTGAGCCATTACGCAGTCGGTCCACACCCTCAATCACGATCTTGTCGCCAAGCTTAAGGCCCTCGATCACTTGGGTCGTGCCATTATCCACCACACCGGTCTGAATGGTCTGCATCTGCACTTTATTATCTTCAGGATTGATTAAGAAGACGAAAGTACCCAAATTACCATATTGAATCGCATCACTTGGAATCACCAAAGCGTTCTCAATTCGCTCAATAATAATGCGTGCATTAACAAACTGATTAGGAAAAAGGCTGTAGTCTTGGTTCGCAAATCGCGCCTTCAACTTGACGGTCCCCGTGCTGACATCAATTTGATTGTCCATCGAGAACAGCGTGCCTTCGGCGAGTACTTGGGTATTATCACGATTAAGAATACTGACAGCTAAGGGTTGGTCTTGATAGAAGCGCCCTGCCACTTGGGCAATATATTGTTGCGGTAAGGCAAAGCTGACATCAATCGGTTGTGTCTTGGTAATCGTCACCAGACCATCTGTATTGCTCGCATTCGTTAAGTTACCCACATCAACATTACGTAGACCCACACGACCATCCATGGGCGCAACGACCTCGGTATATTCTAGATTTAACTTCGCTTGATCAACCGCCGCTTGCAGGCTCTTATGCGTTCCTTCATATTCTCGCACTAGCGCCTGCTGCGAATCAACTTGCTGACGCGCGATAGAATCTTGCTTAAAGAGTGTCTGATAGCGCTTAAGATCTTGGCGGGCATTATTTAAACGCGCGCTATTTTGAGTCAGCGAGCCTTGCGCTTGACTTAGAGCCACCTCAAATGGGCGCTTATCAATGGTGAAAAGGACATCCCCTTGCTTCACCATCTGCCCTTCTTCAAAATGAATCGAGACAATCGGACCATCCACTTGGCTACGCACAATCACGGTCTGCGATGGTAAGACTGTACCAATACTTGAGGCATTCGCTTGGATAGTTTTCTCTTGGACGGTCACGGCTTTAACGGCTGTTCGCATACCTGCGCCGCTACGCCCGCCACCAGCACCTGTGGGGCCCGCTTGGCCACCAGTACTTCCTGCTCCAGAACGACTTGATACGTTTTCTGAGCTTGATGCGTTTCCTGAGCCTAATGTGCCTGGGGAATCGGCTCTTGAGCCTCCTGCTGAACCAGCACCTGTGCTCGCTGAGTTCGCCCCATTAGGCGTAGTTGCTGGAGTCGACTGATTCGCTGGAGTAATGCCCAGGGCCTGGCTAAGTTGAGGCCAATAGTAATAAGCACCTGCACCAAGCCCTAGCAGAAGTATCAGGAGCAAAAATTTAGAGAAAGCACGCATCGGGATATCTTATGAGGGTTATTTTTGTAAGGACGTATGAATATTTTACTTTACCGACGGTATTATTACCCATGTAGTAGCAAATCTCGTCAAACAGTAATTTTATGAAACAAGAAATCCTCGTAAACCCTAGGCCATCCTAGCTAAGATGATACTTATCAAACGCCAGAACTAGAAGCCTTCCACTAGAAGCCTTCGGTGTCACCGCCCTAAGCCAAGCTTATTGAATTGATATTTAGCTAACCATA
>JAUNUI010000009.1:0-40513 GCA_030538255.1 Pelistega sp. | reverse complement strand
CTCAATATATCTAAACTCAATGCATCTGAGTTCAACGCAGCTAAGCTCAATGCACTTAAGCTTAATACACCTAAGTTAAATATTACATAAAGCCATCTTAAAGCCTACTGGCTCCATAATCAGGTGCTGCCTGAAATTCTCATCAAGACGATAGAAGCGTAACATCACCACGTGCTTATTGCCACTAATTTCAGGATAGATACGCTGACCTTGCGGCACCCAGACCCGCGCCATCTGATAGATGCGCCCACCAATAGACTTCTCAAAGCAACCATTATTGCGAGTACTTTCAAAATCAGGTTCCGCCGCATCTCTTAAGGTTTTTAAAACCATGGCGATCGCTTCATACAAGGGCAAGAAGGGGCGAATAAGTTGCTTGATGGCCTCAACACGTTCTGGCTCGGCACTATTTAACCAAGCGCCATATGAGGGCATATCCATCGGTGAAGTCGAACCAGGCGTGAGAAAGCGGCTACGCAAAGCCATCAACCACTCATTATCACGTAAATGCGACCCAAGCTTATGGGTGGCGGCTAAATTACGGCTCACCTCGTTAAGACGACGAATGGAATCATCTAACACATTAATATCCACCTCAGGATAGTCGCGATAAGATTCTAAATTGGCTTTCTGCTTATCAATTTCTTGCAGGACCCAGGCGCGAAAATCGCCTCGATCGCATAATTCCATAATTTCAAATAAGACACCAAAGCAAACATGCTGGTCATCGGCTTTGCTACTTTGAGCAAACGTAAAGAGGCGCTTGAATAAGTATTCAAGACGGATTAGAAAGCGAGTACGCTCATTGAAAGGATGTTCAAATAAAATCAAACTGACTGCCCTTCCTGCTGTGCTGCCAATACTAGCCATTGATTATGCAATTGCTGGCATTGTTGCTGCAGATTCTCTAGAGTGGTCTGGGCCCCATTATGAATAACATCATCAGCATGCGCCAGGCGTTGCGCACGACTTGCTTGATTCTGCATAATCTGGCGCACCATCTCGGGACTCAAACCACTACGCTGGGTTACGCGTTGAATTTGCGTATCTTCCTCACAGTCTACCACGCAAATACGATTTAAAAACCCCTGATATCGTAACAAACCTTCAATTAATAAGGGGATATCGAAAACTACATAAGCTCCTTGGGCCGCCATGGCTTGTCTCTGCATCTCTTGGCGCACTAGGGGGTGAATAATTGACTCTAGAGCCTGCTTGGCTGCTGGGTCCTGAAAAACCAACTCACGCATGGCTGCTCGGTCTAAAGCACGCTCGGCAGTGATTACTTGACCACCGAAGGCTTTTTCAATTGCATCAATCGCTAAACCACCTGCCGCTGTGGCATCACGGGAGATCTGGTCAGCGTCAATAATTGTCGCCCCCCATGCTTGTAAAAAGCCCGCCACACTGGATTTACCCGAGCCTATACCGCCCGTCAAACCGATATAATACTTGTTCACTAGGATTCCAATACATTGATTTGCAAAAGTATCAAGCTTGCACAAATAATCCAAGGGCCAAAAGCAATGACGCGCAAGGGCTCTTTATGCTTAGCACAGATGTTATGCATAAAAATGTACACTAATCCTAGCAGTGACGCTATCATTATGAGGAATAGACAAGAATAAACATCAAACCACAGGGCTAAGGCAGCCATCAGATTGATGTCACCCTGCCCCATCCCCTCTTTACCACTAAGACGTGCCAATAGATACAAGCCTAAACGCAACAATACATAAACGAAGAGAGCACGTTGTAGATTCCAGAGTGGGCGCTCTTCGACTGATAATATACTGGCCAATACTAAACAGAGCGCTAACAATAGAACGAGATGCGTTGGAATCAGATGGACTTTATAGTCTATACTCGCAATTAATAAGCCCACAGCTAAACTCAATAGCAAGCTGCTCAGGAGCAAGAGGCTACGCAGCTCGCTAAACAAAGCCGCCGCGCTCTGCGTTATCCCACCGTTTAGAAGCATGAAACTACGCACCTCAATAAACTGAAAAAGGGAATGATGAAACGATAAAAGAGGATGATCTATATCTTGACTGAAAAACTGTCCAACTGCCCACAGGCTTAAGCAGACAAAACCTAATCCTAAAGCATACGGTGGCAATTGGCGCCTATAGCTTTTTTGTGTCCTTATATAAGCCTCATGCCGATATACTCGGTATAAGCCAAGGATATGCCGTCTATAAACCTGGTTTAGAGTGAGCGCGAGGCTTAAACCCATCAAGATTAAACCCATCAACGGCAAAGCAATCAGGCTTAAACTAATCAACAGCAAACCAATCAACGCTAAACTAAACTGCCCACTCATACCATAGACAAAACTGCAACACAGAAAGCTAATGCTTAAGGACGCAAGTACTAAGCCTAGTGATCCATTAATCATACTGCGTACTAATCGTTCTGCGCCTGACTTAATTTATACGCCAGTTCGGTAGCATTGCGTACAGCCAGCTTTTTAAAAATACGCGCACGATGGGCTTCTACCGTGCGTTGCGAGATACCCAGTTGGTATGCACACAATTTATTGGGCAATCCTTGGGCGATAAGCTGCATAACTTCATATTCACGTGTGGTGAGGGTTTGTTCTAGTGCAGCAATATGGGACTGAGCCATCTGAATCTCCTTGAGGTGAATACTTTATATTTATGCGTAAATTTACCTAAGGATGCAGAGAGCAACAAGATGACAAGGAAGTCACGGACTGATTTGTCCGTGACAAATATATGCGCTTATTCTTAAATTTCTAAATTATCAATCAGACGCGTCGCTCCTAAGCGCGCAGCGCCCAGCACCACAAGCGGCTCATTGTTTTTTAGCTCATCTAAACTCGGCACCTGCAAGTCGCTCTGCTTACGTAGCGCCATATAATCCACATCCCAACCGCGATCAACTAATTGCTTGCGTGCCATATGCTCTAACTGCTCGCGCTCAAGCTCACCCGCCAGAATTTGACTCTTCACTTGGTTTAAGGCGGCATAAAGTTGCGGTGCCTCTTTGTATTCGCTTTCTGAAAGATAACGATTACGAGAAGAAAGGGCTAAGCCATTAGCCTCGCGCACTGTTTCATGCGCATAAATCTCAACGGGCAATTGGAATTGCCGGCACATGCTACGTACAATCATTAATTGCTGATAGTCTTTCTTACCGAATACAGCCACTTTAGGTTGTACACAGGAGAAGAGCTTTAAGACAATCGTAGTGACGCCTTGGAAAAAACCAGGGCGAAATTCACCCTCGAGAATATCGCCTAAGCTATCGGGTGTCTGGACACGGTAGCTTTGTGGCTCAGGGAACATTTCTTTCTCTGAAGGTGCAAAGAGAACGTATACATCACGACGCTCTTCTAACTTAGCAATATCATCCTGAAGGGTGCGCGGATACTGATCAAAATCTTCATTAGGACCAAATTGCAAGCGATTCACAAAGATACTCGCCACCACAGGGTCGCCTTGTTGGCGCGCCATACGCATGAGCGACAAGTGACCTTCGTGTAAATTGCCCATGGTCGGCACGAAGGCTGTACGTAACTGTCCGCGTAATTGATCACGCAGTTCTTCAATAGAATGGACGACTTTCATGTCAGTTTGTTCCTTCTTTTTTCTTTAAGCTTTAATTAATGATTGGCATGAGTAGTGTACGTCAGACGTACATAGATGGGCGCATAAGGTTCAGCCTGGGTAATTTCTAATAAGGACTCTCGGGCTAATTCGAGCATAGCAATAAAATGTACGACAATAACTGCCGTGGGCGCACCCTCTTCGATACGCTCCATAAATAAATCGCTAAACTCCATAAAGCGCACATCGGCTAAACGACGTAATATATGACTCATATGGTCACGTACCGATAACTGCTCACGCGTGATATGATGGCGTTGGTTCAGCTTGGCACGCTTTAAAATTTCTAACCATGCTTGACGCAAATCTTCAGGATCAACATCAGGGAGCATTAGCTCAACATTGATATTGGTATGTGCCTGAGCGCGCTCAAAGTCACGGCCTAACTGAGGCAATTCATCGAGCTTACGCGCGGCCAGTTTCATTTGCTCATATTCGAGTAAGCGTCGCACCAGTTCTGCCCGCGGGTCTTCAACCTCTTGACCTGTATCACTCTTCTTCACTGGCAATAACATACGAGACTTGATTTCAATCAGCATCGCCGCCATTAAGAGGTATTCGGCAGCCAATTCTAAGTTCTGATTACGGATTTGTTCCACATAGCTCATATACTGAGCCGTGACTTCAGCCATGGGAATATCCAGCACATTAAAGTTCTGCTTGCGAATCAGATACAAGAGCAAATCCAGCGGTCCCTCAAAGGCTTCAAGGAAAATCTCTAAGGCATCGGGCGGGATATACAAATCCTGCGGGATATCAAACAAGGGCTCGCCGTATAGACGTGCCAAAGCCACCGAGTCAACCACATTGGGCGTACTATCGACCTCTGGATCTACTAGCGCGGCTAACTCGTCTTGTACTGCAGACATGTGTTATTTGGTTTGGTAAACGTACGGTGATTGTGGCACACGCGCAGCTTTAAACTGTTCTTGTTGCTCAGCATTAATATCCTTATCCCACAAGCGAGCACGACCAGCCACTTGCTTAGCTTGTAGATCAGGTTTGTCTTTCTTGAGTTGCTTTAGAAACAAGGTCACATCAGATTCGTAATTTTTCTTAGACATCGCTAAAATCCTAAATTTTCATCCAAACTATCAATGACTTAGCCATCGTTAAGTCAAGCGTCATGAATCAGTAAATACATATTATTTGCAAATTGTACCGATTTAAATCCTCGTCATGGACAAATTCGACAATTTTCCTCACATATTTGCCTAGAACGTGGCAAAAAGTTGACTAAACATTGAGAATCTGCACGATTTATTCTGTTCTCATTTCAGATACCTGCAACATTATGCTCAATCTATAGAATCTGCTCTAAGAACTGACATCCGCGCTCAATCTATAAAATTTGCTCCAAGAACTGACGACCGCGCTCTGTACGTGGCTTGCTAAAGAACTCCCCTGGTGGGGTTTGCTCCACAATCATGCCTTGGTCCATAAACACCACCGAGTCAGCGACTCTCTGAGCAAAGCCCATCTCATGGGTTACGCACAGCATGGTCATCCCATCTTCGGCTAATTCCACCATTACCTCCAAGACCTCCTTCACCATCTCAGGGTCTAGAGCCGAGGTTGGCTCATCAAACAGCATAATTTTCGGTGACATACAAAGCGATCGAGCAATCGCAACTCGTTGTTGTTGTCCGCCGGAGAGTTGGCCGGGAAATTTATGCGCTTGTTCTTGAATGCGTACACGCTCTAAGTATTGCATGGCAATCGCATGCGCTTCGGCTTGGCTTTTTTTCAGTACCCAGATAGGGCCCAAGGTTAAGTTCTCTAAGACTGTCAGATGGGGAAATAGGTTAAAGTGCTGAAACACCATGCCTACATTGCGCCTGACCTCATCAATATGCTTTAAATTATTAGTAAGCTCGACACCATCGACAATTATCTGCCCTGCTTGATGCTCTTCTAGGCGATTAATGCAGCGAATAAGCGTCGACTTGCCTGAGCCTGAAGGACCCGAAATCACAATCCGCTCGCCTGGCTGCACATCCAGATTAATATCTTTCAGCACATGAAAATCGCCAAACCACTTATTGACAGCTTTTAGTTCGATAATCGGCTTACTCACTCACCACCTCTTTATCCGATAGGGTTAGTTTCACACTCAAATTTAAGCACTTACTTTCTAACAATTGTCATCCTCTTCAGTCTTATCTTTTAACGCTAAGTTATTAAATTTTTAAAACAGTCTATTCACGCTATCTGTTACAACAAGCTATTCAATCTATCAAATTCAATTCTAAAATACCAAAATTCACGACCACAGCTATCTCGCTTAATATCATCCTCAGAGTTACTTAGTTTGAGTCTAACTACGATGCGAAGTATCTAGCCGCTGCTCAATACCCTTAGAATAACGTGACATGGCATAGCAGAAAATAAAATAAATCACGCCAATAAATACATAGGCCTCAACACTAAAGCCTCGCCACAACGGGTCTGAAAGCGCTGCCTTAGCGGAAAGCGTCAGGTCATAGATACCAATAATCACCACCAGCGAGGTGTCTTTAAAGAGCGAGATAAAAATACTCACCAAGGGTGGGATCACGACTTTCAAGGCTTGCGGCAAGACAATCAGTCGTGTGGTCTGCCAATAAGATAAACCAATTGAGGCGGCCCCTTCATACTGTCCCTTAGGGATAGACTGTAAACCGCCACGCACCACTTCAGCGATATAGGCTGAGGCATACAAGATAATCGCTATCTGCGCCCGTAATAATTTATCAAAAGTCACCCCTTCAGGTAGAAAAAGAGGCAGCATCACAGAAGACATAAACAACAAACTAATCAAGGGTACGCCACGAATTAGCTCAATATACATCACACTTAAAGCACGCACGAGCGGCATCTCGGAACGGCGCCCTAGCGCTAACAATACGCCCAATGGAAAGGCAAAGGCTAGACCAAAGATAGACAGCATTAAGGTCAGAGGCAAACCACCCCAGCGCGTATTCTCAACATAGCTAAGGGAAAAGACGCCACCCCACATAAGCACAGCACTGATAGCCAAACCGAGCAACCAGATCAAGGCCAGGGATTTCTTCCAAAAGCGCGGAATCGCACTTATGACAATCAGTGCAATCAGAATGACCGTCACCACCATAGGTCGCCATTGCTCATCGAAAGGATAGATACCAAACAGAATCATGCGGTACTTATGCTGGATAAATGACCAACAGGCACCGCTGCTTTGCATACATTCCTGGCCCGTTTGGGCAGTGAAGTTGGCGGATAAGACCGCCCACTCAAACAGTGCTGGCAAACTCAATAATAAGAACCATACGGCCAAGACCGTGATTAAGATATGCGCTGGACTAGCGAAGAGGTTTTTCTTCAGCCAAATCCATGGCCCTTGGGGAGGCCGCGGCGCGCCAGAAGGCACGCGACTCTGCGAATCTGTTGTACTGGGCTGCTGAGTACTGTGCCTTGCCTCCGGGCCATGAGTATGGTTTGAAGCTCCTGTTTCCATGCGAGTAAGCGTCTTGGATTCCATCTTAACGCTCCACCAAGGCAATGCGCTGGTTATACCAGTTCATCAATAAGGCTATACTTAAACTAATCGTCAAGTAGGCTAACATAATAATGGACACCGCCTCAATCGCCTGTCCAGTCTGTGTCAACATGGTATTCACAATCGAGACAATATCCGGGTAGCCAATTGCTACCGCCAAGGAACTATTCTTTGCTAAGTTCATAAAGGTGCTGCTCATCGGCGGCACAATGACACGCAAGGCCTGTGGCATCACTACAAGGCGTAAAACTTGGCTGTTACGTAGACCAATAGAGCGCCCCGCCTCCCATTGCCCCTTACCAATACTTTGAATACCTGAACGGACAATTTCTGCAACGAAAGCAGCGGTATAAAAGACCAAACCTGCTAATAAGGCCGTTAATTCAGGCGTAAAACTCATACCACCTTGGAAATTAAATCCGCGTAATTCAGGTATATTCAAACTCAGTTGAAAACCGCTTAGTAAGGCGGCTAATGCTGGTAAGAGCACAATCAGGGTACAAGCGATCCAGAAGACTGGCAGGGTCTGTCCCGTTAAACGCTGCCTTTTTTTTCCATAGACAGCCAAGACAATCGTAAGGACAAGTGCTAGAGCAAAAGCGAGCGCCATCCATAATAGGGATGCGCCTTGTACGCTAGGCAGCATAATGCCACGGTTGGAGATAAATACCCCAGAAATCGGATTTAAGGCTTGGCGCGGGCCCGGGAAGATTTCGGTGAATAGGGCATACCAGAAGAACAGGTGAATCAGGAGCGGGATATTCCGCATCACCTCCACGTAAATTGCCGCTAATTTATGAATTAACCAGTTCGACGAGAGGCGCGCCACGCCAATCAGAACGCCTAATAGCGTAGAAAGGAGGATACCGATGAATGAGACGACCAGGGTATTAACAATCCCTACACCCAAGGCTCGGGTATAGGTATCGGTCAAGGAGTACTCAATATAGGACTCACCAATGGCAAAGCCTGCTTCTTGTTTTAAAAAGGCAAATCCTGTATTAATATTGCGCGCGGCCAGATTATCTAAGGTATTGCTCACCAAAAACCAGATGGCATACACCACCAGCCCAAGTATTAGCGCTTGATAGACGTAGGCGCGGAAACGAGGGTCACTCCATGATAAGCGGACTTTTTCACGTTTTACTTTCATTTAGATACTATACATTGATTTTCGTCACTGTAACATAATATGTTTATGCGATTTTCTATATGCTTATGCAAATTGCTTATCAAGTGTCGTTCAGCGCGTCGAGCTAATTGAATGAACCAGTCTATTCTTTGCGCAATACCGCTCAACTCATCGCCATGACACTGATTCATGGTCTATATTGACTCAACTATTATCGCTAATGCTATGTTTCAAGGCGCGCTAGTACGTAAACGAACTAGGCTCTGTTAAAATAAACACAGTACGATAACCACCCTTAACGCTTGGTAACTTACATGATTGAGTTTCAACACGTCTTTAAATCTTACGGTCAGAGTGCAAATATTCTGGCCGATATTAATTTCCAAATTGCGAGTGGGGAATTTGTCTTTATCTCTGGCCCCTCTGGTGCAGGTAAATCAACTTTATTGAAACTAATCGGTGGTTTAGAGCCGCCAAGTCGTGGCTCGATTACCGTTAAGGGTGAGCGGATTGATAAGATGACGGCTCGCGCCAGTCCTTATCTGCGCCGTACCGTGGGTATTATCTTGCAAGATACGCATTTGCTTTACGACCGTAGTGCATTTGAGAATGTGATGCTACCACTTGCGGTGGTGGGCTTAAGTACCGATAAGGCAGCTGCCCGAGCACGCGCAGCGATTGTGAAAGTGGGTCTTGGCGGTAAAGAGAAGCTTAATCCGATTGCACTCTCTGGTGGTGAACAGCAACGCTTAGCGATTGCCCGCGCGATTGTGAATCGCCCTAGCATTTTAATTGCCGACGAGCCAACGGCTAACCTTGACCAAGAGAATGCGCGCTTAATTCTAGATGTGTTCCGTGACTTTAATCGTGTTGGTGTAACCACGCTTATCGCTTCGCACGATCTGCCTCTCCTACAACACTACTCTAATCGCACCTTGTTAATTGAACCCGGTCGTTTCACTGATTTAGGACAACACTAATGAAAACCTGGTTACGCCATCATTCTTATGCCTTACGTATTGCCTTGCGTCGTCTTAGCCTCACGCCTTTTTCAACGATTAGCAATATTACAGTGATTGCCTTTGTTCTCGCGCTTCCCTTGCTCGCTAGTGCTGTGCTCAGCTCTTTAGAGCCGGTAACACGTAGCGTGTCGGTGAATCCAGTGATCACCTTGTTTATGAAGGATGTGACAAGCCTTGAAGAAACTCAAGCGCAAGCGCAGGAAATCAAGAGTAGCTATGCCGATAGCATTGAGAAAATTGAAGTCTTAAGTAAAACCCAGGCCTTAGATTCCTTGAAATCCTCGGAGACCTGGTCTGAATCCTTACAAGCGCTACCACGCAACCCCTTGCCGCATTCAATTATTATCACGCTCAACGATACCGCTGATACCCAACGCGCCAATGAACTCGCTGAGCAATGGAGTGTTCTTGAGCCCGTGGATATTGTGCAATTCGATAGTGATTGGGTGAAAAAACTCGAAGGCATTATTTATTTCTTTAAAGTCGTACTCGGCATCCTAGCTGCTGGTGTGGCTGCCGTAGTGATTGCCACCGTCTTTAATACGGTACGCATGCAGGCCTTGGTCCAGCGTGATGAAATCGCTGTGGCTCGCTTAGTCGGTGCAACAGAATCGTTCGTGCAGCGCCCATTCCTCTACCTAGGTGCCATTACTGGTCTCTGCGCAGGCTTGCTCTCAATTGTCTTAACCGCCATTGCCCTGAGCATGATGAACGGCGCGATTCAAGTCTTATCAGAGTCGTATGGTGAGTCTTTCGTGCTGCGCCTACCAGAGAGTTTCTGGTTAGTCTTCGCGATTGTTATTGTGATGTTGGTTGCCGCTTTAGCTGCTCGTTGGTCAGTTACACGTCACTCTAGCTTCTAATGGCTTCCTAATGGCTGATTTTGTTACGCGCCTAGTGACTTGGCAAAAAGCCCACGGACGCCATGACTTACCGTGGCAATTAAGTCGCGACCCGTACCGAGTCTGGCTGTCTGAGATTATGCTGCAGCAAACTCAAGTGAATACGGTGATGGCTTATTACCAACGCTTCTTAGAGCGCTTCCCGACGGTGGAAAGCTTGGCAGCAGTGGCACAAGAAGAACTTATGCCCTACTGGGCGGGGCTCGGCTATTATGCCCGCGCTCGCAATCTACACCGTTGTGCGCAAATTATTTGCCAAGAATATGCAGGGCAATTCCCCAGCGACCCTGAAGTACTGCAAAGTCTTCCAGGCATCGGTAAATCCACCGCGAATGCCATCGCCGCGTTCTGTTTTAATGCGCCAACACCGATTATGGATGGCAATGTAAAGCGCGTATTTACGCGTTATTACGGCATCACAGGAACAGGAAGCGCCACCGAGAAGCAACTCTGGCACCAAGCTTATGTTAATGCCCAAGGTCAAGTAGGCTTAGGCTCTTACAATCAAGCGCTGATGGATTTAGGCTCGAGTATCTGTAAGCGCAGTAAGCCACAATGTACAAGTTGCCCACTACAACAGGACTGCTTTGCGTTCAAGCATAATGCACAAGCTGAGCTACCGACGCGTAAGGTGAAAAAGTCCATCCCGACTCGTCACTGCCATATGCTGGTTCTGCAAAAAGGCTCCCAAGTGTTATTACAAATACGTCCTTCTAAGGGCATCTGGGGCGGACTGCTGAGCTTGCCTGAGTTTAGCGATGGGCCTGAACTAGAGCAGACACTGATCGCACAAGGCCTAGAAGTGGGCCAGGCAATGGCGGCTTTTGAACATGTATTTAGTCACTTTCGCCTGATTATTCAGCCACAACTAGTACAGCTTGGGAGCGCTTCAATAGAGCAAGCTGTAGATAATTATCGAATCAATGGGAACGAACATGGGGGTGAGCATGGGAACGAACATGAGGGTGAACTTATAACAAGACCCCCTCAAGCAAAACCGTCTAGAACTCATTCCCCCACGCTGTCTATACAGGAGCCAAGCGCTCAGCTAGTGGGTGATTGGTATGATATTGAGCAAGCCGAAGCTCTGGCCTTGCCAGCTCCAGTATTAAAAATCCTGCAGGGTGTACGAGACTTATAACAGGGCTTATCAGATTTATAGCGTGGACTTATCTAACGATTACGCTAACAAGCCATATAAAGTGGGCTTGTCTTGCTACTACAGCTTAGCACATCATCTACAGTAGCAGGTCTGAATTTTACCTAATTTATAACTCTGGTTTGCGCTGCGGCTTATAGTTGGAAATACTCATCAAGAGGCCGCTAGCGATTCCTAAGGTTACTAAAGCTGTACCACCATAACTCATAAAGGGCAACGGCACACCCACAATCGGCAGGATGCCCATCACCATACCCATATTCACAAAGACATAGACAAAGAACATCATGGTCAGAGCACCAGCCAGCAGTCGGCCAAATTGAGTCTGAGCACGCATGGTAATGGCAAAACAACGCGCAATCAGTAAGGTATACATAATCAGCAGCAGAACACTACCATAGAGACCAAACTCTTCCGCAAATACGGCAAAAATAAAGTCCGTCGTTCGCTCTGGAATAAAGTCTAAGTGCGTCTGCGTCCCCATCATATAACCCTTACCATACAGACCACCAGAACCAATCGCAATCATACCTTGAATGGTATGAAAGCCCTTACCCAAGGGGTCGGTATTCGGGTCTAATAAGGTACAGACTCGGGTCTTTTGATATTCATGCAGAATCACCCAATCGAAGCCTGGGGCACAGAGCGTGGATTCAAAATACAGGATAAGCCCGAGAAAAATGACACCAATAATAAAAATCGGCGTCAGCAATTTAAACGAAAGACCCGCGAAATAAATCACACAAAAGCCTGTCGCGAAAACCAATAAGGCCGTACCCAAGTCAGGCTGCTTAATGATTAAGGCAAAAGGAATCAATAATAAAATACCCGCCACGATAAAGTCACGAATCCGTAAATCGCTACGGTACTTATCGAAATACCAAGCCAACATCATCGGCACACAGAGCTTCATCATCTCCGAGGGCTGAATACGTAAAAAACCTAAATCCAGCCAGCGAGTAGCTCCCTTACTGGTCGAGCCGAATAACTCCACGGCTAGCAATAATAAGCATCCCAATACATAGAATGGGATAACCGATTTCATAATTTGCGACGGTGTCCACAGCGCCACAAACCACATCACCATAAATGCCAGAAGAAAGTTGCGCCCTTGATGCACAAAGCGACCATCGGTATCACCTACAGCAGAATGCATCACCACCATGCCTAAGATACCGAACAAAACAAGAATCAATAAGAGCGGCCAATCGAAGGCTTTAAACGCGCGGAAAATCCAGCGCATGAAGTGATCCATCATGCTTTATGTCTCCGCTTTAGCAGTGCAAGATATAACATGGTTTAACCCTCCACCTTCGGCGTAGCAGGCGCTAATTGCTCGCGTCGCGCTTGCTCTTGATGCGTAACAGGGCCTAAGATATCAGGGACTGCCTCAGGAATTTTCTTATCCTCTGGGTTAACCGGTGCGTCTTCTGGTACCTCTACGTCAGGTGAGCTCTCATCACCTGGCTCCTTAGTCATATCTTCCAAGAAGCTTGGCACATACTCAGGCACATTTTGACGATCTGGTGCTAACCAATAATCAAAGACTTTACGCGCAATCGGTGCAGCTACCGTTGAACCCCAACCACCATTCTCTACAATCAGCGCTACTGCAATTTTCGGGTCATCCGCAGGTGCATAACCCATATATAAGGCATGGTCATGTAAGCGTTTATCTAAGTTTCGCGCATTATAACGCGCACCACGCAAACTAAATACTTGTGCAGTACCTGTCTTACCTGCTGAGACGTAATTCGATCCAGCAAAAACTCGTCGTGCCGTGCCTGAGCGGTTAACGCCCACTAAGGCATCACTGACTAAATCAATATGCGATTGTTTTAAGGGAATGGTATATTCGGCAGTCTTCACCACTTGCTCGGCCTGTTTGGTCACAGGGTTTTCACGCCAATTCACAATATGAGGCTTGGTATATACGCCATTCGCGGCCAAGGTAGCAGTCGCTTGGGCCAATTGCATAATGGTAAAAGAATTATATCCCTGACCCACCACCACGGAAATTGTTTCACCAGGAATCCAACGTTGTTTTTTCGGGTCTTTAAATGCCTGACGCTTCCATTCTTGAGACGGCAAGATACCTCGCTTTTCGCCAGGTAAGTCAATCCCTGTCTTCTTACCAAAACCAAACTGCAAGGCAAAGTCATGTAGATTATCAACGCCTAATAAAGGACCTAAGCTAAAAAAATAGGTATCTGAGGACACCACAATGGCTCTATGCATATTGGTCGGGCCGTAAGCGGCGCGACCAGCATTGCGAAAGCGTTGACCACCAAACTCAAAATAACCTGGGTCAGGTATTCTTGTTTGAGGGTCTCTTACCCCTAAGGTCAAAGCCGCCAATGCGACAAATGGCTTATAGGTCGAACCAATCGGGAAGGTACCCGATATTGGCCGATCGACTAAGGGATGGTCAGGAGAGTCAGAAAGACGCCGCCAATTCTCTACATCGATGCCATCGATAAATAGGTTCGGATCGTAAGATGGTGCCGAGACATATGCTAGGACTTGACCATTACGCGGATCAATCGCGACGAGCGCACCACGCTCAGGAGTTTTAGACTTATTAAACAAGCCCTCCACCATGGTTTGCAAGCCCATATCTATCGAAAGACGTAAATTATCACCAGGGATGGGATCGGTGCGCTTTATAACACGGACTGGACGTCCTGAGGCGGAAATTTCAACTTCTTCCCAACCAGTTTTACCATGCAAGATTTCTTCATAACTGGCTTCGATGCCTTTTTTGCCAATCACTTCAGTACCACGGTAGTTGCCCTCTAAGCCTTCGGCCTCTAAGCGCTCTTGGTCTTTCTCTGAAATACGGCCGATATAACCAATCAAGTGAGCTGCAGATTCACCTTGAGGATACTCGCGCACCCAGCGTGCTTTCAAGCTTACGCCTGGGAAACGATAGGAATTAGCGGCGAAAATTGCCGCTTCATCATCGGTAATATTGTGCCGCATAATGACTGAGGCATAACGGTGCGAACCCGATAGGCGACGCTTAAAACGACGAATATCTAAGCTGGTCATAGGGATAATCTCACTGAGCTGCTCAATCAGCGTATCAATCGACTTAATCTGTCCAGGAACAACTTCAATCGTGTAATCTCGAAAACTACGCGCTAATACTAAGCCATTGCGATCGACCACATCACCACGGCGTGGCACAATCGGCACCAATGTTAGACGGTTATTTTCTGCTCGCTCAGAAAAACCCTGAAAACGTTCAACCTGTAGCACCCATAAACGATAGGTCAATATGCCAAAGCACAGCAACACAAAAGCCGACGCTACGATAACACGCAGCGCAAGCTTTTGACGTCTCTTGGCAGTATTACTACTAAACTCAAACATTGAAAACTTCCAACTTAAATCAACTTAGTCAATTATCGTCATCAACTGGGCGGGTTGGTAATTTGAGAATTAGATCAGCAGCTAGCCAGAGCAATGCAGTTAAGACTCCTGACCACATCCAACCCCAACCTGGCCACTCGCCCTCAATCCAAGCCTCGAATAGGCGACTTGGAATAGCGGCAATCACAAAAATCGGTAATACATGGAGGAAATGTGCAAATACACCGAATTGCAACATGCGTTTACGCACCAGCATAATGGCATACATCACAAGAACATATTGCAGGGCGTGACGACCCAGTATATTCGTATCATGGACATCCATTAAAATACCAAATACAAAAGCCGCCACCATACCTACTCCTGGCGCACCATAAGCACACCAGAAGGCCAAAACTAATAACAAAATATCAGGCGATCCTGACCAAGCACGCCATGGTAATAAAGAAGCCAACCATACAGCAATTATGGTACCCCAAACATAGGTTTTAGAGGCCATAAAACTTTCTGTGGTGACATCCAGGGGGCGCAGGGTTTTAAGCGGTTTCTTGCTCATTAAGGCGCCTCCCTACGTGTTGCTTGTGTCTGCGTATGACCGAGCTTGGCTCTGGCCTTATGCTCGGTGTTAGTACTGGTATTACGCTGTGAATTAGGGCTTGGGTTACGCTGCGAATTAGGACTTAGCTTGCGCGCCACTTGATCCTGCCTATTGAGAACCTGAGTGCTTGTATTCTGCTCGCTACGCGCACTGACTGGCTTGCTTAAAGTCGCATTATTGGCCCGCATCGCATAGGACTTGGCCGCCCCATCCTTCGGTAAATTCAGTAAGCTGCTATCAGGGGCTAAGCCATCTGGTGACTTCTCTGCATTATCATTGTCAGGATTATTCGGTTCAAGCAATAAGACCAAGAAGTGCAAGAATCGCTCGGGATGCGCTGCTGGCTCTACAAAGGCACGTACAAAACCTTGGCTCGAATTATTTTCAATTTCAATTACTTTGCCGATTGCCAAGCCTGCTGGGTAGACACCACCCACGCCACTTGTCACCAAATTATCGCCTACTTTGATATCGGCGCCCGTTGATAGATAACGCACTTCAACACGTTCATTCACTCCGCTACCAAAGACAATCACGCGCAAACCATTGCGTAAGACTAAGGCAGGAATAGAAATCCGCTCATCCGTAATCAAGGCCACTTCTGAGGTGTTCGGAGTCACGCGCTGAATCTGCCCAACCACACCTCCCTCACCAATCAGAGGCATGCCTGGCTTAATGCCATCATTACTCCCCTTAGTCAGCACCAAGGTATGATGTAGGGGATTGGCGGCGGCATATAAGATTTCCACTGCCACGGAGTTAATCGGCACCGAATTCTTAATGCCCAGAAGTCGCCGCAGCTGAGAGTTCTCAGAAGCCATCTGTGCGGCATGGACAGAGATTTGGGCCAGCTCAATTTTCTGGCGCTCGGTTTCGATCAGTTGTTGCTTAGAGAGTTCAACCGCATTGGACCAGTCATACACTTGATTGACCCAATTGCGCGGCCATAATGCCGCTTGCTGAAAGGGGTAAAGCGCCGTTGAAATAATGCGACGCGCAGGCGAGAGTAGACCCCACTGAGAGTCTACAGCCATCAGCACAATGCAAAGCAAGCCTAGGAAAAACAGTTTAACTTCCGCAGCTTGACCTTGCTTGAATAATTGTAAGGACTTGTCTTGCGGCATGAAGAACCCTAAGCCGAACAATTGACATGGCAGCTCTCAGCATTATCTGACAAGCTGCGACATGTCTTATTCATTGATAAAAACAGGCCCGAGATGCTCTAAATGTTCTAAAGCCTCACCACAACCACGCACCACGCAGGTTAATGGATCTTCAGCCACCATAACAGGTAGGCCGGTTTCCTCTTGTAGCAAACGGTCTAGGTCACGCAGCAAAGCGCCACCACCAGTTAAGGCAATGCCTTTTTCAGTAATGTCAGCACCTAATTCTGGCGGGGTTTGCTCTAAGGCTATTTTGACAGCAGAAACAATCTGATTCAAAGGATCGCTTAAGGATTCCAGAATTTCATTCGAGGTAATCGTAAAGCTACGAGGCACGCCCTCTGCTAAATTACGCCCCTTCACTTCAATTTCTTTAACCTCTTGACCAGGGAAGGCAGAACCAATTTCTTTCTTGATCATCTCAGCGGTCTGTTCACCAATTAACATGCCATGGTGACGACGAATATAGTTGGTAATGGCCTCATCAAACTTATCGCCACCAACACGCACTGAACCCTTATAGACCATACCACCAAGAGAGATAATTGCGACTTCAGTCGTACCACCACCAATATCCACAACCATGGAACCACTGGCATCAGAGACATTCAAACCAGCACCAATGGCTGCTGCCATCGGCTCTTCAATTAAATACACTTGGCTAGCACCTGCGCCTAGGGCTGCTTCACGAATCGCACGACGCTCAACTTGAGTAGAACCACAAGGAACACACACAATAATTCGCGGGCTAGCAGAAAATAAACTACGTGGATTAACAATCTTAATAAATTGTTTAATCATCTGTTCAGTCACGGAGAAATCGGCAATCACACCGTCTTTCATCGGACGAATCGCATCAATATTGCCAGGAACACGGCCTAGCATCTGTTTGGCAGAGTGACCAACGGCTTGAATGACCTTACGACCATGATGGTTGCCGCTCTCATGACGGATCGCAACCACAGAGGGCTCATCAAGCACTACTCCCTTGCCACGTACATAAATTAAGGTATTCGCAGTACCAAGGTCAATAGCCATATCTGTTGCCAGATAGTTTCTTAAAAATCTGAACATTTTTTATCTTAATTAGGGGTGAGCGAAAATCAATATCTTTAGAAGATTGATGTTATCAACTGGATAACAAGCAATATTAACTTATAATGGAACACTAACAGCAAGTTTAGCATTATTAGAGCAAACAAATTTGCTCTTTTATAGCCGAAATAGCGATTTTTAACACTTTATCACGCAATATTACAATTTATGTCATTAACTCCTGCAGATGTCAGTCGCATTGCTCGTTTGGCTAGACTCGAATTAGACCAAGCGGAGCAAGCTCAGGCCCTGACTGAACTCAATAGCATGCTAAGCATTATTGCTCAGCTTCAGTCAGTTGATACCCAAGGTATTGTGCCCCTAGCACACCCTCTATCCGTCTACGAAGATGTTCACCTGCGCTTGCGCGACGATGTCGTCACCGCCACATCTTCCCTTGACGAGCGCGAAGCCTTAATGGCGAATGCACCAGCCAAAGCCGAAGGCCTGTTCTTAGTGCCCAAAGTAATCGAGTAAATCATGACCATAAATTCTTTCTCTTCTATTGCCCAAATGCGTCAAGCATTGGACAGCAAGCAGGTGAGTGCTGTCGAGTTGGCTCAAGCCGCACTTACTAAAGCAGAACAATTAAGCCGTTTGAATGCCTTTCTGCATATTGACCCCGACCTTAGCTTGGCGCAAGCACGCGCGGCTGACGAGCGTATTGCAGCAGGCACACAACATACCCTAACAGGCTTACCTATCGCTCATAAGGATGTCTTCGTCACCCAGCAATGGCGCACCACAGCAGCCAGCAAGATGCTAGCTAACTATGTTAGTCCTTTCGATGCAGCAGTGGTTGAACTCTTAGCGCAAGCAGGTTGCGTCAGCTTAGGTAAGCTCAACTGTGACGAATTCGCCATGGGTTCGCGTAACGAGAACTCAGCTTTTGGCCCTTGCCTAAACCCTTGGGACGAGCAAGCTGTGCCGGGTGGTTCTTCTGGTGGTTCAGCCGCTGCTGTAGCCGCAGGCATCGTACACGCCGCAACCGGCACTGATACCGGCGGCTCGATCCGTCAGCCCGCAGCATTGTGCGGTATCTCTGGGATTAAGCCCACTTACGGCTCAGTTTCACGTTATGGCATGATTGCTTTCGGTTCAAGTCTTGACCAAGCAGGTCCTATGGCTCATCGCGCTGATGATTTAGTTGAGCTACTCGATGTGATGTCGTGCTTTGATGAACGTGATTCAACCAGTGTCGTGACATGTGCGAACACACCAAACCAACAGGGTCGCGTTAAGAACAGCTTTACTAAACACAGTCAAGCCTACGACGCCAACGGTAGCACCCCACTTAAGGGTATCCGCATTGGTGTGCCGAAAGAATATTTCGCTGAAGGCCTAGCGGCAGATGTGAAGCAGGCGGTGGAGCAAGCGCTGGCGCAATTTCAAGTACTGGGTGCTGAATGTGTTGAGATTTCTCTACCTCGCACTGATCTGGCTATTCCTTCTTACTACGTCCTTGCACCCGCTGAAGCCTCAAGCAATCTCTCGCGCTTTGATGGTGTTCGCTACGGTCACCGTGCTAGCCAATACTCAGGCTTAGATGAGATGATCAGTCGCTCACGTGCCGAAGCCTTCGGTCCTGAAGTGCAACGTCGCATCATGATTGGTACTTATGTGCTGTCCCAAGGCTACTACGATGCCTATTACCTTCAAGCCCAACGTATCCGTCGCTTAATTGCGCAAGACTTCCAATCAGCCTTCGAGCAATGTGATGTGATTATGGGACCTGTGACCCCTAGCGTTGCTAAAGACATCGGCGCCGATAAGGGCGATGTGACTGCCGACTGGCTGGCCGATGCCTACACCTTAGGCGTCAGCTTATCAGGTCTACCGGGTATGTCTATCCCATGTGGTTTTGGTGGTGATAATGGTAATCGTCCTATCGGTTTACAAATCATCGGCAACTACTTCAAAGAAGGTCAAATTCTTGCGCTAGCAGATCGCTTCCAACAGCATACTGACTGGCACACACGTAAAGCGGAAGTGAAATAATGAAATGGGAAATTGTTATCGGTTTGGAAACGCACACCCAGCTTTCCACCAAGTCTAAAATCTTTTCAGGTAGCAGCACCGCTTTCGGTGCTGCACCTAATACGCAAGCGAATGCCGTGGATATGGCGCTCCCTGGAACCTTACCAGTGATGAATCGCGAAGCGGTAGCTAAAGCCATTAGTTTTGGCTTGGCAATCGGTGCTAAGGTTGCTCCGCTCTCAGTATTTGAACGTAAGCACTACTTCTATCCTGACCTGCCGAAGAACTATCAGACAAGTCAATTAGAGATTCCAGTCGTTCAAGGCGGTAAGCTCAACTACTTCGTGGGCGAAGAAGAGAAAACGTTAAACTTAACTCGCGCTCACCTTGAAGAGGACGCGGGCAAATCCCTACACGAAGACTTCGAAGGCTTCTTAGGCGAACCATCAACAGGTATTGACCTAAACCGTACGGGCACACCGCTCTTAGAAATCGTGACTGAGCCTGAGCTACGCTCTGCCGCTGAAGCCGTCGCCTATGCCCGCGCACTACATGGTTTAGTGGTCTGGCTAGGCATCTGTGACGGCAATATGCAAGAAGGCTCGTTCCGCGTCGATGCCAACGTATCGGTACGACCATTCGGTCAGAAGGAATTTGGTACTCGTACTGAAATTAAGAACGTTAACTCATTCCGCTTCCTAGAGCGTGCGATCTTATTTGAAGCACGCCGCCAGATTGAACTGATTGAAGACGGTGGCAAGGTTATCCAAGAAACTCGTCTATATGATGAGACTAAGGATGAGACTCGTAGCATGCGTACTAAGGAAGATGCGCATGACTACCGCTACTTCCCTTGCCCTGACCTACCACCTCTGGTGATCTCACAAGAGTGGATTGAGCGTGTTAAGAGCGAGATGCCTGAATTGCCAGCAGCTCGTCGTGAACGCTACGAATCAGAATTTGGCTTACCTGCCTACCATGCCGCGCAGCTCACCTTATCACGTCCAGTCTCTGATTACTTTGAAGCTCTGGTCGCAGAAACTGGAGCTGAACAAGCTAAGCTAGCGTCTAACTGGGTGATGGGTGATGTGATGGCAAGCCTCAATCGCGATGAGCTTGAAATCAACGCCTGCCCAGTGACACCCGCTCAACTCGCTAAGTTAATTGCACGGATTGCTGACAACACCATCTCCCATAAGATTGCTCGTGATGTCTTCCAAAGCATGTGGAGTGGTGAGAATGATGCCGATGCTGATGCCATTATTGAAGCTAAAGGTCTCAAGCAAATTAGCGATAGTGGCGCGATTAGCAGCATGATTGATGAAGTCATTGCTGCTAATCCTGCAATTGTGGCTGAGTTCCGTGCTGGCAAGGAGAAGGCCTTTAACTCATTAGTTGGTCAAGTCATGAAAGCAGCCAAAGGCAAGGCTAACCCAGCACAAGTGAATGAGATCTTAAAGCAGAAATTGGCTTAAACAAGTTATTGGCTTAAACTATAAAATTACCCACTTAAGATGGTTTAAGCGGGTAATTTTTTGAGTACACGTTTTTAGAATTGAGTTTTGATAACTGAGTGTGATAACTGAGTTTTGGTGAATGATTCCTCAGCGCAAGATTTTAGCTTCAGTTTTCAAGACTTTTAGACCTCAATTTTCAGCACTAAATTTTAGATATAAACTTTGAGTGAAAATTTTATGCTCTCAGCCTAAACAGTAAACATTAAGCACTAGACCCTCACTGCAGATATTATTTCGCAGGAGCAGCCTCACCTTCTTTCGAAGCACCACCACTAAAGTCACGCGGACGCAGAACATCCGGCTTTAAGAAATCCTTATGCCCAAGATTCATATGTTCACCTAGAAGTTTGCCTTCATGCTCCACACCATACATAGTATGCTTATGGAAAGTTTCTAAATATAATTCCCGTGTTTCCTTAACATCACCTGTATAACGTGCATCTTGAGGACGTTCTTGTGAGTTAATATATTGCGCGATATCCCAAGAATCTTGCTCACTTAAGCTATTTGGCTGTCCTAAAGGCATATTATATTTCGTGAAGGCCGCTAAGGTAAACATCCGAGAAATTCCTGCCCCCCAGTTATAGGAGTCGTTGCCCCAAAGCGCAGGGAACAGCACTTTATCACCCTCCTTCTTACCCGCACCATCCTCACCATGACAGATTGCACAGTTAGCCGTATACAAAGTCTTACCACGTAATGCATCGGGGGCCTGCTCTGCTTTAGCTAATGTAGGGTAGCCACGCCCATAGAGCTTTTCTTTAGGGAACATAGGCACCCCTGTTGCTAACCATTGATGATACAGAGCAATCGCCACCATATCGTCACTACCATATGGAGGTGGCTGACCATTCATGGAGTAAGTAAAGCAACCAGCAATACGTTCTTCAAGATTATTTACATGGCCATTTTTTGTACGAAATGTCGGCAAATCCACTGCCGCTGGCCATATTGGTCCAGCGAATGGAAGACGCCCTTCACCCAAGTGACAGCTCGCACAATTCATATTATTAAAGACGTTCTTGCCACGCAGTTGCTGGGTGTTCACAAATAAATCGTGACCACGTCGAATCGCCTCTTTCATCTTAGGATGCAGTTCAGCATCTTCCAAAGAATCAATACTGGGTGGAATATGCACCAACTGATCGTCCTTAGGAGCTGGTGCTCCAGGTAGCATCATCGCAATTTGTGTGCGCTCTTCTTCCGTTAAGTCTTTACCCATTTTGGTGATTTGGGCATGCGCTACGGCCGCTGTTAAGGTTAAAGCGAATACCGTGCTCAGTGATAATAGTTTTTTAACTGTCATTGTCATTCTCCCCCTATTATTTATCCGACACAGTCGCTGGCTGGCGTGCTAGCCAAGCAGAAACGGCCTCAATATCACGCTCATTCAAGCGCTCAGCAATTGCTTTCATCAGATTTTGAGGGTCATTATGTCGAGTGCCTTTTTTCCAGGCATTAATTTGTTGGGCAATATAGGCGGCATGTTGCCCAGCTAGCATAGGAAATATCGTGCCATTACCACGATTACCTACACCATGACAGATCGCACAGGCAATGATATAACGATCCCAATCGCCCTTAGTCGCAAGTTTTTCACCATGCTTCAAAAGTTCAGGATCGGCATCTGGTACAGGAACACTTGGTGCGGGCAGGCTTGCATAATAAGTAACCACATCCAGCATTTGCTCATCATTTAGCATCGCTACGAATGGAGCCATAGATACGCTTACGCGTGTACCCTGCTTAATCGCTTGTAATTGCGAATACATATAATCGCGATCTAAACCCGCGATACGCGGCCAGGCTTCAGCGCCAGGAACTGCCATGCCGCTGCCATCTGCTTGATGACAGGCCACACAGGTAGCTGAGGCTGCTTTACCACGTTCAATAGCAGCTGTCTCAAGTTGCGCCGCCATTACAGAACCCATAAGCCCGATTGAACCGATTAGTAAGCTCTTAAGTACTAACGGTGTTCGGATAAATTGTCTTCGACCCATATTCACTCCCCTATTTAGCTTAACGATATCTACAACACTGGATAATTCATTAACTTTGCTTTGTCTAGGAACTTTCCATGCCGTCAAAATCGATTTGATTTATATGTTTTTTGATATTATCAATAAAGTCAATATAACATATAAGTTATAAGGTTATTACTTAGGGTTATTATGGATTTAGCGCCTAGATGCTTCTCAATATAAAGTAGACAAAAAAATAGGGATGTGGTTTATCACATCCCATCGCAACTTCGTTAAAATATACGGTTTCTCAATCAGGCGAGATTAGCCCTTTAAGTTATAGACCGTCGTTATAGACCGTCCGCGTTCGTATGCTAATTACTCTACGACACTTAAGAACTCGGACTAATTTCTAGACTCCTTTCTGAGTCGGATATATGCTATCTTCTTCCTCTACGACACTTAAGTGCTCAGACTAGTTTTACACACCATACTTCTGACGATACGCTGCCACCGCTGTTTGGTGCTCAGCAAAACTCGTCTCCTGCTCTAAGAGCTGCATAATATCGCTTAAAGAGGCAATGCTAACGACAGGGATACCGTAAGTATTAGCCACTTCTTGTACCGCCGAATGTGGTGATAGGGCGTCATCGGCACCTGCACGCTCCATGCGGTCTAAAGCAATCAATACTGCAGCTGGCGTAGCACCCGCTGCGCGAATAATTTCCACTGATTCACGTACCGAGGTGCCTGCGGTAATGACATCGTCAATGATCACGATCTTGCCTTGGAGAGGTGCACCCACTAAGACACCACCTTCACCATGATCTTTCGCTTCCTTGCGGTTAAAGGCAAAGGGCACATCACGCCCTAAATCTGGATGATTCGCTAGTGCAACCGAAGTGGTGGCAGATAATGGGATGCCTTTATAAGCTGGGCCAAATAACATATCGAACTCGACGCCAGAATCAATCAAGGCTTGGGCATAGAACTGAGCTAAGGCACCGATTGAGCGACCGCTATTGAATAGACCCGCATTGAAAAAATAAGGACTCAAACGACCTGACTTAACTTTAAATTCACCAAACTTTAAAACGCCCTGCTCCAAGGCGAAGCGTACAAAATCAAGACGATTATTCTGTCCCATAACAATCCCTAAACAATTAATGTAGAAAATTTTTCAATCCCTCTATCTTAGCAGAACTGCCCTCTTAGCGATTACTTCGGGCGAGTCGAGTGGGAATTTTAAGTGTTGCCATTCTTATCAGAATTCGCCGTAAAACCCCATCCTTCAGGGCCTCATTCAAAGAGCCTAATATGCACCTAAACATCTGATAGATGCACCCTAATTCAATAAGCGTCATTCATCCATGTTTTTCCACCTATCATCATCTCCTCGCAAGAAACAAAACTTCAATAAAACCAATCTTTATTAACTTTACAAACACAATTACAATCTTCATATATTGACGCTCAGTGCCTTTTCTTTCTATGATTGACAAAGAAATCCAGGCGCCCAAGCTTATTAGGAGTTTTATTATGAAGATGCCCGTCTATTTTGTTTCACACGGTGGTGGTCCTTGGCCCTGGATTAGTGAATGGGATGCCATGTACGCTAAACTACATGAAAGCTTAGTTGAGATGCCTGGTCAATTACCAGAGCGCCCTAAAGCCATTCTTATGGTCTCTGCCCATTGGATTAGTCGCGATGAGTTACAGGTGATGACCAATCCGCAACCGAGCATGTTTTATGACTACTACGGTTTCCCTGAGCATACCTATAAGGTGCAATATTCCGCTCCAGGTAGCCCTGACTTAGCCCAAGAAGTGCGTGGCCTTTTAGAAAAACAAGGTTTTAAAGTCAGTGAAGATGCTGAACGTGGCTTTGATCATGGCGCATTTGTGCCACTCGCGGTGGCCTTCCCTGAGGCTGATATTCCTGTTGTGCAGCTTTCAATTGAGAAGCACTACGACCCTGATTATCACATTCGTATGGGGCAGGCATTAGCCAGCCTACGCGACCAAGGCGTCTTAATTATTGCCAGTGGTTTAAGCTTTCACAATATGCGTATGTTTAATGCACAAGGCACACAGCCTTCGCGCGACTTTGATGCTTGGTTACAAGAGACCATGACGCAATCGAGTCCTGACGTTCGTGCTGAAAACTTACGCCAATGGGAGCAAGCACCCGCAGCACGTATCTGTCATCAGTATGAAGATCACTTGATTCCTCTGATGGTGGCCGTTGGTGCAGCATATGATGACCCTGCAGTGGCGGTATATCATGACCAAGCTGCTTTAGGCGCAGTAACGGCAGCGAGCTTTAAGCTGGGCTAATACTCTAAGCACTTGCCGTGCTCAGAGTACTTATGGTTCCCAGTGTGCTTATAGTGCCCAGAGCACTTGTAGTTCCCGGAATGACCCTGGGTTGGATAATTTGAATAGTCTTCTTGTCGCCTCTTTGTCCTCGCTTGTAAAAGGCTAGGAATCTGTCAGAATGTATGTTTACAGGTAAAGACCTTAACTTAAGAACCCAAGAACGTACTTCTGACTGGCTCCACGCATTTATGACTCCCCACAACAAAGGCTTACTCTGCGCTCACTTAACTGCCGTGCTATTTGGCATGACAGGGATTTTAGGGGCGCTGATTCAAGCAGATCCTTTATTGATTACCTTCGGTCGTGCTGTATTCGCCTGCTTAAGCTTATACTTGGCGGCGCTTTTTTTCAAAAGCCAACTGCATCGAAACCTTAACCGGGCGCTCTTACTTAAGCTACTCTTCTCGGGCACCATGCTAGGGATTCACTGGCTAACTTTTTTCATCGGCATTAAAGCAGGTGGTGTCGCCATGGCAACCTTAGGCTTTGCCAGCTTCCCTGCTTTCATCACTATCCTAGAACGCGTCGTACTGCGCGACCATGTGAATCTGCGCTCATGGATTTTAGTCCTTGTCGTGATGCTCGGTTTATTCCTGGTCTCCCCAGAGCTTGACTTAGCTAATCAAAATACCAGTGGCCTGCTATGGGGCATTGTTTCAGGCTTTGCCTTTGCGGCTTTAGCGGTAAGCAATCGCACCTATGGCAAGATCTTAGATTCGGTACAAGTGGCCTTTTGGCAGAATCTGGTGGTGGCTATGATTAGCTTGCCCTTTTTAAGTCTTATTGAACTTCACATGACGCCAAGTGACTGGTTCTGGTTAGCGGTCTTAGGTACCGCAAGCACGGCTTTAGCACACTTTTTATTTGTCTCCAGTCTACAATATATCAATGCACGCACAGCAGGTCTGATTATCGCCTTAGAGCCTGTCTACGCCATCTTAGTGGCCTGGCCCTTATTCGGAGAGGAGCCTACATTGAAGATTATTATCGGTGGCATCTTAATCATTGGCGCTGCTGTTTTCCCAAATCCTAAATCTCATTAGAATATCACTGTGTTAAGAATTACCTCTGTTAATGTAAACGGCATTCGCTCTGCTGTAAAAAAGGGCTTTTTTGAGTGGCTACACGCGCATCAAGCGGACATTGTGTGTCTGCAAGAAATCAAGATTAGTGAGCCTGATTTAACCCAGGAATTGCGCCAACCGCTGAATTATCACGGCTATTTTAATCATGCTGAGAAGAAAGGCTATAGCGGTGTGGGCATCTATGCCAAGCAAGCCGTCGAGTGCTTATCGGGTATGGAGTGCGATGAATTTGACCGCGAAGGTCGTCTGATTCGCGCAGACTATCCCAATCTCACCGTGATCAGCGCCTATCTGCCCTCAGGCTCCAGTAGCCCAGAGCGTCAAGAAGCGAAATTTCGCTTTTTAGATAAGTTCGGCCCTTGGATTGATGCCATGATGACCGAGCATCGCGAGACGGGGCGTGAATTTATTATTTGCGGTGATTGGAATATTGCTCATAAAGAAATTGACCTGAAAAACTGGAAGGGAAATTTAAAGAACTCCGGCTTTACCCCTGAAGAGCGCGCATGGATGACGCACTTATTCGAGCAGCGTGGCTTTGTCGATGTATTCCGTGAGCTTAATCAAGAACCTGATCAATACACGTGGTGGAGTAATCGCGGTCAGGCCTGGGCCAAGAACGTAGGCTGGCGGATTGATTACCATATTGCTACGCCTGGCATTGCCGCTAAGGCGCGCCAGGTCTCGATCTACAAGGATGAACGCTTCTCCGACCATGCGCCGCTGACGGTGGATTATGAGGTGAGTTTGTAGGTGTTTTTCGTACTTAAGGAAGTACTGCACTTTGTGTAAATGAGGTTTATAATGTTTATTCCTCTGGTAATTTTTGTGAATCAATTATGAAACAACATACCAAGCAATCTTCAACTCATCCAAGCAGCTTGACCGCTAGAGAAATATCTAGAAGAGAAGCACTTGTCCAATCTAATATTGGATCATTGCGGATAGAAGGCTTGGAACCTACACAACAAAGCCTAAAAATCATGCAACTTTTAATTCATGAAAAAATCACAATCGAAGAGGCTATAAAGTGGGGTTTGGAGCGAACAACTCGTGGCTAAATACAGTGACAAACCAGACTCCTACACAGACCCCAGGACAGGTGTCTTAAGAAACAAACTCAACCATACTAATGACTCAAAACTTGAGGAAGATGAAAAATTTTTCTTTTTAGTACGTTCTTATGAGCTAGATATAAATCCAATAAATGGCAACTTTGATCTCTCACATTTACAAAGGATTCATGAGAAACTTTTTAGCGATGTATACGATTGGGCTGGGCAAATTCGTAAAGTAGACATCTCTAAAGGAAACACTAGATTTGCTCACTATAACTTCATCGAAAAAGAAACCAACACGTTACTATCCTTGCTAAAAAAAGAAAATCATTTAAAAAAGCTACCTCTTGATAAGTTTTGTAATCGCGTTGCTTTTTATATAGGAGAACTGAATGTGCTCCACCCTTTTAGAGATGGTAATGGTCGTGCTTTACGACGTTTTTTTACACAATTAGCTAACGAGGTAGGCTACAGAATTAGCTGGGATAACATTACGTCCGAACAAATGATCTATGCATCAATAGCTGCCTACAACGGTTCAACCGAACCATTAGAAAGGCTAATATACCAAAACATTAAAGTTAAAGATTGAAACATTATCACGCTTGTGGGTGAACAGCGGAGAACTCACGACCCGCCCGCAACTCAAGTATCGCTCTGTAATTTCAGGCTCAACATCCAAACGACTTACACGCTTGGTGCTGTAGTCGCCTAGGACTCAGATTTCACTTCAGGTGTAGGCTCTGGCTCAAGCGCCAGAATATCGCGCTTGCGCCACCAGAGCAATATTAAGCCTGGAACCGCTATAAACATGGTGATGACAAAGAAATTCGCCCAGCCAAACTGCTGCACCAAGACAGGCGTAATTGGCCCTGCCATAAACACCCTACCCACCGATGATAAAGCGGATAATAAGGCGAATTGCGTCGCCGTAAAGCGTTGATTACTCAAGGCCATTAATAAAGCGACAAAAGCGGCCGTTCCTAAGCCACCGCAGATATTCTCAAAGCCCACCGCCGCTGCCATAATTGCGATATTTTGGGGGAAAAGAGCGACTACCGCATACGCAAGATTCGAGACAGCTTGCAAAATACCGAATAACATCAGGGCACGATACAGGCCCAATTTGGTCATAATTGAACCACCAATCAATGCGCCAATTATCGTGGCAACGACAGCAAGAATCTTATTCACCTGACCGACCACATCCGCCCCAAAACCCGCACCACGAATCAAGAAGGTTGTCGATAAAGCACCGGCAAAGGCATCGCCCAATTTATACAGGACGATTAAGAGCAGAATCGTCCATGCCCCCTTGCGTGAGAAGAACTCTTGAAAGGGCAAGGTGAAGGCTTCGTAGACGGTACGTGGCTTTTGTTGTTGACTATTCTCTGGCTCTGGCGCCAATACGGTTAATAAGGCGGCAACAAACATTAAGCCGCCCATCAATATATACACCGAATTCCAGCCCAAGTAACGCTCAGCCATCCAGAGCGCTAAGCCCCCTGAAACAATCATGCCGACACGATAGCCTAGCGTACGAATGGCCGCCCCCGCTGCCCGCTCCTCTTGTCGCAGCACCTCAGCACTATAGGCATCAAAAGCAATATCCTGACTTGCGGATAGGAAGGCGACAAGCGTTGCCACTAAGGCTAAATAGAACAAATATTGAGAAGGGTTCAGTAGACCCATACCGCAAATTGCCAGACCTAAAGCAATCTGTGAGATAAACATCCAACCACGCCGTTGCCCGAGAAATGGTGGCGCATAACGGTCTAAAAAAGGCGCCCAGATAAACTTGAAGGTATACGCTGCACCCACCAAGGTGAGAAAACCAATTTCCTGTAAGGAGACGTTCTCCACTGTCGCCCAGGCTTGCAAAGTACCACCCGTAAGGGAGAGTGGCAGACCACTCGCCAAGCCCAGCAAGAGCAAGGGATAGACTCGGCGACTGAGATAAGGCTGAATATACTTAAACAAGCAGTGGTATCCTCAATGTTATTCCCAGGCTACGCATAGCATGGGGTCGTAGCATGTGTTCCATAGCCAGTGGCCAACACTTACGCAACCGCACTTGACTGAAAGTGGTAAACCGCCAAAGTGCTACGCCAACCAGGAAGGAAATTCACTTCATTACCTTCGTTAAACGTCGCACGAGCTAAGATTTTAAGACCTAATTTCTGTGCCAACTTCTCAAAATCTTTCAGCGTACATAAGTGAATATTCGGCGTGTTATACCACTCATAGGGCATCTGACCAGTCACAGGCATCTTACCACGCAAAATCGACCAGCCATGCGGCCAATAGCCAAAGTTCGGAAAGGACACAATACCAAAGCGCGCCACCCGCGCCATCTCACGTAGGATATGCTCCGTATTATGCATGGATTGCAGGGTCTGTGATAAAACCACAGTATCGAACTGCTGTGGCTCAAATAGTGCTAGACCTTCTTCAAGGTTCTGTTGAATCACATTCACGCCCTTATCAATACAGCGAATCACATGTTCATCAACGATTTCTACACCGAGCACACGACAGTCTTTATGGTTTTGCAAGTGCTCCAGAAGCACCCCATCGCCACAGCCTAAGTCTAGCACCGTACTTGATGGCTCAATCCAACTGGCTATTTTGAGTAAGTCGGGGCGCACCTTACTTTGGTTTGGCGTAGTTTCGTACTGACTCATACGGCCTCCTTCAGTAAGTTTAAATTTTTAGCAATTTGTTTATAGTAACCACGCACCACCGCATGATAGCGCTCATCATCGAGTAAGAAAGCATCGTGCCCATGAGGGGCATCAATCTCGGCATAGGAGACACTATGTTTGCAATCTAATAAGCCCTTCACCAACTCGCGTGAGCGACTCGCCGGAAAGCGCCAATCTGTCGTGAAAGAAACCACTAAGAAATTCGCTTGAGCCTGTTGTAAGGCGGCATTTAGATCACCGCCATAACGACGTGCAGGGTCGAAATAATCCAACGCGCGGGTAATTAAGAGATAAGTATTGGCATCAAAATACGTTGAGAACTTGGCGCCTTGATAGCGTAGATACGATTCGACTTCGAACTCGACATCATAACCATATTTGTAACGCCCATCTTCATGTGGGTCACGTTGCGAGCGACCAAACTTCTCGGCCATATCATCATCAGAGAGATAGGTAATATGACCGATCATGCGCGCCACTGATAGGCCGTGTCGTGGCACCACACCATGCTCATAATAATTACCATTATGAAATTCAGGGTCGGTAATAATTGCGCGGCGAGCCACCTCGTTAAAGGCAATATTCTGTGCTGATAAATTCGTCGTGCTAGCAATCACTACACAATTGGCCACACGTTCTGGCCATTGAATCGCCCAGCTTAAAGCCTGCATACCCCCTAATGAACCACCCATCACCGCAGCAAAGCGTTGGATACCAAAATGATCAGCCACACGTGCCTGCGCATTCACCCAATCCTCTACCGTCACCACGGGGAAGCTATTGCCCCACGGTTTATTGGTTTCAGGATTAATACTGGCAGGCCCCGAAGAACCAAAGCATGAGCCGAGATTATTCACCCCAATGACAAAGAAGATGTCCGTATCAACCGGCTTACCAGGGCCCACCATATTGTCCCACCAACCGATATCTTTAGGATTATCAGGATTGATACCGGCAACATGATGAGAAGCATTCAGGGCATGGCAAATTAAAACCGCATTACTGGCATCCGCATTCAAGGAGCCGTAGGTTTCAACTGCCAGAGTATATTGATTAATAACTTGTCCGCTAGACAAAGCAAGCGGCTCCTTAAAGTCCAGATACACAGGACTCACCAGGCCGACGCTAGAAGGTGACATAGAATTGTTTTGAGATATAGGTAGAGATGGAGCCATTCGGGACCTCTTTAGCTGGATTTTTAAGCGCCCGCAAGCAGATCAAGCAAATCGGCGCACAATAGAATCTTTCGATTTTAACACTTTTCCCCTAAAAGTAGTCTAAGACCTTACTTGGGAGTCAATTTAGGCCTAGTAAGATTTCTAATACTCTGCGACAGCTCTGAGTTCAATTGGGTTTTAATTAAGTTCACTGATCAAGTATATGCACATTCTCTAAAAACCTCTCAGCGTCGTCTTTTTTATTATCAATCGTCGTAAATACATAAGCAAACACTAAATACTTCTTATCTGAAAGAATTCGGACCTTAACCGTATTGCTCTTACCCGCATGCGAGAGTGTATTACTGAGGCGATAATCATGCGGGTTTTGCAAGGTCTTATCTTCCGGCAATTGAAGAATTTTCTGCGTATACACCAGCAGATCGCTGACTAATTGCTGCGCATTATCTTGTGGCGTGAGGCGGTAATAGTTGAGACGATAGACTTGCTCACCTTGGGTATAAACCAGCCCCTCAAATGGAACAGACTGCTCCCCCAATTGCAAAACCTGTGGCTCAGCCTTCGGTGCTTGCGGCAAACTCACACTAACTGCGCCATTGGCGAAGTGATACTCCTGCCATTGCGCTGGCGTACAGGCATATAAAAACAAGCAAATTAACAACAAAAAGAGGTTTTTCACAGAGGTAATCATCAGTTTAATCTCAGAAGACGGAGGGTTTTAAAGCATTTTAGCGCCAATCTCTTTTAAAATAAGCCACCGTATTTAATTTAAAGGCCTAATCATAGTGCAACGCCTGCAAAACCTACAAGAAAACCGTATGCTTCTGACTCAAACCTCGCGCGGTATTGAGCGTGAAGGTTTGCGCATTCGCAATCAAGACGGTGAGTTTGCGCATACGCCACACCCTAAAGTCTTGGGTTCAGCACTTACGCATCCCTACATTACAACTGACTATTCGGAGTCTTTGCTTGAGCTCATTACTGAGCCGCAGCAAGATATTACGAGCCTGTTGGAGCAACTCAACAAGGTACATTGCTTTGTTCTACAGAGCGTGCCACAAGAAAGCATCTGGATGCAATCCATGCCTTGCCATCTACCGAGTGAAGAGAATATTCCGATTGGTGAGTATGGCACATCGAACTCAGGGATGTTACGCCATGTCTATCGTCAAGGCTTAGCTCAGCGCTATGGCCGTAAGATGCAATGTATTTCGGGCTTGCACTACAACTTCTCCTTACCTGAAGCTTTGTGGCCAGTATTAGGTTTCCCTGGTGAAACTCAGCAAGAGCAGCAGACTAATGGCTATATGGCCTTAATCCGTAACTTTAAGCGTTATGCCTGGCTATTGATGTATTTATTCGGCGCCTCACCCGCGATTAATCGCTCTTTTCTCTCTGATGCACCACAGAACCATCAGCTAGAAGCGCTGAATGAAGACACCTATTACCTACCCTATGCGACAAGTTTACGTATGGGAGACCTTGGCTATCATAATGATGCCCAAGCCAATTTGAAGAGCTGCTATAACGATTTAGAAGGCTTTGCTAAGCTAATTTACGATGCCGTAACAACACCTTGGCCAGCCTACCAAGCACTTGGCACCCAGAAGGACGGCCAGTGGATTCAGCTCAACACCAATGTGCTGCAAATCGAGAACGAGTTCTACGCCAATATTCGTCCCAAGCGTTCAATTGGCCGTGGAGAGCGGCCAGTCACGGCGCTAGTCCAACGTGGCATTCAGTATATTGAAGCGCGTTGTATTGATATCGACCCATTCGAACCATTAGGAATTGGCGAAGCAACTTGTCACTTCTTGGATGCCTTCTTACTCTTCTGTGCGATTAGCGACAGCCCTATGTTCCCAGGCTGCGGTGATTGCAATATCAGTGACGCCAACTTTAATAAAGTCGTGAATTTCGGTCGCCAACCAGGCTTGCAATTAAACCAAGACGGCAATCCACGAGGTCTGCAGTCTTGGGGTCTAGAGTTGATTGAGAAAATTAGTGTCTTTGCTCAAGAACTTGATCTCAGCTATAACACTACTCGCTATACTGAGGCCGTTGCGCTACAGAAAGACAAGCTTCTCAATCCAGAACTAACCCCTTCTGCAAAAGTTCTTGCCGCTCTAAAAACCAGTGATTTAAGCTTTAACGAATGGACTAAGCAACAAAGTATTCAAGCTTCGGAGCAATTGCGCCTCGACAGTTTAAGCGCAGAAGATCTAGCAAACTTTCAACGCTTAGCTCAAGAAAGTCTAGAGCAACAAGCAGAGATTGAAGCCAGCGATGAAATTAGTTTTGCTGAGTATGTGAAGCAATTTGAGCAGGCATTACATATTTAAGGTTAAGGCACTCGTTATGGTGAGGCATGTTAGGTTTGCGAGGCCATAACAGCCACTATAACAGCCAAACAAAATCGCTAGGGCCGAATAACTTTATCAGCAAATACAGCGTGTAAAGCGCTGCCTTAAACAAGCAAGACGAAGCCCCAAATTACCGATTGATAATTTGGGGCTTTGCTTTATGCTGTTGGAGTATTGCTCTCCTAGAGAGGAGACAATACGCTTAGCAATAAACGAGAATTACTGCTGCGTAGGCTGTGTTGCTGTTGAGTCAGTTTCAGTCTGCTTATTAAGTGGTACTTCAGCTGGAGCCACGGCTTCTTTAGCGGCTTCAACAGTGGCTTCCACTTTTTGCTCAGCCGCTTGTGCGGCTTCTTTAGTTGCTTCTACGGCAGCTTCAGTCTTCTGCTCAACTGCTTTAGCAGCGTCAGTTGCGGCTTCTTTCGTTGCCTCTACCGCAGCTTCGGTTTTCCCTTCTACTGCTTTAGCTACATCAGCGGCGGCTTCTTTCGTCGCTTCTACCGCTGCTTCGGTTTTCTCTTCTACTGCTTTAGCCACATCAGCTGCAGCCTCTTTCGTCGCCTCAACTGCTGCCTCAGCTTTCTGTTCTACAGCTTGCGCTGCATCAGTTGCTGGTGTCGCTTCTGCTGCAGGCGCCGCGTCACCATCCGTAGGCTCAGCAAAGTTACCACCTGATTTATTCACCATGAATACAACCGCACGTTTCACTTCTAAGTCGCTTAGCGTAGCATCACCACCACGCGCAGGCATCGCGTTGAAGCCGTTCAATGCTTTGTGGTATACATCCGCTTCGCCTGCCGCTAGACGTGGTCCCCAAGCAGCATTATCACCAAGTTTTGGCGCATCAAGCAGACCTGCGTCATGACAGGACATACAGAGCTTATTGTAAACTTGCTCACCTGTGAATGGCTCACGATTAGCGTCACTCGCCAACACTGGTGCAGGTGCTCCGGTATTATATTGTGCAACTGGTGCAATACGTGCCGCAATTGCCTCTTCAGTCATGGCCTGAGGATCTGTTGAGCCAGAGCTAAACGACTTAACTAAAAGAATAATTGCAATGATAGGAACGAGAAATAGTAACGCTAAGATAACTAAACGTTCGCTAGAATTCTTACCCTGTTCTGTTTGAGTACTCATAAAACGGATCCTAAATATATAGAATAGATAATTTTTTTGAAGATAATTAATTTCTTACTTCTTGCAGTTCAGCACTAAAGTGGCACAATCAAAGCGACACAATCGGGCAAACACTCTTCTTGCATGAACTTACCATTTTCGCACTAATTATAGCGTCACTCAAACAATAAGACTCAAAGAAAGCACAAAAACCTTATAAAACTAGGGTTATTCTGTGGGAACGTTGCCTTTTTGTCCACGATTTCTATGCCAATAGGCAAAATAATCGGCTACAATGATGCACCACTCTCCGTAGTTCAATGGATAGAATAAGAGTTTCCGAAGCTCTTGATACAGGTTCGATTCCTGTCGGAGAGGCCATTTCCTTTTATCTGACTTTAAAAAAATAAAAACACATAAAAAATCAAAGGCTTTTTAGAAATTTAATTGACATCTTTTTAACGTGGTCCTTACAAACTTGCCTCTTAAATCACCCCTTGTTAATGTTCATCACTTACCTGATTATTGGCAAAAAGCACTTTTTAAAGCTCCTCTTAGCCAACTCATTGCACGTGATGGAACGATACCATTGAAAGCCATCTTAGTCGCGATAAGGGATATGCCATACCATAGACCACAACAAGGAAATAATGCTCAGGCCTGTTTAGCCGAGTGGTGTGGCACCTGTTCAGCAAAACATTTAGCTGTGCATGACCTTCTAACACATCTAGGCTATCAAGCAGAGCTTTGGATGGCCTCTTATCTTATGCGTTTTGATAAGCCTTACTTTTCAGATGCACTCAAAGGGCGAGCTAAAAAGATCCTTGTCTACGACGTCCACAATTATCTGAAATGCACTATTGCGAACAAAGAAATTATCATTGATGTCACATTTCCAATTGCTCTAGCCAAATATGGGTTCCCAGTGACTCCTTCATGGGATGGGCATAATAACTTTGTGTTGTGTTGCCAAGCTATAGAAGCTATAAAATTAAACGCTGACTTAACTGCCAACGATAAAAAAAGACAATGGCTACAAGAATTAAACTCAGCCGAAGCAATCGAGATTAGAGAAAGCGCCATTATAGAAATGGCGCAATTCACTCAAAATATACTTAACAATTAAAGTAAAAAACTCGATTATTAAAGCCGTCAAGAACCCTACAAACTAATCAAACCGCATCACTTCCAAGGAATAGCAGGCGCTACCAAGCGTCTATGCTCACCCTCAACCACAGTTCCAAAGCGCTCCGAATGATTCTCCCAATCCTGTTGTGACTGAACAATTGAACTCTTGTCGTAATCAACGAAGTTCCACCACATGGTGACTGGCTTAGCGGGAGCACCACCAATTAAAACCACATGCGTACCTGCTTCCCAAGTCAACTCTAGTTCTGCGCGACCAGGTGCAAAATACGCAAACTCATTGGCGCCAAAAGACTGCCCCTCTACGCTTAACTGCCCTTGCAAAACCAAGATGCCATATTCAAACTCAGGTTTCAGAGCCACATTCGTCGTATTCGCTTGCTTGCTCTTCAAGTCCACAGCCATTAAGGGTGAATGCACTTTCGTTGGAGCCGTATTTCCTGCAAACTCACCCACCAATAAAGTCATATCCACACCATCTTGAGACCATATCGGCAGGTCTGGATAATGATCAAAAGCAGGTGGCATATTGGCCAGCTCTTCTGGTAAGGCAATCCACAACTGGACGGTATGCATACCATCCCCTCCGGGTAGAGAATCTTCCGTATGAGAAATCCCTCGCCCAGCTGTCATTAAATTCACTTGTCCTGGACGTATGACTTGCTCATAGCCTAGGCTGTCGCGATGCAAAACTTCTCCTTGAATCATCCAGGTGAAAGTTTGTAGACAGGTATGTGGGTGCGCACCTACACTTAAGGAGTGCTCAGGCCCTACAGGACCTAAGTGATCTAAGAAACACCATGCACCCACCATACGACGCTCTTTCGTCGGCAAGGCTCGACGTATCGCCAAACCTTCACCTAAGATCGCTTCACGGGCAATGATTTTATCAATAGGGGGTAATTCTTGAGTACTCATGCAGTAGACCTTTTTAACGTTAACGATACGCTTATCTTACCCTAAAGCTAATAAATCAAGCAGCCGCCTTTAAACGACGCAATAAGAACGGCACGAATAAGAAGAGAAATGAAATCACTAAGAAGGCAATCGACATGGGTGTCTCAACCAACACTGCTGGATTACCTTGACCCGCTGCTAAAGCAGTACGCAATTGCATCTCCGCCATCGGTCCTAGAATTAAACCAATCAGTAAGGGCGCAATCGGGAAATCATACACCCGCATGACATACCCTAATAAGCCCACGCCCACCATAAAGGCCAAGTCAAACACGGAGCCTGAAACACCCCAAATACCCATCATGGCAAACACCAGAATCCCTGCGTACAATTGCGGCTTAGGGATTAATAATAACTTCACCCACATCCCCACTAAGGGCAAGTTCAAGACCAGCAACATCACATTACCGACATATAGAGAAGCAATTAAACCCCAGACCAACTCTGGGTTTGAGGTAAATAAGAAAGGACCTGGTTGTAGACCGAAGTTTTGAAAGGCTGCCAATAAAATAGCCGCTGTAGCAGATGTCGGTAGGCCCAAGGTCAGCAAAGGTACCAATACGCCCGCCGCTGCCGCATTATTGGCTGCCTCTGGTCCTGCTACCCCTTCAATTGCACCCTTACCAAATTCATCGGGCTTTTTGCAGAGTTTCTTCTCTAAGGTATACGACAACATCGTCGGGATTTCTGAACCACCACCAGGGATCGCCCCCATTGGGAAGCCGATTACCGTACCACGTAACCATGGCTTATACGAACGACGCCAGTCTTCTTTGCTCATCCAGACCTGACCCTTAATCGGGATCATCTCATCGTTCTGACGGCTAAAGCGACTCGCCACATAAATAATCTCACCGATGGCAAACAAAGATACCAAGACGACGGTTAACTCGACCCCATCAAGCAATTCAGCCACCCCGAAGGTCATCCGCGCTTGCCCTGTCATACCATCAATCCCGATAACACCAAGTGCTAAACCGATAAACAACGAGATAAAGCCGCGTACGCGAGAGGTCCCCATTACCACAGCTACTGATGTAAACGCCATCACCGTTAATGCAAAATAATCCGCAGGTCTAAAGTAAAACGCCAACTCCGCAATGCTCGGCGCAGCAAAGGTCAATAATAAGGTGGCAATCGTACCGGCAACAAAGGAACCAATTGCCGCCGTCGCTAGGGCTGCTGCACCACGACCAGCACGGGCCATCTTATTGCCCTCAAGCGCCGTCATCATGGAGCCCGCTTCCCCGGGCGTATTGATTAAGATTGAAGTAGTGGAGCCACCATACATAGCACCATATAGAACCCCCGCAAACATAATGAATGCAGACACAGGGCCTACGGACACCGTCACGGGTAAGAGCAGCGCAATCGTTAAGGCGGGTCCGATGCCAGGCAGAATACCAATTGCAGTCCCTAAGGTTGAGCCAACCAGCGCCCAGAATAAATTCATGGGTTGCAGAGCAACCTCAAAGCCTTGAAGTAATAATGCTAAGGTATCCATACCTGAAATCCATCAATATATCGAACTTATTAATCAGTCGACAAAACCACGAATAAACCAAAGTAAGAAACTATCGTAATAATCTGTCGAACCAAGATGCTCATCTACACATGTGAATAAACTGCGCTAAGTAATCAGTACTCTCATACAATCCATGCTTTCATTAAGCGCATCCACATACTCGCCTCTTGAGCAAGCGAACCGCCACAGATACTCAGCTAATAAGGGGAAAAAAGTCACCGAGCTGCAGGCCAAGAATGCTGAATAAATACCAACTGAATGAACCTACAACAAAGCCAATAATTAGATCTAGCACGGTTCTCTTCGAACCAAAAGCACGTGCCACCAACATAAAGGACAGCATAGCAGTCAGAGGTAAGCCCAAAATCTCCATGGTCAGCGCTGGCACCATAGTAGCCGCTAAAGCCGTAAAGAATGCGCGCTTATCCATGGGCTGATTGCCCAATGCATTCTCAGTGTCTTGCGGTTCGAACTTCTCACCACGCGCGATCTGAATGAGTAAGAGAACCCCTAAGACCACTAAACCAATTCCTGCGATGGTGACGAATAGTCCGGGACCGATAGCGGCATATTGTGCCGTCGCTGGTAGGCTGCTGGAGGCGTATAAGCATACAGCCCCCATCAGTATGACCGCAATGCCAAGCCACCAAGGCCTAGCCTGAGCGGAATTTGTCTGTATTGACTCAGGCTGTCTTGACTCAGCAGTAGCTTGAGAGGAACTAGGTTCAGTCATCGATCATGCCCCCTAATGAATCTGATGTTATCAAGAGACTCAATATCACCATTAGAAACCGCCTTATCCACAACTGTTCTATTCCTCATAAACCCACTGCTCTCTAGCGAAGGCTTATTGTGTAAGTCCTGCATCTTTCAGAATCGTATTAATACGCTCACTTTCTGCTTTAATGAAATCAGCAAACTCAGGACCCGCTAAGTAATACTGTTCCCAGCCTTGAGTTTTAAGCACCTCAGCCCACTCTGCACTATCGTTCAGTTTGCTAAAGCGATCAACCCACTCCTGATAGTTGGCATCAGGCATATTCGGTGAACCTAAAATACCACGCCAGTTAGCAATTTCCACATCAAAGCCAGCCTCTTTGAAAGTTGGCACATCTAAATCAGCCATACGCTCCGCCGAGGTAATACCAAGAATCTTGACGCGACCTGCTTTAGCAAATTGTTGGAATTCAGAAATGCCTGAGATACCCGCTTTCAAGGTACCGTTGACAATACCAGTTACGGTGTCGGCACCACCCGCTTGTGGGATATAGTTAAGATTTTTCACTTCAGTGCCACTGGCTTTTGCCAAGAGCGCTAAAGCAATATGGTCCACGCCACCCGCCGAGCCACCACCGACAGGTGTGGCACCTGGGTTTTCTTTTAAGGCTTTAGCAAAGTCTGCCAAGGTATTGTATGGAGAGTCTGGACGTACGGCTAAGACTAGGTGCTCGGCTGTCAAGCGCGCCACGGGTCTAAAGTTCGATAGATCGACAGGTGACTTATTCAGTGTAATCGCACCCACCGTAATGGCACCGAAGACAGCAAGATTATCGGCTTTACCCTTAGAAGAATTCTGGAACTCTGCCAAACCAATTGTGCCACCCGCCCCACCTTTATTGGTGAAGTTGACGCTACCTGTATAAATACCTGATTTATTTAACGCCGCAAATGCTTGACGACCTGTGCCATCCCAACCACCGCCTGGGTTTGCTGGCAACATAACACTCACTTGTGCGTGTGCCGCACCCGCGACCAGAGCAGTCGCTGCCACCAAAGAACGTAAAACCGATGAAATCTTCATAGTGCCTCCGAATATTATTTGTTTAGGCGTCGCCTTATTAACGCACCTAATTCGAATAAGCATAGAAGTCAGCTTCACCGCTGTCAATTAGGGTTACTAACTGTTACTTAAAATCTACCCAACTATCTGCAATAATAGTCAAAT
>JAUNUI010000008.1:22832-108941 GCA_030538255.1 Pelistega sp. | reverse complement strand
CCCTTTAAACGAAAACCCCTTGTCCAAAAAAACAAGGGGTTAGTCAGCAGTCTGAGGTGCTTCTATAGCACCTGTTTCCTCGTCTATTCATTCTCTCGGTATAAGCTTAAACTAATAGTAAATTCACTCAAAACCTAGAAAATAAGACTCGATGACAAACTCAAGTAATGATAAATCCAAGCTATCGATAATCGATAAACTCACGAAAAGTCATTAAGCCGGCTGAATATCCCGTAATTTACGGCGTAGAATCTTACCGACATTATTCTTCGGTAACTCATCCACAAATTCAATCTGTTTGGGCACCTTGTAATTAGTGAGTTCTTCGCGGCAGAATTTAATGATCTCTTGTTCGGTGAGAGCAGGGTCTTTACGCACGACGAATAGCTTCACAAGCTCGCCCATCGCACCATTATCGACACCAACTGCAGCGACTTCAAGAATACCAGGATGGCGGCTAACGACATCCTCGACTTCGTTCGGGTACACATTAAAACCAGAAACAATAATAATATCTTTCTTACGGTCAACCAAGAAGATAAAGCCTTGTTCATCCATATAGCCCATATCGCCCGTACGCAAATAGTTTTCACTATCAAATACCTTATCGGTCTCATCTTGGCGATTCCAATAGCCTTTCATCACTTGAGGGCCTTGAACCAGAATTTCACCGACTTCACCGATAGGCTGGGTATTGCCGTCGTCATCGACAATTTTGACGTAGGTTGAGGAAATCGGCAAACCAATTGAACCTGTAAATTCTTTAAGGTCAAAGGGGTTGATGGTAACAGCGGGTGAGGTCTCGGATAAGCCATAGGCTTGTACGAGAGGACCACCCGTGACGGCTTCCCATTTCTCAGCGATGGATTTCTGCACGGCCATACCACCACCGAGGACTAGTTTAAGACGGCTAAAGTCAATCTTCTTAAAGTCCTCATTGTTCAAAAGCGCATTAAATAAGGTGTTCACCCCTGTGAATGCGGTAAATTTGTATTGCCCTAGCTCTTTAACAAAGCCTGGGATATCGCGTGGATTGACAATTAATAAGTTCGCTGCACCAAGTCGCATAAAGGTCAGGCAATTCGCGGTGAGGGCGAAGATATGGTAGAGCGGTAGGGCTGTGACCACCAGGTCTTTACCATCTTCAGTATAGGAGCGTACCCAAGCATAGGCTTGCATAAGGTTCGCCACCATATTGCGATGGGTTAGGATGGCGCCTTTAGGCACGCCTGTTGTGCCGCCAGTGTATTGTAGGAAAGCATGGTCATCATGGCCGATTGCTACAGGAGTAAATTTAAGCGTTGCACCAGCTTTCAAAACATCGTTAAAGCGCTCATGGCCAGGGATATTCCAAGCAGGGATCATCTTCTTGATATGGCGTAGCACGAAGTTCACTATCGTGCCCTTAAAACCAAGCAGACCGCCAATCGAAGCCACAACGACTTTTTTCACGCTAGGGGTATTCGGTAAGGCTTTCTGTAGGGTATAGGCAAAATTCTCCACCACCACCATAATTTCGCAGCCCGAGTCCTTAATTTGATGTTCTACTTCATGGGTGGTGTACATTGGATTAAAGTTTACCACCGTACCACCAGCACGTAAGATACCAAAGAGGGCAATAGGGTATTGCAAGATATTCGGCATCATCAGTCCCACGCGCATGCCTGGTTTTAAGCCTTGGCTTTGCAACCAAGCGGCAAACGCGAGTGACTTTTCGTCCAACTCTTTATAGGTAATTTTCTTACCCATAGAGATGAACGCGGTATTATGCGTAAATTTTCCAGTGGCCTCTTCAAGTACGTCGACTAAAGAGCGATATTCATTCACATCAATATCGGCTGGAACCCCTGAGGGGTAGCTATTTAACCAGATCCGTTCCATCTTCTTGTCTCCTATTGTCCTCTTTCGTTATTGTGTAACTTTTATGACTAGTTTATAGCATTAAAAGCGATGTGACAGTTGGACACCAAAAATATGTGCATTCGCTTTATATTTGCCGCTTAAGCGACCATATAAGGCTTCATTATTATTGGTATTATCCACTTTCGATTTCGGCACGATCAAGTAGGTGTAGCCAACATCAAAGGTGGTGTTCTCGCTCGGCTTATACTGCGCACCGATACTTAACCAGTAGCGATCATTATCCGGTAATGAGGCTGGACGGTGAGATGTTTTCTGTACAGGGGATTGGTCCCATGCAACGCCGCCTTTTAGTTTCCAGCTTTCATTCACTTGATACTGTGCACCGACCGCAATACGCCAAGAATCCTTGAATTTTAAATCAAGTTCGGTTTCGCTATTGATAGGCGTCGCGTTCTTAACCGTTAAGCTTGGGATGCTGCTCCAACCTGTCCAAGAGATATCACCTAAGAGCTCCCAGCGATCGCTCAGACGTTGGTAACCAGAGAGAATTACAGTATCAGGTAGGGATACGGTAGCTTTCGAGTCGGCTTTCAGTTGCGCAATAGGACCATTAGGCGACATGACAGACAGCGTGGTATCACCATCGGCTTTATGCTTAACACGTGAGCGGTAAGATAAACCAATACGGGTATCTTCACTTGGCTCATACATAAAACCGACGTTCCAGCCAAAGCCCGTATTGTTCAGCTTACTCTTGGACTCGGCATTTGTGAAGATAGGACCGCCATCTAATGGATGTACGCCAATTGGCGCGACATTACTTTTCTTATAGGTGGCATCAATATATTGGATATTTAAACCAGCACCAACGGAGAAGCTAGGACTCACTTTGTAGGCGATAGAAGGGTTGATATTATAGGTCTTAATATCGAATGATTTAGAGTGGAAGCGACCCATCCAGTCATCATCGTATTCTGTTTTTAAGCCGAATGGGGCGCCAACGCCAAGACCTAGGTAGACACGATCGGTGGCTTGATAGCTGATGAACATATTTGGTAAAAAGCCCAAGCTGCCTGCGTCACCACCGTTACCACCTAGGCTATGTGGATATGGGGAACGACCTAATGCTGTTGGCATGGTTGAACGGCCGTCATCGGTAAATTTAAATGATGGCTTAATAATGGTGCCGCCGACTGATATATTCAGACCTGGTAGGCGTGTCATACCAGCTGGGTTAAAGTAAATCGTACTGGCATTGTCAGCAATGGCAGCAGAGCCAGCGTAGGCTACGCCCAGACCGCTGGCATTTTGTTCAAGTAGTTGGAAACCTGCTGCGTGAGCTGTGCCCATGCAAGCAATAAGTCCTAAGCTTGCGCTTAATGTATGCAATTTGAAATTGCGCATAGTGTCTTCTCCGATAAGCAAATAATATCTATTTTTGATGTAAAACTTGGTTTAAACAGCTTGGGTGATGATCCTTAGTCCATCACTCTCTATGATTTGTTCGCTTTGTAATTCAAGGGTCCTCCTCTAAATGGGGCAAAGCCCGTACCAAAAATCACGCCAGCATCAACTAAGTCAGCATCAGCGATAATGCCCTTATCAAGTTGAATTTGAGCTTGTTCAATAAGTGGGGTCACCAAGCGTTGCTCCAAACCATCAGGGATGGTGTGTTGCGTAAATTGGCTTGCGCGACGATCTTTCCATGTGTAGAAACCTTGCCCTGTTTTGGCGCCCAAGTTGCCTTGTTGAACACGCTCGGCCAAGCACTTCGGTGCTTCACTGCCTGGTGCGAGCTGCGCACCTGCGGCCATGGCAATATCCAAGCCCACGGTATCGGCCAATTCAATCGGTCCCATCGGCATGCCAAAGCGCAGCATGGCGGTATCAATCACTTCAGGCTCAATACCTTCATCAACTGCACGCATGGCTTCAAGCATATAAGGGCCTAAGACGGCATTCACTAAGAAACCTGGGGTGTCTTGCACCGGGAGGGGAAGTTTAGCAATTTTTCCGACAAAGGCGCAAGCCTGCGCAAGCGCTTGTGGATCTGTGCCTTCAGCATTGACCACTTCCACCAGTGGCATTTTCGAGACAGGGTTAAAGAAGTGGATGCCGACAAAGCGTTCTGGGCGCTCCAAGGACGTGCGTAAATCCACTAAAGATAAGCTTGAGGTATTCGTCGCGAGAATCGCTTCAGGCTTCATACGCGCTTCTAATTGCTTGTAGAGTGCTTGCTTGGCTTCTAAGTTTTCATAAATCGCTTCGATGACAATATCCGCTTCATCAATGCCTTGACCTTCAGGGTCTGGAATTAAGCGATCGCGCGCAGCTTGCGCACTGAGTCGATCACGTCGAGCAAAAAGGGAGGCCGCTTGTTTAACAGCACCTGCGATGCGTGAATAATCGGTGTCTTGTAAGGTGGTTTTGATACCTTGCAAAGCGCACCAAGTCGCAATACCACCGCCCATCACACCGGCACCGACCACATGCACATGTTGAATACGATCGGCTTGACCTTGCTTACCAAAGGCTTTTAGGCGCTCTTGTAAGTGGAATACACGAATTAGGTTTTGTGTAGTGGGTGAGCTGAGTAAGCGATTAATAATTTGTGGATCGGCTAAGCCATTGCCATTGTGCTTTTCCCAAATATCAATAATCGCTGTGGTTGCAGGATAATGTCCCATTGGGTCTTTCTTCTGCACTTGCTTGCGCGCGCCATTCGCCACGATCTTTTTAAATGGTCCTGTATTTAATAATTTGTTCAGACCCTTGGCTCGTGCTGCTGGACGCTTACTGAGGACAATGTCTTTGGCGGTTTGTAAGGCCACACGGGGGGCTACCACATAATCCACTAGACCATAAGATTTAGCACGACGGGCATCAAGGCTACGGCCTGTTAACATCATATCCATGGCCTTCTGCGGGCCAATCAAAGCGGGTAGGCGCTTAACACCACCCCAACCTGGGTAGATGCCTAGCATCACTTCGGGCAAGGCTAGACTTGGCTTCGGTGAGTCAACTAAAATACGGTAACGACATGCTAAGGCAAGCTCTAAGCCGCCACCCAAACACATGCCGTGAATCAAGGCGAGGGTAGGGTACTTGACTTGGCTTAAGCGATTAAATAAATTCCAGCCACGCTCAATTAAGGCTTGACCTTCATTCGGTGCGCTAATACTCGAGAACTCTGCAATATCGGCACCAGCAATAAAGCCATTACTCTTGCCTGAGCGAATAATCAGACCTGCTGGTTTGTCCTTGTCGAGATGGTCAAGTGCCTGGGCGAGTTCTTCCATCACCTGCTTGCTCAGGGCATTCACTGAGCGCTCAGGGCAATCAATCACTAAGTAAGCAATCGCTTGATCATCCTTGCTTAAGGTCCAGTTATTAAGCTGTAAAAGGGTTTGCATATGTCTTACTCCTGGATCGTTTCAATCAACATGGCGCCGCCTTGGCCTCCGCCAATACAAATAGCGGCCATACCACGTTGTAGCTGTCTTTGTTTTAAAGCATGTAATAGGTGCAAGACAATGCGTGCACCTGATGCGCCAACTGGGTGACCCAGTGCGATAGCACCACCATCGACATTTAGCTTGTTCTCATCAATCGTACCAATGGCTGGACTTTGGAAGTGTTCTTGGCAATATTGCTCATCATTGAAAGCTCTTAAGCAGGCAATGGTTTGCGCGGCAAATGCCTCATTAATTTCCCATAAGTCGAGGTCGTCTAGGCTTAAATTATTTCTTTGCATAATTGGCACGCTAGCATGCACAGGTCCTAAGCCCATTTCGCTTGGGTCTAAGCCAGCCCATTGGGTGTCGGTGATTTTGCCGATGGGTTTGAGGTTCCATTGTTTCACGGCTTCTTCTGAAGCCAGTAGTAAGCAAGCGGCACCATCGGTCACTTGTGAGCTATTACCCGCGGTAATATTGCCTGAAGGGCGATCGAACACAGGTTTTAGCTTGGCCAGTTTATCCACTGTTGAGTCGGCACGTACACCGTCGTCCTCCGCATATAGAGCGCCTTTCGCATCAATCACAGGTGTTAGCTCGGCTTTGAAAGCGTGCTGATTCTGTGCGGCAATAGAGCGTGCATGGCTTCGAGCACTGAAGCTGTCCATCTCGGTGCGGGTGATATTAAATTTATACGCAAGGTTCTCTGCGGTCTGTCCCATAGAGATGCCGACCACAGGATCAGTTAAGCCTTTTAATAGTCCAATGACAGGGCCTAGATAGTTTAATTTGAATTTTTTTAAAGCGGTAAGTTTCTGGCCGAAGGAACGCGCACCATTGAAAGTAGATAGCCAATCCACCATCTCGTCCTTAAATAATAAGGGTGCACGAGAGAGGGCATCGGTACCGACGGCAAGCACTAAATTGGCACGACCGTTCTGGATATTATTAATCGCGGAATCAATCGCTTGCATGCCTGAGGCGCAGTTACGCATGACGGTCCAAGCAGGGACTTTATCGCCAGTGCCGATACGCAAACCAACCACACGACCAATATTGGTTTCGTCAGGGCTGGGGGCAGCACAACCCACAATCACTTCACTTAATTCAGTGGCGGCGAAGGGCTGGCGTAGCATCATGGCGCGGGCGCATTGTACGGCGAGATCCGCCGCTGAGAAGGGACCGCGCTTATTGCGTACTTTAAGAAATGGTGTGCGACTACCATCAACAATATACACAGGTTTAAATGACATAAATATTCCTTAGTGTTGTACGTCTAAAAATGCACGTGGGTCACTTAAATCTGTCGGGAAGTTATCGACATGAATGACAATATCGCGCAAACGATTACTTTCTTGCAATAGCGCATATTCTTCTTGGCTAATGCGATTAAGCTGGTAGGCAAGGTGGGCGATATCGCGCACATTCGCCATGGCGTGATTTTTAAAGAAGCCGTTCTTCTCATCTTCACGAATTTTGGCTTCAATTTTCTCCGCTTTAATGCTGAGTACTAGGGCTTTTTCCAAAGCGGCTACTGGTTCATTCTCATCGCTAGGTAAGTAACATACCTGGGTGAGTCGATCGCGTAAAGTACTTGGCTGCATAAGCGGCTCGCAAATCTTACGGTCAAGACGATCGCTAGCTTGCGCAAAGACGCGGCCCCAGAGATTACTGCTTAGGCGTAAGGCACCTGCCATAAAGCGATTTGGTAAGTTAGCATAGATGCCAAATAAGGCTTCTTCAGCCTGGTGCAGGTGGTCCTTGACGACTTTCTCTAAGAGATCACGTTCGTCAGCTTGACGACCTTGGTCTTCGTAATATTTAAGACTGGCGCTCGCGATATACAGGTGTGAGAGGATATCACCGAGGCGAGCAGAAATCTTCTCGCGCTTTTTCAGGCTACCCCCATAGACTGCCATGCAGACATCGGCCATCAGAGCGAAATTGCTCGATAAGCGCGTCATCTGTTGGTAATACGGTTTCGTGCTTGGATCGACATCGGCTTTGACAGCAATCCAGCGTGAACCAATTAGGCTGCTGAGCAAACTGCGGCCGGTGTTCTTAAAAACATGGCCAATATGTCCCCAGAGAGCGGCGTCAAAATCATGCAGGGCTTTCTCAGCATCAGGCTCTTGTGTTGCTTGCATCTCTTTGAGTACATAAGGATGGCAACGAATTGCCCCTTGACCGAAGATAATTAAGCTGCGGGTGAGGATATTCGCGCCCTCAACGGTGATGCCGACGGGCATTTGTTGGTAACCACGACCTAAGAAATTCGACGGTCCTAAGCAGATGCCCTTACCGCCAATAATATCCATGGCATCGTTGGCTAGTTTGCGGGTCTGTTCGGTGACATGGTATTTGGCGATAGCGGATAAGATGGCCGGCTTTTCACCAAGATCAACGGCGCCTGAGGTCATATGACGTACGGCATTATTCGCATACGCTGTGGCGGCCATATCGGAGAAAACTTCTTCAATGCCTTCAAAGCGGCCAATACTTAAATTAAATTGCTTACGCACACGCGCATAGGCCCCGACGCTACGAATACATAACTGGTCGACACCGACATGTGAGGAGGGGAGTGAAATTGAACGGCCTGCTGCTAAGCATTCCATTAGCATGCGCCAACCCTTGCCTGCCTGTTCTGGACCACCAATGATGAAGTCAAGCGGGATAAAGACATCATTACCCTTAGTTGGACCATTCATAAAGGCTGAATTTAAAGGGAAATGACGACGACCAATTTCTACACCTGGGTGATCATGTGGAATCAAGGCGCAGGTAATGCCCATATCTTTCATATTACCTAATAAGCCATCAGGATCGTAGAGTCGGAAGGCAAGTCCTAGAATGGTGCAAATAGGCGCCAAGGTAATATAACGCTTGTCCCAAGTGACTTTAATACCAATCACTTCTTCGCCTTGCCATTCGCCACGGCATACGATACCAGAGTCAGGAATCGCGGCAGCGTCAGAGCCTGCCCATGGACTGGTTAAGGCAAAAGCAGGGATCTCACGACCGTCGGCTAATCGTGGTAAATAATAGTCTTTCTGTTCTTGTGTGCCATAATGCACTAAGAGTTCACCTGGGCCTAAAGAGTTCGGTACCATGACTGAAACGGCTAAGGCTGAGCAACGCGTCGATAGGCGGGCAATTACTTCAGAGTGCGCGAAAGCAGAAAAACCAAGGCCACCGTATTCCTTCGGAATAATCATGCCTAAGAACTTATTCTTCTTAATGTAGTCCCAGGTTTCGTCGGTCAAGTCTAAATCTTGTGTGGTGACTTGCCAATCATCAACCAGTGCGCAAGCTGCGGGTACATGCGTATCGACAAAAGCTTGTTCTTCAGCCGTCAGCTTAGGCTTAGGAATCGCTTTAAAACGTTGCCAATCAGGGCGTCCAGAGAAGAGTTCGGCGTCCCACCAGACGGTGCCGGCTTCAATGGCGTCTTTCTCAGTTGCCGACATAGCCGGCATCACCGCTTTGAAGCTTTTAAAAATGCCTCGGGTGATTTTGTTGCGGCGAAAATTAATTAAATTCTGGTAAAGGGGCACGTAAACCTCCTAGGATAAAGCTTAATAAGCGTGGTTTTAATTGGTTGTCAAATTGCGTTTCTAAATCATATTCTGCACCGAGCTCATCTTGATCAGTAGCCTGGATAAGGGTGCGAATACCATGTAGGGCATATGAAGTTGCGCCTAACATAAACTGCAAACGCCATAAAATTTCAATTTTTGGTACATCAGGAAGGGACTTATACAAGGCTTCCTTGTAGCGATGTACAACAGTAGCATTCTCTTTGGCAACGACGGCTGCAATAAATGCACTGGGGTTTAACATAGTCTGTTCAAGCAGTCGCAGGAAAATACCCCCCTCGGGATCGTCAGTATCAGCGAAAGATAATAAAGAACCGAAGAAGGCATTGACGATATGGGATGGCTTTAAGGGCTCGCCCGCTGCTTCAGCCTCAAGCTCATCAAGTTGGCGTAAGCGTTCAGCATTGATTGAACCTAATCGTCGCTTCATAACAGCAATGATTAATTCATCCTTGCTGCCGAAGTGATAGTTGACGGCTGCTAGATTCACATTGGCTAATTGCGTGATTTCACGCATTGATGAACCTTCATGCCCTTTGTTTACAAAAAGGCGCTCTGCGGCATCTAAGATAGCTTTCTTGGTTTGTTCAGACCGGCTCATTGTCATAATGTGTCACCGTTATTAAATATTCAAACGTTTGTTTGATTATAAGGATTTGGTGCTACATGGAAACTATGAATTACCCTAGTATTGCTAAAAACAACACGAAGAATATTTTACTGCTCATCATCTCTTGTAATGATAATGATTCTCATTTAGAATATAGCTATATTAATGATAGGAGAAAATTATGGCCTTAGGCTTGCCAATGGAAGCGGTAATTGTGGGTGCTGATCGTTTAGGTAATTTACCCGATGTCCTCAAAGCACATAATATTAAAATCAATAAACATATTACAGGCAGAGACCCAGCGCACCAGAAAAAGAATTTGCAATTGCCAAGTGGCACGCAAATCTTAATCTTGCTGACGGATTTTCTTGGTCACAATGTGATGAAGTCATTCAGGGCGGCAGCTGAAAAATCACAGATCCCGATTGTGGCGTGTAAGCGATCAGTGTGTAGCATGCAAACGGCACTCGATCAATGTCCTTATGTGTGCGCGCATTGTGGCAAAGAGGTAGCAGGAGTATGTCCGCAAAGAAGGGGGGCGCGATGAATAAGAATATGCAAGTTCATCATCTCTTGATGATATTGCTTGGCGTAGTGGTGTTATGGTCATTATTGGGTATTTCGGTGCAAGTGGGGGATGAGGGTGCTGAGTATCGGCTTTTCATCAAGCAACAACCCAGTGCACAGTTAGTGTTTAATAATAGTTAGTGGTCAGGATACAGGTTTATTTATTTAAGCAGGAAGTGTGCCTTAATTTGGTCTCGTGGTGATCGCTTGGGCTGCGAAAATAGATTAGGGAAAGATGGTTGAGGCTGAGGAGATAGAAAGTAGGGGTGGAATGATAGACAGGGAGGATGTGAGGCAATAGACAGCAGGTGGTGATGTGTCAGCATATGAGGAACAACACAGGGGGAAACAACAAAGCCTAGTCAGATATGACTAGGCTTTGTTGTCAGAGAGAGTTTTTTCGTTTGTTGTGCTTACAGCTAGCTAAACCTACACTATTAGGCGAGGTTTACTTAATCAGCTTGAGAATTAAGCGAGATTAAGTAAACTATGCCAAGTTATGTACTGAATAGCTCCTAAAAGCTTACTTAGCCGATGCTAAGCGTTGTGTTTCGATTCGACGAGCACCATTGTAGCGCTTAGTCCAATAATCGCCCATTTTCTCGACGCGAACTGTGGTGCCGCTTCGTGGGGCATGTAAGAATTCGTTATTACCTAGATAGATACCAACATGAGAATTACGGAAACCACGGGTATTAAAGAAAACTAAATCACCAGGTTGTAATTCTGCGCGTTGAACTGATGTGCCAACGGTAGCCATAGATGCAGCAACACGTGGTAATTCAACACCCATATATTTGCTTGCAGTGTAATAAATCAAACCGCTGCAGTCAAAGCCGGTTGGCGAGGCGCCACCAAAGCGATAACGGACGCCAACATAGTTTAGGGCCGCTTGTGCAAGTTCATTATTAATCGCGGCGCCTGACTTCAAACCAATCGAAGCGTCACGGTTAGCACGATCTGCTTTAGCTTGGCTAATAAGGTCACCAATCGGATCTGAGATCTTGGGAGACCAGCTGGTGCTGTCTGAGGTAGAAGGGATAACACTGGATTGTGCCTTGATTTGTAAACCGATAAAGTCGGCATTTTGCGCTGCAGAAATAGCGGGTACGCTAAATACTGCAACAGCGAGAAAAGCCCGTCGCAAACGCGACAAGATTCCTCTTGTGTGAGAAGTTTTTGAGTGCATAGTCTATATAAGTATAATAAGGATTGACATTTGACGTTGTTTGCGTCATTAGAAATAATATAGAAAAAACAAGGACTTCACAAGGCTTTTTGGCAAATTGCTTTGACTTTAGAGAGATAAAACTTTGCATTTTATTTTATTAAGCTGACGCTAAGCTGAAAAAATGGAAATGTAACATGATTTTTAATGGTTAAATACAGTAAATTATCTGAAGTTGAGTGAAATTGATGCGTTTCTGTTCTTAAGTGGACAAATATCTCCTGGATCCAATTATTTTGTAACAGTAACAATTAAATTGTAAATTGTTTGTTGCGTGCGCATATATTTCATTATATAGCCTTAGTTAATCAAGTGATTTGAGCGACGTAATTGCTGCACATGAATATGGTTTTGTCGTTATATATTTAAATTGATATTTAATGGGTTTAATGTTCTTGCTGCGAATGTGAGTGTATTGATCAGGACTCTGCGTATAATTTCGTCCTGCATCGCGGGGGAGGGCATCAATACGGGTATGTTAAGCGTATTACATGCCAAAATACGTGAGACCCTATTTTAGTCACTGAGAAATCAGTAAAAAAGCTCAGCGAAAATCGCTGAGCTTTATTGTAAGTACTTACTGCTTAATACTTGTTAATGGCTTACATACCATCGTAAACAGGACCTTCGCCACCTTGTGGGGCAACCCAAACAATATTTTGGGTGGGGTCTTTAATGTCACAGGTTTTACAGTGAACGCAGTTTTGTGCATTAATTTGTAGCTTATCTTGACCCACATCGTCTTTGATAAACTCATAGACACCTGCAGGGCAGTAGCGCTGTTCAGGGCCTGCATACACAGATAAGTTGGTATTCACTGGGATATCAGCGTTCTTCAGGGTTAAGTGAATTGGCTGATTTTCTTCGTGATTGGTATTCGAAATAAAGACAGAGCTTAAGCGGTCAAAGCTATACACGCCATCAGGTTTCGGATAGTCAATCTTAGGCATCTCAGCGGCAGGACGTAAACACTCATGATCAGCTTTCTTACGGTGGATTGTCCAAGGGATTTTACCACCAAGAAGTTTCTGTTCAATACCGGTCATTAAGGTGCCAATTAGGAGCCCCTTCTTGAACCACTGCTTGAAGTTACGAGTGCGATTCAGCTCGGTATGCAACCAAGAGTTTTCAAAAGCGATTGGGTAGTCACTTAAGACATCGTGGCTACGCTCAGCTTCTAGTGCTTTGAAAATCGCTTCTGCAGCCATCATGCCGGTCTTGATCGCCGCATGGCTGCCTTTAATGCGCGCAGCATTGAGGAAACCTGCTTCACAGCCCACTAAGGCGCCACCAGGGAAAACTAATTTCGGTAGTGATAATAGGCCACCAGCGGTAATGGCGCGTGCACCGTAAGCTACGCGCTTACCACCCTCAAGGAATTCTTTAATGCTTGGGTGGGTTTTATAGCGTTGGAATTCTTCAAAAGGCGATAACCAAGGGTTAGCGTAATCTAAACCAACTACCATGCCGATGACAATACGATTATCGTTCAGATGGTATAGGAAAGAACCACCATAGGTGTCATTCTGTAGCGGCCAACCTGCGGTGTGGATTACCAAACCAGGTTTAGATTTAGCGGGATCAATTTCCCACATCTCCTTGATGCCAATGCCATAGCTTTGTGGGTCGCGGTCTGTGTTGAGTGAGTAGCGCTCAATTAATTGACGACCTAATTGACCACGCGCACCTTCGGCGAAAATCGTATATTTCGCATGCAGTTCCATGCCTTCTTGGAAGTGCTCAGAAGGTGTTCCATCACGATTAACTCCCATATTGCCTGTGGCTACGCCACGTACTGCGCCTTGCTCGTTATAGAGGATTTCAACGGCTGCAAAACCTGGGAAGACTTCAACACCTAGGCTTTCAGCTTGCTCACCTAACCAACGGGTGAACTCACCAAGACGAACGACATAATTGCCGTCGTTATGGAAACAGGATGGCAGTGCCCAGTTGGGAGTGCGACGTGCGCCTTTTTCATTTAGGAATAAAAAGCGATCTTCAGTAACTGGTGTATTTAATGGGGCGCCACGTTCTTTCCAGTCAGGGAAAAGTTCGTTGATGGCGATAGGGTCCATGACGGCGCCAGATAGAATATGTGCGCCGACTTCAGCAGCTTTTTCTAGAACACAGACGTTAATTTCTTTGCCAGCTGTCGCGGCAAGTTGTTTTAGTTTAATGGCAGTTGACAAGCCCGCTGGCCCAGCACCTACGACGACAACGTCATATTCCATCGATTCGCGTTCTGACATGTGAACACTCTCCTCAAATTAATAGTAAATTATGTATTTGTTGTATTGTAATGGGATTCGGTAGACATAAAAAGCTATTTGACTACTTTTTTTCCGCAAGGTGGTGTTTTCAATCGTGAAAGCCTGATTTTTGTCAGATTTTTGCTTATAAAACGCTCATTTTGTTTTGCTAGGCGGAACATAAAAAAGAAATTAGTATTATTTTTACACGGCTTGAGTCATTTTTAATGTTAGATTTACCGGATTTAATCGGCAATAAATCATTTTTATCCGGATTTTTCTCAAATTTTTTAGGTTTTTTGTAAAGTGGATTTAAATAGCTTTAGTCGCGATTGGTTCCGCATTGCAAACTTAAGTTCCGAAATATTCAGATGCTAATATTAAGGTTAATAGAAGCCTTGCGATAGAAATTTGATGCTCATCATGAAACTGTCACTTAAACACCTAGGGAAAACTAGATGTTTATTATAAACTGATGGTTTATCGCTTAAGATTTGCTAAGATTTCATTAGTTATTTTTAACCCTTTTGTATAAGGACAGTCAATGGATAAGGTGTATGAAAGTGCTGCTCAAGCCCTAGAGGGCTTAGTTGCTGATGGTCAGATCATCGGTGTGGGCGGTTTTGGCCTGTGCGGTATTCCCGAGGCATTAATTGCCGCGTTACGTGATTCAGGTGTGCAGGGCTTAACTTGCGTGAGTAATAATGCGGGTGTTGATGGCTTCGGCTTAGGTCAACTCTTAGAGACGCGTCAAGTGAAGAAGATGATTGCCTCCTATGTGGGCGAGAATAAAGAGTTCGAGCGTCAGTACTTATCAGGTGAGTTGGAGTTGGAATTTAACCCACAAGGCACCTTAGCAGAACGTTTGCGTGCGGGCGGCGCTGGCATTCCAGCCTTTTTCACTAAAACTGGGGTAGGTACTATCGTTGCCGAAGGTAAAGAGCATAAAGAGTTTGATGGTCAGACGTATGTCATGGAGCGCGCGATTGTGCCTGACGTCTCTTTGGTGAAGGCTTATAAAGCTGATCGTAGTGGTAATTTAATTTTCCGCAAAACAGCCCGTAACTTCAATCCTAACGTGGCCATGGCGGGTAAGGTAACCGTGGTGGAAGTTGAGCAGATTGTTGAGACAGGTGATTTAAATCCTGATGAAATCCATCTGCCAGGTATTTATGTACACCGTATCGTGCTTAACGCCAACCCTGAAAAACGCATTGAACAGCGTACAACCCGTCCAGAATAAGGAGAATAAATAATGGCTTGGAATCGTGATCAAATGGCGGCACGTGCTGCGCAAGAGTTACAAGATGGTTTCTACGTGAATCTCGGTATTGGTTTGCCGACATTGGTAGCCAATCATGTGCCTGATAATATGGAAGTGTGGTTGCAGTCAGAGAATGGTTTACTGGGTATTGGTCCATTCCCGACTGAGGCTGAGATTGACCCTGATATGATCAATGCCGGTAAGCAGACAGTAACTTCCTTACCAGGTTCTTCATTTTTCTCTTCAGCGGATTCGTTTGCCATGATTCGTGGTGGCAAAATTAATCTGGCCATTCTAGGCGCTATGCAAGTTTCTGCAAAAGGCGACTTGGCGAACTGGATGATCCCAGGGAAAATGGTCAAGGGTATGGGTGGTGCGATGGACTTAGTGGCTGGTGTTGGCCGCGTTATCGTATTAATGGAGCATGTGGCACGCAAAAAAGACGGTACCGAAGATCTAAAAATCCTACCAGAATGCACTTTACCGCTGACTGGTTTAGCGGTGGTGGATTTGATTATCACGGATTTGGCGGTGCTAGAAGTGACCCCAGCTGGCTTGAAAGTGCTTGAACTGGCTGATGGCGTAAGTGCTGGAGAGTTACAAGCGAAGACTGGCGTGCCTTTAGACTTTTCAGCGGTGGCTGCTTAATTTTAGCTGATAGTTTTGCAAAACCTCAGTAGATGAAATCTATTCATTTACTGAGGTTTTTGTATTCATGGTTAGAATATTTTTAGACAAAAATAACAGAAGCGGTGATGATATTTGCAGGGACTTTAGGATCGTAGATGAAAACCTCAAGAAGAATACATATGGCCGTCATTAAGTCGACTATGGCTTTTTAATAGCGGCTAGAGCAATACAAAGCCAGGCGAGTAAGAAGCTAACTCCGCCAATGGGGGTGATCATACCAAGCGCAGGGGTATTCGTTAATACAAGAGCGTATAAGCTACCGGCGAATAACACGATGGCAGCTACCATTAATTTAAGTCCAAAATTTTGCCACTTGGCATGTAAAAAAGCAGACAGAGACACGAGCACTAAGAGTGCAATGCTGTGACTTAACTGGTAAAACACGGCGGTATTCCAGACAGCAAGTCGTTCTGGGTTAAGACTGGCTTTAAGGGCGTGTGCACCAAAAGCCCCTAACGCAACGGCTAACATGCAAGAAAGGGCTGCAAATACAAGGTAAAAACGCATACAATATCCTGATATGATGAAAATGCTTTAGGTGTAACGATCTACCCAAAGCGTATAATTTAGTGGCGCCAATTTTGCACTATGTGGACATGAGAGTTGCCAAGCATATTAGCGTGAATAAATCGTTAACTAATGCTGATGAGTAGCAGATTAAAGCGCCAGTAGTAGTTATTTTACACGCCGATTCCAAGAGTTAGGCATAAAACATGAGGTTAGGGTATGAGTTTATCGATTGCACAGGGTCTAGCGCAGTTTCGCGAAATAATGGCATCAGCACAGATTAGCGCTTGGATAGTGCCATCGGCCGATCCACATCTCTCAGAATACCTCCCTGAATATTGGAAGCAAAGAGAGTATTTGAGTGGCTTTACGGGTTCTGTGGGCACCTTGCTGATTACGGCTGATTTCGCAGGTCTTTGGGTCGATAGTCGTTACTGGGAACAAGCCAGCTTGCAGTTAGAAGGTAGTGGTATCACCTTGATGAAATTAGGTGATCCTGATGTTTTAGGTTTGAATGAGTGGCTTTGCCAGCAGCTTGAGGCGGGACAGTCGGTCGGATTTAACGGTATGATTATGGCGCTTAAACAGGCGCGTCAATTGGCTCAAGATCTAGAGAAAGTGGGTGCTAATATTGTTAGTGATCAGGACTTATTTGATCAGTTGGCGATTACGCGCCCAGCCTTACCTCGTCAGCCATTGTATGAACATAAAGCGCCTTTTGTCAGTGAATCAAGAGCGAAGAAGTTACAGAAAGTGCGTAGGCAGATGCAGCAAGGCGGTGCAGATTATCACTTTATTAGTGCCCTTGATGATATTGCGTGGATACTGAATTTGCGTGGTTCGGATGTGGATTATAATCCTGTCTTTCTCGCTCATTTACTGATTAATGCCGAGCATGCGCAACTCTTTATCCATGAGGGTAAGGTGGATGATGCACTGGCGCAAACCTTAGCGGCTGATGGTGTAGAGCTCATTGATTATGATCACTGCTTAAGTGTCTTGCAATCCTTGCCAAGCGAATCGACCATGTTGATTGATCCTGCGCGCGTGACCTTAAGTATGAGCCAGTCTTCATGTAAGAAGACGATTGAGCAAATCAATCCCTCACAATTATTTAAGTCACAGAAAACCGCACAAGACTTAGAACATGTACGTCAAGCCATGGAGCAAGATGGCGCCGCTTTATGTGAATTCTTTGCCTGGTTTGAGCAAGCTTTAGGGCAGGGTGAGACGATTAGCGAACTCTTAATCGATGAGCAAATCTGTGCCGCTCGAGCACGCCAAGAACATTATATTTGCCCAAGCTTTGCCACGATTGCTGGTTTTAATGGCAATGGTGCGATGCCTCATTATCGTGCAACACCAGAGTCCTATGCCTACATTCAAGGCGATGGTTTGCTGCTGATTGATTCAGGCGGCCAATATCTGAATGGTACAACGGATATTACCCGTGTCGTGCCTGTTGGTGAAATTTCAGCTGCGCAGAAGCGGGATTATACGACTGTGTTGAAAGGCATGATTGCCTTATCACAAGCCGTATTTCCTGTCGGCTACCCAGCACCCTTATTAGACACACTGGCGCGTGCACCCTTATGGCGTGAGGGGCTAGATTATGGGCATGGTACAGGACACGGTGTTGGATATTTCTTGAATGTCCACGAAGGGCCGCAAGTGATTTCTCATCGTGCATACTCATTCCCAAATACTCAGATGCAAGTAGGCATGATTACCTCGAATGAGCCAGGCGTATACCGCCCAGGTCAGTGGGGGATCCGTATTGAGAACTTGGTGTGCAATGTTCCTGCTGAGCGAAATGAATTTGTTGAAACATTAAAGTTTGAAACCTTAACATTATGCCCGATTGATACGCGCTGTATTGAGAAGAGCCTGATGACTGCTGGGGAAGTGGAGTGGTTGAATAACTATCATCAAGAGGTATTACGTCGCTTGCGTCCGCGAGTAACTGGTGTAGCGCTCGCTTGGTTGGAGTTACGTACGCAGGCGATTTAAATCAGTATGAGAATTAAGCGCGGATGCGAGCAATGCTATCCGTGCTTATTTAAAATCTAGATATAAGTGAGCTTAACTATCAAGTATTCTTGCAAGATTATCCGAATAGGTAGTATGCTGGGGTTCGCATGAGGAGTGCGCATGAGAGTCCTATGAGCAGCACATATATACTTACTCTAAGCAGCATAGCCAATCGCATGATTCTTAGTGTGTTGTGTTTGATTAGATGAGGAGCGCTTATTACTCAAGTTACGTTGACGCATGCGTTGCTTATATTTAATACGACGCCATGCCTTATCATGTAAGGGCAGAAGTAAGACATTGCAGATAGGCTCTACGACCGCCATTAAACCGCCAAATGCCAAGGAGCCTGTAAAGCCATAGCTAATGGCAAATGCAACGCTCATATGTAAAAGTGCTTGGCTAGTCTTTTCAATAATCATCATTGTGGAACCTCATTACTTTATTCATCATTAAGTAGATGATAATGGTTCTCATATAGAAAAGCAAAGTGATTGTTTTTATATGTGTTTTAGTTAAAAACTATCAATTTTTAATTTCCAATAAAAAACCTCATCAGTGACGATGAGGTCTTTTTGATCAAATCAACTCATTAAAAATTATTTTAATTTAGTTTCTTTGTAGTCAACGTGCTTGCGAACAACAGGATCAAATTTCTTGATCAACATTTTCTCAGGCATATTGCGCTTGTTTTTGGTCGTTGTGTAGAAGTGACCAGTACCAGCGGTTGACTCTAATTTAATTTTTTCACGAATACCTTTTGCCATTTTAAGCTCCTAGGGATAGTTAAATTTAAGCACCCAAGGCTTAAACTGTTTGACCGTTAGCGCGCATTTCAGCGATTACAACATCAATGCCTTTCTTGTCGATTGTACGTAAAGCACTTGCAGAAATACGTAGACGAACCCAACGGTTCTCGCTTTCAACCCAGAAACGACGTGATTGCAAGTTAGGCAAGAAACGACGCTTGGTTTTGTTGTTAGCGTGAGAAACATTATTACCGGTCTTGGGGCGCTTACCGGTTACTTGGCATACTTTTGCCATATTAACACCTCATTAAGTTATAAATTCTGATTTTTGGCTCAGAACTGCCTTATGAATAAATTCAAAATATCTTTAACCTAGCCTTCCAATTCTAGTTGCAAATGACGAGTCATCCACTACTAACCTTCATTGTCAACTATAAGAGCAGAGTCTTAGGAAAAAAGGTTAATCTAGGATTATATAAGTATCTTGACTATGTGGCAAGTAAACTAATGATTTTATTCAGATATTACTTAAATTTGCGGGGAATTTGGCAGAAAACCCACGTTTTTGTCTTGTTTGATACGTTCGTTTATGTAAGTTATACAAAATAAGGCTTTATTCTTTAAGCGCTGTTATTGCCAAAACTGATACGTGCTCTAAGCGCATATCAGTGGCCGCTCCCATGTTAGGACAAGCGTTTAAGCTCGCACCAAGGGTGCTATTAGCGGCTTATAAATAATCTTTCTGTACCAGAAGTGCAGAATCACACCACATAGGGTTAAGGCGATGCAGCACATAACCCATAGGCTGGAGACGCCTGTTGCTGCACCTGGCGTAACAATCTGGCTGATCCAATTAAGTGCACCTTGACCTGGTCCATAGCCAAAATAAAAACCACCGCCTAAGCCAATTCCAGTCAGCATAAAGGTCTGAATTAAGAAGGGGATCGTAGCGATTTTATGGGCACGAAGTACATAGGTATTCATGCATTGGTATGAGTCTAAAATATGGAAAAAAGGAGCGATTGTTAATAAACTGGCGGCCATGAGGGCAACTTGCGTATCAGAGGTGTAGAGGCCAATAATCGTGTGCTTACCAAAGAAGACTAATAAGCTACTGAGTACAGCACCGCACAGCATAATCATAAAGCCGATCTTAATAATGCGATGAGAGATCAGTAAATTGCGCGCACCAATCGCTTGTGCGGCAAGCGAGGAGGTGGCAATCCCAAATGACATGGGCATCATATATAGGACCGCTGCTAAATTGGCCATGATTTGATGTGCGCCTGAGACATGCGTGCCTTCTCGAGCAGCCAGCAAGGCCATAAAGGTAAATGCACTAACTTCGACAAAGTAAGAGCCGCCCATGGGAATGCCTAATTTCAGAATTTCACTAAAGTGGCGCCATTGTGGGCGTCCTAGACTTAGTTTGAATTTCTCATAATAGGAGTCGGAAAATAAGAACCAGAGCCCAAAAATAAACATCAACCAACTGACGATGGTGGTTGAGATGCCGGCACCTGTACTGCCTAGGGCGGGCAAGCCAAAATAGCCAAAAATTAAGACCCAGTTTAAGGCGGCTTTAATGAAAATACCCGTGACACTGATATACATCACATGCTTAGGTCGTTGCGCCGAGGTACAGATTGAGTAAATAGCCCGAAACATGAGAGCGGCGGGCATGGAGAAATAGACGATACGCAAGTAAGTAGCGACTTGTTCTCGTACATGTTCAGGTACGTCTCCTGAGATGCTTAGCCAAATATTTGGGAAGAGCAGGAGTAGGCCTGCAATTAAGGCAAGAAACATGCCTAACCAGATGCCCTGACCCCAGAGTTCACCGACTTGATGGTATTTTTTAGAGCCGATTAGCTGGGAAAAAATGGGGATGAGCGCATGGATAACACCCGTTAAACTAATGTTGACCGTAATAAAGATGGATGCCGCCAAGCTCATAGTCTGCAAAGATTCAGGACTATGGTTGCCCAACATCATCGTGTCTAAGACGGCAAATGACACACCTGCCCATTGGCTAATGAGAATTGGCCAAGCTTGTTGCAAGATGCTGGTGCGAATTGTCGCATTCGTATGAATCGCGGTATTGGCACCTGAGTGTGAAGATGTAGGCATTGGAAATAGAATTAGTTAAAGCGCTTGAGTAAGAGAAATGTCTCACCATGCCGTTCAGAGCGACGTTGACCCTGCCAGATAACGGTTCCTAAATCGGCGTAAATTTTACTCTCAGAGCCTAATTGGGCTGAGTTGGTTTGGATCAGAACGTACTCGCATGAACTACTATTACTAAAGTGAATACCACTAAAAACATAGAGGGCAGAGCGTTGACCTAAACCCATACCTTGGGTGCGGACACATGCATCGGCAGAGATGTTGCTCTGCGCTACCTGAGCTAAGTTGTGTCCAACGACTCGATAACTTCGGTTGTAGTCAACGGCAGGCATCCATAAGATCACGATAATCAACCAAGAGCAGGTTGCACCTGCTGCAGTCAATACAATACCACGCCACATCGCTGAAGGATTATAGCTTAGGCGCCAACGCACTAAGAGTCCCCAAGCAATGGTGATCAGTAGGCCAGCAATAACGGCAAGGTAGTTGATACTGACATCAAAGCCTTGAATCAAGCGCATAATATTGTGGTTGATTTTAGTCGGCCAACCTAAGTAAAGAGCGGCCCAACCTAACCATACCGTGATGAAAAATAAAGAAATCACCATAATAGAGTACCAATCGAGAAGATTGATCACGCTACGACGTAAGGTGGGAATCGCCATGGCAGCTAAAACCACCATAGGGATAGTAAGCGGCGCATATTCCATTTCAAAGGAATCAGACAGCGCAAAAATAATCAGAAAGTTGCTGATCATTAAAGCGGCGGGAATATAGATATGGGGCGATTTATACCAGTGACGCCAATTCCATAAAGCGAATACGGCAAATGGCCAGCTTGGCCATAAAAACCAGACTAAATCACGCATATTCTTGGCGATATGACTAAATTGCTCTAGGGCGAAAGAGCTAGTATTCCAATACCACCATTCTCTAAACCAGGAGAGATCGACTTGCTTGCTGCTTAAGGCCCAGCTTAAAGATAAAAGGGTGGCGATGGTTAAGGACAGCAGTAGATAGAATTTCTGGCGCTTGCTGTAAAAACAAGCAAATATTAGGGCAAATGAGCAGAGAATTAATGGGCTAGCACCAAGTAAGCCACGAGTAAAAAAGGCGCCGCTTATGGTGACACCAAGCACAGCAGTCGCTTGGATGGGGTGATCGAGCATGCGCACAAAGCCATAGAAAGCCAATGAGTGCAGTACAAGAATCAGAGGGAAGGGGCTGGTTTCATGGATTTTGACGATGATACCAGCGGTCGCAATCGTAAATAAAAAAGCGACATCGGCCATCATGCGGCCATAATCTCGTGGGTTCGGCTCACCACCAAACGGTAAGGGCAGGGGTTGTGCTTCGGGGCGGCGTGCTAATAAGTAGGTGCCATACCAGATACCCCACATCAGCCCGAAGAAATACAGCAAATTCGGTAGACGTGAGGCGGCAATTTTCGCTTCAAAGGGGTCAATAAAAAGCCCAAAGATAGGTGAGAAAAGGGCAATAAACAGAGCGCCAATCCAGGTCGTTAAGGGACCTTCTTGCGTAAGTGGCATACTGCCAACATGGGTCGTTAACCAAGTATTTGGCTGCTCTAAGAGGCTTAGCATGGTGGCTAAACCTGTAATGTCATCGGTTTTCCATGGGTCGCGCCAAAACAGTCCAGCCAAGATATAGGCAGACATCAGCCAAAATAAAATATTGCGAGGCAATTTACGAGTTGCGGGCTCAGTTAATCGAGCGGGCGTTTTGGTTTGACTCAATGGCACGGCGGATGAATAGATTTAAAGGTTTGTTAAAGTATTAAGTGAGCATTATATTGCATGCTAGCTTTAATGCATTAGGCGAGCATTATAACGAAAGCTAGTTTTGACGTGTCAAGCTAGTATTAAAGCACAAAAAAGCAGCCTTTACATCATAAAGGCTGCTTTCTCTTTGCGCAATTGAATTGGCACTAAAGTGTGCCACAGGAATTGGCTTACTTCTTGATGGCACCAGTAGTGCGAGCAAAACGGGCGCGGAATTTCTCAACGCGACCAGTTTCAACGATACGTGTTTGTGCGCCAGTGTAGAAAGGATGAGACTCAGAAGTCACGTCACATTTAAACAATGGGTATGTTTTACCGTCGATCTCTGTTGTTTCGCGTGTATTCACTGTAGAGCGAATAATGAAGTTATTGCCTGTTTGTTGGTCTAAGAACACAACATCACGGTATTCTGGGTGAATGCCTTCTTTCATTTGATTTTTCCTTAAAGGTATAACGGGTCGCCAGCTCACATCAATTTATGATGAGCAACGTGTCCAAGATTGAATCCAGCATTTTAACGTAAATTTGACTTAAGGTTAAGTTTTCTATGGGTTTATTTTAGAAAAAAAGCGTCTTAAGCCAAAAAGTTATGATTCAGTTGTATGAGGGCAACAATTAAGCTGATGTGATTGAGCCGCCAGGAAGATCAATCTTAACGATTTCAGAATCCAAGGCAATAGAGCACTTCTCAGCAAATTCAGCGGATCTCTCTGGGTGGTCTTTCATCCAGGTATAACCAATTTGATCGGCAATCCCTAGGATACGGTCCAATAGGAGTACCTTACCGCTTTGGCGGATAGGTTCGCATTCGAGCTCGGTCCACTTGTCAATTAACCACTTGCGTGCTTCTTCAGGATTAACGTTCTCAGCTGGGATTACGCTATCGTAAACAAGTTGCTCATTCGGACTAAAAATTATTGTTACATTGCTACGCATATTGTTCGCTTTATGTGAGGAATAAATATAAGGAGAAAAGCTTTATATAAGCTTATTGCCAACTATTGTATAGATTTACCAAATTAATGACATTATAACTGTACTTAAAGTGACAATTTAATCAGGATTATGGCGCTTGACTAAACTTCACATAGAGCGAGTTGTCCCCTAAAACTTCATTTTTAATTAATCAAGCCATTACCGTATTGCTAGGGTCTTGTATCACATATGTCCCATCTCCGCTAATGAGACGGCTTTGCCAGCAGCAACAATTAAATGGTCGATAAGTTGAATATCGACTAGCGATAAGGCATTTTTTAGATGCTCTGTTAAGTTAATGTCAGCTGCACTTGGGCTTAAGGAGCCCGAGGGGTGGTTGTGCGCCAAGATGACATGGCTTGCATGGTGTTTCAGTGCTGCCTTCACGATTTCTCGTGGATAGACTGAGGCTTGGTCAATCGTGCCCTTGGCTACGACTTCGGTATGGAGAAGTCGGTAGCTTTTGTCCAAGAAGAGGGCGTGGCAGTATTCAATCGTATGGTGTCCCAACTGTCTTGCGCAATATTTTTTGACCAGATGAGACTGGTTTAGGACATTATTTTGACGCAGTTGTTCCTCCAATGACCGAATGGCTAACTCGTGCAAAGCCATGATCTGGCTACTTTTAGCGATGCCTAAGCCCCTAATTTGGGTAAGTTCTTGCGGGCTAGCACTGAGTAAAGCACGTAAACTACCAAAGTGTTTAAGCAGTTGAGTGGTAAAATTCACCACATTATCGCCTCTGGGACCTGTACCAAGAATAATCGCGAGAAGTTCAGCGGTTGTAAGGACTTGAGGGCCGTGTTGAATCAGTCGCTCGCGTGGAAGTTCCTGTCCTGAGTCGGAAATTAGGCGCTCTCTTGAGCGGTCTTGGCGTGAATCTGAGCGAAGTAGTTGCATAATCGGTAAAATAGCCTTTTAAGTTTGTTTGTCGTACGTATAAGCATGTGCGATTTTTCATGGAAAATATAGCAAAGTGAATAAAATTGTCCTTCCGCATTCCTACTTAACCCTGAACTACCGCATCACCTTAAATTCAGGTGAAGGCAAGGGAAATGTATTTATTGATACCTATGATGGTCGTCCTGGTACCTTGCAATTAGGTACGGGTCAGTGGCCAGAGTCTTTAGAACAACCTTTGTTGGGTCGTAGTGAGGGTGATGAGTTCAGCTATGAGCTAGTAGCGTCCGATGCTTTCGGTGAACGAAATCCAGATTTATTGCAAGCCATCACACGCGAGATGTTGGCGGAGAATGCAGGTGAAACGACTGAATTTAATGAGAATGATTTGGTGGAATTTACGGCGCCCAATGGAGGCAAATTCTCTGGCTTGTTTAAATACTATGAGGGTGATAAGGCGGTATTTGACTTTAATCATCCACTCGCCGGTGTTGATTTGAAGGTTGAAGTTTCAATTATTGGGGTGTTGTAATGAGTACAGATGCACAAATTCTTTTAGCGGAACCTCGTGGTTTTTGTGCTGGCGTTGACCGCGCGATTGATATTGTTGAACGTGCCTTAGAAATTCATGGTGCGCCGATTTATGTGCGTCATGAGATTGTGCATAACCGCTTTGTCGTTCAATCCTTACGTGATAAGGGCGCCGTCTTTATTGATGAACTAGACCAAGCGCCGACAGGCTCAATTGTCGTGTTCTCTGCGCATGGTGTTTCTTTAGCTGTGCGTCAAGAGGCTGAAGAGCGTGGTTTGAAAGTCTTTGATGCAACCTGTCCACTCGTGACTAAGGTGCATATTGAAGTCAAGAAGATGCATGATGCAGGTCATGAAATTGTCATGATTGGTCATCGTGGTCACCCAGAAGTTGAAGGCACACTTGGTCAAGCGCGCGGTCGCATGTACTTGGTTGAGACCCCTGAAGATGTTGAACAACTCCAGGTTGAGAACCCTGAGAACTTGGCCTTCGTGACACAAACTACCTTGTCAGTTGATGATGCTGCCATGGTTACGCAAGCCTTAAAGAGTCGCTTTCCGAATATTGTTGCGCCCAAGAAAAGTGATATCTGCTATGCCACTCAGAATCGCCAAGATGCAGTTAAGATGATGGCACCTAATTGCGATATCTTTTTTGTCGTGGGTAGCGTGAATAGTTCAAACTCTAATCGTCTGCGTGAAGTTGCCGAGCGTTTAGATTGCCCTTCATACTTGATTGATGGTCCAGAGTCGATTGAGCCAAAGTGGCTAGAGGGTAAACAAACGATTGGTATCACGGCTGGTGCTTCAGCGCCTGAAGTTCTCGTTCAAGATGTGATCCAACGACTCAAAGAATTGGGCGCTTTATCTGTGCGTAAAGTTGCGGGTATTGAAGAGAATGTTTCTTTTCCTCTTCCCAAAGAACTTTCGCGCAAAGTTTAAGCACGAATAAGTTTATATTAAATCTGATAAGGAGGAGACGTTAATGGCTACGCTGTATGGCTTTTTTCGTAGTTCAGCGGCATTTCGCGTGCGCATTGCTTTAAATCTTAAGAAAATTTCGTATGATACGGTGTCCGTACATCTACGTAAAGGTCAGCATAAAACTGAAGAATATCTCAAGCTAAATCCAATGTCCATGGTGCCATTCTATGTGGACGATATGGTGAGTGTGGGTCAGTCTCTAGCGATTATTGAGTATTTAGAGGATCGCTATCCAGAGCCAGCGATTTTACCAAGCACCTATGCGGGTCGTGCACGTGTACGTGCGATTGCGCAGATGGTGGCTTGTGATATTCATCCATTACAAAACTTACGGGTGATGCAGTACCTGGAGCATAATTTCAAGATTGATGATGAAGGAACGAAAACTTGGGCTGCTCATTGGATTAAGACTGGTTTTGATGCTCTAGAGAAATTATTAGCCTCAAGTCCAGACACCGGTATTTTCTGTCATGGTGACACACCGACGATGGCTGATGTTTACCTGTTTCCACAGATTCTTAATGCGCACCGATTTGGTTTGGATGTAAAGCAATGGCGCACCATTGCACGTATTGAAGAGGCGTGCCGCAAGGAAGAGGCCTTTATTCGTGCCATGCCTGAGAACCAAAGTGATGCGGAGTAATGAGAGAAATGTAAGGCAGGGTAATGAGAGAAATGTTCTTCCTTATTTTCTTGTTTTAACTCTAAAGCAATAGAGCAATGGGCGTGCATATAAAAAATGTACGCCCTTGGTGTTTAAAGAGCCTATTTAGATTGAAATCTCTTGTTGTGCCTAGTGCTTTAAGAGTTTATCTAGATTGAAATCTCTTGTTGTGCCTAGTACTTTAAGAGCCAGTCTACATTTACTTCAGAAGTTGCTGCAACAGCCGCCAGGTTTCAAATAGCGGCAAGCCCATAATTCCGCTATAACTGCCTTCAATCTTCTCAATAAAAATTGATGCCAAGCCTTGAATAGCATAAGCGCCTGCCTTGCCTTGAGCTTGACCGCTAGCCACATACATAGCGATTTCTCGTGCGGTAATATTGCGCATATAAACTTTACTGATGCATACATCCTGGTAAAACTCGCCATGATGGGCTAAGACAATAGCCGTATGCACTTCGTGTTGTTTACCTGAAAGTAATGAGAGTGTTTGTGCCACATCGATCTCATCTTGTGGTTTACCAAGTACTAGATTTTCGTATATGACCGCGGTGTCAGCACTGAGAATAGGGCGCTTTAAGAGTTCTTGTTCGGTGATGTATTGCATTGCACGTTGGGCTTTTTCCAGTGCTGTTCGCTTGACATAATCAGCTGCAGGCTCATTGTCCAAGCGCGGTTCATCTTCCCCATCGACTTCGGGTAGTCGTAAAATCTCATGCTCTACATTAATTTGCTTTAGTAACTCATGGCGACGAGGACTGGCTGAGGCGAGATAAATTAATGGAAAATTAGGCAGCGCGGTGGAGGGAGAAGATGCGTTCATAATGAAGAGATCTTAATGGTGTTGGGGTTTATTTAAGTGCAATTATTGAGTTTACTTAAGTGGAGTTATTGAGTTTACTTAAGTGCGACCAGTGAGTTTACTTAAGCACGATGATAAGGGTGACTCACTGTAATCGCCCACGCACGATATAGTTGCTCAGCAAGCAGTACGCGAACCATAGGGTGGGGCAGGGTTAAGGAAGACAAGCGTAACTTATTTGGATAGCGATTTTTGAGCTCTGCATCTAAACCATCAGGCCCACCAATCAGAATGGCTACATCTTGACCACTATCACGCCAGGTCTGCATCGTCTTGGCTAATTGCATGGTCGTGATGTCCTTGCCACGCTCATCTAAGACAATAGTCAGTGCATTGGCTGGGATGGCGGCTTCAATTCGCTTAGCTTCAGCCTGCATCATCTGAGCAGGTGTCTTACCACTGGTGCGAGGTTCTGGTTTAACTTCTTTAAGTTCAATCGCACAATCAGCTGGCATACGTTTAGCATAATCCTGCCAGGCCGTCTCGACCCAGTCAGGCATGCGTAAACCAACGGCAATAATAATTAGTTTCACTCGTCGTCACTGATGTCGTGTGGATCGTAAGTCTGTGCACTCATGGGTACTTGTGTCGATTGGGGCAAGAGTTTAACACGGACAGGTTTATCGCCCCAGATCGCTTCAAGATTGTAGTAGGTACGAATAGCTGGTTGCATACAGTGAATCACAATATCACCGATATCCAAGAGTACCCATTCACCACTGTCTTCGCCCTCAAGGGCCACAATCTCAATACCATGTGCGCGTACCGCATCAATCACGCTACGTGCGAGTGAGCGAGTTTGGCGATTCGATTGACCGCTGGCAATAATCACACGGTCAAATAAACCGGTTAAGTGTGTGGTGTTAAAGACTTTAATGTCTTGTGCTTTCACATCTTCTAAAGCATCAATCACAAGTCTCTGCAGTTTTTGTATATTCATAGTTGTTTAATGTAGTCAGTATTAATGAGTTTGTCTGTTTCAAGCAGCGGATGACTAGTATCGTATGAGCTGTCTTAATCTTCTAGCAGGTTCTTACCATTTTAGTCTTCCTTGCTATTTGCTGCAAAATCTTGTTCCTTAAGATTCGTGGCTTTGGTATAAGCCCCTCGCTTTGATATAGTCTAGCACTGCTGCAGGAACTAGAGTGCTCACATCTTGCTTATAAGAGAGTTTTTGTCGGATTTCACTCGATGAAATATCTAACTCATCGAATGGCATCATAATTAAGTGGTCGTTCTTGTGTCTTAACTCGTCTTCTAATTCAGGTGGCACTTGAGCTTGATAGCCAGGGCGTTGAACCACGACTAATTGGACGTAATCCAGAATTTCTTGCCAAGCATTCCAGGTACAGAAATTATTTAATTGATCGCTACCCATTAACCAGTAATAGTTAGCGTCTGGTGGCAGGCTTTTTAAGGTATCGATGGTGTAAGTAGGCCCATCGCGCTCAATTTCCATCGTATTAATCCGTAGCTGAGGCATGTCTTGTATGGCCAGACGCAACATGGCTAAGCGATTCTCAGCGCTGACTTGGAGAGGTTTTTTCTGCCAAGGTTGACCTGCAGGTAATAATTGTACTTGGGCTAAGTCTAAGAATTGCCAAGCACTTAAGGCTAGGCGCAAGTGGGCATTATGGATGGGATTAAAGCTCCCCCCAAAAAGCCCAATCTTTCTTGCGCCAGCGCTTAACTTACACTCGCTCACTAGGCGTCCTGTGCTTTCAAAGCGCGCCAAGCAATATCTGTGCGATATTGTTGACCACGGAATTGAATTTGCTTAACAGCCTGATAGGCATTGTCACGTGCAATTTCTACGGTATCACCAATGGCAGTAACGCATAATACGCGGCCACCGCTAGTAAGTAATTTACTATCCTTAAGTGTGGTGCCCGCATGGAAAGTGACGCAATCGGCGGTACTGGCTGGTATTCCTGTGATTTCGTCGCCTGTACGTGGTGATTCAGGGTAATTCTCTGAGGCCATCACAACACCTAATGTGGTGCGAGGATCCCAATCAATTTGCGCTTGGTCAAGTTGACCATCAATAGCTTGCTCTAAGACATCAACATAATCGCTACGGATACGCATCATAATAGGTTGGGTTTCTGGGTCACCCATGCGGCAGTTGAATTCAAGCACCTTGATAGGGCGGGTGGCATCATCACCATCATCAATCATCAGGCCAGCATATAAGAAACCGGTGTATTCGATACCATCAGCTGCCATACCTTGCACGGTGGGATAGATGACTTCTTGCATAATGCGTTGATGTAATGCATCCGTCACAATTGGCGCGGGTGAATAAGCACCCATACCGCCAGTATTCGGTCCTTGGTCATTATCGAGTTGGCGTTTATGGTCTTGACTGCTCGCTAAGGGCAAGACGTTCTTACCGTCGACCATGACAATAAAGCTAGCTTCTTCACCTTGTAAAAAGCCTTCAATAACGACGCGAGCACCTGCGGCACCCAGCTTGGCGCCGCCAATCATATCATCAATGGCTTGATGCGCTTGTTCGAGAGTTTCGGCGACCACAACGCCCTTGCCAGCGGCTAGGCCATCAGCCTTAACCACGATAGGAGCACCTTGTTGTTCAATATAGGCATGTGCTTGCTCAGCATCGGTGAAGGTGGCATAAGCGGCAGTAGGAATCTGATGACGCACCATAAAGGCTTTGGCGTAATCTTTAGAGCTCTCTAATTGCGCTGCTGCTTGCGTTGGACCGAAAATCTTTAAACCTTTAGCGCGGAAGGCGTCTACAACACCTGCGGCAAGCGGTGCTTCAGGACCAACAACGGTCAAAGCAATACCCTCATCAAGCGCAAACTGTAAAAGTTCTTCATTGCTCGATAAGGCCACGTTCTGTAGGCGTGGGTCGATGGCAGTGCCACCGTTGCCAGGCGCGACGAAGACATGTTCTACACGTGGTGATTGGGCGACGCGCCAAGCAATTGCATGTTCACGGCCACCACCACCAATTACTAATACTTTCATGAGCATAAACCTTATTTACTGTTCAGATTCATCAAAGACCGCTGTGGTGTGGACTTCTTGAACATCATCCAAGCCTTCTAGCATATCTAAGATTTTCTGCATTTTGATCGCATCATCACCCTCAAGAACCGTTTCGTTCAAGGGTTTCATAATGATGGCCTGCACTTCAGGTTGTAATCCTGCGGCTTCAAGCGCATCACGCACTTGAGCATAATCAGTTGGATCGCTGATGACTTCAATCATGCCATCTTCATCGGTGAGAATATCTTCAGCACCTGCCTCGAGTGCGATTTCCATGATTTTATCTTCGTTACTGCCTGGGGCAAAAATAAATTGACCGCAGTGCTTAAACATAAAGGCGACAGAACCATCTTGGCCTAAGTTGCCACCATGTTTACTCAAGGCATGACGTACATCAGAAACCGTGCGGGTGCGGTTATCGGTCATACAATCCACAATCACGGCGGCACCGCTTGGGCCGTAACCCTCGTAGCGAATTGATTCGTAGTTTTCGCCGTCCGCTGCACCAGCACCACGTTGTACTGCGCGTAGGATATTGTCTTTGGGCATGTTCGAAGCAGTTGCTTTATCCCATGCTAGACGTAGAGCGGGGTTGGCATTAGGGTCAGGACCTCCAGCGCGTGCTGCGACTTGGATTTCACGAATGATTTTTGTCCAAATTTTACCGCGTTTTGCGTCTTGACGACCTTTGCGGTGCTGAATATTAGCCCATTTACTGTGACCTGCCATTATCTATCTCTTCTTGTAAGACTATTAATAAAAGTGAGGAAAGCCTTAATTTTACCAAGTCTTCAGAAATCTTTTATAGAATATTGACTAGAACTCGCAATGAGTCCTAGAAAGACTCATATTGACCGCTTGAATCACATAGGAAAATACCACATGGCTGAGCCAATTTTTATCGCCAAAAGTCCCGATCATGATGTCTGCATATTGCCTAAACTCTCCAATCGCCACGGTTGTATTACGGGTGCTACAGGTACCGGTAAGACGGTAACCTTGCAAGTCTTAGCGCAGGCCTTCTCGAATATTGGTACACCTGTGTTCTTATCGGATATTAAAGGTGATTTAAGCGGTATTTCACAAGCGGCAACGGATAATCCTAAATTGCAGGAGCGCTTAACTAAGCTTGGCTTACCACAGCCTGAGTTTGGTGGCTGTCCAAGCGTATTCTGGGATGTGTTCGGAGAGCAAGGTCATCCGATTCGTGCCACCATTAGTGATATGGGGCCATTGCTTCTGGCACGTATTTTAGATTTGAATGATACGCAGACTGGGGTTCTACACTTAGTATTTAAGGTGGCTGACGACGAAGGTCAATTGTTACTGGATATTAAGGATTTACGTGCCATGCTGCAGAACGTGTCTGAGCGTGCCTCTGAGTTACGTCAAAATTACGGTAATGTCTCGCCAGCTACAGTAGGCGCGATTCAACGCGCGATTTTGGCCCTAGAGAGTCAAGGCGCTGATCGCTTCTTCGGTGAGCCGATGTTGGATATTTTCGATCTCATCCGTACGAATAGCCAAGGTAAGGGCATTGTCAATATCTTGGCGGCTGATAAATTAATGCAGTCACCTAAGTTATATGCGGTCTTCCTTTTATGGTTATTAGCCGAGTTGTATGAGAGCTTGCCTGAGGTGGGAGATCCTGATCAACCTAAGTTTGTTTTCTTCTTTGATGAGGCCCACTTATTATTTGATGGTGCACCGGCTGTCTTAGTCGAGCGGATTGAACAGATTGTGCGCTTAGTGCGTTCAAAAGGCGTTGGCGTGTTCTTCGTGACGCAGAATCCACTGGATATACCGGAAAAAATCCTAGGCCAATTAGGTAATCGTGTCCAACATGCTTTGCGTGCATTCACACCACGTGATCAGAAAGCAGTGAAAACAGCGGCTGATACGATGCGCCCGAATCCTAATTTTAAAACTTCCGATGCGATTACTGAGTTAGGGGTCGGTGAGGCATTAGTCTCTTTCCTTGATGCTAAGGGTAGCCCGAGTATTACTGAGCGTGCTTGGATTGCGGCACCAGGTAGTCGTATTGGTCCAGCCACGGAGGCTGAGAGACAAGCGATTCGTAATAGCTCCATGTTTACGGGCAAGTACGATAGGCAAGTGGATAGAGAGTCGGCATTCGAAGTCCTACAACGCCGTGCTGAACAGAAGAATGCTGAGCAAGCTGCTGCTGCCCAACCACAGACTGATGGTGTGTGGGGCGCGGTGAAAGATATGATGATCGGCTCGACTGGACCACGTGGTGGTAAGCGTGACGGTATCTTGCAACAGATGGTCAAGAACCAAGTTCGCAGTACTACTCGTCAATTAATTCGTGGTGTTTTAGGTTCATTAATTGGGCGCAAATAATTTCTCAATTAATTCGTGGTGTTTTAGGTTCTTTAATTGGGCGTAAATAATTTCTCAATGAGTATGTGGAGCATTCGTTTTGTTAATTGGACGTAAACATCGCAGCGAATGTGTCTTGTTGGATTAGTATCTGCTTGAGTGTCGACGTCCTCCTCGCTTGAAGGACGAGGATTTAAGGCGAATTCCGATAAACACATAAGGCCATAAGTGTCACGCTTATGGCCTTATGTTTTTCTTAGCATTGAAATGCAATCAGAGTTAATTATCAGGATCAGTCATATCAGGATCAGTCATATCAGTTGCGGTAGCTCTGCTTGCTTAGCTTGACATGGACATCTCGTTAAGCTTGATAAGGGCAGGCCGTTTAACATGATTTTTACTCGAGACTTAGCTTGATGTGGACATCTCGCTTAGCTTAATAAGGGCATGCAGCTTAGTTTGATTTCGCCGTGTAACTTAGTTTAATTATTTATTATTGATCACTGAATTAACTTTCCTCTCGCCGCGCTTGGCTTGAAGCATTTCTAGGAGATCAGGGCGAATATTCAGCAGCATGCGAATAAGCAGCCCTTGAAAGAGTTTAAACTCCTCCTGGGTAATGCCTTTAAGCATGGCGTTCAGGGCGTTGGAGCAAGCAGGAAAGAGTTTATCCGTTACCGCTTGGCCTTTTTCAGTCAGGCACAATTTGACTACACGGCGATCTTTCTCGCAACGTGTACGGTAGAGGAAATTCTTCGCTTCAAGGCGGTCAAGCATGCGGGTCATCGCCCCTGTATCTACTTCAATTAATCGTGCCAATTCTGCGGGAGTATCACCTTGGCCGAGTCCAATCGTCACGATGGGATACCATTGGGCAGCAGTAAGATCAAAATCTTTCATCTGCTCATCAATTAGATTACCTAAATTATCATTAAGCAGCTTGATCATATAGCCGATATTGTCAATACCACGCTCAAGCATAACGGGGTTGTTTTCGTAGTCGTAAATGCTCATAAATATAAGAAAAATGCAAAAGGGTTTAATTTAATTGATATAGGCAATTAAGGGCCTACGATAATATTGCTTAGGCAATATCTGTCAAAGCTATATTGTACGTGAGTTTTTAATTATAGGGAGCACTAATCCCTATAAGGATTATGTTTTTTAAAAATAATTGCCTAGGCAGAACGTGCGTTATTTGCGACAAAGGCCTAGTCCACGCGGGGAATCGCTTAATATCTGCAGCAATTCAGATACACTATGAACACGGAAACCTGAGAACAGCCTAAGGACTTATGTGCTGATTGAGCTATTTTCTAGGTCGTTGAGAAGCAAATTTAAACTGCAATATGAGGTAATGATGACAAAATCAAAAGTGATTCTAATTGAGGAGCATGGCGGCCCTGAGAAGATGCTGCTACGTGAGATTGATGTGCCGGCACCTGCGGCGAACGAAGTGCAAATTGAGCAAAAAGCGGTAGGCTTGAATTTTATTGATACGTATTTCCGCACAGGACTTTATACAGCACCGCTACCCCATGGTTTAGGATTTGAAGGAGCGGGTATTGTCAGTGCTGTTGGCAGTGAGGTCACGCATCTACGTGTTGGCGATCGTGTTGCTTATGGTCAGAGTCCACTGGGCGCTTATGCAGAGGTACGTAATGTACCCGCCCATCAAGTGGTGCAATTGCCTGAAGGCATTAGTTTTGAAGAAGGTGCGGCGATGATGTTGAAGGGCCTCACCGTGCAATACTTATTCCGTCAAAGCTATCGCTTACAAGAAGGCGAGACGATCTTATTGCATGCGGCGGCTGGTGGTGTCGGTCTTATCGCTTGCCAATGGGCCAAGGCGCTTGGCGTGAAGCTCATTGGTACGGTTTCAAGTCCTGAGAAAGCCGCCTTAGCGAAACAGATGGGTGCTTGGGAAACAATTAATTATTCGCATGAAGATGTAGCAAAGCGTGTGTTTGAATTAACCGATGGTAAGAAAGTGCCCGTGGTATACGACGGTGTGGGTAAGGACACCTGGGAAACTTCACTTGACTGCTTACAGCCGCGTGGTTTGATGGTTAGCTATGGTAATGCTTCTGGTGCGGTGACTGGCGTGAATTTGGGTATCTTGGCGAGCAAGGGTTCCTTGTATGTGACCCGTCCCGTTCTTGCTACACATGTGGATACGATTGAGAAGATGCAAGCCGCTTCTAAGGAATTATTTGATTTAGTACTGGCAGGTAAGATCAAAATTCAAATTGATCAGCGTGTGCCGATGCAAGATGTGGCACAAGCGCATATTGACTTAGCGTCGCGTAAGACAACAGGTGCAACGATTTTAACGCTATAGATATTAGAGATACTGTGCAGTCCAACACGAATAGGTTGATTCAATGAGCGTGTTGGGTCTGATGCAGGCTCGTAAGAGAGTCTGTAAATAATCCCCAAGAATTAAGCCTCTGGCTTGTAAATTCTTGGGGATTTTGCTGATTAAACTAAGTCTTTACTATTTCATCAAGCTCAACTAAGTCCGGCTATTTCATCAAGCCTCAGCCCTTGCTTTGTCAAACAAGGCTGAGCGAACAATATTATTTAAAATAGCTTTGCACTTTCTCGACTTCATTTTTCGAGCCAAGAATCACACTCACGCGCTGATGTAATTCAGTTGGCTGGATATCCAAGATGCGATTAGTCGTATCAACTGCGGCACCGCCAGCTTGTTCAACAATCATGCTCATTGGATTGGCTTCATACATTAGGCGTAATTTACCTGGCTTATTCGGTTCACGCTTATCCCATGGATACAGGAAGACACCGCCACGCGATAAGATGCGATGTACATCAGCGACCATAGAGGCCACCCAGCGCATATTGAAGTCTTTGCCACGTGGGCCTGTGCTACCGGCTAAGCAGTCTTGTACATAGTTTACAATCGGCTCATCCCAGTGACGCATATTCGACATATTGATCGCGAACTCTTTGGTGTCTGCTGGGATTTGAATATTCTCTTGTGTGAGTACCCACGAACCTAGCTCACGATCTAAGGTGAAGCTCACAACCCCATTACCCACGGTCAATACTAAGATAGTCTGTGGGCCATACACAGCGTAGCCCGCAGCGACTTGTTTTGCGCCTGGTTGTAGGAAGTCTTGTTCAGTGGCTTCACGACCTGTTATATCCGATGGCGCTTTAAGAATCGAGAAAATCGTACCAATCGAGACATTCACATCAATATTCGAAGAGCCATCCAGTGGGTCAAACAATAAGAGGTATTCGCCTTTTGGATAAGGGTTAGGAATACGGTGGATGGTTTCCATCTCTTCTGAGGCGATTGCCGCTAATTGACCACCCCATTCATTGGCCTCTAAGAGAATTTCATTCGAAATGACGTCCAATTTCTTTTGTACTTCGCCTTGTACATTCTCACTGCCTAGGCTGCCTAATACACCGCCCAGTGCCCCCTTGCCAACGTGATGGCCAATGGTCTTACAAGCACGAGCGATTACTTCAATCAGTAAGCGTACTTCAGAAGGAATCAGATTATTTTGACGTTGTTGTTCAACTAAATATTGGGTGAGGGTTTTTTTCACATTAAATCCTTATTAAATCTCTGCGTGAATGACGCAATTTGATGATTAATTTGTTTTGTGTAATTAAGTATTCTGTTATGGCTGAAATTCTGTTGTCGCTAAAATTTTAACGTATTCCTAAGGATAGCTAGGTATTTTAGCGCTCCTTAGGCTTACTTTAGGGGCATATGATTTCCTCTATCTTTCCTATATCACTAAGACCCTTTTGCGAATACTCGTTGCTTGCTTGAGGTCATATGATTTTCTATATTGCTAAGGCTTTTTGAATAATTTCTTGCGTGTTTTTCGATAGTGTACTACTGCTCGCCACTTTATTAAGCGCTTTATGCATAAGTGCTTTATGCGGGTCGGCGAAGCGTGCCCAATTGTCTAAGGTGCGTGCTAAGCGCGCCGCGATTTCAGGGTTTAAGGCATCAAGCGCAAGTACTTGATCGGCCCAGAAATCATAGGCCGCACCGTCAGCTTGATGGAATCCAGGTGTGTTATTTAAGCAAAACTGGAAGACCAAAGCGCGGGCACGGTTGGGGTTACGTAAAGTGAAAGCAGGATGTTGGAGTAGCTGTTGTATCTGCGCTAGTCCTGACTTAGGTGAGCAGGCCTGGAGCGCAAACCACTTATCGACAACCAGTGGATTGTCTGCAAAGCGTTCATAGAAACTGCCCAAGACGGCTTGGATAAGGGCTTCTTGCGCATAGGGCATGAGTGCATTTAAGGCGCCCATACGGTCAGTCATATGTTGCGCTTGTGCATATTGCAGCTGTGCCCAGGCTAATGCTTGTGAATCTTGAATACTCAAGAGGTAGGCCAGGGCGAGATTTTTCAGGCTGCGGTGACCAATGCTCAGTGCATCAGGGCTATACGCCGAGACTGTGCCATCTTGGCTGAAGGCAGGCTGATGATTGCGCTGATAAACAGCTTGCCAATAAGCCCGATGATCGCTGGCTAATTGCTTGCGCACAAACTCACGCGCTTCAAATAAGGCCAGTGGTTGCAAAGGACCTGCAACGCGTTCTTTCAGCTCCTTCTCTGCAGGCAGGCTTAAGAGGCAACTACGGTAAGCGGCATCAATCTGTGGGTCTTGTATGTTGGTGAGCCATACTTGGCTTAAGAGAGGGTCGAGACTGAGCGCTTGCTTATCGAGAATCGCCTGCATTAAACGTAAAATTTCGCGTGAGCAGAATTCCTGAACCGCTTCCCAACGGGCGAAGTGATTCGTGTCATGCGCACATAAAACCGCCAGCTCTGAATTTGGGCGATCATAACTAACAATCACAGGTGCTGAAAAATCGCGAAGGACTGAAAGGATTGGCGCCTTAGCTCGAGTACTGGCGTCTGCCAGGTCTACAGTGCTCACTTCAGGATTAAGGCGATCGCCTGCTGCACTGCTCGTTTGAGTGCTTCCACTCGCTTTACCTTGAGTATTTGCATTTGGATCAACGATCACCCCTTGGATTGTCCAACTTGCTGAGGCTTCTTTTAACGCTAAAATAACCCCGTCGCCATGGTTACTTAAGCTAGCATTCTCCAAGCCGGTAATATCAAGTTTCAGTGGTTCTCCTTGCTCACTTAATAAACCAATATGGAAGGGGATATGGAAGGGCTTCTTCGTGAAGTCTGTATACGTTTTTTCGATACCGACTTTTTCACAAGACTGCTCAAGATGAATCGTGTAAGTTTGCGCAATAGCATCGTACTCAGTTTGTACGTGCACATGAGGTGTGCCTGCTTGTGAGTACCAGTGACGGAACACGCTGAGATCTTTACCTGGGTTTTGTTGGCTATACACCGATTCCATGGCATTCACAAAGTCATCGCAGGTGACGGCTTGTCCATCGTGACGACGGAAGTACTCGTCCATGCCTGCACGAAAGCCTGCTTCTCCTAATAAGGTATGTTGCATACGAATCACTTCAGCGCCTTTTTCATAAATCGTGGCGGTGTAGAAATTCGAGATCTCTTGATAGTTCTCAGGACGGATAGGGTGTGCCATGGGGCCTGCATCTTCAGGGAATTGAGCAGCGCGTAAGCGGCTCACATCGTCGATGCGCTTTACCGCACGGGCGCTTTGGGCCGCTGCCTCAGACAGTCCTTGCGCCATCATATCGGCTGAGAATTCTTGGTCGCGGAATACCGTCAGACCTTCCTTTAAGCTTAACTGAAACCAGTCACGACATGTAATGCGGTTGCCAGTCCAGTTGTGGAAGTACTCATGGCCAATGACCGATTCAATGTCTTCGAAGTTGGTATCGGTGGCAGTCTCTGGGTCAGCCAAAACATAAGCAGCATTGAAGATATTCAAGCCCTTATTTTCCATGGCACCCATATTAAAGTCACGCACAGCAACGATCATAAAGCGGTCAAGGTCTAACTCTAAACCGAAGCGTTGCTCATCCCAACGCATAGAACGCTCAAGACAATCTAAGGCCCATAAGGTTTGTTCGCCATTGCCGCGATCGCTATACACTTGCAAAAGAACATCGCGCCCGCTTTGGGTTTGGCAAGTTTTTTCGCGAATATCAAAGTCGCCAGCCACCAGCGCAAATAAATAACTTGGTTTTAAAAAGGGATCGTGCCAGACCGCTTGATGGCGGCCATTATCTAAGTCTTGGGTAGAGAGCAAATTACCATTCGAGAGCAGGTAAGGATATAAGGCCTTATCCGCTTCTAAGGTCACGAAATATTCACTCATGACATCTGGGCGATCAGGGAAGAAGGTAATGCGACGAAAACCCTCGGCCTCACATTGGGTAAAGAAACTCTGTCCCGAAACATACAGTCCCATTAAGGTGGTATTGCTTGCTGGGGAACATGTTGAAATGATTTTTAACTCAAACTGCCCTTGCAAATCCTTTAAAACTAGCTGATTATCCGCATAACTATAATTGTTAAAGCGCTCTCCATTAAGGTAGATGTGCTCTAGCTGAATATCTTCGCCATCGAGGACTAAATCTTGCACCTGCGCTGATAATGCACTGATTTGCATCGTGTTGGTAACACGTGTTAGTTTGGGTTCCAAGGCGAAATGTAAATCCACCTTGTGAATCGCAAATGGATAGGCTTGATAATCGTGGCGGTAAATAGTTTCGGAGCGAGTAGACATTTTTTAACTTTAACGTTGAGAAAAACAGTTTATTATAGGTGATATGTGTTTATTTTGAGTGCGCTTAGGTTAAACCTAGCGTGAGTACGTAGTTTTTGGCAGGGGATTGTCCCTGAGGAATCTACGTGATGAGGAGATTGAGATGTCTTTTTGGCAAAAGGCGAAGCGTGTTTCGCTCAGTATGTCGGTGCTAGCATTGGCCGCATGCAGCACGACCAATACCTTTACAACACAAGTGAATGTGTTCCAAGATTGGCCCAGCAATGCACAAGGCAAGACCTATGCCTTCAGCAAGAATATCGAACAGAATCTGGAATTGAAAACCTATGCGGACGCAATTTCGCAACAGATGTGGCGTACGGGTTTAGATTTGGCCATCAATCCCCAGCGTGCCCATTATTTAGTGGACTTCGATGTTCGCGTTGAAGAACGAGAACAAATTGTCCAAGATGTCTATAATGACCCATGGATGTTCTCACCTTATTTCGGTTGGAATAATTTTGGCTGGGGCGGTGGACCTTGGTACGGTGGCATGAGTATGATGTATACACCACGTGTTTCGACATACCCAGTGCGCTATAATCGCTATGCTTTAGACCTAAAGATTAGTGAGAAAGCGGGTAAGCCCGTGTATCAAGCGACCGCGGTGGCTGACTCAAGTCGTAGTTTGCTAAGCCAAGTGATGCCTTATTTAGCCGCCTCGGTCTTAGATGATTTCCCACTTGCCAATGGCCAAGTGAAACAAATCACATTCGATGTGGATGCTAGCAAAAAAGCGAATATTCCGACTAAGCAAGCTCCCAAAGCCAAGGTGAACTGAGATTAAGATACCCGCGAATGTGAATGTTCTTTCAGAGAAATAAGTAGTTCTTGGAACACGTGTTTCTTGAAGCAAGTGCCTTTTAAAGCAAGTGTCTTTCAAAGTAAGCGCCTTGTAAAGCAAGCGGTTTCTCTGGTTGAACTTTCTTTTTGCTTCGTGCGAAGCTTTAGGCATTTAAGAACCAGTCCTAGGTTCTTGTAAACCTCTTAATGATTGAAAGCGTATAGATTGATGATGAATAGTAGTACAGCAAATATGGCAAATAGCACCCCACTTGAGGTGGCACAAGCTCTTTTACTTGAGCCACATGGTTTACAGGACCGCCATTTGGCGCGAGCCTTAGCGGATATTTTTAGCCATAAGGCCGACTATGCCGATTTATATTTCCAATATACACGCAGCGAGAGCTGGGGCTTGGAAGAGGGGATTGTTAAAACCGGTAGTTTTAGTATCTCTCAAGGGGTGGGCGTGCGTGCAGTGGCAGGCGACAAGACCGCATTTGCTTATTCCGATGAGCTATCACCTAAGGCCTTGTTAAAAGCCGCAGCGGCCGTGAAGACTATTGCGCGACAAGGGCAAGGTAAGGCAAAGATTGCCAAGACCTTACCTGAACCACATAAGCTTTATGCCCCGATTGACCCTACGGGTAGTGTAGACACCTCTGATAAGATTGCTTTATTAGAGCGTGTTGAGCAACTTGCGCGTGCTAAAGATCCGCGCATCGTACAAGTGATGGCAGGCCTTGGCTCTGAATATGATGTGGTGATGGTCGCTGGGAGTGACGGTCGCTTACAAGCTGATATTCGTCCATTAGTGCGCTTATCACTCACCGTGATCGCTGAATCTAAGGGACGCCGTGAGGTGGGTAATTCAGGTGGTGGCGGCCGTTTAGGTTTGAACTATTTCACTGAAGACTTACTTCAGTCGTATGTCGATAAAGCGGTCTCTGAGGCCTTGGTGAATCTTGAGGCGAAAGCTGCTCCAGCGGGTGAGATGACTGTGGTTTTAGGTAGTGGTTGGCCAGGCATTCTACTGCACGAAGCCGTGGGTCATGGTCTTGAAGGCGACTTTAACCGTAAGGGTTCAAGCGTCTTCTCAGGTCGCATTGGTGAGCGTGTCGCCTCTAAGGGCGTGACCGTGGTGGATGATGGCACGATTGCCGATCGACGCGGCTCCTTGAATATGGACGATGAAGGCAATCCGACACAACGTAATGTGCTGATTGAGGATGGTATCTTGCGCGGCTATATGCAAGACAGCATGAATGCACGCCTGATGAAGACTGCGGTGACAGGGAATGGGCGCCGTGAGTCGTATGCACACCTTCCTATGCCACGTATGACCAATACCTTTATGCTGAATGGCGATAAGGATCCACAAGAAATTATTGCTTCGGTCAAGAAGGGTATTTACGCGGCGAACTTCGCGGGTGGCCAAGTTGATATTACCAGTGGTAAATTTGTTTTCTCTGCTTCTGAAGCCTATATGATTGAGAATGGCAAGATTACTTATCCTGTTAAGGGCGCCACCTTAATTGGTAACGGTCCTGACTCCATGAATAAGGTGGGTATGATTGGTAACGATATGGCGCTCGACTCAGGTGTTGGTACATGTGGTAAAGAAGGCCAAGGTGTGCCAGTTGGTGTAGGCATGCCGACCATTCGTATTGATGGTTTAACGGTGGGTGGTACATCTTAATACTCTAGCATTAAGTGAGGCGTTAATGCTTCGCTTAATGTTAATGCTTCGCTTAATGATAGTGTGTTTATAACTTGTATATATTGATACCGTCATTAGCGAGGGTCTTAAACGAGGGTTTTAAGCGAGGGTTTAAAGCTCCATTGCAAGGGTGGGCTTGACTAAGCGAGCGTTTTTAAAGAACTTAAGCTAATGAAAACCCTCGCTTTTCATGAAAAGTGTGTCTTTTTTGTGCACTAGCAGCATTTTTTATTAAAACTGTCATAAAGCTGTGATAGCATTAACAGTATGAAAAATTTAGTTATGTCTTTCTTCTTTTATTACTTCTGGTTTTCGAAGCCTAGTGCGGAGAGAAGGACATCGTGCAGTCGTTAAAAACAGCAAGAACCTGAAAGAGCCGCCTAGGAATAGGGCGGTTTTTTTTTATTTGGCCGCCTTAGAATAGCGCTGATTTTCTTGACTGCATTGACGGCGAACAAGGAATTATTGCAATTAATCGTTTTACTGGTTTTATAATTGGCCAAATCAACAAGGAGTTTCTAGCGTGTCTTACAATACTGATGATATTCGTATCCATGAAATTAAAGAATTAAGCCCACCATCACATTTGATGCGTGAGTACCCAGCAGCGAATGGCGTTACTGATGTCGTTTACAATGCACGTCAAGCAATTCATAAGGTATTACAAGGTGAAGATGACCGCTTAGTGGTGGTGGTGGGTCCTTGCTCAATCCATGATACTAAGGCCGCTCTCGAGTATGCTGACAAATTAAAAGTCTTACGTGATAAATACGCGGGTGAGCTTGAGGTGGTGATGCGCGTGTATTTCGAGAAGCCGCGCACCACTGTAGGTTGGAAGGGCTTAATCAATGACCCAGACCTTGATAATAGCTACAACATTAATAAGGGTCTACGTATGGCACGTGAGTTACTCTTGACGATTAATGCCAAGGGTCTACCAGCAGGCTGTGAATACTTAGATATGATTACGCCGCAATATATTGCTGACCTCGTTTCATGGGGCGCGATTGGTGCACGTACGACAGAAAGCCAAGTACACCGTGAGTTAGCTTCAGGTTTATCATGTCCAGTTGGCTTTAAGAACGGTACCGACGGTAATATCCGCATTGCAATTGATGCCATTAAAGCCGCTTCTCAGCCACACCATTTCTTATCAGTAACTAAGGGTGGCCACTCAGCGATTGTGAAGACCCTTGGTAATAAAGACTGCCATATTATTTTACGTGGCGGTAAAGCACCTAACTACCAAGCTGAATTCGTTGAGCAAACCAGTGTAGAACTTGAGAAAGCTGGCATCTTGCCACGTATTATGATTGACTCAAGCCATGCGAACAGTAGCAAGAAACCTGAGAATCAACCCGCCGTTCTTGAGGATGTGGCCCAGCAGATGGAAGCAGGTGATCTGCGCATTTTTGGCGTGATGATTGAGTCGCACTTAGTCGCAGGTCGCCAAGACCAAGTTGAAGGTCAAGCACTGACTTACGGTCAGAGTATTACGGATGGTTGTATTGGTTGGGACTCAACCGAGCAAGTGTTAGAGCGCTTGGCTCAAGCGGTGATTAATCGCCGTCAGAAGGCCTAATTCATAGCTTATTAAGTGCGGTGTGTTAGAGAGCATTGAACCCTGAGCGCATTTCTCGTAAAGAGAAGTAAGGCGCAGTGTGGTAGAGAGTATTGATGAGTGTTGAAGTTTACTATCTGTTCTAGGGTGTTTTATAAAGAGTTATTGGCATTAAAGTGCCTTCAGAACAGATAAAGCGAACTTGTTTCTCAAAGAATGGTATTGGCGCAGACGATTCATCGCAAATACCATTTTTTTTCGCCTATTGTTAGCGCTTAGCGTTAAAATAGCGCCATGAATTCTACTACTACTAAACCTCGTGTCGTTATCGGTTTATCGGGCGGAGTTGACTCCTCGGTTAGCGCTTGGCTATTAAAGCAGCAAGGCTATGAGGTGGTCGGTCTGTTTATGAAAAACTGGGAAGACGACGATGACTCTGAATATTGCTCCACTCGACAAGACTGGATTGATGCGGCGAGCGTGGCCGATTTATTAGATATTGATATCGAAGCAGTTAACTTCTCTGCTGAATATAAGGATCGCGTGTTTGCGGAGTTTCTGCGTGAATATTCCGCAGGTCGCACACCGAATCCCGATGTCTTGTGTAATGCTGAAATTAAATTTAAAGCTTTTTTAGATCATGCCATGGGCTTAGGCGCTGAGTATATCGCGACAGGCCATTACGCGCGCGTGCGCTCGGTGCAGAATAATGGACGTACCGAATATCAACTTCTTAAGGGGCTTGATGCGAGCAAGGATCAAAGCTATTTCTTGCATCGCTTAAATCAAGCCCAGCTCAGTAAGACGATCTTCCCACTAGGCGAGATTAATAAGACCCAAGTGCGAGAAATCGCCCAGGACCTTAAGTTGCCAAATGCGGCCAAGAAAGACTCGACGGGTATTTGCTTTATTGGTGAACGCCCCTTTCGTGAGTTCTTAAACCGTTACTTGCCGACTAAACCAGGTCCGATTCTTACTGATGAAGGTAAGCAAATTGGTGAGCATGCGGGCTTGGCTTTTTACACCTTAGGGCAACGCAAGGGTCTGGGTATTGGTGGCGTTAAGGGCTATCAAGCACAAGATGGTACGGCGGATGCATGGTATGTGGCGCGTAAAGATTTACAAAACAATACCTTGTATGTAGTGAGCGGTCATGATCATCCATGGCTATTGCAAGCGCAATTACAAGCTGAGGATGTAAGCTGGGTCGCAGGCTATGCACCAGAGCTCGGTGAGTACGGAGCCAAGACTCGGTACCGCCAACAAGATGCCGCTTGCCGCTTAGCGCAAGCCACGATGCAAAGCCTAACACTGGATTTTCACCAAGCACAATGGGCGGTGACGCCTGGTCAGTCGGCCGTGCTATATCAAGATGATATCTGTCTTGGTGGTGGCATTATTTATTAATTTTTTTTTAGAAAATTGACTATGAAAATTGCAAATGAATTGAGCACTTTAAATGCAGTGTCTCCTCTCGATGGCCGTTACGCCTCACGTTGTGACGATTTACGCGCTTATCTATCTGAAGCCGGTTTTATGGCCCATCGCGTTGAAGTCGAAGTGAATTGGTTAATTGCCTTGTCTGAAGCAGGTTTGCCAGAATTGCCGAAATTTAGTGAGGCCTCTAAACAGACCTTATTAGCGATTATTAGTGACTTCTCTGAAGCCGATGCACAACGCATTAAAGAAATCGAAAGTGTCACGAACCATGATGTCAAAGCGGTTGAGTACTTCTTAAAAGAGAAAATTTCTGACGATAAAGACCTTGCTGATGCGGCTGAATTCATTCACTTTGCTTGCACATCCGAAGATATTAATAATACCTCACATGCCTTAATGCTCAGCCGTGTCCGTGAGCAAGTGGTATTACCACGCTTGCAGAAATTGCATGATAGCTTGAAAAATTATGCGCATCAATTTGCTGATCAACCGTTGTTGTCACGCACGCATGGTCAACCAGCTAGCCCAAGTACTATGGGTAAGGAATTTGCCAACGTGGCGATTCGCTTAAATAATGCGATTGCGGCCATTGGCAAGGTCGTGCCTTTGGCGAAATTGAATGGTGCGACCGGTAACTATAATGCCCACCAGAGCGCTTATCCAGAAATTGACTGGCCAACATTTAGTAAGAATGTTCTTAATGGTTTAGGCCTAAAACAAAACGAATACACGATTCAGATTGAACCGCATGATTGGATGGCGGAATTATTCGATGCGATTGCACGTGCCAATACCATCTTGCTAGATTTGAACCGTGATATCTGGGGGTATATCGCCCTAGGTTACTTTAAGCAGAAACTCAAAGAAGGCGAAGTTGGTTCTTCAACCATGCCGCATAAAGTGAACCCAATTGATTTTGAAAACTCGGAAGGTAATATCGGTTTAGCCAATGCCGTATTGAAGCACTTATCTGAGAAGTTACCGGTATCGCGTTGGCAGCGTGACTTAACTGACTCAACCGTATTGCGTAACTTAGGCGTAGCGCTTGGTTATTGCTTAGTGGCTTGGGATTCTTGCTTAAAAGGCCTTGGCAAGTTAGAGCTGAATGCCGCTGCTATTGATGCGGATATTGACGCATGCTGGGAAGTGTTGGCAGAGCCTGTGCAGACAGTAATGCGTCGCTATGGTTTACCACAACCGTATGAGCAACTGAAAGCCTTAACCCGTGGTCGTGGTATTACGGAAGAAGCCTTACGTGAATTTATTGCACAGCTTGAGCTACCCGCAGATGCTAAGAATCGTCTCTTAGAAATGACACCACGCAGCTATATTGGTGAGGCGGCCGTATTGGCTAAGGCATACTAATTTAAATTTGCCTTAAAGCTTATTTAAATTATCTATCGAAACCCGTGAATATATGAAAAATTGTATTTCGCGGGTTTTTGCTTGTCATGGAAGTTTAATGCATATAAAGTATTATTAGTAATGCATAATATTCAACCAAACCATATGGAGAAATAATGAAAAAGTCACTATCACTTGTCGTATTGGCCTGTTCTAGCCTATTGGCTGCAGGTGCTGCTAATGCCCAATTCCAAAAACCAGAAGAAGCGATTGAATATCGTCAAGCAGCCAAGCTTTTGCTGGGTTCTCACTTTGGTCGTATGGCGCCAGTGGCCCGTGGTCAAGCTGAGTATGATGCAGAAAGTATTAAGAGCAATGTAGAGATTGTGAAGGTATTGGCAGCATTGCCATGGCCTGCATTTGCTCCTGGTACTGAGGGCGGTAATGCTAAGCCTGAGATTTGGAGTAATGCGAAGGGTTTTGAGGATGAGCGTACGAATTTTAGAACGCAAATTGAAGCCTTATCGGTAGCAGCAAACTCGGGTGAGCTTGATAAGTTTAAAGCGGCATTCGGTAAAGCTGGTCAATCATGCCGTTCTTGCCATGATGCATACCGTAAGGATTAATTCTAGGCGACTATGGGGTTTATTTTAGAGCCTACCCTCAGGTAGATCATTCCACTCTGTGCTTATAGTTTTGCATCAATTGGTGCATTGATAGTAGGGTATGGTCTAGAAGCGATTCGTAGACATGGAATTAGAAACCGTTGCTAAAGTTGAAACTTAGCAACGGTTTATTTATGGGCGCTTAAGGATGACGTGACGCTAAATACCGTGAGGAATCAGAGTCTCCTGACTAAATGACTGCATAGCTGAGCACCATGAACACTTAGCCAGAAGCCTTATGAGGGAGTTAGTACTGAGCTAGAAGTCTTATGAGTGATTCAATACTCAGTTAAGAGTTTATGAGAGAGTCAGTACTGAGCAGGAAGTCTTATGAGAGATTTAATACTCAGCTAGCAGCTTATGTGAGACTCTTAGCGGTGCTGATTAGAACTCACATAAATGAGTCGACTGATGCACCCCCTAGGGTTGTCAAGTAATAGACAAAGCCAGCACAAATTGCAAAGACGATCAGACCACGCACAAATACAGCAAGATTGTCACGAATTGCTAAGTGGCTTTGCGAGCTTAAGGCTAGCGCATCACCCGTCATCATCGCAGGCACAAGATTTTTTTGCTTAAACAGGCGATAGTAGAGAATGGCGCCAATATGTAAGACAAAGAGAATAATCATAATGATTTCATTTTGGCGGTGCAGTGAGGTTAAGGTCTTGCTCCAAGCCGAACTTAAATAAGCCAATGGACCAGGCCAGAGAAAATCATCAATAAATAAACCAGAGAATCCTTGAAAGCCAAAGACCACTAGGAGTGCAATCACCGAGAGCGCACCGAGTGGGTTATGTCCTAAGCCCTGATAATCACCACGCAGATAGGCTAAGATGGCACCAGGGCCGCGGATAAATTGCGTAAAGCGTGCGTATTTAGGACCAATAATGCCCCATATGAGGCGGAATAAAATTAAGGCGACCGTTGTGTAACCTAATAGCGTATGCCAATACATCCAATCAATACCCGCATTCGCAAACCAGCCACTTGATTGAGCGGCGGCCTTGATACAGATAAATGCACCGATGACGGCAAGCGCCAAAGACCAATGAAATAGCCTGAGAGGAAGATCCCAAACACGAACTTTTTGCATTATTGACTCCAAGTGAGACGATAAAGAGATGGTGCTTGAGCAGAGAGTAAGATAATAAAAATAAGGCAGAAACAAATAATACTTAGTAGATGGTTGAGCCTCACTGATTAAGTGTATGTGTCTCTAAAAAGCACCAGATAAAAAAGACTAAAATTATATTTCAAATTCCTGTCCTTATTATAAAACAGCGTACAATAGTAGCCATCAAAAACACATTTAAATTTGAAAATTAGTATGTCTATCTCATCGTATCGTGTACTTGCTATCGCTAGTCTCGCCGTTATTTTGACGGCTTGTGGTACTACCTCTAAGCGAGACACTTCATTGGTACACCCTAAGCGTACTCAAGTGCAACGTGTGGCCTTCAATCCATCTGATATCGTTCAAGGTAGTGGTACGACTATGTTGGTGGGTAGAGCCTATTTAGGTGACCAATTCCAAGAGCGTGTGGCTAACTTGGTTGATGTGGTCTTAAATCCTGTGTCTAAGGCGAGTGAGCAGTGGTATCAAGAGGTGTGCCGACGTGGCAAGGTTTTAACGGGGCCTGTCGATCCTAATTACGAGCGTCGCCGCTATTTAGCGAAGACGAATAGCTATGGTCAATTTGCCTTTAGCAACGTACCTAAAGGTGAGTATTATTTAACAACACGGCTTTACTGGATGGATACTAAACCAGCTAGGGGACCTGTGCAGTATGGTGGTTTGTTAGCACAGCGTGTACGCTTAGATGCTGCCACACATACGATTGATTTGAACCAACAACATCGTTGTCCTGGCTATTTTCATTGAGTTTTAGCAGCCATCGAAGTAAAACTCTGCCGTTTATAAGCGGGGAGGGCGTTAACTGTATCACGCTGTATGACAGCTAATTACTCGCCCCTTACTTAGATGCGATTCAGTTTTACTAAGTTTAACGTTGTAAACGTGTTTTTAACAAAATAAAGGTAGTATTTTTTCATAATAATGCTATATAATTCATAGCATTATTGAGTATTGTTCAATTCATTTGTTAACACTACTATCTGGTATTTTTGTTTTATCTTAGTTCTTAGTTTTATAGCTTTATATTTTTTGGAAGATTGTTTATGAAAGTTACTCGTGTTTTAGTGCTAGCTGGTTTATCTAGTTTATTGAGCGCCTGCTTGGCTACAGGTAGTAATGGCCAAAGCAGCACAGTTGGCGATGCGACACCAGCGCCAGTGGTTGCGAAATCTGGCAAATCCGCCAATAAATTTCAACTATACGTTGGTTCTACTACCAAGGGTACGGTAACTAACACCACGAAGAAAGGCAAAAAAACCACAAGCAATACAGTTAAGCAAGACGTAGCGGTGAACTCTGGCAATGTGACGTATTACACAACGGGCCCAGTAGTGAGTCAAGAAGATGTGCGCACTGCGTTCGTTGCCAAAACTGCTTTAGACCAACCAGCGCTAGCATTACGCTTGAATGATGCGGGTAATGCTCGTTTAAACTCAGCCTTAAAACAAGTGAAAGCGGCTACCGTATTAGCCAGTATGAATGACTCTGTGTTCTCAACTGTCAATAGTTCAGGTGCAAAACTTGAAGATGGTGTATTATTATTACCAATGCCTACGCTCTTAGCGGCTCGTGATGCAGCTGACTTAATTCGTAAAAACAAATAGTTAGCTTTAGTGCATACTTTAAGATACACTTTCTTTACAAAAATTACTTATTTATAGTTTTGTTTTTAAGACAGTTTGTTATACTTTAGAGAATATTTCTTACAAAAAAGGATTGGATATGAAATTATCACGCAAATTAGCTCTTGTGGTTTTACCTTTAGCTGCTGTTTTAGCGGGTTGTCAGACAACAGGTTCTAGCACTGCTGCTACTGACCCAGCCGCTCAAACTCAACAACAAGGCGCAGCTGTTGAAGTGTATGCTGCTTCTGATCGCCAAGTAACAGGCTATCGTCCAGTTCGTATCTCTGAACAACAAGTGATCTATGTTGCTCAAGAGCCAACATTAACACGTGCCCACTTGACAGCGATTGAGCCAATTCAAGACAACCAAGGCCGTCACTTTGTGCGCCTAGGTTTGAATGCTGAAGGTGTTAATGCCCTAGGTAAAGTACCTCAAAACCAAGGCTATGTAACCGTTATCGGTGGTCAAGTTGCTTCACTAAGTGGTGTAACACAAGGTACAGACTTCATGTTCTTGACTCGTGACGCCCAAACAGCACAAGCTATCGTTGGTGCAGTAGCTGGTCAACAAGCACAATAATTAGGCCTGCTTAGTAGAATTGTTCTTTAGCGAAGTCTATCGACAAGCCTAGAACTCTACTCTCGCCAAAAAATCCCTGTCTTCAAGACAGGGATTTTTTATGTTTGCGGGTTTGGCGTGATTTGGCTTTATTCGATACTTAAGAGCCTAGGTCGTAAGCATAACTATATAGTCATAAGCTAGGTCGTAAGCATAACTATATCCGTTTCTGCCCGATAAGAGTCTCTATCCCATAAACGTCTCTATCCCCTACAGTTCCTATTAAACCACTGAACAGGGTAAGGTTTTTTCTATTTCCATCAAGCTGTCATCATAAAGCGTTATGCTGTAACGCCTCATTGCTTGGCATTAGTGGCATATGATACTATTTCTCACAACACCGCGGCTTCGTCAGCTGCTTGTTAACTAACAGTGGCATATGGCATTCATGCTTTGCCATTATCTGTATTTTCTCTTGGATTTTCCCCATGCTGAATCGTCTATTCTCACGCTATTTAGTTTTTGCCTTACTTATCATTGGTTTTATTATTGGACTGATTCTAAGTTTCTATAAGCTGTCATGGCTATTCCTTGCTATCCCTTGCGGTTTACTGACTTTGGTGGGGATTTATGACCTTATTCAAAGCAAGCACTCGGTACGACGGAATTATCCTGTTATCGGTAATCTACGCTTTATCTTTGAAGCAATTCGCCCGGAAATCCGCCAATATTTTATTGAGGATGATACAGAGAATCTACCTTTCTCACGGGTGCAGCGCTCAATTGTCTATCAGCGTGCTAAGCAGCAGATTGATAAGCGCCCCTTCGGTACGATCAAAGGGGTCTATGAGGATAATTATGAGTGGATTAACCATTCAATGCATCCAAGCAAGATAGAGGATACTGACTTTCGTATTCAGATAGGTGGACCACAATGCAAGCAACCGTATAGCATGTCAATTTTCAATGTGTCAGCCATGAGCTTTGGGGCCTTATCATCGAATGCGATTTCGGCCTTAAATATTGGCGCCAAATTAGGTGGTTTTGCGCATGATACGGGCGAGGGTGGTATCAGCCGTTATCACCTTGATGGGGGTGGTGACCTTATTTGGAATATCGGCTCCGGGTACTTTGGCTGTCGTGATCTGAATGGACGCTTTAATGATAAAGTATTTGCTGAGAAGTCTGCGCATCCGAACGTGAAGATGATTGAACTTAAGTTGTCGCAGGGTGCTAAGCCAGGTCAGGGCGGTATTCTGCCAGGCGCTAAAGTGACCGCTGAAATTTCACTTGCACGTGGCGTCCCTATTGGTGAAGATTGTATCTCACCATCAGCACACCCTGAATTTGACTCACCGATTGGCTTATTGCATTTTATCCAGCACCTACGTAATTTATCAGGCGGCAAGCCTGTAGGCTTTAAACTATGTATTGGCCATGCTTGGGAGTTCTTTGCGATTGCTAAGGCCATGCTTGAGACGCAAATTTATCCTGATTTTATCGTGGTTGATGGTGCTGAAGGGGGAACAGGTGCAGCCCCTGTGGAGTTCTCTGACCATGTGGGCACACCCTTACGTGAAGGCTTACGTATCGTTCATAATACCTTGGTCGGTATTGGCATACGTCAGCACATTAAGATTGGTGCGGCAGGTAAGATTATCTCGGCTTTTGACATTGCGCGTACCATGGCATTAGGGGCCGATTGGTGTAATAGCGCACGTGGTTTTATGTTTGCGGTTGGTTGTATTCAAGCGCAGGTCTGTCATACAGGTAAGTGCCCAACAGGGGTGGCAACTCAGGATCCAGCGCGTGTTCAAGGCTTGGATGTTGGTGATAAATCACAACGTGTTTATAATTTTCATCGTAATACACTTCATGCCTTATCTGAAATCCTTGAAGCGGCTGGTTTAAAGCATCCTTGCTCTTTACGCGCTCACCATATCGTACGGCGTGTTTCTGCAACGGACGTAAAGTTACTTTCGGCGATTTATCCTGCATTAGAGGAAGGGGATTTATTGAAGGGGAACTATCGTTTCCGTTTATACGAAGTGGCTTGGCCGCTTGCTAAGGCGGACTCATTTAGCCCCTCAGGTACGGAACAAAGTATGCTACATCAACTCAATGAAATCTATCGTTTCCAACCTAAACCTAAGGTGGTGCCCATTGTGACGGAGTCGTGATTTGAGGTGTCTGGCCAATATTATCGGTACTGCTATAATTCAATTTGCACCGGAGTGTTCAGGCCTTAATGCATGTCCAGGCCTTAATTCAAATTCGTAGATTTACACTTTTGTGGTTTCAATGAAAAAGCCCTTAATCTTTTACTCTTATGGGAGCGATTGGATTAAGGGCTTTAGTATATTGAACGAATATTGATGAGGATAAAGCACTGAGTACATGCTTGGATATCAATATATAGGTGGGTTTAGAGTATAAGAGTAATCGATAAGCTATTGATCAATATATATATTAATCAAGGCTTATTGAGCTGATTGATTCTCTTGCTCAATACCACGGCACTGTTGCATAAACTGCTGAATAAAGGCGTCACGAGCGACCAATTGATCTTTAGGTGTAGCCCAAAGGCTCTTGGCAAAATTCAAGAAAGAATCAACTTGCTCATCAGGAATATTATCGTCATTCGTAATAAAGCCAGCAACGTCTTCCTCAGTCTTGTCGGCTATACGTAAATCATATAATTGTCCAACAATTTCGTCCGCCGCTTCGCAGGTTAGATTAGGCGATGGCGCAATATTGGAATCATCAGCGGAGGTACTGGAATAGACATCGTCGCTTGAGAGCGTTGGTGGCTCCACTGGCTTGGGCGCTTCACTAGGCAATGTTTGACTCGAGGTAAGTGCTGGTGGATCCTCCTCAGTGTCAAACAAGGAACTATCGAGTAGTTTCCAAGAAATTAGAATTAATGCGCCAATAAACGCCAACAATAGCAGGAATTTGCCAAATGATTTCATTACGGTCCTTCGTATAACGGGTAGAGCATGGTGTTGTGCACACCTATAAATATTGAGTCGTTAGATGTGAAGTGATAAGCATTGTTAATTAGCACCTCAATCTCTGCATTATAAACTCATACGTTTTGTATGGATACCCTTAAATCATGTTTTTTGCAATGTGATGAAACCAGTCGTATGTATTCGTAAGTGTTTGCAGTAAGTGTTGATCCTGAGGAGACATAAATTAGAGTCATAAATTAGTGTCATATATTCAGGCAATATTAGGTTGGTGAACATCTGCGCCTTTTTGCTCACAGCGTGGAATTCAAGGATTCAAGGTAGCGGCTCAACCTGAATCTAGTCTGAGTGCGTAGTGGATCTTAAGCTATTCAGGTTCTGAGTCGTTGAAGTTGATTAAGCAGCACAAAACAATAAATTAAATTAATTAAACCTAAGCCTAGAAAAATTTCTTGTACGGTAAAATTCGCGCTTAATAAGAAGCCGACAATTAAAGAACTTGCAATTAAATAGATTGAATTTAAAATATTATTTGCGGCAATGATTCTGGCGACAAATCGACGCTCACTGGTTTGCTGTAACTGGGTATATAAGGGGACGATAAAGAGACCTATGCTGATACTCAAACCTAGAAACGCAATGAGAAGTGGCCAATTATCTCGATTGACGATAAATGGCATGATATTGATTAAATCTGCCGACTGTTTTGCTTGAATGAGCCAATACAAAGTACAGGAGAATAAGCTCATACCTAGTGCGCCAAGCAAGGATAATGGCCACTTTCTTTGTGCTAGGCGTTCACAGAATAAAGCACCTAGGCCTATACCGATAGCAAAAATCGCGAGGATTAAACTGGCGACCGATTCATCTGCACGCAGTATGTCCTTACTAAGTATAGGAAATAAATTTAGATAGACCGCACCAAAGAACCACATCCAGCTGATCAGCAGCATGGTGATAAAGAGAGTTTTTTGTTGATAGGCGAGTTTTAAGTTTTTACTGATTTCAGAGATGGGATTCCAGTTAATACGCTCGGTAGCCACTTTATCGCTGGCACGAGGCAGAAACTGTGCCATGACACGCCCTAATAAGGCGAGTAGAAAACATGCTAAAGCCAAGAATAGAATTCCTTGTTGTGGCAAACTTAGGAAGATGCCGGCGAGTAAATTACCGATCAAAATAGCTAAGAATGTACCCATTTGCACCAGAGCATTGGCGCCCATTAATTGTTCCTTAGCTAAAGTTTGCGGCAGATAGGCATATTTCACCGGACCGAAAAATGTTGAATGCAGGCCCATTAAGAAAATGCACAGCAAGAGAATCCAAGCCTGCTCCGCGTAGAAGCCCCAAATTGCGATAGCCATAATGAGAATCTCGAGATCTTTCACTCGACGCATAATTAAATCACTGGGGTAGTAGTCGGCCAATTGACCCGCAGTGGCTGAGAAGAGTAAGAAGGGAAGAATAAACAGCCCACCAATCACCACACCAGCCAAAGAACTATCAAAAAGTGTCGTTGGTAGTTGATAAGTTAAGAGTAAGGTTACACCAAACTTAAACAAGTTATCATTACTAGCGCCACCGAACTGAACCCAGAAAAAGGGGGCAAAAAGACGAGAGCCTAGAAGTGAGAATTGTGAGGCCATATTTGGTTCCAACTTTGCGATCTTTACTATATTTCAAATATAGAGGAATAGGTTTTATATCTGCAGTCATAGGTACATAGGTTTTATGTGCGAGGTTTCATATGCGCAGACATAGACTTTATAAGCAGAGCCATACGCTTCGCATACTAAAGACAATAAGGCAGTCCTTATCATACGCTATATGATAGCCGTATATTGGTGGCTTTTGTACAACAGAATAGCCTAAGCATTGCCATCAAGACTACATAGAAATCGCTTATACTAGTGGGAATTTTTCTTATTCTTTGGGTGGCACGGTGTTAGGTACTCAATCTTTCCTAAAACAAGCTGAGCGCAGATACGCTAAGACAGTAGGTCTTGGCGTGCTGTGTCTTGCCTTAGGTTTATCAAGTATTGCGTCTCCTGTATGGGCTATGGGTAAGGCACCTAATGAGGCAGAGAAGCAAGCTGCGCAAGCTGCGAAGCAAGATACCAAGCGTGATGCTGCAAGTAGCTCAGGAGGGAAGGGAGTTCAAGGCGCGTCAGGAGGGAAGGGAGCGTCAGCGAATGCTTGTGAACTCGTCTTGGCTAACTTCAATCAGCAAGAGTTAAAGCAACAGATTGATGTGGCGCAATTAAGTGAGATTGTGCGACACCTTGATGCCCATAAGCGCTTGCCGAATTATTTTGTCACGAAAAAGCAAGCGGCTGAATTGGGTTGGAGCCCTGGTACCTATTTTAATTCCGTGCCTGCCTTGCGTGGCAAATCTATAGGTGGTGACCGCTTTGGTAACTTTGAGCGCCGTCTTCCCCAAGGCCAATGGCAAGAAGCAGACCTCGATTATCGAGGCAAGAAACGTAATGCAAAACGAATCGTCTTTAGTCGCGATGGTGAGCGCTATGTCACCATTGATCATTATGACAGCTTTAAAAAGGTGCCAACATGCCAGTAAAACATAACCCACGCCAATTAAAGAAGAAACAGAAGAAAGATGTACGTCCGCATTTGCGCGTCTGCGAACTGAAGAATATCCAGTCAGTCGATGATGTCTATGACCGCTTATTAGAGACGATTTGCCTGCCGAAATACTTTGGCCGTAATTTAGATGCACTTTACAATAGCTTAGGCACTGACGTGCCTGGGCCTTTTAAAATTATCTGGCTAGACCATGCTACGAGTGCTGATAAATTAGGCGAGTTATATTACGAAGGTTTGATTGATATTTTTAGAGCAATCGCACAAGAGCGTGCAGACGCACAGATTGTGCTTGATGAGTCTGAAAATACGCCTGCTAAAGCCTAAATTTGAGGTCTTAGAAGATTTTTCTGCTCAAGTTTAGATTTGATGTTTTAGATGATTCGCCCGCTCAAGCCTAAACCAGTGAAGTTACTGTTGCGTTAGATTGTCTACGTTCGCACCAAAAGACAAGTGCTGCTAAGGCCACGAATACCGACCCGAGTATGCACACGCCATGCCAAGCATAGTAATTCCAAGCTATCGTGCCTAGCGTTGAACCGAGTGCGGCACCACAAAAATAACTTGTCATATAGACCGAATTAATGCGTGAACGCGCTTCAGGGGCCAGTTTATACACCATATTTTGATTACAGATATGCATGCCTTGTAGGGCCAGATCGATAAATAGCAAACCTGCAATAAACCAGCCCAAACTGCTACCACCCATATATAACATCACCCAACTAAAGACAAAAATAACTAAGCCAGCTTTAGTGACCTGCTGCCCATATCCTTTGTCATATAAGCGTCCAGCGTATGATGCCATTAAAGCACCCGCAACACCAATTAAGCCAACGAGACCAATTTCTGAGTCATTCAGACCATGTTCTGGGCCTGCAAGTAAGAGCGCCATGGTCGAGAATAGGGTGCTGACTGAGGCAAAGCATAAGGCCCCTAGTAGCGAACGTGTCCGCAAAATCGAGTGTTGCTTAAGTAGCGTCAGCATAGAGCGGAATACCGCAGCATAGGAAATCTTCTTTGGGCTGCGTGAGTTAGGTAAGCTGAGCCACAGGATAATGGCGATCAATACCATTAAGCCTCCGGCCAGCCAATAGACTGTTTGCCAACCACCCACTGTAGAGAGTAAACCAGCAGCGCTACGTGCAAGTAAGATGCCTGTAAGCAAACCACTCATCACAATACCGACTGCTCGGCCACTTGATTCTGGAGCAGAGAGCATCGCAGCAAGAGGCACCAAGACTTGGGCCGCCACTGAAAACAAACCCGCGGCACCCATGCCGATGAATAAGATTTCACTATTCATGGCTAAGGCACTGGTAAATTGCCCCATTGCTGCCAACAACATTAAGACGAAGACCAAACGTCGACGCTCAAACATATCACCCAAGGGCACGATAAAAAGTAAGCCGAGTGCATAACTGACTTGCGCAACCGTGACGGTTAGCGAGGCAGTTGCTTCACTGATTTGCAAGTCCTGGGCAATGGAGTTTAAGAGTGGTTGATTAAAGTAATTACCACCCGCACATAAGCCACAGGCCACAGCCATCAAGAGCAGAATTGGTGTGGATAAATAAGGAGTTGACGGCACTGAAGTATTCATTATTTCGTTTCTTGTGGCTGGGCAGTTTATTAATACGTAAACTGCCTGTTTGACGTGATTGTCTGGATAGAGCTTGCAGTAATAAAAATTAAGTTTGAATTATATGTTTTCCGATAAATGATTGTCTGAAAGCATTATTTTACAGTTGAGATGAGGCTTGCGCTTGTAGCACGGCTAGGAGAAAGCGTTCACATTGGGCTAGCTGATCCAACTCAATAAATTCATCGGGGCGATGCGCTTGCTCAATGGAGCCAGGACCACAAATCACCGTTGGCACACCTGCATGTTGAAATAGACCACCCTCGGTTGCATAAGCCACTTTACGGGTTGCTGTATCGGCGGTTAAGGCTCGCACCAATTGGGTAATGGCTTCTTGTTCAGCGGTGTCCATACCAGGACTTGCCGCGATGCGGATGAGCTCAATTCCCGCTTGCGGATATTCAGCTTGCATCTGTGGAATTAAGACATCATCAATATAGGCTTGTAGCTGCTGGTGAATTTCCTCAGGCGATTGTGTTGGTAAGGTGCGGAATTCAAATTCAAACTCACATTCCGCTGGTACGATATTGATCGCACTCCCGCCGCGGATAGTACTGGTCTGCCCCGTGGTATATGGCACATCGAAAAATTCATCAAAAGGCCCTGTGGCTTTAATCTTATCGGTTAAATCACGGAACATACAGATAAAGCGCGCGGCATATTCAATCGCATTCGAGCCCTTGGACGTGAGCGAAGAGTGAGCGGCACAACCGTGGACGAGGCAACGATAGGTATTGATACTCTTATGCGCAACTACGGGTCGCATACTACTAGGCTCACCGACAATACAACCTTGCGGATTAATCCCTTGGGCTTGCATGGCCGCGAGCATACTGCCGACACCTAAACAACCAATCTCTTCATCATAGGAAAAAGCCAGATGAATCGGCTCACGCAAGGGAGTGCTAAGGAAGGTCGGCACTAGGCTTAAGACAGTGCCGATAAAACCCTTCATATCGCAGGTACCGCGTCCGTATAGTTTATCACCACGTATTTCAGGATTAAAAGGATCACTGCTCCAGTTCTGACCATCGACGGGAACGACATCGGTATGACCTGATAGTACTAGACCGCCTGTGGTATTCCCCTGAGCATCGGGAATACTAGCCCAGAGATTGGCCTTGGTTTGCTCTGTATTAAACGTGAGCTGCGCTTTTAGGCCGACACTCGCCAAGTAATCCGCCACATAATGGATTAAGGCCAAGTTAGATAAGCGGCTCGTGGTATCAAAAGACACCAGCTTTTTCGTCCAATCAATCGGGTTAGCAGGATACGCAGTCATAAGAGGAGTTCCAGTTTTATGTGATGCTATAGTTTAGCGGATATAGGCGATAGGTGCTTTAAGGGTAGAGTGCTTTGTTAACCTTGTTATCTTGCGATAAGTTTCTCATGTCGTTTTACATATCTACTGCTTTGCTTTGTGCTTCCTGTCGCTAGGTTATCAGTTTACCGTGTCGCTCGGCTATTTACCCTAGTCTAGCCTAAATTGACTGGCTGCTTATATCAATTTTTCATATGTGTTCTTATTCAGCTCTGGGTTTGGCCATACGGCCTTGTTGACGTAGCTCTTTCAAGGCAATGCCAACACCACTGGCGCAGATAATGGCAATGCCGAGCCAAGTGAGCATATCTGGGAATTGGCGCCAGACAATCCAACCTAGGGCGGTCGCACTGATAATCTGCATATAGGTGAAGGGGGCTAACATGGAGGCGGGTGCATAACGATAGGCTTGAATTTGCAAGAGATGACCAAGCCCACCGCTGATTCCTGTGGAGATTAGCAGCAGCCATTGCCATGTTGTGAGTTGCCCAAGCGCGTGCAAAACATAATCGAAATTGAACAGCGTGTAGGCGCAGAGCATAAGTGTGCCACAGAGACCACTCCAGACCAAGGTCGTCATAGGGTTCTCACTGGCTAAGCGACGGGTGACAATAAATTGGATGGAAAATAGTACTGCATTAAATAGTCCAAAGAAAACCCCCGTCATATTCAAACCCGCACTGGGGCGAATAATTAAGAGGATGCCCATGAAACCAATAATGGCGGCGATCCAGCGAGCCATTTGAGTCTTCTCTTTAAGCAAGTAGGGTGCAATCGCTAGAACAATCAGCGGCGCAATAAAATTAATCGCCGTGGCTTCCGCTTGCGGTAGGTAGCGTAAGGTCGTGAAGAAACACAGCGTAGACGCGAGCATAATTGTGCCGCGCAGAATTTGCGTTATCGGCTTGGCCGTATGCAAGGCCTTGACTCCGTTCTTAGGCAGAATAATCGCCAGTACTAAGAGCGAGTGGACCGAGTATCGAATCCAACATAAGACGAGCAGAGGTAGACCAATCGCCATTAACCATTTCCCCGTCCCATCTAGCACTGATAAAGTGAATAGTGAGGTAATCATAAAAGTGATACCTGTTAGCACTGAGGATGATGAGTCAGAAGGGGCTTGCATGGTTTGTATACGTCTTGGATGAATGGAGTGATACAGGGCCTTAAGTTATGAAGGAAGCATTAAGGGATCATATAACGTACATATAACCCATATGTCTAGTCTTGCTAATCTTATATAACGCTGACAAGAAACATTAAACTTCGCTAAACAGGCGATTGTCGAACGAAGAACGAGCATAATTTAAGGCGGATTTGTATAGTCTAGCTGATTGGTGTGGGAAGTAAAGGGGTGAGGGGATATGAAGTGTAGAAGTTTAAATCTCATCTGACAGTTTCTAGTTTGGGCGCATTTGCTTCAGGCTTGCTGGTAAATCAGTACAAAACCAGTTGCTTGTCTTAGGCGATATGAGTTTGGGTGGCTCGGTGATGGTGGTAGAAAGTATTGCTGAATGTTTGCAAGTAGCTTTCGATGCGGCTGCCAAGAAAATCGCCTTACCTATGAGTAGTGCGGTGGACATCCGAACGATTCCTATGGAGCTCTTTATGAAGTTTCAAACTAGTTTTTATGCAGAGCCTGTTGATGCGATCTTTAAATCGTTGGCGGGTAGATTGATGATGGCTTGGATCGCTAGTACATTCAGACCTGCATAAGGTATACATGCTATCGCTCTTTATTTGCAGATGAATTCTTTAAAAGCTCCTGCTTGACCTTTTTGAATTCTCGAGGGCTAATATGATGGGCTTTGAGCAATTCTTCCCACTTAGCAAGCTGTTCTTCTATGGACAGATTTGAAGTAAGTTCTTCCTGACTCGGGGCGGGTGGATTGCCTTCTAAGGCTTGGCTGGCAAATATGCCATTGTGGGTGATCCACAAGCGATGGCGAGATAATGGTTTATAGAATAAATAGTCAATGGCTAGCCATGAAAGTACCAGAAATGAAGCCATGACGACGGGCCAGGAGGAATCTACCGTACCAGCGCCTGAGAATATATTCTCGTGAATGAATTTCGTAAATAAATAAAATTGCACACTAAACAAAAGGGTTAATAGAACTAATAATAGTTTTGCCAATCTAAGCGACCATTGTAAATAAGCAAACTCTTTTTTGTTTTTCTCTATACGGTTTATGCTGTGTAATAGCAGAATACTCGGTGTAAAGACTAATATAATTATGGCAAACGTCAAAAGCGGGTTTGATCCTAGTGCTATAAAAAAGAAAATGCTAAATAAAACAAAGATGTTAAAGATAAAGCTGAAGCGAAGCAAATTGATAAAAGTGCGGACGCCCTTCATTTCGCCGGGAGACAGAGGCGAATACAAAAAGTTTGTATTGGTGTAGCTCATTGAGATTTCCTTTCTTATATGAATTATTTTAGCAACACATACAGCAGAGTCTTAGTTCTTCACCTTGCTAGTTTATTGCTTTGCAGTAAAGCTGTCATTTCTACACTTTATCATGTTTATTTGGCGGTGCAGTGAATGTTCTTTGCGTTGCATCAAGGCGAAATTATTCACAAAGGGTAATGTATATACATTACCCTTTGAAACATAACAGAAACTCATAAAATTAATGCATTACCCATCGGAGGGGAACGGGTGAAGCGCTGCTTATGTTGAAGAAAAATCGAAATTTTGTATCTTTATGAGTTGGCTATTATGGTCTGGTTGCATCTTCTTATTGTCTTATTTTTTATTTTCTTAGGTACTCGGTTGGGGGGTATCGGCATCGGCTTTGCAGGTGGTCTTGGGGTCATTGCACTAGCGGCTTTTGGCGTTGAGCCTGGGGTGATTCCCTTTGATGTGATTTCCATTATCATGGCTGTCATTGTGGCGATTGCGACTATGCAAGTGGCAGGTGGTATGGACTACTTGGTGAAGTTAGCTGAGCAAATTCTACGTAGCCATCCTAAACATATTACGTTCTTAGCGCCAGCTGTGACGTATTTTATGACGATTATGGCGGGTACTGGCCATACGGCTTTTTCAACTTTACCTGTAATTGCCGAAGTGGCGAAGGAGCAGGGGATTCGTCCATCGCGTCCTTTATCCATAGCGACAGTTGCCTCACAAATCGCTATTACGGCATCGCCTATCTCTGCCGCTGTTGTTTTCTTATCGGGTGAAATTGAGAAGAATTTTGGTATCGGTTATTTAGAGTTGCTAGGTATTTGGATTCCTACTACTTTTGCCGCCTGTATGATTACGGCTTTTGTTTGTAATTTCTTAGGCAAGGAGCTCAAAGACGATCCTGTTTATCAAGATCGTTTAGCTAAGGGTTTAATTAAGCAACGTGGTGCTTTAAATATCACAATTTTGCCGCATGCCAAACGTTCTGTATTGATCTTCCTGATGTCGATTGTGGCGGTGATGTTCTATGCGACGGCGATTAGTAAGAATGTGGGTTTAATTGAGAACCCAGTAATGAGCCGTGATAATGCAATTATTGCGATTATGTTAAGTGCAGCCGCCTTAATTGTGATGCTGTGCAAGGTGGATAGTTTACAAGTAACCTCAGCAGCGACCTTCAAATCAGGCATGTCAGCGGCTATCTGTGTGATGGGTGTGGCATGGCTGGGAAATACCTTCGTGGGTGCGCATATCGAGGAGATTAAAGTGGTTTCGGCGGATTTTCTTGATAGCTATCCGTGGATGTTGGCTGTGGTGCTGTTTATTGCAGGTACCTTATTGTACTCTCAAGCGGCAACGGCTAAGGCCTTGTATCCAGCGGCATTTGCCCTTGGGGTTTCACCTGTGGCGATGATTGCTTCATTTGCCGCGGTTTCGGCTCTATTTGTGCTGCCGACGTATCCAACGTTATTAGCTGCAGTAGAGATTGATGATACGGGTTCAACGCGAATTGGCAAGTTTGTTTTTAATCATCCCTTCCTAATACCTGGGGTGGTAGCCACATTCTTAAGTGTCTTATTTGGTTTCTTGCTGGGGAGTGCGGTGTTGTAAGGGTCCCTATAAGTCCGCTCAATGGGATGTTCAGGACCTGGTCGACGATAAGAGCTCGGTCACGTTTTGGGCACGGTTAAATGAGGGCGGGGGCTTGGAAACTCATAGCACTTAGAAGTTGTAGCGCTATAGTACTTAGAGATTTATAGCGCTTAGAAATTAAAAAACCGCTTAAGCAATCTGCTAAGCGGTTGATTTGATTTAGGTTTCTTGGTGGCTCTTCCCCGATTCGAACGGGGGACCTGCGGATTATGATTCCGTCGCTCTAACCGACTGAGCTAAAGAGCCAACTGAACTACCTAAGACGATAACTATAGCGTAATATTGTAGTGGGGTCAAACTTTTTTTAGAATATGCCCATTGATTGTGGGTTTTTATCGACAAAATATGCTCTGTTACACCTGTATATTCAAACCAATACAATCAGAAGAATCTTTATGTGCTTGATGTTTATACTCACGATATTTTAGCTTGCAATAATTTATCTCTCGATAATTAAGCTCACAACAATTAAGTTCGCAATAATAAAACTTTCGATAGTTTGCCATGCTCCATACATATAGCTAATCTTTGTGCTTGGATTTGACTTCTGCTTCACGCTTTCATTAATTTAGCCTATGTTTAGCTTATCTTTGCGATGTAAACACAAATTAAAGAATGTTTGCCTAAGAAATTACCACCAAACCATCTTCATCTTAAGCGATTCTAACCTAAGCAATTTTCGCTTCCAACACTTCCCAACGCTCAAATAAAGCCATTAACTCATCATCGATCTTCGCTAAGCGATCATTAATACCTTGTGCCTTCTCATTGCCTGCAGCATATAAATCTGGATTGGCCAATTGATCACTTAAGTCATGCTGCTCTTTCTCTAAGGCTGCAATTTTATTTGGCAAATCATCAAGTTCTTTCTGCTCCCAGGTACTTAAACGACCTGGTTTGGCAGTTCGAGCTTTAGCCTGAGTAGCGGTTTCATGAGCACTTGCTACGCCTTTGCTTGTGTCTGAAGTGCCGGAGCCACTTGCTGCATTTTTGCTTGAGGTGCCGTCAGCTTGTGCCTTGCTGTTTGAGTCAGCCATCACCGCTTTGCTCAACTCAGCAACAGGTTCTGGGCGTTGCGCTAACCAATCATCATAACCACCGACATAATCATGCCAACGGCCCGAACCTTCATAAGCGATGGTTTGAGTAATGACATTATCGAGGAAACTACGGTCGTGGCTCACCAGTAACACGGTTCCGTCAAAAGCCTGTAAGAGTTCTTCAAGCAACTCTAAGGTCTCAATATCGAGGTCATTAGTGGGTTCATCCATCACCAAGACATTTGCAGGGCGGGCAAATAATCGTGCCAAAAGTAGGCGAGCGCGTTCTCCGCCTGATAAGCTATGTACAGGAGATTGCGCCCGTGCTGGGGAGAAGAGAAAATCCCCTAAGTAACTCATCACATGCTTACGCTGATTACCGATTTCAATCCATTCACTACCAGGATTAATCACATCTGTGAGTGGAGCATTCTCATCCAGTTGTTCGCGCATCTGATCAAAGTAGGCGATCGATAAATTAGTGCCTAGCTTAACATCACCTTGGTCTGGCTGAAGCAGACCTAAGATGATTTTTAAAAGAGTGGTTTTACCGGCACCGTTAGGACCAATTAAACCGATACGGTCGCCGCGCATAATCGTCGTTGAATAATCATTCACCACCACTTTATCGCCAAAAGCATGATGGATATTCTTCAGCTCAGCAACTAACTTGCCGCTACGCTCACCTGAGGCGATAGCGAAGTTAACATTACCGACACGCTCACGACGCTCGCTGCGTTCACGGCGCAAGCTTTCTAAGCGGCGTACGCGTCCTTCGTTACGGGTGCGACGTGCTTCAACGCCCTTGCGAATCCAGACTTCCTCTTGAGCGAGGAATTTGTCAAAGCGTTCATTCTGTAATTGCTCAGCGGCTAACCAGGCAGCTTTTTGCTCTTGCCACTTGCTAAAGTTGCCAGGGAAACTATGTAAGATGCCACGGTCTAACTCAACGATACGTGTAGTCACCGCATCCAAGAAGCGGCGATCGTGGGTGATAATCACACATGCACTGCGACTATTGCGGATGAGTTCTTCCAACCACAAAATACCGTCAAAATCGAGGTGGTTGGTCGGCTCGTCTAAGAGCAGTAGGTCAGGCTCTTCAAGAAAACCGCGAGCCAAGGCAATGCGCTTACGGGTACCACCCGATAGGGATTTCACAATACTCTCAGGGTCTAGGCCGAGACGGTCAATGATCGCTTGCGCGCGGGCAGGGCGCGACCAATCTTCGCTTTCAAGAATATTGCCCACAAGATTTTCATAGACAGTTTTATCTTCAAGTAATACCGGTTCTTGTTCGACCGTAATACTGCGTAGGGAGCTTAGGCGTGAAACCTCGCCATCATCGGCTTGAATACGGCCGTCCAAGATACGTAATAGTGAAGATTTACCTGAGCCATTGCGACCAATTAAACCGATACGTTCGCCTTCTTGAATACTTAAATTCGCACCATCTAAGAGAGCATGATGACCAAAGGCTAAGTGGGCATTGCTTAAGGTAATTAAAGTTTGAACTGACATAATAGAATTTACTGCTGTAATGCTTTTAGAATTTTCTGACCAGGGTGACCGTCGACTTTCATGCCAAGACGGGCTTGCTCTACTTTAACAGCTTCACGAGTCTTCGAGCCAATTAAACCATCGACCTCGCCAATATCATGACCACGTTGAATTAATAAGGTTTGAAGCTCTTTGCGTTCAGCTCTTGATAAGCCTAAATCATCGGTTGGCCAAGGCGTGACAAATTCACCGCCTCCGCGTAGACGATCGGCAAGATGACTAATCGCTAAAGCATAGCTTTCAGCCGCATTATAGCTGTAGATCACATCAAAGTTCTTGAAGGTTAAAAAGGCGGGGCCGCTTTGACCCGCTGGTGTCACAAGTCCAGCTTGTTGTGTACCTGATGCAAAATTCGATAAGGCGCTGCCGTCGGCTAACGTGACACCACGGCTAGCCCAGTTGCTGATGGTCTTTTTCGCACGGCGTCCTTCGCCCTTGGTATTAAAGCCGGCAGGGAGTTTAACCTCAACACCCCATGGTTGACCAGTTTGCCAGCCGTTGCGCTTGAGGTAATTAGCGGTTGAGGCGAGGGCATCGTTGACATTGTCCATGAGGTCTCGGCGACCATCACCATCGAAATCAACCGCCAAGCGCTCGAAGGTGGTTGGCATAAATTGGGTGTGGCCAAAGGCTCCTGCCCAAGAACCGATTAAGCGCTCTTGGGCAATATCGCCAGATTGGATAATTCGCATGGTTGCAAAGAATTCTTTGCGGAAGTAATCCTGACGACGTCCCATGCAGCTTAAGGTACCTAGCGCTTGCACTAAGGGATATTTGCCCTGGGTCATACCGTAATTGCTTTCAACCCCCCATACGGCGACTACCGTTGCAGGGTCAACGCCATACTGATTCTGTACACGTTGTAAGACACTGGCGTGTTCTGACAGCATCTGCATACCATCATCCACGCGTTCTTGGTCAACCAGAGCAGCAAGGTAATCCCAGATAGCTAAGCGAAACTCAGGTTGATAGTCTAATTTCTCTAAGATGCTTAAGTCAGGCGTCAAACCGGATGTTAAATCACGATATGTGTGTCTAGCAATACCCGCTTTACTTGCTTGTTCTTCAAGGCCTGCTAAACAAGCTGCGAAGTTAGCGGTTTGGGCGGAAGCAATTTGCATGCTTGCGGCAGCAATTGTCGTTGTAGTTAAAGCTTTTAGGAAAAAACGTGTAGACTTACGCATACAAAGGCCTCAAAGAAATCAGGTGAAATAGGAATTTGCTCATTTTAAAGCTTTTTGCTGCATTCTGCCCATGAAGGGAACTAGAATACAGAATTACGTTCTAAGCAAGGAAGTCTTGCTAAAATACCTCTTGTTTCCTTTACTTTGGGTACATTGCTTAACGCCATGATAATGAAAAATATGAAGTTAAAAACTCTATTCTTAGCCGCTTCATTGACGATTCTCTCTGCCTGTGTCTACGCTGATAAACAGACACATGAGCGAATTGAACAATTGCACGCAAGTACTCAGGCTACACCTGTAACTGCTGTTTCACAAGATAAGACCCTTGCTAACTCAGCATCACTGATCGCTGAGAATCGTGCGCCGAGCGAGGTGAAGCCGCATAGCAGTACGCGCTTACCCGAAATTAAGTCGATAGCACCTGAGGTGAGTTTTAGTAAGGCCTCAATTATTATTGCGAATATTCTGACGCGTTTTGAATACGATAAGAAGCCATTGGATCTTGCCATGGCGAACAGAATCTTTGATGAGTATTTCAAGAAACTTGATCCCCAGAAGATGTATTTCCTTGAGAGTGATATTGAGCAGTTCCGTCAATATCAACCGCTATTTAGTGAGATGATCTTAAAGGGTTCCTTGAATATTCCTTTCGATATTTTTAGGCTCTATCGTCAGCGCGTTGAAGAGCGTTATGATTATGTCCTGAAAGAACTTGAGCGGCCATTTGATTTCGAGGTGGATGAGTCGTTCAGCATTGAACGCAAGAAAATGGACCGCGCCACAACAGTGGAGCAGGTGAATGATGTTTGGCGCCGTCGCTTAAAAAATGACTTTTTACGCTTAAAGCTCGCTGGTACCGATGAAACGAAAATTCGCGATACTTTGCGTAAGCGCTATGTGAATAACCGGAATCAAATTCTCCGCATGAATAGTGAAGAAGTGGCCGAGTTATTTTTGAATGCTTATTCGGATAGCACGGATCCGCATACGACTTACTATAGCCCAACCTCAGCGAAGAATTTTGATGTGCAATTGAGCTTGTCGGTTGAGGGTATCGGTGCAGTTTTACAAAAACGTGATGAATACGGTCAGATTCGCGAAGTTGTCGCAGGTGGTCCAGCAGCACGTTCAGGCCAATTGCATCCTGGTGATCGTATCGTTGCGGTCGGCCAAGGCGAGTCTGGACCTATGGAAGATGTGGTTGATTGGCGTCTTGATGATATTGTTAAGAAAATTCGTGGCAAACGCGGCAGTGTCGTACGTGTCGAAGTCATTCCCGCTGAAGGCGGCTTAGATGGTGAACATCGCACGATCCGCTTAGTCCGTGAAAAAGTCATGATGGAAGATCAGGCTGCACGTTCTAAAGTTTTAGATACGACGGTCAATGGTGTGACCAAGAAAATTGGGCTGATTACCGTTCCTTCATTCTATGAGGACTTTGATGCCCGCATTAATGGCGATTCTGGCTATAAGAATGTGACTGCAGATGTACGTAAAATCCTTGAGACGTATGCGAAAGAAGGGGTTGATGCAGTTGTCTTAGATATGCGTGATAATGGTGGTGGTTCCTTGAATCAGGCGGCAAACCTCAGCGGCTTATTTATTGGCAACCAGAAGAGCGTGGTGCAAGTACGCACTGCTGAAGGTCGCGTCTCGAATGTTCGTAGTTCAGGCATTGAACAAGTGTGGGATAAGCCTGTGGTTGTGATCGTCAATCGTATCTCAGCATCAGCAGCGGAAATTTTTGCGGCTGCTATGCAAGACTACAACCGTGGTGTGGTGGTGGGTGACCCAACCTGGGGTAAGGGCACGGTACAGACCTTCCGCGCCTTAAATGAGTTCTTGCGTAATCCAGAGAATGAGGATTTAGGTTCTCTAAAATGGACGATCCAGAAGTTTTTCCGTGTTAACGGTAGTTCAACCCAGGTTAAGGGCGTAACCCCAGATATTATCTTCCCATCCATGTTTGACCCGAAAGAATTGGGTGAGTCAAGTTATGAGAATGTGATGCCATGGTCGCAGATTCAAGCTGCGGAGTATGAGAAATTCTCTAGCTTGGACAAGACTATTGCTCAATTACAGCAGCAGCATGAAGAACGTACAGCGACATCGGGTAGCTGGAAACTCATGTTAGATGAAACCAAATATGCCTTGGGTTTATCGCAACGCAAAACGTACTCATTAAATCTCAATACACGTCAGGCAGAGCGTGAGCAGATGAGTGAAACCTATAAAGAATTTGCTGAGCGTCGTAAGCAGTTGGGCGAAGGCGATGTTGCCACCTTTAAGCTAGATGATGGCCTAGCGATGGGCGAGGGTAATTTAAAGCAAGAGCTTGAAGATGAGAAAAAGCGCAAGGATAATATTGATGCAATTGCACGTGAATCAGCCAATATTGCGGCAGACTTAGTGCAAGTGCAAGCACCGTAGCATTTGGTCTGGACCAGTCCTTGCTAAGGTAGTGAGGTTTTCGTAAGTAAGATAGTCGTGATAGTTTGAGATGTAATTCTTTATGCCCAAGTTAGACCATATACATACAGCTCCGCAGAAAATATTAATCCTCGGGGCAAATGGTCAGCTTGGGCAAGCTTTTGCCCGCATGTTTGAGGCCTCAACTTCTTCTGCTCAACAAGATTTCGTGGAAGATTACGTACAGGCAAGCGTTGGGCACATACAGAGGTGTTCAGATCTAGCAAGCGCGCAAGACCAAGGCGGACCTACGGCCACTGGTAGCGATAAGTATAAACAGCTTGAGCAGGTCTGCATACAAACTCAGAACAGATATAAGCGAACAAGTGAATCTGTTTTGACTTTGCCTGGTCCAAGTCAAGGCGGTCCTGATTTATCCACTGAGCATGGTCTACAGGCCTTAGAACGCTATTTGCTAGAGCATAGACCTAGCATAGTGATTAATGCTGCAGCCTACACAGCAGTAGACCATGCAGAACAAGAACCTGAAAAGGCCTTTCAGCTGAATGCCATCTTGCCAGAGCGCTTGCTTAAAATATTGGCGCAATGGCAGGGGCGCTTAATTCATTTTTCTACAGACTACGTCTTTAATCCTAATTATGAAACGCTTGCTATACAAGCAGATAAAACTATTCCGTACGTTGGAAATGGGCAGCTAGAGCCATTGACACATAATGGTTTAGTCAAGTGCGGTGAGGATGCTTTTGCTGAGTCCATCATTGATCCCATGAGTACTTATGGTTTAAGTAAGTGCGGTGAGGAAGCTGTCGCTGAATCTATTAATACCCATGGATTAAGTGAGCGCAGTGAGGATACTGTCGCTAAGTCCATGAATACTTATGGTTTAAGAAAGTGCGCTGAGGATGCTATCACGGAGCCCATTAATACTTATGGTTTAAGTAAGCTTGCTGGTGAGCAGGCTGTGTTGCGCAGTGGCTTGCCAGTGCTGCTTATTCGTACAAGTTGGTTGTATAGTGTTTCGGGCCATAATTTTTTTAACACTATGCATCGCCTCATGCAGCAGCAAACGCATATCAGCGTGGTCGATGATCAATGGGGAGTACCGACGAGTGTGGACTTTCTTGTGCGGTATACTTGGCAGTTGCAGCAACAAGGGGCTCAGGGCCTTTTTCATGTGGTTCCTGATGGTGTATGCACTTGGTTTGAATTCGCCCAAGCTATTGCTCAGGAATTAAGCATCGCGGGAGAAACTTTGCGGTTGAAAGAAATCCTTGGGCAAAGCTATCATCAGTACCAAGAGAGCATGGTGGCGAAGAATCAAGGGCAGGGTGCTGCAGCGGCTCGACCTGCTTATGCGGTATTAGATAATACTAAGCTGAAGCATACCTTAAATGCGGCGCTGCCCACTTGGCGCGAGTCATTGCATGCGTTTATACATGCGTAATAAATATAGCGCAAGAAGTCTTAAATCAATACAGGTCTTTAGTATCAGAAATCAGTATCAGAGTGTGCCACAATGCCACGTGTTTAATGGCTTTTGGTGGATGCAAAGGCTTGTTGGCAGAGATTTTTAATATAAAAGATTTCACTGGAATCGAGATACTTGTACAGCGCCAAACCTAAATCACTATAGCCACCAGTTTGAATACGCTCGAAGGCATAATCTAAAGATTGCCAAAGTGCTTGCACTAAATTGTCGAGTTGTTCAGTAGGCAGGCTCCAGATTGCGGTATTAAAGCGCATTCCAGCACTTCCTACTGAGGCTGGTTCATCTTGTGAACTATTTTCAGGTGGAGAGAAGATAAATTTTCCACTTTCATTCTCTTCTATGGCCGCAAGGGTCGCCTGATCTAATGCGGCACCTGCTTGCATAATAACAATATGCTTGGTCTGTTGAAACAGTTTGTCGCGTTGGCATAAGCCAAAAAACCAGGCCAGTGAGGCGATTGCGCTTACAGCATCGGCTTTAAGTAAGTCATGCTGGATCTCAATATCTTGAATGCGTTCGATTTGTTGATATTCCGCGAGCAAAGAGGAGGCTTCCAGTAAGCTGTTTTTCTGTTCTGGGCTGAGTGCTTGTAAAGAGTATTCCACTAAAGCGGTATTGGCCTTAGGGGCGGCGCTATGAATGCTTTGCAGGGTATGCAAAACTTGGTTTAGGGCAAGTTCAGTATCGCGAGAATTGTTAATCGCGCAAGGAATAATAAATGCGGTGCTCATATATAATTAGAATAAATAAATTTAATTAGCATTCTACCATGAGAGCACATCCGTCTTGAGTTTTACTCTGTACTTGGGGCAGGGGAGTGTGGTGTTCCTTCTGAGTCACTATGAGCAATAGATCTTAAGCCTTACAGTGAGTTCAAATCGGAGGCTTGAGCTAGGAGTAGAAGCTTGAACTAAATGTAGAGGCTTGAACTAAGTGCAAAAGTTTGAGCTAGGTGTAGAAGCTTGAATTAGGGGTAGAAGCGTGAACTAAGTGCAGAGGCTTGAACTCGGGGTAGAGGTCTACTGCTCAAAAATATTAAAGGTATAAGTGATGAGTGATGAAGCTTTGCGTGAAATTGAAACATTAACCCGTCGTTGGGTTGAGAATATTGTTATTGGCATGAATTTATGTCCTTTTGCTAAGGGTGTGTATGTTAAAGATCAGGTTAAAATTCATATTACGCCTACGCAGGACCTAAGCGAAATAAGCCAGGTTTTAACTGAGTTGCTAAGCGAATTAGCAACTGTGCCTGCAGAGCAAATTGATACGACTTTATTAGTCCTTCCTTTTGCCTTCGAGAGTTTTTATGCCTTTAATGATTATCTTGATGTGGCCGATCAGATCTTGGATGCGCTCAATTTAATGGGTGAGATTCAGATTGCGAATTTTCATCCGCAGTATCAATTTGCAGGTACACAAGTGGACGATATGAGTAATTATACCAACCGCTCTCCCTATCCAATCTTGCATCTCATTAGAGAGGATAGTATTGACCGTGCGGTGAGTCAATTTCCTGATGCGGCGGTTATTTTCGAACGCAATATTGCCATGATGGAAGAGCTTGGCTTAGATGGCTGGCATAAGTTATTGAAACCCTGAGTAACCTTTATGCCGCTGATTTGCCTGTTTTGCACAACATAGCAAGCTTGCAATTAGTCTTAATCCTGAAATTTATGCTAAAATAACCTTTAAGCTGTATACCTGGTCAACTGACAGGTTTCTGGACGCGGGTTCAACTCCCGCCGTCTCCACCAATAGGGCATTGGATTTATCTAAGTAGTGCTTTATTGATGGGGACGTATTGGTTTCGACAGGGGCAAATAGGAAGATTGGCAGCCGGTAGGCGATGACCGTAAATCAAGCAAATTCTATAAATGCAAATGACGAAAGTTACGCATTAGCCGCCTAATAACAGGCCGCTAGGAGCATGATCCACTTGGCAACAGAACGGATTAAAAGGCTGCTTCGGCAGCCTTTTTCTTTGGGGCTTGTACAGTGGTATGGATTTATTAACTGTTTAGAAGCACAAAGCTTGCTCATACCAGTTCACTTATCTTTGGCCTTATGGCAAGTGATGTGCTTTCGCAGTACGCTTATTACTTTAATTGATATAAGTACAATTCAACACGACGATTAACTGCACGGCGTTGAGAGGTATCATTGGCGACTAGCGGGTCGATGGAGCCACGGCCTTCAATATCAATCCGGCTTGAACGTACGCCATCATTGATTAAGCGTTGAGCTACCGTGTAGGCACGGTTCAATGAAACATTTTGATTGGCTTTTTCACTGCCGCTTGAGTCTGTATGACCAACTACTTTGACACGTAGCATCTGGCGAATTTTCATCTCTTCGGCAATGGTTTTCAAGACGGGAGCCATTTGACGCGTAATCGTATTGCTGCGTGTGCTAAATAGTGTTTTAGCAGGTAATAGAACACGTAGGCTGCCATCATGGACACGATTCACTTCAACGCCTTGCTTCTTGGCGGCTGGCGTTAAGATGCTCTCAGTCATGGCATTCCAGTTGACAGTGGCCAGATTGCTAATCACATTGGCAGGTTGGCCGTCTTGTTTAACCGTTAAACTACCTGAGCCGAAGCTAGGACCGTTAGCGTTACCTTGTAAAGGCGCGCAGGCACTCGCGAAAACACTGATGGCAATTAGACTGGCTGGAAGTAATAGGCGCTGCTTCATGTTACATAGATTCCTTGGTAAGTATGTCAATGGCTTGCCAGAGTTGCTCAGGCGTATCGACGGTTATATTAGCCTGCCAAGAGGCAATTTCTTCGGGTTGATCACAATATCCATAACGCACAGCAATGGTTGCCATGCCAGCCGCTTTACCCGCAATAATATCGCGCGCATCATCACCAATATAGATGCAATCCTGAGGTTCAACTTGTGCCCGTTCTGCTGCTAAAAAGAGAGGGTCAGGATAGGGTTTAGGGCGTGCTGCAGTATCGCCACAGATATTTGCAATGCTGCGTTGAGTTAGACCAAGGTGATCGAAAATAGGGAAGGATAAGTTCTCTGCTTTATTGGTCACAATGCCCCAAGTGTAACCATTGTTCTCAAGTTGTTTTAAAAGCTCAGTAATGCCAGGAAATAATACAGTTTGATCGGTCATGCAGGCGTAATAGTCTTGCAGAAACTGTTGACGTGTTGCTTCAAATGCCGCATCTGTTTTCTCTAGGCCTAGGGCTTTCTTGAGCAAACCACCTGCACCTTGTGAGGAATATCCGCGCAATTCTTCAAAAGGCATCGGTTCGAGACCCGCACGTTCACGTTGTAAATTGGTGGCGGCAACAAGATCTCTGGCTGTATCAGCTAAGGTGCCATCAAAGTCGAAAAAGACGGTTTTGATCATTTGCGCGTTGCCACCATATAGTTAACTGAGACATCGCCTGAGAGGCTATACACTTTACTGATGGGATTATATTCTAAACCCTTGAGCTGCTCGAGTTTTAAGCCCGCGTGACGAGCACTTGCCACAAGCTCGCTAGGCTTAATAAAACTATTGTAGCTGTGCGTGCCTTTGGGGACGAGTTGTAGCACATATTCCGCACCAATAATCGCAAATAAAAAAGATTTGGGATTGCGATTTAGGGTAGAGAAAATAACATGGCCTCCTGGTTTGACCAGTTGGCTACAGGCGCGGATAATGGAGCTAGGGTCAGGTACGTGTTCCAACATCTCCATGCAGGTGACTACATCATATTGTTCTGGCTCGAGTGCAGCCATCTCTTCGGCGGCAATGAGCTTGTAGTTCACTTTCACGCCAGATTCAAGGCTATGAAGGCGAGCCACTGTTAATGATTTCTGGGCCAAGTCAATGCCTGTTACATCAGCGCCCAAGACGGCCATGCTTTCTGCCAAAATACCGCCACCACAGCCGACATCAATAATTTTCTTACCTTGTAAGCTATCGCCTACACGCTCTTGAATCCACGATAGACGCAAGGGATTAATCTCGTGCAGCGGTTTGAACTCACTATTCGGATCCCACCACTTAGAGGCTAAGGCACTGAATTTATCAATTTCAGCTTGGTCAACATTGGTTTGAGCATTAGGTGTAGCAGTCATGTCAGCAATAGTCATCAAGTAACATAAAGAGCTTCAGTTTACCATAGGATGAAGCTAACTATATATCTTCAAAATGTATGTAAAAGTAAAAGGTCAGCGGATTCACTAGATACTGAAAATTTGGGGATTAAATACGGCTAATCCATACCAGTCTAGGGATAGATATGGTCATGGTTTGGACTCCTAAGTGTCCAATGTTTCCATGCCAGTCTAAATCGCAGGCAATAAAAAAGCCCCCTTGAAGGAGGCTTTTTAACTTAGCGTAACAAAGCAGTTAACGCCTAATCGAATTACTTAGGTGAACCTACGATTTCGATTTCTACGCGACGGTTTTGTGCGCGACCTTCACGAGTAGCGTTAGAAGCTACAGGAGCAGATTCACCTTTACCAGAAGCGATGATTTGGTCAGCTGGAACACCTTTAGAAACTAGGTAGTTTTTAACAGATGCAGCACGACGCTCAGAAAGACGTTGGTTGTAAGCATCAGAACCAACTGAGTCAGTGTGACCAACAGCGATTAGAGACTCTAGGTTTAATTTAGAAACTTGGTCAGCTACTTGATCAAGAATGTTACGGCCTTCAGGTTTCAAAGTTGCTTTGTCAAAGTCGAAGAATGTATCGGCGTTGAAAGTTACTTTGTTAGCTGTGATGCCAGCTGGAGCTTGCTGACCACCGCAACCTTGTAGGGCTGTTGCAGGTGTCCAGAAGTTGTTTTGCCAGCAGTATTCGTTAGTGCCGTTCATCCAAGTTAGACCGTAGTTGCTAACCCAGTTGTCTACTGTTTGAGCTTGAGCTACGCCGGCTGATGCTGATAGAGCAACGGCGATTGCTAATGCGAATTTAGAGGGCTTGTTCATGTTTCTCCTCGATGAGCTAAATAAGCTAAAAAATTGACTCGCAGCGTTAACGCCGCAGAATGGAAATCAGGGTTAGTATAGCAATGCTTTGAGCTTGTTTCAAAACTTTTGCTCGGCTTTCCCAAGTTCTTGACTAAATATTAAGTGATTTCACTGCCATTTGTAGAGAGTAAATGCTAGATTTTTAAGGATATACGCCAATTTGTGGTTTTTATGCAATATATGTTGCGTATAAGCCACATCTGGGATTGGTGAATTGCCTATTTAAAGAGTTTTTTTACAACGAAGACAAGATGTATGTAGGTAAAGTTAAAGCATTTTCTTAAGATTCAGGGTGCCTAAAATGCAACAAACCAAGTTAATCTGCAAACAAGCGAGTTATCAAACATGCTTAGTCGGCTTGTTGATTATGTTCAGTCTCGACTTGTTGATTATGTTCAGTCGAACGCTCTGGTTTTTTATTGAGTAGCTTTTTTATTTGGTGGTCTTTTCCTTGTAGGTCTGCGCCGATTTAAAATATGGGGCGGTATATAGGGCGGTTAAATTCACTAAAAAGCCGTAGGCCATTAAAACCCGGGGTGAACAATGGTAAAATCTAGACTTTGCGCCTACGAAAGGTGTTATCCACTTTACAGGTGTTAAAAACTAGCATGAAGAAATAGCCCGAAGCCTTTTTAAGTGTTCCTAGATGATCCCTGCAGTGATCGTTTGGGCCCTAAAAAATTCGACTATCGCTGTTTTTGACGTCTGCAAATCAATCAATAATAGTGAGTAATATGGAATCCTTTGCTAAGGAGACGCTCCCAATTTCGTTAGAAGAGGAGATGCGTCGTAGTTATTTAGACTATGCAATGAGTGTCATCGTTGGTCGAGCTTTACCCGATGTCAGAGATGGTCTAAAACCAGTTCATCGTCGTGTTTTATTTTCGATGCATGAGCTTAATAACGATTGGAATAAAGCCTACAAAAAGTCAGCCCGTATTGTGGGTGATGTCATTGGTAAATACCACCCGCACGGCGACCAAGCGGTCTATGACACGATTGTGCGTATGGCTCAAGACTTCTCTTTACGCTATATGCTTGTTGATGGTCAGGGTAACTTTGGCTCGGTTGATGGCGATAGTGCTGCGGCGATGCGTTATACCGAGATTCGCCTAGCTAAGATAGCCCATGAATTATTAGCGGATCTTGAACAAGAGACGGTTGATTTTGGTCCTAACTATGATGGTAGTGAGCAAGAGCCTTTGATTCTACCTGCGCGCCTACCTAATCTATTAGTGAATGGTAGTTCTGGTATTGCGGTTGGTATGGCGACGAATATTCCGCCTCATAATTTAAATGAAACCATTGATGGCTGTTTATATGCCCTGCGCAATCCAGAGTGCACGGTGGAAGAACTGATTGAGTTAATCCCCGCACCTGACTTCCCGACCGGCGGTATTATCTACGGTATGCAAGGCGTGCGTGAAGGTTATCGTACTGGTCGTGGTCGCGTGATTATGCGTGCGCGCACCCACTTTGAAGACCTTGAGAAGGGCAGTCGTCAAGCGATTGTGGTGGATGAAATTCCTTATCAAGTGAATAAGAAAAACTTGATCGAAAAAATGGCCGACTTGGTCAATGATAAGCGTATCGAAGGAATTTCGACGATTCGTGACGAGTCTGACAAAGACGGTATGCGCTTGGTAATTGAACTTAAGCGCGGTGAAGTACCTGAAGTCGTGTTAAACAATTTATTTAAACACACTCAGTTGCAAGAGACTTTCGGTATGAACTTGGTGGCCTTAGTTGATGGCCAACCACGCTTATTGAATCTCAAGCAGATGGTGGATTATTTCCTCCAGCATCGCCGTGAAGTGGTGACACGTCGTACGATTTTCCAACTACGTAAAGCACGTGACCGTGGTCATATTCTTGAAGGTTTAGCGGTTGCCTTAGCGAATATTGATGAATTTATTCGCATCATTAAAGAGTCACCGACGCCACCTGTTGCGCGTCAAGAATTAATGCAGCGCTCTTGGGATTCTTCATTGGTACGTGAGATGTTGGTCCGTGCGGATGAGGGCAATATTCTGGGAGGTAGCGCCGCTTATCGTCCTGAAGGCTTACCAGCACAATATGGTTTGCAAAGCGATGGTCTCTATCGCCTCAGTGATATTCAAGCGCAAGAAATCTTACAGATGCGTCTACAACGCTTGACTGGTCTTGAGCAAGATAAGGTTGTTAAAGAATATAAAGAGGTGATGGAAGAAATTGCCGACTTAATCGATATCTTGGCCCGTCCTGAACGTATTACAAGCATTATCTCTGATGAGTTGAATGCCATTAAGAACGAGTTCGCGCTTAACTCGAAAGATGCACGTCGCTCAACGATTGAATTTAATGCTACTGAATTAGATACGGAAGATTTGATTACACCAACTGATATGGTGGTGACTTTATCGAATAGTGGTTATGTGAAGAGCCAACCGCTTTCTGAATATCGTTCGCAGAAACGCGGCGGTCGTGGCAAGCAAGCGACCACGATGAAAGAAGATGATTGGATCGACACCTTATTTATTGCCAATACACATGATTACATGTTGTGCTTCTCAAATCATGGCCGGGTTTATTGGTTGAAAGTCTGGGAAGTGCCACAAGGTACGCGTAACTCGCGTGGCCGTCCGATTGTTAATCTGTTTAATTTACAGGACAGTGAGCGTATTACGGTTATCTTGCCAGTGAAAGAGTTTGTTGAAGATCGCTATGTGTTTATGGCGACCTCTCAAGGTACTGTAAAAAAGACACCGCTCTCTGACTTCTCGAATCCTCGTAAAGCAGGCATCATCGCTGTGACCTTAGATGAAGGCGACTTCTTAATCGGCGCCGATCTTACCGATGGGCATTGTGATGTGATGTTATTCTCTGATGCCGGTAAAGCAGTTCGGTTTGATGAGTCTGATGTGCGCTCTATGGGGCGCAATGCCCGTGGTGTTAAGGGTATGACCTTGGATGAAGGTCAAGCCGTTATCTCTATGTTAGTGGCTCGCGATGAAACTAAGAGTGTCTTGACGGGTACTGAGAATGGTTTCGGCAAGCGTACGGCGATTGCGGAGTACACGCGTCATAGTCGTGGCACCAAGGGCATGATTGCCATTCAGACGAGCGACCGTAATGGTAAAGTTGTGGCAGCGGTTCTGGTTGAACCTGATGATGAGATTATGCTGATCACCACAGGCGGCGTCTTAGTCCGCACTAAGGTTGATCAAGTCCGTGAAATGGGTCGTGCAACGCAAGGCGTTACCTTAATTAAGGTCGATGAAGGCACGGTACTTTCGGGTATTCGTCGTGTGGTTGAATCCGATGCAGATGAAGCGGATGAAACTGAGTTTGATGATGAAGAGCGTGTTGATTTAGAGGCGCCAATAGCATCAGAGGACAGCACGGATTCATCAGCGGATGACGTAGATGATATCGATGAGGGCGAGGCAGAATAGTCGCTATATAAACCTGCCCGTATGCTTGAGATCAAATCAGTCTCAAATAGGGGTGTATAGACCGATGGGGCTGAATAAGCCTCATCATAGAATGTAGACGAATGGCCGGTGTAAGCCCATTCGATTGGAAGTGGAAATATGGCAAATAAAGCATTATGGAATTTTTCTGCGGGCCCCTCTAAATTACCGACTGAGGTATTACAACAAGCTGCTGCAGAGATGCTAGATTGGCACGGCAGTGGCATGTCAGTGATGGAGATGAGTCATCGCGGACCTGAGTTCACACAAATTTGTGATGAGGCCGAAGAAGATTTACGTCGCTTGCTAACTATTTCTGATGATTATGCAGTGATGTTTATGCAAGGTGGGGCAACCGCAGAGAATGCGATTGTGCCCCTCAATCTCTTACATGCACGTCCAGCTCATCAAGCTGATTATCTAGTGACGGGTATCTGGTCTGCTAAATCCTACAAGGAAGCAGCGCGTTACGGCCAGGTTAATCTGGTGGCGAGTAATCAAAGCACACAGGAAATTCAAGGCCAAACCTATCAAGCGGGTTGCTGGTTACCACCCGTGGAAACTTGGCAAGTGAATCCTGAGGCCTCTTACTTACATATCTGCACTAATGAAACCATTGGTGGTTTAGAGATTGCTGAACCGCCGGCGCCAGCCTCACTGGGCGCTCCCGAGGTACCACTTGCCTTAGACGTATCCTCGCATTTCTTGTCGCGTCCTTTAGACGTAACGCAAGCGGGTCTAATTTATGCAGGTGCCCAGAAGAATGCCGGTCCAGCGGGGGTGACGGTGGTGATTGTTCGTCGTGACTTACTCGGTCATGCTCAAGCGATTTGTCCAAGTGCTTTTGACTACTTGAATGTCGCCAAAGAGCGTTCGCGTTTTAATACGCCGCCTGCGTATAGTATTTATATCTGTGGCTTAGTGTTTAAGTGGTTACTCAAGCAAGGTGGTCTAAGCGCCATGGAGCAGGCGAACAAGGCCAAGGCACAAGCCCTATATGCAGCACTGGATGAAAGTGGTTTCTATCATAATGGTATTCAAGCAGCCTATCGTTCACGCATGAATGTCCCATTTGTTTTACATGATGAAAGTTTAAATAAGAAATTTTTGGAAGGTGCTGAACAGGTTGGTTTAGTTGCTCTGAAAGGGCATAAGTCAGTCGGTGGTATGCGTGCTTCTATCTATAATGCGATGCCAATTGAGGGTGTTCACGCCTTAGTGGCCTATTTGAAAGAGTTTGAGCGCTTGCATGGATAAAGAGTTATTAGCGAAGTTATTACCTTTACGCAATCGTATTGATGCGATTGATGAACAAATTTTACAACTCCTGAATCAACGTGCCCAAGCGGCCATTGAAGTGGGTGAAGTGAAGCATGAGTTTGGCCAACAAGATAGCATTTTAAAGCCTGAGCGCGAAGCTCAAATCATTCGTCGTCTAGAAGAACTCAATGCTAAACAGACTTTCCCTAAAGAAGGCGTACATGCGGTCTGGGCAGAAATTATTTCTGCTTGCCGTGGCCTTGAACGTGGTTTGGTAGTGGCTTATTTAGGACCTGAGGGCTCATTCTCCGAGCAGGCAGCTTTGGAGTTTTATGGTCACGCTGTACAGAAATTACCTTGCGTCTCTTTTGACGAGGTTTTCCGTGCGGTTGAAGCGGGACGTGCGGATGTGGGCATGGTGCCGGTTGAGAATTCTACCGAAGGTGCCGTCAATCGAACTCAGGATTTATTATTAAGTAGCACGCTTAAGGTGCATGGTGAGCGTACGATTCCAATCCGCCATTCGCTCTTACACAAAACAGGCGACCTGAGCTCGGTCGATCGTATCTACGGCCATCCTCAGGCTTTAGCACAATGTTATCAATGGTTGAGTATTAATTATCCGCATCTAGAGCGCGTACCGGCGGCGAGTAATTCGGAAGCAGCACGCCTGGCTTCTTTAGATTCGAATGTGGCGGCGATTGCTGGCTTGCCTGCGGCATTGATTTACCAACTAGAAGTGGTGGCTGAAGGTATTCAAGATGATGCCAATAATAAAACGCGTTTTTTAGCAATTGGTAAGATTGCGACAGCACGTAGTGGTCAAGACCAGACGAGTTTAATTTTTGCAGTGCCAAATCGAGCCGGTGCGGTACTCGATATGATTACGCCATTTGCTCGACATGGTGTGTCAATGACACGCTTTGAGTCGCGACCTGCTCGTACAGGACAATGGGAATATTATTTCTATGTGGATATCTTAGGTCATATTGAGGAAGAGTCGGTAGCTCTTGCTCTTAAAGAACTTGAAGATCAGTCCTCATTTTTCAAAATTTTGGGTTCATACCCAATGCAGTAAGGTATAAAGGTAAGGTTATATTATGTCAATCGCAAAACAATATGCTGTATCACCTGCCGTGCAAGCTATGTCAGCTTATCAAGCTGGTAAGCCCATTGAAGATTTGGCGCGTGAGTTTAATTTGGATCCTAATGAGATTATTAAGCTTGCATCGAATGAAAACCCCTTAGGCTATAGCGATAAGGTGCAGAAAGCATTGCATGGTCTACTAGATGGCTCGGAGCGCCAAGCCTTAGGACGTTATCCTGATGCGAATGGTTTCGCCTTAAAACAAGCTTTAAGTGAGCATTATGGTGTGGCTAGCGATTGGATTACCTTAGGTAATGGCTCTAACGATTTATTGGAATTGGTCAGCTTAGCACTCTTGAATGAGCATACATCTTGCGTCTATTCTCAGTATGCATTTGTAGTTTATCGTCTATCTACACAGGCGCGTGGCGCACGTCATATTCAAGTGCCAGCGAAGAATTTCGGCCATAATTTAGAGGCGATGTTCGAGGCGATTGAGGAAGATACGCGCTTAGTCTTTATTGCCAACCCAAATAATCCTACAGGTACCTTCCACTCAGGGCAGGTGATTGAGGACTTTGTGGCACGTGTATTTGAAAAATATGGTCTCAAGGTGACCGTCGTGCTCGATGAAGCCTATAACGAATATTTAGATCCAGAGCTGCGTTTTAATAGTGCCGCCTTAGTGAACAAGTATCCTAATCTTGTGGTCCTAAGAACTTTCTCTAAGGCCTATGGCTTGGCTGCTATTCGGGTTGGCTTTGCGATTGCGCGGCCAGCGCTTACCGATTTTTTCAATCGTGTGCGCCAACCGTTTAATGTCAACTCATTTGCTCAAGTAGCTGCGCAAGCCGCATTGCAAGATACCGAGTTTTTACAACGTACTTATGAATTAAATAAGCAAGGTAAAGAGATGCTGAGTCAGGCATTTACCGAGCTTGGCCTATCATTTGTACCCAGTTACGGTAACTTTATCTTAGTGAAGGTACCTGATGCCTTAGTGGTGAATCAGGAGCTTTTACGTAAGGGTGTGATTGTGCGACCTGTGGTGGGTGATGGTTTACCGGAACACTTACGTGTATCCATTGGTTTGCCGCATGAAAACCAACGCTTTATTGAGGCTTTGACCGAGGTTTTGACGCAGTGATTTTAGGCACGAGCAATTCATCCCTGCATATTCCTGTACTGGGCATTATTGGTGTTGGACTGATCGGTGGATCTTTTTCTTTAATTCTAAAAAATACGAAGAAAGCCACTAAAGTCCTGGGTGCTGGTCGAGATCCACAAAGCTTGTTAAAGGCCATTGATTTGGGTTTGATTGATGAGGTAGTGGAGCTTGAACAGATGGCTCAAGAGGCCGATGTGATTGTGATTGCCACGCCTGTTCAGGCCTTGGCGACTGTCTTAAAGCGCTTGTTGCCTCACCTTCGTGAAAGTACGATTTTAACCGATGTTGGGAGTACCAAGACGGGGGTCATCCAGGTTGCGCGTGAAGTCTTGGGCGAGAAAATTCGTCAGTTCGTGCCCGGTCATCCTATTGCTGGTTCGCATGCCTCAGGGCCAACAGCAGCGCGCTTAGATTTGTTTTTAAATCGTAATGTGATTTTGACACCTTTGCCTGAGAATAATCCTGCTGACGTTGATTTGATTGTGCAGGCTTGGCGTGAGTGTGGCGCGCATGTGCAGCTATTGGATCGCGCTGAAAATCATGATGAAATTTTTGCCGCCGTGAGTCACTTCCCGCATTTCTTAGCTTCATGTTATATGTCGTTTATGGATAGCACGAGTACAGGACGGCAAGCATTGACCATGGGTGGGACAGGTTTTCGTGACTTTACCCGCATAGCAGCGGGATCCCCTGAAATGTGGCGTGATATTTTTATGAGTAATCGTGCCGCGATGCTCAACCAATTAGAAGGTTTTAAACAAGAGCTTGATCGCACAACCCGTCTCTTGTCGGCGGGTGATGAACAACAACTCTATGAATGGTTAAAAGAGGCGGCTGTAGCGCGCCGCAATTGGAAGGAGAACGATTAAATGAGGCTGGAGTTTATTGACCTTGCAAAAAGCCATCAGGCTCAAGGTGAAATTGTTTTACCTGGGTCCAAGAGTATTTCTAATCGTGTTTTATTGCTTGCCGCTATTGCGCATGGTTCATGCTTAGTTACGGGGCTTTTAGATTCTGATGATACACGCGTGATGCTAGCAGGCTTAGAGACGCTTGGCGTACATATTGACCGAGTATCAGAAGATGCCGTTCGGATTCATGGTGTGGCAGCGAACGCACAGCAGGGGTTTCCAGTGAAACAAGCCGAGATCTTCCTTGGCAATGCGGGAACAGCTTTTCGTCCCTTAACTGCGGCCTTGGCCTTGACCGGTGGTGATTATCGCTTACACGGTGTGCCGCGCATGCATGAGCGTCCGATTGGGGACTTAGTTGATGCATTGCTAAGCTTTGGTTGTCAGATCGCTTATGAGCAGAATCCAGGCTATCCACCTTTACGTATTGCTGCGCCGAGATTAGAGGTAAAAGAAGTCATCAAAATTGATGGCTCGGTTTCCAGTCAATTCTTGACCGCACTTTTACTCGTTTCACCGCTGATCGCAGCGAAAACCGGTGAAGAAGTGAAGATTGAAGTGCAAGGCGATTTAATTTCAAAGCCCTATATTGCGATTACTTTGAATTTAATGGCGCGTTTTGGTGTTCAGGTGCAACACGATAATTGGCAGCAGTTTACGATTGCCGCTGATGCGAGTTACCAAAGCCCAGAAAGTTTGGAGATTGAAGGGGATGCTTCCTCCGCCTCCTATTTTATGGCGCTTGGAGCTATCGGTCAGGGCCCAGTGAGGATTGTGGGCGTCGGTGCGCAAAGTATCCAAGGCGATATTCAGTTTGCAGATGTCTTAGCTGATATGGGAGCGCAGATTACCATGGGTGATAATTACGTAGAAGTCAGCGGACTTAATGTGGCACAACGGCCACTTAAGGCATTTGACCGAGATTTTAATTTAATTCCTGATGCGGCGATGACAGCAGCCGTATTGGCCTTATATGCGGATGGTCCATGTACCTTACGCAATATTGCCAGTTGGCGAGTGAAAGAAACAGATCGCATCGCAGCTATGCACACCGAGCTCAGTAAATTGGGTGCACAAGTCAGTTCAGGTCCTGATTGGTTACGTGTAGAGCCGCCTAAGCAGTGGCAGACAGCAGAAATTGAGACCTATGATGATCATCGTATGGCCATGTGTTTTTCCTTAGCGACCTTCGGACCAGTTGGGGTGCGTATTCTGGATCCCGACTGTGTGGCTAAGACATTTCCTCGTTACTTTAGTGTCTATCAAGGATTAGTAGCATGAATGTAATTACGATTGATGGACCGAGTGCTTCAGGTAAGGGGACGATTAGCGCTAAAGTCGCTCAAGCATTAGGCTGGGATATTCTTGATTCAGGTGCCTTGTATCGCCTGAGTGCCTATGCCGCACTGAAAGCAGGCTTAGCACAAGCAGAAGAGTCGGTGATTGCGGACCTCGCTTTAAAGATGCAGATTGTATTTAAGGATTTATGTGTCTTTCTTGATGGCGAGGATGTGACTGAGGCGATTCGTCAAGAGGCCGTCGGTAAATTAGCCTCGAAAGTGGCGACCTATCCTGCCTTGCGTCAAGCTTTATTAGAGCGTCAACGCTTATTTGCCAAGGAGCCGGGGCTCGTTGCGGATGGTCGTGATATGGGGACGGTAATATTTCCACAAGCCCCATTAAAGATATTTCTGGTGGCTGACGTCAATGAACGCGCCCAACGCCGCTATCGTCAATTGCAAAATCTAGGGCTAGATGGTCAGTTTGAGGCGATTTTAGCAGACTTGCAGGCACGTGATAAGCAAGATATGGAGCGCCCAGTCGCGCCCTTGAAGCCTGCCGCTGATGCCCATATTATTGATTCGAGTCATTTAAGCATAGAAGAAACCACCCAAAAAGTCCTTGAGCTATGGCAGAACAAGCAAGCTAAGTAAGCGATATCAGAGGATATATTGTCTAATATGTTGGTATCAAGTCAGCATTCGACCATTGTAAGAGTTCTAGAAAGTGATTTTGCTGTCTGATTGTTTACTTTAACTCATTGATTTGATTGTATTAAGCCTTATTTTGTTGTGAAATAGGGCACAGAATGTCTTTATTATGCGAAAACCTTGGCTAAGCGCTTGATAGTCAAGGTTTTTTTCGTTAAAATCTTGTATTCTCAATTTATGCTAAATCGTTGATAAACTTAGCAATTCACTAATCTGCTTAATGTTATTAAGCTCGTTCATTTTATTGATTGTGTTAATAGCTTGTTAAGGGAGATGAGTGAGGGAATTGAGGATAGGCCTTCAAGGTGTATTACTTTGCGTGTATTGCTTGAATAACTTTGCGCGTGAAGCCTGTAAGTATAAGCGCTGAACCTGTAAGTA